>CAYMKL010000106.1:0-23566 GCA_964390805.1 uncultured Anaerolineae bacterium | reverse complement strand
AGATGTCAACACCATCTCGGTAATCACCTAACGAGCATTCATTCACGGGTATTGCTTTTAGAACCGAGCCACAATAGGGGCATTCGGCGGTTTGGGGGTCGAGCCAGGTGACATCGTCGGGCTTGACGGGCGCGCCGCAGGCCGAACACTTGGCAGGCAACTCCCGGCGCGTCATCGCCGGCCCTTCGACTCCTCTCAGGGCAGGCCTGGCAGTGGGGGGCCATCCGGCGCGGCGTGCTCCAGGCGGCACCCGTCGCTCAGGCGGAACGTCAGCCAGGCGCGCCTCCACTTCTTGCCGCAGAGCTTCCGCCTCGGCCTGGTAGCCCTTTTCCTGCAAAGCCTCCACCATCCTGGGCATGAGCTGCTCGATCTTGCCAAACAGGCCCGCCCGGCCAAAGAGGCGCAGAGCTTGCTTCCCCTGCTCAACGGCCGGGGCGGCTTTCCCCATCTCCAGATGACAGCGCGCCGATTGCAGGTAAAGGTCCCCAGCCCGGTTCAACATCCCCCGCTCGGCGGCGCCCCTGGCCAATCGGTCGAATATGGACGCTGCCTCGGCGAATTCGCCCCGATCGAAAAGACGATTGGCTCTCGCCAACATCTGACGGGGCCTGGGTCTTCTGCGCGGCGGAAATGGCATCTTCCCCTCCCAGCACTGTTTATTCAGCACCCAAGAAGTAGCTCAACAAAATGGAGACCAGCCCCGCCCCTATCATCTTCACGCCCGAGATGATCAGATTCTCCTTGGACACCTTCCCCAGGAAAGCTCCTAGAGCGAAAAGCACCGCCAGAGCCATGCCCAAAGAGGCGTAGTAGCTGAAGACGACGTCGGCCAGCAGGCCACTGAAGAAGAATGGCAGAAGCACCACCAGCGCCGCCAGGAACGGGGCCAGGCCGTCTACCAGAGCCACCACGACCACCGCCACTCGCGAGGCCCGGCCGATCTTGGTATTGCTGAGGTCCGTCAAAGTGTGGTTCTCCAGATCGCTCAGGTCCCTCTTCCGCTCGGCGGACTCCGTCATGTAAGCCCCCCACAGGCCAGAGACCCCCATGGCGATGCTGGTGGAAAAGCCCGTGACGATGACAACGGTCGGGTCGCGCACGCGAGCCGTGTAGCTACCCATCAGGACACCGATGATAGTTAGCACTCCATCAAAAGCGTTCATGGCGAAGTAACGCCGCGCAATCTCGCTTATGCTAGCGATGTCGTCGTATTCTCTAAGCTCGTGTAGCTTGCGAGCAAAAAACCCCATCTACGCTTTCAGTCCTGCGGTGTCACTGCATCCTCGATGATGATCTTACCCGCCACCACCTCGTCAATGGAGTGCAGCGTGCCGCCATTCTCCTGGATCGTCTCCACTACGCTCTCGTAGATGATATCGGCTCCCTCAATGGTGATCTTGGCGTTCTCCACCCTACGGTCAATCTCGAAGATGCTGATGTTGACCGCTTCCACCCCTGAGAGCTCGCTCAACTGCTGTGCTAGCTCAATGATAGTAGGCTCAAGAGGCTTCAAAACATCCAGCACCAATCGTCTAACCTTACCCATATCTGTCTCTTTCTCCTTTTTGATCAATCGTTTGTTGACAAGCTGCCGTCTTCAGGGGCAACCGAAGTATCAGTCTCCCGTTCTATCTTGCGGGCAAAGATGAGATAGCCCGTGTGGGCCACCATCCGATCCATAGGCCGCAGGCGGCCAGGGACGGCCTTGTAGGGGCGCAGCAGCATCTCTTCGACCTCGACGGCAAAGAACCCGTGCTCTGGTAGGGCCCTGATCAAGCGCACCACCTGGTTGGTCGTAGGCAGAGTGGCGCCAAAGAAACCACCGCTCTGGAGAGCCGCGTACGCCTGGGCCAGATACTCCCAGGGCGAGCGCAGGTCAAGAAAGAGGGCATCGGCATCCACCTCATCGAACCCTTCCGCGATGTCCCGCTCCTTCAGCTCCACAAAGGGGAGCAGGCCCAACTTCTCCAGGTTCTTGGTGGCCAAACTCAGTACGTCGGGCCTCACCTCGTAGGAGTGGACCCGTCCTGTGGGCATCACCGCCCGGGCCAGGGCCAGGGTGAGACCGCCGCTGCCGGTGCCGGCCTCCACCACCCTGCTACCAGGCCCGATATTCATCTTCAACAAGAGATAGCCGATGTCCTTGGGGTACATGATCTGAGTAGTGCGTTTGAGGTCTAAGATCAGGTCATGAGTGGAGGGCTCCAGGACGAGGAAGGGATAGCCCAGGTGAGACTGCACTTCCCGGCCCAGAGCTTGGTCAATGAGATCGTCGTGCCTTATCACTCCCCTGTGAGTTTGCAGCTCGACACCTGACTCCAGGCGCACGATAAAGCTCTTTCTATCCCTGCTCATCAAGAGCACCAGGTCGTTTTCCCTGGCTACGCTCACTGGCTCGCCTCCTGGCAGACGAAACCCTGCCCCGCGTATAACATTATAACCCATGCTTGATTTAAATGCAACTTCAAGCCCAGAGTTGATGTTGTAACAAATAGAGATAGCACTTTGGCAAAATGCGCGCTTTGTATCACTTTTCCCCTTTAACGGCCAAGAAGAAAGCCCCAAGGACTATTCTCACCCTCGGGGTTTCCTCAAACATTGCACCGCAGACTGATTCGAACCACAGGTGTAGCCAGCCTAGCGCTCACTCCTCCAGCCTGGTCGGGGCCAACGTTCGGCTTCGGTTGAAGTGAGCAATCTTATGTCCTCAAGTGTCTTGCCCTCGAAGTCTACGAGATGCCCTTCCATCTCCTTGACCACAGCCTGCAGCCCTGGGCTGGCCTTCACAGCGAAATCGCTTAGCAGGGCCTCGATCTCCTCCACCATCTCCTCAGTGAGGACCATCTCCTGCCTAACGCCTCCGTGCAAAAGCCCCCGGAAGCCGGGCATGAGTCTCTCCAGCATCTCCCTGCTTCGCGCCCTGAGCTCCACATCCGAGAGAAGGAGCCAAGTGAGCTCGGGGGCGTACTTGTAGTAGAGCCTTGCATATTTCCTACCCATGGGGCTGGTGGACAGGACCTCATCCCTGAACCTCCTCAGAAGATCGAGGTCGCTCTCCTTGGATTCTCCCTCCAAGGTGGCGGTTGCGGGGCACACCGTCATAGCATACGACAGGTAACTATCGATATTACACTCTCCATATCTTATCTTGAACCACCCGGTCTCGCCCCAGCCTGTGCCCCAGCTATTCTTGACAATCCAATAGTCTTCCACATCGTTGTATCCAACTATGGCGACCGCGTGACCGCCCAAATAGCCTCCCCAGACGTGCTCGTAGATTCCCCCGGTGTAATCCCTGAAATCCTCGTAGACATCGAAAGAAGCTAGTATTGGACCATCAAGCAAATGGGTCTTCATCAAAGAGCCACCCCAAACTGCAGACGAGTCCGAAATCCTTCTTGCTCTCTCTCGCCAATCCGGACAGGTGGTCCCGCACGGCCAATCGTAGGAAGTGGATGGGTAGGGCCAACATGCTTCATCAGGGACTCCGTTGATCATCAGATAGCCCACAGCTTCTGGTAGGGTCCATCCCTCCTCGCATGTTCCGCCTCCACACCAAAAGAGGTGTGCTTCCGAGCCATCCCAATTGTAGTCGGGATTGTCCTGCCAGATATCTAGCAGCGATTCGAAAGCGCCCAGAGTTCCAAATGCCACGCAGCTTCCACACGGCCCCTGATCCCTGATGGGCGTTGTCCAATCCTTTCCGTCCTTATTCCGCCAGTCAATTTGGCTCGGTTGGCCCTCCTGTGCTTTCTGGGCTTCCTCCTCTGCCTCCTCGGGAAGCACAGGCTTTGCTCCCAACATCCTCCTAAAATCTTCATCGGAAAGCGTAGAGAGCGAAGTTTCACCCGCCTCCCACCGAGCACCCTTCTCCCCTATTGCCCTCCGGATGGCTCTTAACCTAGTCTCCAGCTCATGATCGCCATTGCCCGCTCCCACCGCTGCCATAGCGAAGACTGATAACATCATGATCGCCGTTATCAATATCGCTGCTATTCTCATGTTCTTTCTGCCGCTCATAATACCCTCCTTAATTCGGATTGATAGTATTCCAAAGACTGGCATCGTTCAAATGAAGTCTATCATCACTCTGACGAATTGTCAAGCGGCGCTCTCCATCCAGTCGCTCTACGACATCGCCGGCCGCGTACGCAGCCTCCTCGGCCCTGGGCCTCCAGGCCCTACACCTTGCCTTGTCATAACGATGAGGATGTGCAAGAAGGAAGAAGGGAGAAAAGGTTTTGGTCTGCCCAGACCCCTCCTGGACATACATCAACATTGTCAAGGCTTGGGATCTTCGCTGGTCATGTGAGGTTCTCCATCGGGAGGGCAAACAGGACATAGGCCCCAAGGACTTTCACGTTAGCACCTACCAGGGAATCGTCGGTTGGATCTATCACGTCCCGCTCTGCCACACTGTTTTGACCTTCATGCACCAACTGTCTAAGTCCTGCACTATGGACAGGGACATTCCCCGTCGCAGGCGACCCAAACACCAGCGGCGCCGGCAAAGCAGGCATTGCTGTAGGTGAAGCCATCACAACCGCAGACAGGATCCCAAATCTGGATACAAAAAAGCGGTTCGTCCCCGCAGATGCCTATTGGCGGGGTCGGACAGCCCGGCCTATGACAGGGCGCTCCGTCACAATCCTCAGGGCTACGGCAAAAGTGGCCACATCCCGTAACAAGGGTCAAAAGGGCGCAGGCCAGTACAGCCAGACACACGGATAGTACCTTGTTGCTTCTCTTCGTCATTGTGGACTTCTCCTTTCATCCCTTGATAGTATCAGACCGACCAATTAGCGTGCAACGCGAGCACCGCAGCAGCCAAGAAGGCTCAGTGCCCGCGTCCCATCTATCCTACTTCGGCCCATATTTGCGGCAATGTCTTGCCCTGCCAACTTCTGAGTTCATCACGAATCCCCTTGATCACATGCCGCAACTCTGGGCCGGCCTTGTTGGCGAGAGCTTCCAACAGGCTGTCGATTTCTCTTGACAGCCTTCGGGTGAGGACCACTTCATGCCCACCGGGCTCGTGTAGGAGTGCTCGGATGCCGGGCATTAGCTCCTGGATAACTTTTGCAGTCCGCAACCTAAGCCGCTTATCCATTAACAGGATCTTGACGACCTCAGATGAGTGTTTGTAGTAGAGTTCCGTGTATTGGCTGCCCATGGAGCTTGCAACCAGAACCTCGTCCCGCAGCCGTCTCAGCGTGGCCAGATCATCTTCTGCCGATGCCTCTCCCTCAAGAGCGACGGTTGCCTGGCACCGTACCACGGCAAGCGTAACCTCGATCGTCTGAGGGCTGGCCAATGTGCCTGGCGTCGCCGCAGTGACGGTGATCGTACCTGTATATGTGTTCGGGGACAGATCGGTGATGTCCACCCACACGGCCATTGTTGAGGGCGTCGTGCCTGAGTTGGGGCGCATGCTTATCCAGGAAACACCGGTGGTGGCTGTCCAATCCACCGTGCCAGCGCCCATGTTGGTGATCGCGATGTTTTGGGATTGAGGAGGTGGAGCCCCTTCTACGGCTGTGAAGAACAGGGTCTTGGGATCGGCTTGCAGCATGGGCTGGCCCACCACTTGGTAGGGGTCATCCGCCACCTCAGCGCTGAACAAAACCGCTTCGAGGTTGCGAAGCATCTCCCTGGGAATGACCTCATCGTCAGGATAGAAACCCGGCGGCGAGGTCTCGGGATACATCTCGAAAGTGAAAGCAAAGATGCCATGTACTCCGTACATCCAGTCGACACAGGTGCCACTGGCTATGTACAGGTCACTGGCCTGCATGGGGGTATAGCCATTGGTTGAGGCCATACCCTGCCCCATGATGACAAAAACCTGGTGATCCGTTGCGTTCATGTCCGGCGGGACGTCGGCAAATGTGTAGCCGTAGGGCCATAACACCAGTTCGCCGTAGGTGTGAAAATCGAGCGATACCGTTATGTCTGGATGGTTGGCCACAAAGTCGCGGATAGCCCGTGTTTCTGGCTCCGAGAAGGCATAGGGGCCATGGTAGGTATCACTGGCCGGGTTATCGCTAGCACCTCCACGGTCGAACATGTAGCCCCAATTCCTGTTGAGATCGACGCCATAGGTGCCATAACGGTTGTCACGGCGGTTCTTGCGCCAGTATCGGTAGGCGCCAGTAGCAATGTCATATTCCCCACCATCTGGGTTCGCATCGACTACGACATAGATTTCTCGGCTGTTGACAAGATTCGTGGCCCGATCAGATATTCCATAGCTATTGGTCAGGTAGTTAACGATGAACAACGTCATCTCCACGGTCAGATGCTCCCGAGCGTGTTGATGGCCTATGTACAGCACCTCTGTCTCGTCTTCGTCAACTTTGGGGTTGTCACTGATCTTGACCGTCCAGAGCTCTCTTCCTTCCCAGGTTTGGCCGATGCTGAACAGATCCACAATATCTGCGTGGTCCGTGGCCGTCTGATTCAGCTCCGCCATCATCTCGTCGTAGTTGTGATAGTCAGCATCCTGGCGGGGAAAATCTGACGCCCGATAGATGGGTTCGACGACGTAGCCCATGGCTTGGAGTTGGGCTATCTCGCTGGGGAGGGCATAGCCCAGCACGTAGGCGCTTCGGACCTCCTCGATGGCAACCCCCACATTGGCAACCTCTGTCCTTTGTTCACGCGTGGCTGCGTTGACCATCACAAGGATAGCTTTCTCATGGGCCCCGACTATGAATGAGCTCGTGAGACACAGCAGAATTAAGCAGATTATCAGTATTACAACGGACCGCCTCATGTAACTTCCCCGTTGTAGCGATGGTCTGAGTCTAGCGTCAGGTGATCAGGCTTCATTCCAGAGCCTGCCCCTCGATGGTGACGACAACTCTGTTAACCCGATCCACTTCCAGGTCATAGGTGGGATACAGCTTCGGCCAACGCTCGACGAGGCCCTGTCTGGCCTGCTGGGTTGGACCCCGGAAAGCGCAGATTACCAGGCTCTGATTGGCATCTATTATCACCCCTTCAACACCATCATAGGCAACCTCATCACCCAAGTCGGTGTCGAGGCGAAGAGTAACCAGTACGATGACCAGGCTCGATTTCAGCTTCGCAGACAAGTTTCGTTCCCCCAACTACACATCGTACAGCCTCTGGTTGGACGAGAAGACGAAATGCAACGCTCAGAGTGTGGACCAGTCTCATACCCTGAGCGTTGGTCGTCGGGGCCGCATTGGGGGACTGCACGCACACGTCACTACCTGGTCTAAGCAACGGCCGATCTCAGAATCCGATTGTTAGCAGCGCGGGGTGCTCCTCCACATCCTGCGAGGTTCCAGATTCGATTTGCAGTTGATCCTGCCCGCATGTGAAGAGTATCCATCCGGGGACGTCTACTGTCCCTGACCCTGACCCACAACAACTGCTGCGGTCGGCAGTCCAAGAATACCTGCCCGGGCTAGGGAAGATACATTGTGTCGTCCCTCCGTTTGCGATGGTCACGGTTCCGCAATTGGTAGAGGCTGGAAAATGAAGAGTTACCCTGCACCCCACGTAGTTGAAAACGTACAGGCAGCCGGTAAGGAACACAGCGCTCACCATGAGCAACAGTAGCAACGCCATTCTTCGGGGAAGCATCTTCCCCCACCATCGCTTCTTTAACATCGCTCAACCTCCTTTCGTGTTGATAGTGTGCTGTACAGAAATAGGTACCCCTCCGGTAGAGACGCTACACCCCCATAGCGGCCCCATATTGGATCTATGCCGTGATTGCCAACCCCGTTTCGGACCTCTGCACCACCTCCTTCCACCAAACTACTTCTGGCGTCCGCTTGTGTTCTCGACATGCCTCTACATTCTCATTATATCATGATCGAAATGGTTTGTCAAAAAAACGTTGCCTCCGCCCCCCTCTACAGATGTTGGGTGAAGTCAAGTGAGGGTGATACGACTTCATGGGACTGGACACCCCCGATTGTGTTCAGTCAGTCCATGTGATGTCGATCTCAGCACGCTAGATATGAGCCGGTGCAGAATATCCCAGGAAGATATGGGCTGCTGCGCGACTTTCTTCAGGGGGGCTGCAGTCCACTTCAGTGGAGTGTGGCATCTGCGGGCATGCCAGGTTTCAAGAAGTGTTCTGGATTGGGGAACTTGATGCGCACCGCAAACACCGTCGTCGCGCGCTCTTCAGCGGTTTGAATGTTTCGGGGAGTGAACTCCGCCCGTGAAGCGATGTGGACTACCTCACCACGGAAAGTCTGTCCTGGGTACATATCCACGGAAACATCGGCTGCCTGGCCAACCCGGACACGTCCAATCTGTGTCTCCGGGACATAGATGGTCAGAATCACGGGATCAAGGCGGGATATGGTAAACAGCCGCGCCCCTGCTACCACTATCTCGCCTTCATGCACTGCACGCTCCGTCACCAAGCCAGCAATGGGCGTGCGCAAAGATAGCTTCACGCGTTGCGCTTCCAGGATGTCCACCTCTGCTTGCGCTTGCGCCACCTCCGCTTCCGCCAGGGCCACCTTCCCCGGCCTGGGGCCTGCCAGGACCAGGTCCAACTGGGCCTGGGCCTGCTGCAACTGGGCTTCGGCCACGGAGACGCCCTGTTGCGCCTGCTCCAGAGCCACCTGAGCTATCTGTACCTCGGCCTGGTATTGGGCAACAACCGCCTGCACGGTTGCCAAATCCTCAGCCCGAGCCCCTGCCTGCAACCTGTCGTACCGAAGCTGGGCCGCACGGGTGCCCGTCTCCGCCCCCAGAATCACCCCTTCAGCGGCCTGCACGTCGAATTGCTGGGGACTAACGGGGTTGGCGATCACGATAGGTCCCAGCTCGACATCCTCCAAAGTGAACGAAATCGAGAGCGGCATATCCACACCGGCTTTCGTCGCGTCCCGCTGAGCCTGGGCTGCCCACAACTGGACCTTGGCCAACTCAATCTGCTGTTCGGCTATCTCCAGTTGGCGCTCGCTGGGGTCGGCCGTTAACCGGGCAAACTGCGCCTGTGCCATCCGATAGCGCGCCTCACCAGCCTCGAGGTTGGCCTTGGCTATATCCACCGCTGCCTGGGCCGCATTGACCTGCGCCTGGGCACTACTCACTGCCGCCCGAGCTGCCTCGATTTCCGGAGCCCGGGCGTCGGCTTTCACACGGGCCAGATTCGCCTCAGCCGCTTCAACAACAGTGCGTGTCTGTGCAATCTGTGCCAGAAGCAGTTCCTCGTCCAGGCGCACCAGCACCGCGCCCGCTTCGACCTCATCCCCCTCGTCAGCGCCCAGGACCACCACGCGCCCACCCAATTCAGCGCTGAGTACTACATCCGCCTGGGACTGTATAACCCCCGAACCTCTTACTTCCAGCTCATCCCCCTCGTCACCATCCAGGCCCACCATGCGCCGGCCCACTTCAGTGCTGATCACCGCATCTGTCAGGGATCGGATAATCCCCGAATCTGTGAGTTTCAGGCTCAGGACATCCCCCCAAACCTTCCACACAACACCGAGCAGGACCAACACCACAAGACCCACCAAAACAACACGTTTCATCGTCTGTCTCCTCAACTTCTAACGCTCAACAAGGGCCGCATCTGCCGGCATCCCCGGTTTCAGGGCGTGGTCAGAGTTGGGAAGTTCGATCTTGACGGCGAACACCTGGCTTGCTCTTTGCTCACTGGTCTGGATGTTGCGCGGTGTGAACTCGGCCTGCGATGAAATGTGCACTACCTGTCCCTGAAACACTCGCTCGGGGAAGGAGTCCACAGTGACGGCAACGGTCTGCCCAAACTGAACTCGACCCAGCTCAATCTCGGGCACATAGACGGTGAGCTCAACCCGATCCAGGTTAGCCAAGCGGAACAAGATGCTGCCGGACAACGCCATCTCGCCCATGTTGATAGTTCGCTCCAGAACAAGCCCAGCCCGGGGGGCGCGCAGAGTCATCTTGGTGCGCTGAATCGTGAGGATCTGTAACGCGGCACGGGCATTGCTCACCTGTGTCTGAGCCATCGCAATCTCCTCGCTCGTAGCACCTGCTTCCACCAGTCTTAACCTGGCCTGGGCTTCGCGTAGGCGGGCGCGAGCGGCTTCCAGTTGCTGCTGTGCCTTCACCACCAGGGCTTCAGCCGCGTCTACTCCCGCCTGCGCCGCCTCTACAGCAGCCTGGGCCGCTTCCAGATCCTTCGGATGGGCGCCGGCTTTCAGGTCTTCCAGTCGCAACTGGAGAATGCGGATGTGGATCTCCGCCTCGGACACAGCGGCCTTGGTAGCTTCGTAGCTGCCCTGAGGTACTTCGCCTCGTTGCTCCGACCCGCCGGTGCTATCCCTCACCGCCCAGAGGACGGGCAACCGCTGCTGCGCTATTTCAAGCTCGATTTCGGCCAATGTTACCTCGTACGGGTCGGGACCCGCGCGTAGCCTGGCCAGTTCGGCCTGAGCGGCCTGCAGGGCGGCCTGAGCAGCAGTCACGTTGCCCTGGGCCATCTCTACAGCCTTCTCCGCAGATGTGACCCCTTCCTCAGCGATGGCCACGGCAGCCTTCACAACTGCAATCTCCTGGGAGCTGGCAGCGGCTTTCACTTCAGCCAGCTCCGCTTCCACGCCCTGTAGTGCTGCTTCAGCCTGCTGGATCTGCACATCAAGCACGGTCGTGTCGAGCTGGGCCAACACCTGACCGGCCGATGCCGAATCTCCTTCGTCTGCGTACAACGCCTGAATGTGTCCGGACACCTCGGTGCTTATCAGAATCTCCTCAGCCCCAACGAACCCCGATGCGGTCAGAGGGCCTCCCGGGATTGCCTGACCAGATGTAACCAAAGCCGGTGCCTGGTTCTTCAAGTAGCTACTGACCATGGAGAGAAACTGCTGCCCATCAGCCAGCCATGCTGCGACCACGAGGATCAGAAGGCACACGATCACGAGGACACGGTATCTCATTCGCCTTCACTTTCCTCCATTTGCTCCACGGGCACGGACGACCGTCCCATGCTAGCGATAAACACGTCTTCGAGCGAGGGGGGAATCCACTCCACCGCGTCGACCTGAACTCCTGCGTCAGTCAACAGGCAGCGGATGGGCCCCAGAGCAGTTGACGCATCGGGCACCACCACGTGGAGCTGTGCTCCGTAGAAGCCCAGGTCGCCGATCTCCATCGTCCCAGCCGCTCGGGCCGACCGCAGCAATCGCATAGCCAACTCGGGTTGGTCGCACTCCAGCTCCAGCACATGCCCCCACATCTGCCGGGCCTTCAGTTCATCAAGTACGCCTATGGCCACGATGCGGCCTCTGTCAATGAAAGCCAGCCGCTGGCACAGCTCCGCTTCGTCCATGTAGTGAGTGGTTACGAATACTGTGGTGCCCTGCCGGGCCAAGCCATAGATCAGCTCCCAGAACACCCGCCGCGATCCGGGGTCCACCCCCGCCGTAGGCTCGTCCAGGAAGACCAGCTCCGGATCGTGGATGATGGCGCACCCCAGGGCCAGACGCTGACGCCAGCCTCCCGACAGGTTGGCCGTGAGTTCATCCTCACGCCCGGACAGGCCGGCCATAGCGCTGAGATCCTCCTGTCGTCGGCGCAAAGCCTGGCCCGAGAGCCCGTAGGCCTGGCCGTAAAAGCGGATGTTCTCTGCTGCTGTAAGGTCGTTGTAGAGGGTGAAGTGTTGTGACATGTAGCCCGTGCGGGCATGTACGGCTCTTGCCTCATCGGGCAGGCGATGCCCCAGGACAATAGCCTCGCCGCTGGTGGGACGCATCAACCCTAGGAGCATGCGGATGGTGGTCGTCTTGCCGGCACCGTTGGGCCCCAGGAAGCCGAAGATCTCCCCCCGTTGCACCTCAAAGTTGATGTGGTCCACAGCGGTGAACGTTTCGTACTTATGGCCCACACGAAACGTCTTGGTCAGGTTCTTTACGACGATAGCCCATTCCATGGTCGTAGATCACTAAGCGTTGAACGCTTGGCGTTGCATCAGGGAGATGAAGGCTTCTTCCATGCGCGGCTGCACCACCCGTAGGTCGCCTGTCAGCACTATGTTGTGTCCAACCAAGGCCGCTTTGATCTGGGGCGCGCGGAGGGCCGCGTCGTCCACGAAGAGACGCAGGCGGTCGCCCAGGGTCTGCATCTCGAGCACCCCTGGCAGGGTGGGCACCAGGGCCTTGGCTTGCTCAAAATCTGAGGGCCAGCAATCCAGAAGCTGGCCCGGTACCAGGCGTTTTATCTCTCTCGGCGTCCCCTGAGCTATCAACCGTCCATGATAGATCAACCCGACGCGATGGCAGCGTTCGGCCTCGTCCATGTAGGGCGTACACATGAAAATGGTCAGCCCCCTCCTCGTGCGCAGTTCAGCCAGCAGGTCCCAGAACTCCCGCCGACTGACGGGGTCCACCCCCAGGGTTGGCTCGTCCAGAAAGACCACCTCAGGGTCGTGAACCAGCATGCAGGCCAGAGCCAGCTTCTTCTTCATTCCGCCGGAGAGTTGGCTGCCCAAGCGGCCCTCGAAGCCTTCCAGCCCGGCAAAGCCGAGCAACTGGGGAATGCGCGTGGCCCGGGCCTTAGGGCTGGCCCCGTGCACGTTGGCGAAAAAGCGCAGGTTCTCCATCACCGTCAGGTCGCCGTACAGGCCAAACTGCTGGGCCATATAACCGATGTGAGACTTGAGCACATGGCCCTGGCGGCGGGGATTGTAGCCTAATACAGTGATCTGGCCCTGCGTCGGCGTGAGCAAGCCGGCCAACAGGCGCACCGTAGTCGTCTTCCCCGCACCGTCGGGTCCGATGAGCCCGAAGGTCTCACCCCGAGCCACCACCAGGTCTAGTCTGTCTACAGCCACGACCTCGCCCCCCTGCCGGGTGCGAAAGGTCTTGGTCAACCCTTCAGTTCGGATTACAGCGTCCGCAAGCACCATGTTCCCTCCAAGAAAGAACGTGGGACGTGACCGGTGAGAGGCGTCAGTCAAGCTGCGTTCTGAACATCCGCACGCTGATGGCGAACACGACCAGCCCGAAGACCACCAACGCCACCACTGAGTCCTGCACCGAGGCCAGGCCCACCCCTTTGGTCATGATGCCCCGGCTGATCCTGAGGAAATAGGTCAGTGGGATGAAATTGCCCATCCACTGAACCACCAGGGGCATGGCTTCCCGAGGGAACAGATAGCCGGAGAGCATGATAGCCGGTAAGATGATGAAGTTGGCCAACTGCTGGGCCTGCTTCTGGGAGGTCGCCAGGGTTGAGACCAGCGCGCCCAGCCCCAGCGAAGAGAAGACGAACAGGAAGGCCAGCGCAAAGAAAAGCCAGATGTCCCCGTTGAAAGGCACTTTGAACCATACCAGTCCCAGGGCCAGGATAGTGCTCATATTAACGAAGGATATGAGGATGTTGGGGATCATCTTGCCCAGCATCAGTTCCCACGGCCGGATGGGCGTGACCAGAAGCTGTTCTACGGTGCCGACCTCCCGCTCGCGCACGATGGCGAAAGCGATGAGAACCAGGGTCTGCTGCTGCAGGATCAGGCCCACCATCCCAGGGACCATAAAGACAATGCTCTTCAAGTCGGGATTATACAGCACCCGGAAGCGGACGTCTAAAGGTTGGAGTCGGTCAACCTGGCTGGCCAGCGGGCTGCGTTCGACCTGCTCTAGAATCACGTCGGCGGCGAAGCGCTGAGCGGTGGTCATGGTGGCGTTAAGGGCCGATTGGGAACCCAAGACATCGGCCCCGTCAATGAGCACCAGCACCTGGGGGGCCTCACGTCGCTCGACGCGGGGCGCGAAGTTCGGAGGGATGACGATGGCCACCCGCGCCCGGCCATCATCTATCGCCTGCACAGCGGCTGCCTCACTGTCCGCATAGCCCACCACATCGAAGAAGCCGGTGTTGACCATAGCATCTACGTAGGCGTACGACAGACGATCCCGGCTCATGTCCACCACCACCGTCGCCTGATGCTCCACCTGAATCTCGACCGCATAGCCGAACAGAAAGAGCAGGAACACGGGCATCACGAGCTGGATCAGCAGTGTGCGCCGATCCCGCAGAGTCTGCACCAGTTCCTTCTGGATGATCGCGTACAGACGTCGTGGCATACGGTGATCTGGTAGTCTGATAGTCCAGTAGACTTGTGGTCTGGCTATGGCCTACCGTACCACGTGACTACGGACGATTTGACTAGCGGAAAATCACAGGCAGATATACGTATACGCCTCGTAGGAAGATGACAGTCTTGCTGTCGGACTCTACGGAATCGGCTGTGGCCTTGACTACCACATTGCCCTCCACCTGGGAGCTGAGAGAGGCCATCGCCTTGCCGGCCTCATTGGTCTTGGCGATAGTGGGAGTTATCACACCAGAGCCGGAAACGAGGATGAAGGTCACATCCGTGCCGCTGATGGGATTGCTGTATTGATCAACTACCGTAGCTGTGAGAGTTGAGCTTCGACCCGTAATCAGCCTATCGGGCGCCGCCTCCAGTGTCACTGTGGTCACCGCACCAGGTGCGAAAGTGACGGTCTTCGTGTTGGAGTCCACAGAGTCAGTTGCGGCCTTGACCACCACGCTGTCAGCCACCTGCGAACTGAGAGAGGCCATCGCCTTGCCAGCCTCATCGGTCGTGGCGATGGTGGGAGTCAGGGCGCCCTGGCCCGAAACGATGGTGAAGGCAACAGCCGTTCCGCTGATGGGGACGCCGCTGTAGTCAACAGTGGCAGTGAGGGTCGAGCTGTCACCCACAGTCAGGCTCTCGGGCACTGCTTCTAGCGTCACTGAAAGCTCTTTCCGAGAGGCCGCAACCAACAGAGGCTGCATGAAGTAAGCCTGATATACATCACCGATGTTGGGCTGGGACCCAGAAAGGAAGTAGAAAGCGAAAGTATACGTGAAGGAGCGATTGGGATTGGTAGCAGAGATCCCCGCATCAGCATAGTGCTTCATGTCACCGGTATCTGCAGTATCTGTCGTCGCGTCATCCACGTAGTAGTTGACCTGGGTGCCGCCAATGGGACTGTTGTCTGCAGCCTGTATGATCGTACCCATGCTGGTGCTCAGTTGGCACCAGGGACTAGGTGGGGTCGCTGGGACGTCGTCGGGTATGCCGTCCACTGTCACCCCATCGGGCACAACAGCGTTGTAAAACGTTGCGCCGGTGGCAGCGCTGTTGAAGTCGGTGGAGAAGCGAACTATGTTAGCGAAGAGGATTATGGGCACGGGAATAGTCCAGGTAGCCATCGTTCCGTAGGCCTGAGCCCTACCGCTGCGCATGATGGCCCGCACAGGCCCGTCCCTAATCAGGTCATCCTCTACGTTGGGTGTATTGTCTTCGGTAAACCAACAGGCCTCACCCAAACAGAGCCGAAGCTTGGGTGTTCGGTCAAGAATATCTGTCTCGCTGTCGCCAAAACTCAAGTACTCAAGCCAGGGCCGAGACGGGGCAAAACCCAGGTGGTAGTTTAGGCCATTGATGCGGAGCTGGATCGGGTCGAAGCTGACGTAGTCGGCGGTGAACGTCGGTGTCAGCACACTGGAGTGAACCAGATAGGCCCAGCCTTTTCGAGTTGGGCTGATCGGGTCGGTCACCTCAATCTCGTACCAGAGAGCGCTAATGGGTTGACCGTCGGCCGTGGGCACCATCCCGACGGCCTGATCCCCCAGATCCATCGCCATGAAGACAACCTCGTCGTTGGCGTCCAGAAGACCATCCTCGGTGGTGGTGTAGGCGCCCGTCGCCGTCACTTCATCCACCTGGGCAGGTATCTGAGTCCAGATGCCGTCAGTGTAGGCGTAGACAAACAATTGATCCACTGGGGCGCCCGCAAAGGCGCTGATGGCTGTCCCAGTGATGATCACTGGCTCGAGGTCTCTGTCCAAGGTCTTGACAGATGCGCTATCGTTGTCGGCCAGCACCAGGCCGACCAGAGCCACAAAGATTCCCGCCAGGGCCACCACCAGGCTCAGCAGGACCAGTAGATACCCAGAGATACGCTCGTTCATTGTTCCTCCTTAGAGTAGATTGCGTTCTCAAGCAGGCCTTGTGTTGGGCGAAGGTCTCTTGTGTTGGGCGAAGGTCTCTGACCAAGCCCTTTCCACCTCGGTCAGGAGACCTTCGGCAAACGGGGAGATCGCTTCGGCCTCAAACTGAATTACTTATCCAGCAACGTTGGCCCGCCGTGCAAGGTTTCAGGCTTTGCCACTGCCAATGAGCGGACGAAGGATCGCTCAAAGGGCATTCCATCCGGCGTCTCACCCGTCACCGTGGCTGACACGACGTAGATACCCTCGTTGGATGGCAAGCGAGCTAGTACAGCGCTGTCGTTGGCCACGAGCAACATCGGGGCAGCCGGTGACCTGCCTGGCAGTGCGCGGGTGATCCGGCCTTCGATACGCCGGACGAGCGACTGCCCCGCAGGGTGGCGAGCCTCTGCCTCGAGGGACAACAGGTCACCGGGACGCATCGTCCCATCTGGCCACCCGCGCAGAGCCACTTCGAGAGGGCTCTCGACTATGGCAACCAGGAGATAGGCCGAGTCTTCGGGACCACTGATCGTGAACACCCACTCGCCCGCCACCGGCTTGTCCTCCATGTACACCAGGTGCCAGGCCCGGCCGAAGATCCAGTCCCCGTTCGGTGGGACCAGCTCCAGGGGGCGCGGCTGTGCATCCGGCGCCATCAGGGTGGCGGTCACGGTGTCACTCGGCACCATGAGATCGAAGGTGACCTTGACAGTGCCGGATTCGATGGGCACGGTTTCCGTCACAGTGCCCGAGAGCCGCCCTCCGCGCAGGATCAACTGGGAGCGCGAAGGCGGCTCCGGAGTGCCATGGGCTGCCACCAGAGGCAGGTAGAGCTGGTGGCTCGGTAGCACTCCACCATCCAAGGCAGCGTCAATCCAGGGGAAGGCTGTGTGTCCCAGGAAGATGCTGTAATGATGATAGGGCTGGATGAAGAGTGTTTGTGCCCCAGCCAACTCGGTGCTGGCAACGGTCACAGCCCCATCGTTCGGACCGAAGACAGACAGATACAGCCCAGTCAGCCATAATCCCGAGGACAGCGGCCCCGTGTCGGTGCCGGCGGCGCGGTAGTAGATCACGTCCTGTGCCGCCACCCTGGGGTCAGTCAAAGCGCGGAAGAGTTGCATGTAGCCGGTTTGTAGGGTGTAGATAGCATCGTCTTGGAAGCCAAGCAGCTTTGCCAGCCACCCCGCCCAATCGCTGTAGGCCAGGTCGGCCAGCTCGCTGCCCTGGTGTGGGGTACCCAGGGTGAAGACGTGGCGCACCAGGCGCCAGCCCCCGTAGTGGGCCACGGCGGCCTGTGCATCCACACCTCCCTTGGAGTGGGCCACGATGTCCAGGGAATCCACGCCATAGTGACCCGCAATGACACCGAGTTGCCAGTCCAGCAGTTGGCCGTTGTCCCACATGGACCCCGTGTCCGAACCATCCGCCCCTCCCAGGCTGACAAAGGCAGTGCGATAGCCATCCTGGTAAGCCATCGCGTACATGTCGTTCAGTTCACCATAAGGTGGGGCGGTCCACCAATTATCAGCCACGCCCCCGTAGCCGTGCACGAACACCAATACGGGCCCGTCCAGGTTTTCTGGAGGGACCGCGCCGTAGTAGATACTCCTTATCCAGGCAGGGTCCGGCTGGGGGTCGGGTGGGCTCTGCAGGGTCGGATGAGCCTCCACAGCCAGCACGCCTAATAGCAGTGCACCTGCCACGACAATCACTGTTCCGAACATGAGGATACGAGTAGACAGATTCATAATGCATCTCCTGGTATAACGATTCAAGTGCTCGGCACTTTCTTGACCGTCCGATCCGCTCAAACTTGACCGACCATACGTCGCCTGTCCAACTCGGCGCGGATGGCCGCTAATCGCTGCTGGCTGAGGGTGTAGCGCAAGATCAACGCCGCTGCCACACCAAGCAGCACAGCCGGTAACACACTGTATAGCATCCCAATCCGCCACATGGTCTCTGGAGACTGGGCCGCCTGGCCGGGAACCAGCCCCGCAAACCAGTCCACTAGCACGCCAGTCAACAACAATGAGACCCCCGCCGCCACCTGCTGGCCAAAGAAGAAGATGCCGAAGAACGAGCCCTCCCGCCGTTGGCCCGTCGCCAGCTCGTCTTCATCGGCCACATCGGCAATCATGGACCCGGGCATGAACCACAGGATGCTGCTGAAGAACCCACCCAGAGCATGGCCGATAATCAACGTGCGCACGTTGCCAGTTCCGAAAAAGCGCCCTTCGCCCACCAGCAGCAGAGCGCAAAGCAACAGTGTAGCCGTGGCCATACTCGTGAGAAGGTAAAGCCAGTGTTTTTCAACAACCCTGGAAGTCCTGAGCCAGAAAACCACACCTACGAGCCCCCCCACGGAGAAGGCAAGTTGAAACGCGCTCAGGGCCGTGCTGTCGGTGATCTTAACGTAGTATGTAAGGAAGTAGATCGAGAGCGAGCTGTTGACCACCACTCCCAGGAAAAAGAGAGAATAAGAAGCAAACAAGAAGCGGAAGGAGGGATTGCGCAGGGATTGAACGAAGCTGGCGAAGAAGTTGCGTGGCGTTTGCGGCATCTCTGCATCACCCCCGGTAGGCAGATAAGGTCGCCAGGACAGGGTGCCGAGCATGGCGATCAGGCCCACAACGGTCATCACCAGGCCAAAGGTGAGCCCCATCGCTGGATACCCGGCGTAGTTAAGCTTGGCGTCCACCCCCGGCGTTCCATCGGGGAAAAACACCACAAAGGACAACGAAGCCGCAGCCAATGTTCCCAACAACGCCAGAATGCCCCGGATGCCGGTGATCGAGGTGCGCTCGTAGTAATCCTGGCTCAGCTCAGCCCCCAGAGCGAAATACGGGATGCCGTACACAGATGTGGCCGTGCGCACCAGAACGCTCGACCCCAGCAGCCAGACAAAGAGGGCTGCAGTGGACAGACCCTGAGGTGGACTAAGGAAGGCCCAGAAACTGACCCCCATGGTGAGGGCACCGACGAGTATGAAGGCGTGCCGGCGACCAAAGCGGAAGCGTGCCTTGTCGGAGAGATAACCGATGTACGGATCAATAACCGCATCCCATACCAGCACGATGACCGAGGCGATGCCCACCAGGGTGCCTGGAAGCCCCATCACCGTGGTGTAGAAATACAGGGTGAAGAGGCCAAAAAGGGTGCTCTTGACGGCATTGGCGATGCCACCGATGCCATACAGGATCTTCGTTCGGCGACCCAGATACGGCTTCGCCCGGTCCGCTATTTCACTGACAGATGATTCGACAACAGCCATAACGCCCTTTCGTATGTGGAGCTAGCCTAGTGCCCGGGTCAGCTCGCAGCTTCAGACAATGCTGGAAGACAGACACTGTATCCAGTGACCCACACCCACCCCGTCGCGAAGGCAACCGTCCCATCGTCGCTGTATTTTGCCTGCACTCGCGCGGTGTAGCGGCCCGGCGGCACCACCTGCCCGTCATCGTCCAGCCCATCCCAACTCAACGTTTCGGAGCCAGCAGGGCGCTCCGTCCAATCGTGCAGGGTGCGGATATGCCGCACCCACGGCCCAATGTCCCAGGTGCGCACGATCTCGACGCGGGCCCGACAGGCGCGATCTACCCGGTAGGTGATGCGAGTGCGCTGGCCAGCGCACGGAGCAAATATCTTGGGATCACACTCCGGCGCAGTCGCTATTGGGGGGATGTCCGGTTGCTTAAAGGAGTATGATGGCGGGGGATCGCCGAGCACCTCGATCATCGCCATATCCGAGGGACCGAGCCCTTTGGCCGCAGCGTACGCCAGGTGTTGCACGCGGTCCTGGGAGATGCCCATGGCCGCCAGACACACCCGATCAACAGCCAGGGCATTGCTGCCAGCCAAGACGAGGTCCATTTTCACCGGGTTGCCATCCCACGGTCCATCCCCTTCCATCGCCCACACCCCATCCACCACGGCGAAGTCAATCGGTCTCACCAGATTCAGGTCAACGATGGTCTGGTGCACGCCCCGATCGTGCATGGCAAAGCGCCCTGGAGGGAAAGGCACACGGTAGAATCGCCACGGTGGCAACCCAAACAGGTTCTTCATCGAAAGGGTTGTCAGGGCCTCGATATGGCACTTCAGCTTGGCTGCGCTGACAAACACCACATCTGTTTCCATTAGCAGCGTTGGCATGTAGAGCCAGCCATAGGCCATCCCGCCGGCAACTTGATAGAGACGACTTGGCCAATCCTCCAGGTCAACCAATGTGACTCGACCCTGCGAATCGTAGTCGGAGAAGAAATCGTAGCCGCATGCCGAGAAGTTGGCCCCCCTCACTCCACTCTCCACGATGAACACCTGTCTTGCCCCAGACTCCAGGGCCAAGTCAACCAACGCGCGCGCCACTTGTGGGTCGGTCGTCACGCCGGTCTCGGCCGTCATTCTGACAACGAGATTGGGTTTGATCACCACCCTCCGCCCCGCCATGACTGCTGCTGGCCACTCGCCGCATGCATCCACGGCCCGCCGCGTGGCCTCATAAGGATCCGGGGAGTGGCCCGCGCCGACTCGATAGCCAGCCTGGCCAGCAACCCGCGAATCAATAAGCCACCACGCCAACCCTCCGGCTGCAAGCTGGAGAAAACGACGGCGTCCAATCCTCCCACCGAGATTACACTGTCTCAAGGCAGTCATCTTCTCAGCGATCATTCTCTTCCAGATGCGTTCTTCGAGGGTTCAGGGAGCCACACCGTCTTGCCAATAGCGGGTGGTGTGAATGACACATAGGCGAGTTTTTCCCAATCCCATTGCAGCCAGTTTAAGGATGGGTCTTCCAGAGGCAAGGTGAATCGCACCCGAGCTTCTCGCGGACGCCCGTCATCCGTCAGTGCGGTCACTTTGACATCCATCCCTGTCAATTCAACCTGCTGGCCTAAGGTCATGGGAAAAGCGTTACTTCGGAAGAACTTCTCAAGGAGCTGGTACATGTATGCATAGTGAAAAGGGGGCAACGGGCCTTGATCTTCCCACACCCCCACACCGGCCGGCACGAGATAGCCGTGCTCAGGTTGAACTACCACGGTATGGGTATCCAGTCGGGTCACATGAACGGAGGAGTAGCCTGGCGCCAGAACTCGTATGCGAGCAGGCATGGGCTGATCATAGACGCTCCTCAGACTCGGCACATAGATGAAGTGGAAGGGACTTGGCGCATTAACGATTATGACATCCTGTTGCTCGGCTTCAGGAAGCGGACCAATATCCGTGACCTGGGCGATTACGGTTTGGAAGACATCAGGAATGTTCACCATGAAGGGCATCAGAATAGGGGCCAAGACAGCATGGAACCCTGTCAAGAGAAGAGCCAGTGTCCAGGCAGGGATTCGCCAGGCACGGTGAACAAGCAGCCAGCCGGATCGATCGAGCAGACCTCCGATGAATTGAGCCATCAGGCCCATAGCTCCGAGGCTTGCGAAGAGAAGAAGGCGTCCACTGAGCAAACTGATTGAACAGGCTGGCACGACGGCGAGTACCATCCCCACACCCCAGAAGCGCGCCACTCGGTCCTCTCGAACCAGGGGAACCAGCATGACTCCCACCAAGGCCATGAACAACAGGGCGATAAGCCAGACGATGCGGCTCGCCGGCAGGGACAACAAGTTGTAAAGCATTGGGATTTGCCCGACCCATTGACTCAGAAGCAGGATCGGTCCTCGCTCCAGAACGGCTGCGGCGAAGCGGACCGATTCCCGTACCGGATCAACGTAAAAACCGGATCCCCAGGCTCCATATCCCAGATGTTGGTAAATGAGCCGCCAGACACCGACCACAGCCGCATACGGTGCAAGAGAACCCAGCCGCTGACTCCATGTCCCGCGGTCCACGAAAATGGCATAGACCAGGATATAGACCCCTGTTGCCACACCCGTCTCTGCTGACAACAAAGCCAATGCCAGCCAGGCGGAAGCAAGTAAGACACTGGCCTGCGAGCCTTCCCGACGCCATCGATCGTGGGCCAGAAGGGCCAGTAGACCGAAGAAGAGCGCCAGTAGCGCGTTGCGATTGGCCAACCAGGTCACAGAACCGAGGTGAACAATGTCCACGGCGAAGAGGAACGCAGCCAGTCCAGCCACCCAGGTAGGGCCTATCAATCGCCGGTACACGAGCGATGCCAGTATACACACACCTCCATACCATAGGATGCTCTGGGCATGCATCAGGACGCCGGAATCAGGCCAAAGTTGGTAATCAAGCCAATGTGTCAGGACGGCCACGGGTCTGAAGAAGGAGATGCGTAACATGTCCAATGTCCACCACGGCATAGTACCCAGGTCAATACCCAGATCCATTAGCTGGAGATTCTTGTCCGGACTTGCAAAAACAAAGAGTCTCCTGAGCACTGCGGGCAGGGTCGACGTAAGCAGCATCTTCCGATGAATCAGGTCATCTGCCGCCCATCGCTGCCATACGGAGGGCAGGACGAGTCCCATGGCCAGGATTGCGAGGACAGTCGGCAGATACCGGTAAGTCAAGACATTGCGCACAGTACCCAAGATCTTTGAATCTGCCATATACCACCGATTGGTATCTGGAATAGACACGCTCATGTCGGGCTCCTACAGATCGACTTGCCGGGATCGCAGCGTTCTGCTCAGGTGCTAAACTGGTATTGGTTCTCTGGAAGATAACCTATGAGTCAGCATGCTCAACACAATAATCGTTGACCCTACCATGACGGCTCGGAAGGCGGTCCTATTGAGATTGAGATGAGTCACATACACAAGAGAAGGATTGGAAGTAAGAAAAACTGCTGAGAAAAAGAAAAAAATGGTTGTGAAAGCACTAAGATAGTCCATCACCCTGCTCTTCTCAAATACCGTAGTGGAGGAAGAGCCTTCTTCAAGACTCGGGAGGATTTTTCTGAAGACAAGCGCAGTAGCAATCACTAGCGCAATCATGATGACTACCTGGTGCAAAGTAATTGGCGGGAAGTCTGGTACATAAAATCGAAACAACAGAGTTATGAGGATGAATATGAACAAAGCCAATCCCCAACCAGCCCTAGACAATAAGGGGTGACCCCAATCCTCTCTGGGAGTTAAACGATTTCCTATGTAGAAAGCCATCACTGTTTGTATTGGGCACCACCATATCAGGTTAACAAATAGGAGACCACTCCAGTTAATACCTAATATCAGAGGCGGAACAAACACAACACTAGGGCCCATCAATTGCCAGGCAAGTCCAAAGAAGAGTGCAACCACCATGACATGATAGTCCTTGAGTCTATATCTTCCTATAAGGTCCTCAACCATAGCTAAATAGGGAAAATAGGTCAGAAACAAGAACAAGGGGAGTCTGGGATGCACAAGAAGGTCAGTTGTGCCTCTTATCGAATATTCCCATAGTAAGTTGAACAAAGTGGCAAAAAGAACGATTTTCCACCGGCTGCTTATTTTGAAGTGTTCCACGAGTAGCCTCGCATCCAGAGCGTCCACCAGGCCCAGCTACAGATGCCCGATAGGCCCGTTTTCTTCAAGTTCTGCTCTTTTATGAATCCTTAGGAGTTGTCCAAAAATAACTTCGGAGTTTTGTGGTATAATGCTCCTGCCTA
>CAYMKL010000105.1:0-24420 GCA_964390805.1 uncultured Anaerolineae bacterium | reverse complement strand
GTCGCACCACGATGTTCTCGCCCAATTTAGCGACGGTATTGGCGAGTACATCCTGGACGGTCTGTTCATCATCTTTGATGAAGGGCTGTTTCATAAGGCAAACATCCTGGTAGTACTTCTTCAGCTTGCCTTCTACGATTCTCTCTTGTATCTGCTCAGGTTTGCCCATATCCTTCGCCTGAGTTCGATAGATGTTCTTTTCTTCCTCCAGCACGTCTGGGGGTATGTCCTCAGGGGTTAGACAAAGGGGCCTGGTAGCCACTATTTGCATAGCCAGATCGTGGGCCAGTTCTTTGAACGCTTCGGTCCTGGCCACGAAATCGGTCTCGCAGTTCAACTCGATGAGGGCTCCGACGCGGCTGCCTGTGTGGACGTAGGCCTCGATCAGGCCCTCCTTGACTGCCCGGTCTGTTTTCTTGGCGGCAGCAGCCAACCCCTTCTCTCGCAAATACGCCTTGGCCTTTTCAAGGTCCCCGTCGCTTGCCTCCAGTGCCTTCTTGCAATCCAGTACTCCGGCCGCTGTCGCTTCGCGTAGCTCTCTTATCATTGACGCTGTGGTCTCCAATTGGATCTTTACCTCCTCTCCTCGCTGCCTGCTTCCTCTCCTTCGGAAGCCACCTCGGCTTCCCCACCCTCGAACTTGAGCTCGCCCGATTTGAGTTTAGCCAGGGTAGCGGCGCCCAGGTATTTCTCTTCTTCTTCCTCCAGCTCAAACTCTTCTTCCTCGGATGCCAGTGATGCTCGTAGATTCTGCCCCTCAATGACGGCATCAGCGATCTTGGTGGTAATAAGCTTCAGGGCTCGGATGGCATCGTCGTTGGCCGGAATAATGTGGTTAATGGGATCCGGATCGCAGTTCGTATCCACCATAGCTACAATGGGTATGCCGAGCTTGTTAGCTTCCTTCACCGCAGTGGTTTCCCGCCGCACATCGGTAATAAAGAGCATGTCAGGCAGGCGGCGCATGTCCTTGATGCCACTTAGGCGATGGTTTAGCTTAGCGATCTCTCGCTCCAGTTGCAGGGCTTCCTTCTTAAGAAGCCGCTCGAAATCCCCTCGTTCCTGGCGCTCTTCCAGGTTCAACAGGTGGTCTATTCGTTGGCGTATGGTGCGCCAATTGGTTAACGTTCCCCCCAGCCAGCGCTGGTTGACGTATGGCATGCCACATCGCTGGGCCTGTTCGGCGGTGCTCTCTTGGGCCTGCCTCTTGGTGCCTACGAAGAGGATAACGCCGTCTTCACTGATGGTGTCCCTGACTACATTGTAGGCCTTAGCCAAGGCGGTCATGGTTTGCTGCAGGTCAATAATGTGGATGCCGTTGCGCTCAGTGTAGATGAAGGATTTCATCTTCGGATTCCAACGCTTTGTGCGATGGCCGAAGTGCACCCCCGTCTCCAATAGAGCCTTCATAGAGACTACTCCCATTTTCTTTTCCTCCTTAATTTACGTTTTTGTCTTCCGCCCTTTTCATCCTGGCGAGGGGCCTGTCTGGGCGATGGACTCCACTCTCCGCTAGCTGGCCATGTACCAAACTGGCACGTCTTCGTCAGTCAAAGGGCGTGTTTAATGGGAAGGTTCAGGTAAGAGTATAGCACATACTTGTCTATCAGGCAAGTCGGCGTTTGAGGTTTCCACCTGTTTGTGCTATACTACCTTGAGTAATTGAAATCGAGGAGGAACATGAGATGGTGAGTCAAGACTTGTTGGAAATCCTACGTTGCCCCGCTTGCGTGCGGGACGGCCCTGACGCTGGTCTTCTGGACTTCATCAGGGAGCAATGGCTCGTTTGCCGGGATTGTGATCGCAAATACCCTGTTCGCGATGACATCCCGGTGATGCTCATTGATGAAGGGGATAAGTATCGGGATGTGCCTGTGGAGGAGTTGGGGGAGCCATAGTCGGGGTCTGTAGCTCAGTCTGATTCGGTCTCCAGGAAACGGACAATACCATTGGCGATGCCTTGGGCCACTTTGTCTTGTTGTTCCAGGAGGACGTGCCGGTCAGCGGCCATGAAGCCGGTCTCGATAATTGCCCCGGGGGTCTGAGAGTTGATCTCGTAGAAGGCATGATACTCACGCATGTGGTAGGTTATGCTATGCTCGTGGAACGATAAGCCGGTGGCCTTTTGATACTCCTCTCGCAGGCATTCCACCAGTTGATCCTCCTCCTCGGGCAGAGCGCTGTGGAGCACCCTGGCTACTTTGAATCCACTAGCCTCGGGTACGTTGCAAGAGTCTG
The DNA here is from genome assembly GCA_964390805.1 of uncultured Anaerolineae bacterium. Classification (GTDB taxonomy): domain Bacteria; phylum Chloroflexota; class Anaerolineae; order VGOG01; family VGOG01; genus CAYMKL01. Next base: position 22,182 of record CAYMKL010000105.1, on the reverse strand, counting down.
CGTGGATGGAGACCAGAGCATCAGCCCGATAGCCCTCTAATGCCGCGTCGAACTCCTCGAGGAGGTCTACCGCGTAGCCCTGGTTTTCCAGAAGGGTCTTTACCAACTGGGCGACGGCCAGGTTGATCTCCACTTCCGTCAGGCCATCGGGGCAGACAGCCCCTGGGTCGTATCCCCAGTGCCCAGCGACCAGGCCGACCGTTTTGAGAGGCCTGGTGGGAGTCGGTGAGGGGGGGACGCTGGTGACGGTGGGAATTGGAGTTGGGGTGAGGGTGATAGCGACAGGCGTGGGTCTGGCAGACTCACTCTCAAGTGCCCACAATCCATGCAGGATCAGATAGGTGAGGGCCAGAGAGCTGGCAATCATCACCGCTAGCAGCATCCTTTGGGCTATTTCCAGTGCCCACCTTCTTACCAACTCCTTGAGTCCTCCCTGAGTATGGAGATGCGCGTCCCAAACCGCAGACTGTACTCAATCATACCTCTGATTTTCGATTTAGTCAACTTTGCATGTCGGTGGCTAGCGCGCCTTGCCAACTTGTGCTTGTCAGATCTTTGTGATAAACTTGTCCGCATTCGCACGGCTATTCCTCATCACCGACGCATCTGAGCGTGACCTGGGGCGCTGGTTGGCGTTCGCAGGCCACTACGCACACGTCAGACACGTCAGCGGACGGTGGTGTGACCGCGCCCTGAGCCTGGACGTGGTGTCCCTCCTGGGGCAACTACCGCCGCTGGCGTGTGCCTGCGGCGGTTTTGTTTTGCCCACACTACGTCCTTAGTGCCCTGGGCAAGATCGAAGGACGTGTGGGGATCACATTTCAGGAGGTTTGTACTATGTCCGAGAAGCTTACCCGTTTCTTTGCCTCCCGTTGGGGCATCGTCCTGGCCGGAGCCGTCATCGGCGTCCTGGCCCCGCTTTTGCAGAAGGCTGGTAACCCACCCAACATGGGCATTTGCGTGGCCTGCTTCGAGCGGGACATCGCCGGGGCGCTGGGACTCCACCGCGCTGCTGTCGTCCAGTACATCCGTCCGGAGATCATCGCCTTTGTGCTGGGCGCGACCATCGCGGCGCTTCTCTTTCGCGAGTTCAAGCCCCGCGCCGGCTCTGCCCCCATCGTCCGCTTCCTCCTGGGCGTGTTCGCCATGATTGGCTCACTAGCCTTTCTGGGTTGCCCCTGGCGCACGCTCCTTCGGCTGGCCGGCGGCGACCTGAACGCCATCCTGGGCCTGACCGGGCTGGCTGTCGGCGTCACCATCGGCGTCCAGTTCCTCAAGGCTGGCTACAACCTGGGCCGCTCCTACAAAACCTGCACCGCCGTTGGCTGGATCATGCCAATTATCATGATCGGCTTACTCTTACTGCGCATCTTTCGGCCGCAGTTCAGTGAGGGCGGCGCCATCTTCTTCAGTGAGAAGGGTCCCGGCTCACTCCACGCCCCCCTGCTCATCTCCCTGGGCGCGGGACTGATCATCGGCTTCCTGGCCCAGCGCACTCGCTTCTGCACCATGGGTTCCATCCGAGACGTCATCCTGATGGGCGACACCCACCTCATCAGCGGCCTCGGCGCACTGTTGGTGGTGGCTTTCATCACCAACCTGATCCTGGGACAAGTGAGCTTCGGCTTTTTCGGCCAGCCGGTGGCTCACAGTAGCCATCTGTGGAACTTCCTGGGGATGGCGCTGGCTGGACTGGCCTTCGCCCTGGCTGGTGGCTGCCCGGGCCGGCAATTGTTCCTCTCTGGCGAGGGGGATGGCGACGCAGGGGTCTTTGTCCTGGGGATGATCGTAGGCGCTGGCTTTGCCCACAACTTTGCGCTGGCCGGCACACCCGATAGTGTCGCCAACGGCACAATGGGTGGCATCTCGCCTCATGGGATGGCTGCCGTGATCCTGGGGCTGGTGGTCTGCCTGATCATCGGCTTCACCATGCGCGAGAAATAGGGAAGGGAGGTTCAGCAATGGCTAAAGTAGTAGACGCTCGTGGCTTCTCCTGCCCTCAGCCAGTCATCATGACCAGGAGGGCTATCCAGGCGGGAGAATTCCCCATTGAGGTGCTGGTGGAGACCGTGACCTCGCGTGAGAACGTGCGGCGCGCGTCTGAAAAGCTCGGTTGCCAGGTCGAAGTCGAGGAGATGGGGGACGAGTTCAAGTTGACCATCTGGAAATGACCAATGAAAAATGACCAATGACCAAACCTCAAGGCTCGTTGTTGGGGTTTGGTCATTGGGATTTGGGGTTTGACCATGATTTACTTTGACAACGCTGCTACCTCCTGGCCCAAGCCGCCGGGCGTGGCCGAGGCAATGGTGCACTTCCTGAACGACGTGGGTGCCAATCCTGGCCGCTCTGCCCATCGCCTCGCCGTGGAGTCCGGGCGTATCGTCTATGACGTCCGCGAGTCGGTGGCCGAGCTGTTCAACGCGCCGGATCCGTTGCGAGTAGTCTTCGGCCCCAACGTGACGGAGGCCCTCAACCTGGCCCTGCACGGCCTCTTGCGCCCCGGCGACCACGTCATCACCAGCAGCATGGAGCACAACTCGGTGATGCGCCCACTGCGCACCCTGGAGCGGCAGGGCGTGACGGTGACGGTGGTGCGGTGCTCGCCGGAGGGCTTTCTCGATCCTGCCGACGTGGAGGCGGCGATACGGCCCAATACAGTGATGATTGCCCTCAACCACGCCTCCAACGTGGTGGGCACGCTGCTGCCGGTGGCCGAGGTGGGACGCATTGCTCGCCGCCACGGCCCGCTCCTTTTGGTGGACGCGGCCCAAACCGGCGGGGCCTACACGATAGATGTGGAGGCTGACTCCATTGACCTGCTGGGATTCACCGGCCACAAGTCGCTCTATGGGCCGATGGGCACGGGGGGATTGATCGTCGGCGAGCGAGTAGACGTCGAACGGATGGAGCCACTCAAGCGAGGTGGCACCGGTAGCCGCTCGGAGCACGAGGAGCAACCCAATTTCCTGCCCGACCTGTGCGAAAGCGGCACGTCCAACGCAGTGGGCCTGGCGGGACTGGAGGCCGGCCTGCGCTGGGTATTGGAGCGAGGCGTGGACGCCATCCGCGCCCACGAGGTGAAACTGGCCCGGCGGCTGATTGATGGGTTAAGAAACATCCCTGGCGTGACCATCTACGGTGGGTTGGACGCCAAACGACAGACAGCCACTGTTTCCTTCAATGTTACCGGCGTGGAGCCTTCGGAAGTGGGGCTGCGTTTAGACGAAGAATATGGCATCCTGTGCCGCGTGGGGCTACACTGCGCGCCCGCTGCCCACAGGACGCTGGGCACGTTCCCGGAGGGCACGGTGCGCTTCGGGTTGGGGGTCTTCAACACGCGGGAGGAAGTGGATACCGCCGTGGCCGCCGTGCGTGAACTTGCTCAGGAGGCACGATGACCAGCAAGCGGTACGCAGTCATTCTTGTCTATTCCACGAGTTACGCTCTGCGGGCCGAGAAGGTTCTGGCGAAGGCGGGAATCTCCTGCAAGTTGATCCCCGTTCCCCGCCACCTCAGCTCCGACTGCGGGGTGTGCGTCCGAATCGAGCGGGCCGATCAACAGGCAGTGCTTCAAGCACTGCAAGCCGCCCGTGTGGAACTGGAGGGAGTTCACGAGATCTAAGGAAAAGATCGCCGTGGGTGAGGTGTCCAACATGTACACCATAGCCGAGACAATATCGAGAGCGGGGAAAGTGGTCAGCCTATAAGTGCGGTCCGAAATCGGCGGCTCAGAGCTGGCCAGGCATCGGTAGAAAAACACGATGATGAGAAAGATGAACTATCCGGGCTCAGTTGTTTCTCCGGCCTGGGCTCTGAGGAGATGGGTGAAGAAGAGGTTGCTGAGCTCACGCTCTGGGCTGAGGGCGTCTTTGCCCAGTTGACGGATTGAGCTTGCTGTTGATAGGTTTCTCTGTCGGAGGTTAGAAACGTGACCCGTGAGGAGATTCGCCTGACAGCGCTGACCAGCGCCGCCGGTTGAGCGGCCAAAAGAGGGCCAGAGGCCCTGGCGCAGGTGCTGCGCCCGCTGCAAAACATGTTCCGCGCCGAAGAATATCCCGAGTTGCTGGTGGGGCTGGAAGTGAGCGACGACGCCGCGGTGTACAAGATCAACGACGAGGTGGCCGTCATTCAGACTCTCGACTTCTTCCCGCCCGTGGTGGACGCCCCCTACGATTACGGGGCCATCGGCGCCGCCAACGCCATGAGCGACGTCTACGCCATGGGCGGCGAGGTGGTGCTGGCCCTCAATATCTGCGGCTTTCCCCCCGACCTGCCGCCGGACATCATCTCTGAGATTCTGCGCGGCGGGGCGGAGAAGGTGGCCGAGGCGGGAGGAGTGCTGGCCGGCGGCCACACCCTGGACGACAAGGAGCCCAAATACGGCCTGGCGGTGATGGGCTTCGTCCACCCCGACCGCGTACTGACCAAGGCCGGCGCCCGGCCCGGCGACGTGTTGGTGCTGACCAAGCCGCTGGGAGTCGGCATCATCACTACGGCCCTCAAAGGGGAGGTGGCCGAGCCGACCCACGTGGCAGCAGCAGTGGAGAGCATGAAAAAGCTCAACCGGAATGCAGCTCGGCTGATCCAGCAGGTCGGCGTGAACGCCTGCACCGACGTCACCGGCTTTGCGCTGCTGGGCCACGGTTATGAGATGGGGGAGAAGAGCGGTGTACGGTTGCGCTTCTACGTAGATGGAATGCCTTTTCTGGAGGGGGCAATACAGTACGCTGAGGAGTGGCTTTTCCCTGGTGGATCGTGTCGCAACCAGAGCGCCTATGAACAGTGGGTGGACTTCGGGCCGGGTATCTCAGAGGAGATGCAACTGTTGCTCTTCACCCCTGAAACGTCGGGAGGGCTGCTCGTCTCCGTCCCACCAGATAGGCTGAAGACGCTCACTGACCTCTTCGGCGATGAGGGACATCTTTGGTGGGTCATTGGCGAGGTGCTGGAGGGGGAGGGTATCGAAGTGGTTTAGGAAGCGAGACATTCAGCGCGTTCAATGAAGCGGACCAGGCGAACGCGCAATTCGACTACATCGGCAGCGGGTCGGGTCAGACGCACTCGATCTGGACCATTGTGTTCGCTCCACAGCCAACGTAGGATCAGAAAGGGCCAGCGCGTCGCCCGGAGGCGGTCCCACACCGTGAGCCGTTCCTCAAAATCATGGTCACCGGCAGGCCGGCGGTAGTTGTGGCGCAGCCAGGCGTGCTGGTCCTCGCTCATCTCAGCCGATGCCGCATGCCAGCGCAACTCCGCCAAGTCTAAGGCAGGATCGCCCCACCCACTGAATTCCCAGTCCACCCAGCGCAACTGACCATCCCCACTCCACACCGTGTTGGCCAGATTCGGGTCCACGCGACACAGGCGCAACGGCACGCTCTCGCGGCCTGGGTTCACGGCTGCCGTCAGGACGACTTCCGCGCAACCATCCACCAGCCGGGCCAGCCGATCGCGCAAATCCCGTCCATCAGGATCGGTGGCCACCAGCCAGGGCCCGTACTTGGCCAGGAAATCGCGTAGCTCAGCCAGGTACAACTCGAAGTCAAACCAGTGGGCCCAGGCGTCGTGGACATCGTGGTCCGCAAAGTCGCCCAGTTGGAGAGTGTGCAGGCAGTGAAAACTGTCGAGCAACGAGGCCAATTGCTGCGCTGTGGGCGATGGGCTGAGAGGTTGGCCGGGCAGCCAATGGTAGGCGACAGCGGGGAAGGGAACGACGGTGCAGCTTTCGTCCAACCAGAGGTGCCGTGGCGCGATATCCAGCCCCGCCGCGTGCAGCAGGCATAGGGCCGCATACTCTCGTGAAGCCCGGCGGCACTCATCGGCGACACACAGCTTGCAGGCGTAGCGCTGCCCATTGGCCTCCACGCGGTACAGGGCATTGTTGAACCCGCCGGTCACGCGGCGCACCGTCACGCTGTCCTCCGTCCAGGTATCCGCTCCGGCGGCGTACGCGGCAGCCACCGCCCGTAGCCAGCCTCGCGCTTCGCTCATTTGATCTCCCCCAACAGGTGCTCTCGGCGATTCATGAATTCGACGAGCCATCGGCTGCCAGTCCAGTTCAGACCATGCAGCCCGGTGGCGTCCGTGTGGACGCCGAAGCTGTGAGCCCCCAACAGGGACCGTACGATGGTCCCGACGGTGCCTCCGTGGGCTACGATCAATACCGTGCCTTCTGGATGGGCCTTGAGGATGCGGTGGGCCGCCCTTTGGACCCTGGCCTTGAAGGGCTGGTAGCTCTTGGGTAGGTAGGCTGGGGGCGCGGCGGAGCCGTTGATGTATGGCGGGGCGTGGTCATCGCTGTCATCCCAGTAGCTCACCTCGAACTCGCGCAGGTCGTCGTCGAGGTTCACTGGCAGGCCCAGCTCGGCGGCGACGATCTCGGCCGTGTCCCTGGCGCGGATGAGGGGACTGGCGTAGATGGTGTCAATGTTTCAACGCTTCTTCGGGATGCGCGGCATCCAGCCCGGAACCCGCCGGCAATACTCCTCCCATTGCTCACCGAACTCGGCTGCCAGCGCCTGCTCCTCCCGCCGTTACTCATTACTCACTTCCCCTCCATGCCGTCGGCAGAAGCCAATCTGCTGTCCCAGGTGGAAGCGCGCCTTCTCCTCGTCCTCCGCCTCCAGTGCTTTGGGGTTCAGTTCCACCGTGGCGATGCCATCGTAGCCATCCTGGGCCAGCCGGCTGATGAGGGCATCCAGGGGCAGGAAGCCATCCTCCAGACGGCGATGCTCCCGGACACGTCGTCCCTCCCGGCGGGCGTTGGACAGGTGCACGTGCGCCACCCGATCCCGCAACTGCTCGTACACCATCAGCGGATCCAGCCCTTTCGTCCCCAGGTGGGTGGTGTCCAGGTTGAGGTGGGGGAAAGCCCCCCATTTCTCCAATTGGTTCATCCGCCACATCTCCAGCGGTCCAATGGGCCACCAGCGCACCCACTGCACCGGCATATTCTCCACGGTGACCACCGGACTGGGATTGGCCCGCTGCCAGGCCGTCAGATCATTGCGCAGCCAGCGGGCGTAAGCTCTTTCCCCCCAGCGGGGCAGATGGACGATGATGGTCTCCGCGCCGACGGCCCTGGCCAGTTCCGCTGTCGTGGCGATGCTCTCGGGGTGAGTGCGGGGCCAGGCTGCCAGTCGCCAGGGGCGGAAGGGGGCGTGGACGCTCAGGATGGGCAGGCCGTGCCGCTCCATCAGCCGCCGCAGGTAGACCGGCTGGCGGGTATCGAATCGGTGATCAACGAGCACCTCGATGCCATCGAAGCCGGCCTCGGCGGCCAGGGCAAAGACGCGGTCCAGGCCATAAGTATAGAGAGAGCCTGCGGAAAGGGCAAAACGCATTTTCGTATTCTCCGTGCTTCCGTGTTTCAAAACGTTGCCCCGCCCCAGGCTTCGGCCTCTCGGCCTACCACAGGGGGCGGGGCTCTTCTATATTTGCCTGGGGTTGCCCCCAGCCAGGAACAGGCCGCGCCAGCTCTCCTTTGATGGCCTCGGCCACGCGTCCGTGAACCCGTGGCATTTCCGGCCTGTGGGGAATGCCGTGGGAAACCGCCACCCGAAACCCCACATTGTTGTTACGGTTGTCTGGGTTGTTCCTGTTGCGGTAAGCGCAGCGGGCGTTGTTCTGATTGTTGTTCCACGAGCCGCCACGCAGCACACGGCTTCTTTTGGCCTGTCCCTATGAGCTTTTTGCGCCAACCTCCCAGCAGCTTGCCTACCTCCACCACCATCCTGGAGACGTGCTCGTACTGGCCCAGGGAGAGCAACTGGAGGTCCTTGCACAGCCGCAAGTAGAAGCGCAGTTTAGTCAGAGCCACGTCAGCCCGGGCCAAGTGGTCGTCCTCGCGCTGGTCATCGCTCAACGCGGCCTCAATGATCCGCTCCTGGAAGTCCAGAGCCACATCCTGCACTCGCTGGGCCATGGTGAAGCGGTGCTCTCGTGGGAACTTCAGGGTTTGCGGGATCAGCCACAGCAGCAGGTCATACGTCCGAGCGAAGATGGGAGACTCTTTCATGCTCTCCTCGCCGGTACCCGCATCTCGCTCAGGATGGTTCGCCGCAACCCCCAGGTATCCCCATAGCGAACGTGATTGACCCAACCCTGTACCGAGGATGCCAACTGCTGGTATTCGATCTCCCCCGCCGCGTAGCGGGCCACCAGTCGCTTCAACCGCCGCTGAAAGGCGATCCCTTTGTGCCGCTTCAGGCGGCGGTGGGTGGGGAAGACGATGAAGCCCAGAAAAGGGATGCCCTTGCTCACTGGACGAGGCTGGGCCTGGTTCTGGTGGATAGTCAGGCGCAAGGTCTGCAAAAAGGCGATGACCCCTTCCCGCCAGCGCCACAGGGTCGCTTTGTCGTCGGCGAAGAGCAGGAAATCGTCCACGTAGCGCAGATAAGCAGGACTGCGTCCGTGGCGATTCAGCTCCCGCTTGACGAATTGGTCCAGCTCATTGAGGTAGCAGTTGGCCCAGAACTGGGAGGTGAGGTTGCCGATGGGCAGACCGCGGGGGCGGCAGGCAGCCAAGAGGCCATCGCCGGGGAAATAGGTCATCTCGTACTCCTCGGACAGCACGCCGACGCCACTCTCCAAGATGCGGTCCACCAGCCACATCACATCGTGGTCGGCGATGATTCGTCCCAGGATGCGCCGGAGGACGGCGTGGTCTATGCTGGGGAAGAACTGGCGCACATCGCACGGCAGGACGTAGCGGTAGCGACGGGCGAAGTCGGTACAGCGGTCCAGAGCCCGATGGGTGCCTTTGCCCTCGCGATTGGCATAGCTGTCGTGGATGAAGCGGCGCTCGAAGAGCAGTTCGATGACCTGGCATAGGGCGTGGTGTACCACCCGGTCACGGAAGGGAGCGGCGGAGATGAGGCGCTGTTTCGGTTCGTGGACGTAGAAGCTGTGGTAGGGGCCGGGAGTGTAGGTCTTTTCTGCCAGTTCCTGCTGCAACTGAAACAGGTTCTCTTCCAGCTTGAACTCGAAGGCCGCAGCGGGGGACTTGCCCCGCTTGCCCTTTCGGGCCTGGCGGTAGGCCAGGTATAGGGTGTCGAAGCTCCAGATCTTGGGATAGAGGTTCTTGTACGTTTTCATTGTCTCTCGCCAAACCAGACTATGCGAAATATGCCTTGTTCTCCGGGCCGCCGGAATCAGCAACCAGAAGTTCAGAAACCAGAAACCAACTGCTTAAGGAGAGCCGAGGGAAACCGCCACCCGAAACCCCACATTGTCGTCACGGGCGACTGGGCCGTTCCTGCGGCGGTAAGCGCAGCGGGCGCCGTACTGACCGTAGTCCCACGAGCCGCCACGCAGCACACGGCTACCTTCGGTTTCAAGGACCTCGCGGCCGTCGTCCGTTTGATATGGGTAGTCCCGATACACTGTGCTGCACCACTCCCAGACGTTCCCTGACATGTCCGCAGCGCCGTAGGGGCTGTCGCCGTCCGGGGAGTACTGGCCCACGGGCGTAGTGTCGCCAGGGCCGCCCTCCGATGTGTTGCACTTCTTGGGATCGAAATCGTCGCCCCAGGGATAGCGTTGCCGCTTCCCGACCTGCTCATCCCAACCAGCAGCTTTCTCCCACTCGGCCTCGGTGGGGAGCCGGTAGTTCTTGCGCGTCTTCTCGCTCAGCCACTGGCAATAGGCCACCGCGTCGTGCCAGTTCACGTTTACTACCGGGTGATCGCCCAGTTCCTCAGAGTAGGTGTCTCCCTCCCAATGGGACGGTGGGCGATGGTTTGTGTCGCGCACGAAGGCCCGGTATTCGGAGTTCATCACCGGGTATCTGCCAATCTCGAAGGCCGACAGGCTAACGAGGTGCTGAGGCTGCTCCCAACTGAAGTAGCCTTCCTCTTGCCACCTCCTAGCCCAATCCGTGTTTTCCAGAAGCCACTGAACCTCCTCGTTGCTGGTGCCCATCTGGAATTCACCAGCCGGTATCCGCACCATCTGAGGTTCAAAGACCTCCCGCGGCACCCCAACGACCGGAGCCTCAGGTGCAGCGCGGCGGGTGAGGGTGAAGTAGGGGCGCAATTCGCTGGGGGTCAGGCCCATGAAGTTGACGTCTTCTGCATCGGCCGGGTGCAGGGTCAGTAGAGTGCGGAGGGAGCCCCGCTGCACGAAGTCAGCGAGGCGGGGATGGACCGGTGGGCGCTGTTCGCCTTCCTCTCCCATTGCCTGCCGTCGGCCCGTCAAGTCCTCTCCCATGCCAGCCGCTCCCATCCGGCGCACTTCGTCTCGGAAGTATTCCTCCAGTTCGGCCAACAAGCCCGGCTGCTCCTTAAGTACGTCATAAAGCTTGGGGTGGGAGTGTTGGATGACGATGACCTTGGACAAGCGCACTGAGGTGACATCTAGCTCTCGCTTGTCAGCCAGACGCCACAGGAAGAGGAAGACGTTGATGACCCGTTTCACCTGACGCGGGTTCGGCTCCCGCAGCCCTTTAGCGAAGACAGGCACGCAGCAAGGGTCGGGGAAGGTGGGAACCAGCGTTTCCACGAAGCTCTCCATGTCGTCGGGCTCGATAGGCGGCAGTAGGAAGGGCAACTGTATGATCTTCTGCAAGTAGGCGACGCCATCAATGGGGATTTTCGACTCGCCATCGCTGCCCTCCTCCACAGCAAAATCGCGGTACTTGACCTTGATGCCTCGCGCCACCACATTCTGATCCAGTCCCAGGACGAAGATACACCCCGATACATCCAGGAACAGCTTGATGGCCTCCAGCACATCAATGGCCTTCTCTGGCAGGCAGCGGTCCAGGTCGTCCACAAAGACCACTAACTTCTGTCCCCGCTCCGTCACCTGTTCCTTGACCAGGCCCTCGAACTGGCGACGGAACTGCTCCAGGAATCGGATATGTTCGATGTGAACCTGTGTCTTCTCGCGACGAAAGGCTTCGATGATACTATCGGCCGCTGTCTTGCCAACCCCTTTCTGGGCCGCCTCAATGAGTTTGGTCAGGGTATTCACGCCGGGAATAAAGGTGAGGCCAATCTTGATAGCGCCTTTGGCTGTGCCTTTTGCTATCTCTCCCCAGTCAATCTCCAGCCCGCCGACTTCCTCGCGCTCGACATCGCGGTACAGTGATGCCTGCAAGTCGTCTAGCTTGCGGTTGAGGTCTCGCCATGCCTTCAGTTCCTCGGACAGGTCCGGTGGATCGTGGAGGGCCGCCGCCAGGCCCTCCAGTTGCTCGTCGGCAGCGGCTTCAGGTTTGGATGGGCGTAGGGCATCGAGAACTTGGAGTAGCAGAGCCCGCCACAGGTCTTCCTCCTTGCCGTACTGCCAGGCGTTGAACCACACCGTTCGAGCCTCTTCTTGGCGCCCGGCCAGGACTGCCCCAAGCTCGCTTTCGACCATCTGCATCAAGCTGGTCTTGCCGCTGCCCCAGCCACCGAAGATGCCGATAGTCAGGGGCGTCATTGTGGCAGGATCAGCAATGATGTCCACTAGCGTGTCGCGGTAAGGGGTAAAATCCAGCGCATCCTTGTCTGTTGGACGATCATGCAGGATGGGCGAAACCTTCTGCGTCGTTTCCTCCATAATTCCCTCTCCTCCTTTGTCCAGGGATCTGCAGCCATATTATACCACACTACCCCCGACTGACCAACTTCTTCACACTCTTCTCACCCCAGCCGCCATCGCTGGCCAAAGGCTCCTACACCGACTCCCCGCGCTGCCAGCCAATCCCGCTGCGCCCCAGGCCTGTGCAGCGGGTTGCTGTGGTTGAGATGGATAAGCCGCACGTCGCAATCCACACCCGCCAACAGCTCGGCGGTGTCGGTGGCCAGGGGGTGCGGAATCTGACTCAGATCGCGGCCCGGAAGCTCGTCCGCGCTGAAAAAGGTCGCGTCTAGCAAGGCCACGTCCATCTCGGCCACCAAGCGACGCAGGTCGTGCTCCCATCGGCCCCACGCATCAATGTCGGGGCAGTAGAACAGGCTACGCGTTCGGCCACGCACGACGGCCGAAGACATGGCGAAGGCCAGTGTGTCGCTGAGTTCGTCTCGGTGGGGCACTGGCAAGGGCGTCAGAAGCAGGTTGGAACTGAGTTGCGTCTCACGGGCGGGGGTGAGCAAACGCAGTTCGATGTTGCCCAGCGCGACCAATTGCGACCAGGGAGCGTTATGGCGCAAGAAGCTGGCCATCCTCGGTGAGGCATAAACCGGCAGATTTTGTGTGCTCCACGCCTCGTGCCCCAGATGGATCAGGCCGGCGTAGTGCCCGATGTGAGCGTGGGTCAACACAATTCCAGCCAGCGGGCAATCCGGAGCCAGGCTGTGCAGGGCGTGCAACTGCTCTCGGAAATCGGGGGTGGCATCAATCAGCCAACTCTGGCAGGTGGCGTGGTCCACCAGCCCCAGACAGGCCACCAGTCTGCGCCTGCTCGGGTCGGCTCGCGCCGGCCCACAATTGGCACAATAACACCCGACCTGAGGCACGCCTCCGTCCTGAGCGGTTCCCAACAGTATCGCTTCAATGCTCATCTAACGTCAATTCATTCGGCTTCGCCAGTCTTTTGACGCGGCTCCTCCAGGCGGAAGGTCAGGACCAACCCCAGAGAGATACCCACCGCTGTGACAGCGAAAAGCATGGGATAGGACGTCGCCTGCAGTAACCAGCCGCCTAAGAAGGGCGCTAACAGAAGCACGCCGCACAAGGTGTTGGTCAGAGCGATGTAGGTGGCACGCTCCTCGGACGGGGCCAGCTCCAGGACGAAGTTGATGAATCCCGGCATCATAGAGCTGTTCAGAGCCCCGATGGCCACGAAGATCAGGGAGTAGATGTAAATCACTGAACTCCCGGCTAATCCACCTATCGGCCCCATGAGCAAGGCCAGGAGGGGCGAAGCGAGGGCCATCATTGTGGAGCACTGGATCACGATCTTGCTGCCGGACCGCTCATTCAGGTACCCCCACACGAATCCGGCCAGAATGCCGCCAATTACCTGTGATGAGAGAAAAAGCCCAATGGCCCCAACGCCGAGTTGCAGTTCTTCAGTGGCGTGGACAACGTAGAAAGGTAGAGCCATTCCGTTTAGACCCGTCAGGAGCCGCAGGGCCGTGACCAGACTAAACGTACGATTCTCTCTCAAGACCGTCAATAATTTGGGTAGGAAGGCGTTCCACGATAACCGCTCAGCTTGCGTTGGCTTGACCGGCTCGCGCAGAAAGGACATGGCCAGCAGGGAGACGAGGAAAGACAGCCCCGCCAGGAAGAACAGCCGGGCGTAACTGTGGGGGAAGGATGGGCCCTGGGGACCCAAAAGAGCATTGACCACCGCTCCCGCTCCCACTGTCAGCAGTCCTGAGAAAAACTGAGCGATCCCAAACAGCCGGCCTCGCCGGGTTGGCGGGATGGCTTTGCTCAGAATATCGAACCAGGCCACGGCTGCCAGGGCATCGGTGCTCATGAAAACGGTCAGGCCAATGAAGAACAACCCCAGGATCAGAGCTGGGGCAAGATCTACGCCCAGGAACAACACCGCGGCGAGCAGCAAAAAGATTGGTCGGCCGACGGCCGCAGGCACCATCAGGTATGGCTTCTTGCGGTCCTTATCGGCCAGGTAGCTGGCGGCGATCAGTTGGGGCAGAAGCCAGGCGCCGGTCATTATGGTTGAGGACAGGCCGATCAAAGGAGCCGAATCGGTCAGTTGGCTGACGAAGGATGGCAAGACCGTCGTCTGGCTCACCAAGGCGATGCCGACGCCGAAGAACACGTAATCTAAGGCAAAGCAGACAAAGTTTCGCCAATAGTGAGAATTGGAGGTTGGAGATTGGACGTCGGACATCTTTGACCTTCTAATTTCTAACTTCTAATTCGCCCGATGGACGCGGGCGTATTCGTGGTGGCCCAGGGTGACGGCTAAAGTGTCGGAGCCGGAGAGGTCGCTCACGAAGCGGCCGCTGCGGTCGTATTTCGCGCCCTCGTAGGTGAAAGGGATGTCCACGTTAAAGGGGATTGGGTTGGGATCTATGCTGTAGAGTAAGGCATGACCATCTCCTTCAACAAAGTACCCTCGGTTGAGCTTCTCGATCCTGAGCACATCCTTCCAGAAACTCGCCAGTTCGCCCTGGAAGTCGTCCATGAACAGGGTCTCGACGTCCAGCGAGGTGGAGTAGACCGCGCCGTCGCTACCCACGGAGGTGATCTTGTTCAAATAGGAGGTCATCGCAGTTGAATGAGGGTCTTTCATCTGTTTCTTCAAGGTCTCGGCGATGTCCCCTTTGGCCACGATCTCCCCACCTTGCCTGTAGAAATCGTACAGGAGGGCAAGCTCCTCTGAGGAGACGTAGGCCAGCGACGGAGCCAGCACCAGGACCGTCTCCATCCCTACTCCCTCCCCCCCTTTCATCCCCCCCAAAGTTGGGGGGGAAAGAGGGGGGGTGAGATGGGTGGCCACGATGGAGTTGACGTTGTTCCTGGCCAGGGCGTTCATCTGTGGGAATTTGTAGTTGAGAATGCTTTTGCTGATCAGCCTGCGGAAAGTGGGCATGTCCTTGCTGAGACGGGAGAGATGGAGCCACGACTTGGTCTGGCCGATGAGCTCGTAGGGATAGCTGGAGGGCGCGAAGAGCAGCACTGAAATCGGCGATGGCTCAACCTCCATGATCTCCCGCGCGCTGCTCCCGGCCACCGAAACCCGCTCAAACATCTCATCGGGGTTGTAGACGATGGGGTTGGTATCGTTGTACAGCCCCTGTCCTTTGATGTTATAGTTCCAAAAGTTTATACCCTGCAGTTGTCCACCAGTCTGAGTGGTTAGTTGGGCTAGATAATAGATATTGGATATTGCGTCGGCGATGTCGGCCTTGTCGGGGCTATCTTGGCCCAGTCCCCAACTGTTGGCCGTGGACCACAGCCACACGGGCTTGTCGTAGATGTCCGAATAGCGGCCCAGAGAGCGAATCAGGATGAACAACGATGTCAGGTCGCCCTCGGTGATGGGGTCGGTGTAGTACCCATCCCTGGGATAGGCGTCGAAGGCGATGGCGAAGTTGGATGGCGTGTCCCTGAAAAGCGGCTCGACGTAGGGCATGTAGTAGCCGTAGCGGGCCAGGAAGCCGCAGAAGGACATGGTGGTCATGATGTCTGGCTCTATCTCTTGCCACACGCTTGCGCTCCAGGCGGCGTACTCGACGATGTAGTTGGCCTGGAACTCACCCAACTGTCGCCACCTCTGGTGATCGTCACCCGTATCCCAGAAGGAATATCCGTACCTGCTGGAGAAGACGCCATTGGCGAGGCTGGAGTAGTCCCCGCCCTGGGGCTCATCGGCCAGGTTGATCATCAGGATGATGTCCTGGTAGGGCTGCACGAAATTGGCGTTCACCCACTGGTAGTAGGTCCGAATGTCAGCCTGGTAAGCGGGTGAATAGATCGAGGCGCTTTGCCCACCGATGTTGAGGGGGTTGCCGTAGTAATCCGTCCGCAGGTCGTAAGGGTGCTCGACATTCCACTGCTCTCCCATTTGGATTTGATAACCGACGGGCAGGATGACCTTCATGCCCTCCTCTCGACAGACCTGCAACATGCGGTACTGGGCCAGCACCATGTCCTGAGCGTCGTCGTGCAGGGGATTCTCAGGATCAATGAAAGCTCGATAGACGGCGTAGGACAGACCCGGCTCGGCCTTATAAATGTCTACCTCGCCGGGGTTGTTGTGCCCGATCAGAACGACGTTGCTGCCTCTTTCCTTCTGCTTCCTGACAATGTCCTGCATCTCCACCCTGCTCAGCTCGGGATAGGCTTCCATCGCCCAGCCTGAGTACACCTTCCGGCTCGTTCCGTTCCTTACGGCCACCGACACGTCGTCCAGATACATGGCCGTCTTCAGACCGCTCTCCCCATCATTGTACACGTTGAAGCGAATCGCTATCGTTTGCCCTCGATAGGGTAGCAGATCGAAAGTATCATGAGTCCAGGTCTGGCTGTTGGAATTCACCTTCATCACCTGAGCGAGGAAATAGTGGTTAGCATCCAGAATCATGGCCTCTTGCCAGTCGTGCTCGATCACATCCTGGGAGAGCGGATAGTACCAAAAGGATAGCATCGCATAGGAGGCATCGAAGGGGATGGTCACCTGCTGCCAGATGGGGGAGTAGCTGGGATAATCGCCCTGATCGGTAATGCCCAGGCGCATGGACCGAGCGCCGCTGTGCACTGCCTCTGTGGAGTAGACCGCCGGGCGCGATGTGGGGCCGATAAACCAGGCATCGTCGTCTTCCTCGAAGCCGCCGTTGACGATCAGTTCTTCGGAAGGAGGAGTTGGCGTCAGCGTCGGGGTTGGCGTGGGTGTCGGAGTTGGCGTCGGGGTAGTCGCCGGAGACTTGACAATCAGAGGCAGGTAGATTTCGGGTATGGGAGTGGTAGCGGTAGCCGTCGGCGTTGGCGTTATCGTAGGTGTAGAAGTCGGGGTGGGCGTGTGAGTTTGTGTTGGCGTAGGGGTATGGGTCGGCGTAGGAGTGTGGGTCGGCGTAGGCGAGGAGGTATAGGTCGGCGTAGGCGTGGGCGTAGATGTGACCGTGGGCGTGATAGCGGTAGCCGTTGGCGTGGACGTAGGCGTATGGGTCGGCGTCAAAGTAGCGATGGGTGTCGTAACGGTAGCCGTAGGGGTGCTCGTTAGCGTCGGCGTGTCGGTCGGCGTGGATGTGGGCGTTGGCGTCGAGGTAGACTCCGCTCTCGCAAACTCAAAACCCCATTGATGGGGCGCGGCACTGTGGCCCGGTGATCCCTCGATAAGCTCGGGACGTCGCCTCATCGCCGGGCGGGCGGCATCGGCCAGACGGGGCTCGCTCAAGAGAGGCAGCAGCCAAAAACCCACGACTAGCACGCCGATCATGGCGGCTGTGCGGGCGACGCTGCTTCGCCGCACAGTCCAACTTCCAACCTCCAGCCTCCAGTCTCCAACCTCCAACCTCCAACCTCTAACTTCCAACTTCCATCTTCCAACGTCCATCTTCCAGCCTCCAGCTCCTCGTCTACAGTATTTCCAATGTCAGTTGTAGCGCTGTTACGATGTTCTGATGCGTATCGTCTCCCAGCGCAGTGGCTATCTGCTGGGTCAGGGCCCACAGCTTGTCTTGCTCTTCGAGGGGCAGATAACCCAGCATGGCCTGGGCCTGTTGGATCAGCCCAGGGGCAACGGACGGCTTTTCCACCAGCGGACGAAGGGAAAGTAAGAGCTTCAGTTGGCTGGCCAGGCAGATAAGACGAGCGGCAGGGTTGAGCCGCGCCAACCGCCAGGCCAGCCGATCCTCGTCACTGGCCTCAAGTTGATGAAACGCCAGAGCAACCTGGCAGTCAACGTAGCCGTGAGTGACCAGCAGGTTCACCACCTCATAGTCCTTTACCGCTATGGCTACGTAGTAAAGGAGTTGTTGGAGGGCGATGGACGACAGGCTCCGCTCCTGGCCCTTCTCCACCAGGCTCCGGGTGAGCGTGAAGACGTAATACGCTGGCGAGCCGTGCAAAATGCTGTGGGCCACTTGCTGGCGGATGGCTCCCAAACTCACCAAATGCGGTACCTGTGCCAGCCGCTCATAGCAGATGGTGATCCGCGGCACGCCGCGCCAGGCATCGTGGAGAGCCAGGAACTCTGTACCCAGCGGGCTGCTGATGCCCAACTCGGTGTGATCCACAGCCAAGAACTGCCTCAGCCTCTTCACTGTGTCCAGCAGACACACCTGTACCATTTCGAGGTCTGAGGTAGGCAATCGTTGGTAACACTCTTCAAACTGCCGCCTCAACTCTTGCCAGAAGCTATCGGGTACATCACCGTAGATAGTGAACTGGAGCTCAGGTTTGGCCATGAGTCCGCCTCCCTTCGGCTTGTCCAAGGGACGGCACTGAGTATAGCAGCGAGCTTGGATACTGTCAAGTGAGGCCCAGCCGATCACGAGTCGTTTTGGTGGTCCCAGTCGGCTAGACAATATCTCGACCGCGACACTTCCCTCTAAAGAGCAAAGCCACCTGCGCGATTGATGCAGGTGGCTTTGCTGTCAAAGGGCTACCCCATCGGCTTTCACGGGTAGCTCTTCAAGACGATGGGCAGGTAGATCAGGTTGGTCGGCGGCGTGACCGTGACCGTCGGTGTTGCCGTAGGCGTAACCGTGGGTGTCCGTGTGCTCGTCGGCGTGGCGGTGGGTGTGGCCGTCGGTATCACCGTGCCCGTCGGCGTCGGTGTGGGGGTGGCTGTGGGCAAGTGCGCTGCCGCCTCGCTCCAGAAGCCACCGACCAGGCTGTAGTCTCCTCCCGACATCTCCCCCGCGTCCGGTTGGCCGATGGTTCCACTGAGGGTGTAGGGGCCGCCACCGCTGCTGCCCCCACCGCCATCCACAGTGAACCAGGAGAGGTCGAAGCTTGCACTGAGTAGACCCGAAGTGGCGCTGGTTTCGGCGAGGGCAGTAGAGACGACCAGTAGCAAGGCGATTACCACGAGCGTCGCCCTTCGGTTTGTTGTGAAGTGTTTCATCTTTCGCGGCCCTCCTATGGCCTTGTCACATCCACCTTACCTTAGCGTGACGAACACTGGAATCATGCCGCTGTCCTTGTCCACTGGGGCCAGGGCGATGCCGATCACGGGTGCGCCTTCGGTCACCACCATGCCTTCCAGCATCCGAGTGCGCAGGGCACGGACGTGGCCAGGCTCATCCGCCGCTGTCAACCGCTGACCGGCCGCAATGGCATCGGCTGCGGCATCGGCTTTCACGTAGGCCAACCCCTGGACGACGATGAATACGTAGTCGCCGCGCGCTGCTGCCCCTTCGGCCCGGTTAGCGCTTTCGAGTCGTTGGCCGTCTTTGTTGCTCTCAATGACATCGGCCTTGCCTTGGA
The DNA here is from genome assembly GCA_964390805.1 of uncultured Anaerolineae bacterium. Taxonomy (GTDB): domain Bacteria; phylum Chloroflexota; class Anaerolineae; order VGOG01; family VGOG01; genus CAYMKL01. The sequence goes on along the minus strand of CAYMKL010000105.1, from coordinate 3,342 downwards.
TAACGCCAATGACGGTGTTGCCGTTATTGGCACGGCGCACGCGCATCACCGGCGTCGTTGCTCCCGCCAGCGGGCTGCTCACCCCACTGACCGTGACCAAATCGCCGGTCTCCAGCGATTCACTACCGTCGTTCAGACCGATGTACACGATGACGCATCCGACACAACTGCCCTCGACGTATACGTCATCCATGAAGTATCCTGAGTAGGTTCCGTCGGTGTCGGCATACACGGCGGGACTGGTTCCAGTGTTTACGGCATATACAGCTCCCCAGTTATTGCCCTGTGAAACATTGGCAAAGGCCCGAATGCCGTCGCCATCGCCACTGTTCTCGACCAGGAGGCCAGACGCGGTGTTATCACTTGAGAACACCGCTCCGTTGGTGGCGCGCACCTGGAACTGGTTCGTATCCGTGGATTCGAAGTCAGCGTCGGTGGCGTCGGCCCAAACGAAGGCTCCTTCGTGGATGGCCTTGGCCCGGCGGCCGGCGGCGAAACTGTGGGCTCCCTGAGCGGTGTTCAAGCGACCGCCTGGCACAGTGGCGTATTCACCGCTGGCGTCGTTGAAGCCACCCCCGCCGATAGTGACGTATTCGGCGGTGGCGGTGTTGAATCTGCCGCCGCCGACGGTGGCATAGTCAATTGTGGCCTCGTTCTGGGAACCCCCGCTGACGGTGGCGCTGTCACCGCTGGCGGTGTTACCGTTGCCGCCGCCGACGGTGGCGTTGGGTTGGCTGGCGACGTTAGCGATGCCGCCCCCGACGGTAGCATAGGCATGGGTGGCGCTGATGAACGTGCCGCCAGCGATGGTGGCGAACAAGCCGCTGGCGGTGTTCTGCAAGCCGCCGCCGATGGTGGCGTACATGGCATTCCACTGGTCGGCATCATCGCTCCCTGCCTGGTTGTTTCCACCTCCCCCGATGGTGCCGTAAACATCGGTGACGCGATTGCCAGTAGCAGGGTCGCCGGGATCAGATCTGCTGCCTCCGGCAATGGTGGCATGGTCAGCGGCAGCTTGGTTGCCGAAGCCGCCACCGACAGTAGCCCGGAAACCACTGGCGGTGTTCTTTCTGCCGCCAGCGACGGTAGCTTCTTCGCTGCTGGCGATGTTCCAAAAGCCTCCGCCAACAGCGGTGTGGTTGCTGCTGGCGACGTTGAGCTCGCCCCCAGCGACGGTGGCATCTGCGCCGCTGGCCTCATTGGCTCGGCCGCCGCCAACGGTGGATTCTTCGCCGCTGGCTTCGTTCACGTCGCCCCCGCCGACAGTGGCGTACTGCCCATTGGCGGTGTTGTCGTCGCCTCCGCCGACGGTGGCATAAGCCTCGCTGGCGGTATTGCCCGCGCCTCCGCCGACAGTAGCGCTCTGATTGCTGACTGTGTTGGTCTGGCCTCCGCCGATGGTGGCCCAGGCACCACTGGCGACGTTCTTCACGCCCCCGCCGACGGTGCTCGATTCCCCACTGGCGGTGTTGCCCTCCACGCTGGCCCAGAAGGGGTCTAAGCCGCCGCCGCCAGCTATGACCGCGCCGAAGCCGCTGGCGGTGTTATACCCACCTCCGCCAACGGTGGCATAGTCACCGCTGGCGATGTTGTGCTGACCACCTCCCACCGCCGCGTATTGGTTCGTGACCGTGATGTGGGAACCGCCGGACACAGTGGCTGACTGACCCGTCACCAGGATGAACTCACCGCCGCCGATGGTTGCCTTCGCAGCATCAGCCTGGTTCGATCTCCCCCCACCAACGGTCGAGAGGTCGGCATAGGCTCGGTTGTTAGAACCCCCACCAACGGTGGCTGCGTAGTTGCTGGCCACGTTGTCCCATCCCCCACCGATGGCGGCGCTGTTGCCGTAGGCAGAGTTGTGCCCACCCCCGCCGATGGTAGCACGTTCACCACCGGCTGCATTGTGCTCGCCCCCACCGATGCTACCATAGTTGGCCGTTACCTGGTTGGGGGCGCCGCTGCTACCTCCGCCGCCGATGGTAGCGCCCACGACACCGCTGGTCACGCTGTTGCCGCTGTAGCCACCGACCACGTTGGGGCTGGTAGCGTTTTGCTGCGTCCACAGGCCCGGCAGGGCCAGAGCATAGGGAGCCGGAGACAGAGCCTGGCGGGGCAAGAGAATGGTGTAGGCGCCAGTGCTGCTGCCTGGCCGCACGCCGATCTCCAGGTAGCGAGCGTCACCCTTGAAGACGTCGCTCCCGAAGTCCAGTTCCACCGTGAACAGGCCATCGGTCACGGCTACGTCATCCCTGGTGGTGCTGCCTACCTGGCTGCCGCCGCCAGCGGCGTCGTACAGCTTGAACTCGAAGTCGTAGCTGCCGTTGGCAGGATTGCTCCCATCGGTCAGTCGTCCCTGATAGGTGAAAGTGCTGCCCACAGGGGCCTGCATTTCGGCTGTACCCTCCTCAACTGGTGGGCCAGCTACGGTATAGCTCGTGGCCAAGAGCAAGATCAGCACCGCCACAACCATCACTATCGTCGCTATTCTTCTGCTTTGCATTTTCTCTCCCCCTTTGTGAGAATAGTATGGTGTTTCTAACTGTGACCATTATACCCTAAACTTCACAGGAGAACAAGATGCCCTCTTTCCTTATTTCTTGTCAAAACCTGCATTTCTTGTCAAAACCTGCTTTTTCTGGTAAAATCAACAAATCAGTCTTCGGGAAGTGACGTCATTTATGAAGAGCGCAATCAGTGGCCTAATAATCATAACCATACTACTTACAGTCATCATCGCGGAATCCACTGACTTCCTCGCTGCTCAGGAGGCAATCACTCGCGGTGGCGACTGGGTTCAAACGACAGCGGCGGACTTCGAGGCTGGGGCCAGCCAGGGCATCCAGGTGACGCGGGAGGGCGATGGCGAGTTGTGCCTGGCGGCGGGAGAGGTGACGGGCCCTTCGACAAGCTCAGGACGCGGCGTGTTTACTTCTACCGTCGGCGTAGCCGCTTTTCCCTTCAACGCCGTAGTAGCTCACTGGTCGGCTGAGGTGCCTCCCAACACGCAACTGACCGTTGCGGTGCGCGTCAGCTCGGATGGGGTGGCCTGGTCTCCCTGGCAGGACATCTTCGAGGTCGAGCAGGGCCAGGATGACCGCTTCTATGGTGGAAGCATTATCATGAATGAAGGAGGACGTTACCTTCAGTACCGCGTGATCTTAGAAGGCCCACCCTCCCCTAGCCCCTCCCTGCCAGGGAGGGGAACTGAGACTCCTCCCTCTGGCAGGGGGAGGTTGGGAGGGGGTGGATTCGATCCTTCAACAGAAGGCCCACCCTCCCCTAGCCCCTCCCTCCCAGGGAGGGGAACTCAGACTCCTCCCCCTGGCAGGGGGAGGCCGG
>CAYMKL010000104.1:0-24594 GCA_964390805.1 uncultured Anaerolineae bacterium | reverse complement strand
TCCCAGGTGTTCATTGGCTTGCTTTTGCCCTTCCCACGAAAATAGGTTTGAGCGAGACAAAATACGCGGGATTCCACATAAACATCGTTCGCCTCCTGGATTTAGTAACGAGTCAACGAGTGACGAGTCAACAAGTAACGAGTTGCCGAGTCCCTCATTGCCTCTTCCCCACCACTCGTTGCCTCATTGCCTCGTTGCCTCACTGCCTCATCCCTCAGTGCCCCTAATTATACCCAATTCTGCTCTCAGGTCAACCTCTGATGAATTCCTCCAGGTACTCATCGAACCGACCGGCCGCGCAAGCCTCCACGTAATCCAGGATCTCCTCGCTAGCCGGGGGGTAGTCGGGGTAGCAAGAAGTAGGGCGAGCGCCTCGCGGCGCTTCAGCGATGGCGTTGACGTAAAGGCCAAGTATGTCGGCTTGTCCCTCTAACCCTTCGACCAGGCTCAGGGCAGGCTCTTCCACCACGCGCTCGGCGGTGATGATGGTCTTTAGAGAATTCCGAAAGTCAAACGCCGCATAACCTCTCCAATCTCTGCCGCCTCACCGATGACGAAGTCCGCATCCTCGGGGTGGGCTTGCCGAGACGCTGCCTTCTCGTCGGTCACCAGTACGGTGATCATCCCCAGTTCTTTGGCCGGCGCGAGATTTGGAACTCTGTCGTCAACGAGGAGGCACTCGTCCCCCGTGGCGCCCGATATCGCCAGGGCGCGGTGGTAAGCCTCTGGATCTGGTTTGGCAATGTAGCCTGTGGCGCGCACGTCTATGATGCGGCTGAAGTGGCGCTTGATGCCCAGGATGGCGAGCACGCGACGGGCATGTTCCGCCGAAGCGTTGGTGAAGATAGCCTTCTCGGTCTTGATCTCGGTGAGCACTTTGTCGAGTTTATCGTTGGGGCCGATGTAGTTCTCCAATGGGATGTCGTGGACGTAGGCCAGATAGTCTTCGGGGTCTATGCTGTGATGGAGCTGCAAACCCCGCATGGTGGTGCCGTACGTGTGGTAGTAGTACTCTCGCAAGGACGGCACTTCGCTCGGCGGCATATCCAACCGTTCTTCCATGAACTGGCTCATCAACTGTCCGATACTAGCCATAAGCCCTGAACGGCTGGGGTAGAGAGTCTCATCCAGGTCGAACAGGATGTATTTCAGTGGTTTCGACATCATCTCGATCTATCCTTCTGCCTCCGCCACGCTCTCGGCGCGGGAGGAAACGTAGATACCGGCCAGGATCAGCACGCCGCCGCTGAGCTTGGCCAGGGTGGGGGTCTCTTTCAGGGCAAAGTAGGCCAGGATAGTTGAGCCGATGGGCTCGCCCAGGGTGGCTACTCCCACGAAAGTGGCAGGGAGGTACTTCAGTGCCCAGTTGTAGGATGAGTGGCCGATGATCTGAGGCGCTATGGCCAGCAGAAAGAACATCAGGTAAGTCTGCTGGGAGTAACCCGAGAATGAATGTCCCATGGCCAGGCATAGCATGATCAGGAAGGCCGCTGCCGTGGTGTAAACCAAGAAGATGTACGATAGGAGTGACAGATGTCGGCGCAGCTTTCTTCCCACCAGCAAGTAGACGGAAACCGTCACCGCCCCCGCGAGGGCCAGGAAATCGCCGAAAAGCTCCCTCACGCCCAGGCCGAAGTCGCCGTAGCCGATGATCATCCCCCCCAGCACGGATATTGCTATCCCCGCGAACATCTGCCGCGACACCCTTTCTTTCAATAGGAAATGGGAGGCCAGTCCGACGAACATGGGGCTGGTGCTGACGAAGACCACTGAGCTCGCCACCGAGGTGTATTCCAGGGAGCTTATCCAGGTGGCGAAGTGCAGGCCCAGGAACAGACCAGAGAGGAGAGCCAGTTCCAGATCTCCCTTGGTGAGAGACCGCAGCTCCTCTCTGGCCCTGATGAAGGCTGCTGGGGCCAGGATCAGGGAAGCGATGGTCAGGCGAGAGGCGGCGATGACCAGCGATGGGGCCTCGGCCAAGCGGATGAAGATGGAGGCGAAGGAGACGGCTAGTATCCCTATCGCAAGCCCCAGGTAGGGTTTGATGCTTGGAGAGTCACTCATCGAGTTTGCTATCTACCGCGCCAACTTCAGCATGGCCCGCCAAACCTTGTACGCGGTGAGGAGATCATCGTGGGTGTACTCGATGTGCCTCCCGCCGCTGCGGCGGCTGCCAGGGATGAGCTCTGCCATGTCCAGGTGCGCGCTGGAGGTGAAGTCCACTGCCAGGGTGATGGGTGGCTCGACGATGAAGGGTTGCTCGCATCTTAGAACCGCCCTCAGAGCGGCCTCGTGGATGAGATGGTGGGCTGCATCTGGCACCAAGCATTTGGCTGCGTAGCGGCCGTAGCTCTCCTTGACGGCCACGCCTTCCACTCTCTCCAGCAGAGCCACGGCCTCTTCTACTAACAGCTTATCCCCAGTCACCAAAACCACCGGCACGCCGAAGTGTCCGGCCAGGGCGGCGTTGAGCCCCGTCTCGCCCATCGGCTGGCCATTCAGGCTCACCTGGTAGACGATGCCGGAGTAGGTGTGGTCCAGCACGCTGTGGGCAGTGCCAGCTTGAGCATGGTAGCCGATGAAAAAGGCGGCGTCGAAGCTCTCGTCAATCCCTTGCATCATCGAGAGTGGCTTGGGCGAGCCGGAGATGAGCTGGGCGCTGGGATTCAGTTCCTCGATGAGGATGTTGCGCATGGAGCCGTGGGAGTCGTTGACCAGAATCTCGCTGGCCCCGCCGGCCAAAGCTCCCTCGATGGCGGCGTTGACCTCGCTCGTCATCAGCTTTTGAGCCCGTTTGTACTCCTCGCCGTTCATCTCGGTTTGCTTGCCGGCTACTACGCCTGAGATGCCTTCCATGTCGCACGAGATGTAAACTTTCACTTTTGCCTCCTTGAGCTAATGCTTCTACTCGCCCCGTTTCTTCTCGTACATCGCTCTATCCGCCCGGGCCAGCAGTTCATCAATGGAACAGGGGTTTTCTGGGTCATAATGGGCTATGCCCACACTTAACGATAATTCGTAGAGGTGGCCTACTCTTGCGTTGCCGGTCTTTAGACACCCTTGCAAACGAGCGACAAGGACCTCGGGGCCAACGCTATCGGTTTCCACCGCCAGAACCACAAACTCATCCCCGCCGATGCGAGCGATGATATCCGACTCGCGAAAGGTCTCTCTGAGGACATTGGCGGTCTCGATCAAGGCCCGGTCTCCCCCGGAGTGGCCAAAGGCATCGTTAATCTGCTTAAGACCGTCAAAGTCGGCAAATAGCAGGATCATTCTCCTCTTCGCCCGGTGGGCTGCCTTCAACTGCTGTTCGGCCAGGGCTAAGAATCCGCGCCGGTTGTACAGGTTCGTGAGGTCGTCAACCAGGGCCAGGGCGCGCAGTGTCTTCTCCATTCGCTTGCGTGCAGTGATGTCGGTGTAGACGGCGACTGCCCCGATCAGCTCGTCCCCCACCAAGATGGGGGAGCCGGCTAAGAGGACATCCACGGGAGAGCCGTCCTTCCGATAACGGACGATCTCTGTGGGAGGTACTTCCATCCCGCTCATGACTACCTGCGTAAACTCGATTGCTTCCTCAAACACATCAGGCTTGGTGACCAGGTGGTCAAGTTCTCGACCGATCGCCTCCTCCCGTGAGTAGCCGAACAACCTCTCTGCGCCGGAGTTCCATTCCACGACCCGATGGTGGGCATCCAGGGTAACGATGGCGTCGGGGGCGGCTCCCAGCACCCGTTCCAGGTACACTCGGCGCTTTTCGAGCTGTTCGAAGAGGCGAGCGTTTTCGATGGCAGTGGCGGCTTGGTTGGCGAAGGCCTCCAGTGTCTGGACGGTATTCAAGTCAGGCAGAAGGCCATCTACCGGCTCATCCACCGACAGCAGTCCCACCAGCTCGCCGCGAGAGCCCCACAGTGGTACCAGGAGCATGTCCTCAGGATGCCAGTAGCCAAGCCCGCGATCTTCTCTGCGAGGGACGACCACGACACCCCGAAAATCTCTCTCCCAATCCACCTCCTCGTAGCGGATAAGGTAGGATCGGCTTATCCGGAACCGTTCCTGCATGAGGGACTGGAAATCGGACCAGTGGTAGGTAGCGCCCATAAGCACCTCGCGATCTGCCCCCTCCACGCCAGCCATAGCCCGCACTCTTACCACGTCCTGTCCCGGCTGGCAGACGTTTATCACCGCCCGGCGGAAGCCCAGCCCCACTGTGCCCTGGGCGATCTGCTCCAGCAACTGCTCCAGCTCCAGATCACGGTGCAACAACTCGCTGACCGCCAGCGTCTGAGCCAGGCGTTCCGATTGCTGTTGTGTTTCCTCGTACAGACGGGCGTTCTGGATAGCGATGGCAATCCGGTCGGCCACCGCTTCCATAGCCACCACGTCCGATTGATCGAAATCGTTAAGGTGAGTGCTTTGCACCACCAGGACACCGAGTACCTTATCGCCGAGCTTGATGGGAACGCCTAACTCCGATCCAGTCAGGACCTCCTCTGAGAGTCCCTTGATGTAGTGGGGATCCTGGCTGACGTCGCTGGCTAGCCAGGACTTGCCCGTCCTGGCCACAAAGCCGGCAAGGCCCTGCTCTATGGATTGGCGGTATTCGCCCGGCGCCATGTGTCCGAAGCCACCGGCTATGGCCCGCATCACCAATTCGCGGCGTTCGTCGTCTAAGAGCAAAAGGGCCGCGTTGTAGTAGTTGAAGCTCTCCTGGATGGAACTGGTCACCTCTTGCATCAGCCTATCCGAATCCAGGATGGAGGCCGCTTTCTCGCTCACCTCGCTGATCAGCGCCAGTTGGGCGCTTCTTCGCTTCTCCTCGTCGAAGAGCCGCGCGTTCTCAATGGCCACGGCTACCTGATCGGCCAATGCCTGACATAGACGGATTTCGGCGGCTGTGAATTCCCGCCCGCGTTCGGTCTCATCCAATTCCACCAGACCGATGACCCGCTCACCGACGACCAGGGGCAGCATAAGCACGCTAGCGACGCCGGCTTGTTGCATGAGGGCTAATTCGGCCGGATCAGCGTCAGGATCCGTGGCCTGGATGGTGATGGGCTGGCGCTTCTCTAGCACGGCGCGAGTGATTGGGAAATCATCCAAAGCATAGCTGACCCCCGGCTCGGCGGCCCATTCAGTCCACCTTTGACGCCACTGGGTCAAGGTCACGACAGCATCGGCTTCTCGATCCCACCGGGACAGGGTGCAGCCGGTCGCCCCGATAGTCTTAGCCACCTGTTCAGCGATGAGAGCCAGCACTTCTTCGAGATCGAGGGTGGACGAGACAGCTCTGGCTACTTCCAGCATGGTGGATAGCTCTGTGGCTCGCTGTTCGGCCTCGGTGAAGAGCCGCGCGTTCTCGATGGCTATGGCAGCTTGGTCGGCCAGCAGCCCCAGCACCCGCAGTTCCTCCTGGCTGAAGGTGTGGGGTGTAAGGAAAGCGATGGAGAACACCCCCAATACCCGCCCCGCTCGCTTGAGGGGGAAGATGGCGATGGCCTGCAAACCCCACTTCCGTGCCTCAGGGCTGGTGTAGAGAGGATGCTGAGGGGCGTCGTTGATGACCACGGCTTGGCCCTCTCGGACCACGCTGGCGGTGAGACCGTCGCGACGCGGCGTCTTCACTGCCGCCTCTCGTCGCCCATCCTGCCACAGCGCAGCGCCGAAGGTGAAGGTCTCGCTGGTCTCGTCATAGAGGTAGATGTGACAGTTGGTGGCTCCAACCAGAGACAATGTGTTTTCAGCAATGCTGTCCAGCACGTCGGCCAGATCCAGCGAGGAGGTGAGCTGCAGGCTGATGTGCCGCAGTGCGTCCAACTCCGCCATACGTTGCTGCGTCTCCTCGAACAGCCGCGCGTTCTCGAAGGCGACGGCGGCCTGGGCAGCAAACGCCTCGGCCAGTCGTGCGTGCTCCTGGGTGTAGAACGCCGGCTCACTCTTGTCCAGCGCGATCATCCCTACTAGCCGCTCGCCGACCAGCATCGGCACTCCCAGCCAGGAGCGGATAACGGTCTGCTGGTGTGGGCCTGTTTGAAATCCCTCGTACACGGTTGAGGCGTCCTTCACGATGAAGGGAGCTCGGGTGCGGATCACCTCGCTGTTGGGGTTGTCGCCGTCAGCCGGGAACGAGATGCCCAGCAGGTCCGACAAGTTGGGAAAGCCACGCCCGCCCACGAGTTCCATGCGGTCCTCCCTGAGCAACTGCACCGATGCGCTATCGTAGGGTACTACCCGCTGTAACTGGGCCAGGATGCGCTCGATCACCCTGTTCCGATCCAGGGCGGTGGTTAGCGCCAGCGCCGCTTCCCGCAGCGTCTCCTGTTCCAGGGCACGTTGCTGGGTCTCCTGGTACAGTCGGGCGTTCTCGATGGCAATGGCGGCCTGGGCTGCCAACTGCTCCACTAGAGCCATGACCTCCGCAGTGAAGGTGGGATCCTCACGGAGGTTCACGGCAGCGAGCGTACCAATCACCTCTCCCCGAACTATGAGCGGCGACACCAACACCGATTTGGTGCCATGGCGGGCGGAGGCGGCTCGGCTCCGGCCTACAGAGCGTTCGTCGGCCAGCACATCGGGAACGAGGGCTGATCGTTTCTCGCAGGCCACCCAACCGCTGATCCCCTGCTCGAACCGCTCGTAGTCGTAGGTCCCTTTCTCCTCCGGGGGATAGCCGGAGTTCACATCCTTGAGCAACTGGCGTGCCTGGGAGTTGATGAGCAGAATGCGACTGCGCCGGGCTACCGTCAACCATCGCGTGCTATCTGCGATTCGCTGCAAGGTCTCATCTAGGTCTAGGCTGGAAGTGATGTCTTGACTGATGACGTTGAGAGCAGCCAGTTCTTCGCTGAGCTGGCGTGTCTCCTTGAAGAGCTGGGCGTTCTCAATGGCGATGGCGGCCTGGTTGGCGAAGGTCATTAGCTTCTCTGTATCTTTCTCGGTTAACTTATCCGGTGTTGAGGCGATGATGCCTCCAATCGTTTTCCCCTTTGCCAGCAGCGGCATGGTGAAGAACGTCTTGGAGTCCATGAGCTTCTGTATGGCGAAACAAACGCGCTTACCCAAGTAAGGGCTGACCAGCTCGTAGAAATCGTGTTTGATCGTTATCCGATTGTTCAAGAGGTTGCTCATGGCCTCATTGAAATCGCTTTTGGCTGGGACGTTGATTTGGAGAAGAGGGAAGCCGACCAGAGCATTCATTTTCGCCAGGATCTTGGCCTTTGCGGAAATTGCACTGCCTTTGAAGACTTCCTTTTCTTCATCCAGCAAGAGTATGAATGCAGTGTTGCAACCGAGCCCCTCCACAATGCCATCTGCTGTTCGCTGCAGCACCTCATCCAGGTCCAGTGCGCTTTGCATCATCGCACCAGTGATGACGTTGAGGGCCGCCAGCTCCCGGTTGCGTTGTTCAATCTCTTCTTGTGCCTGCCTGCGCTCGGTGATGTCGCGCCCCACTGATTGGTATTCGACGATGCGGCCCCGCTCATCGAATATCGCCCGGTCGGTCCACTGCTGCCAACGAATCCTATCGCCGGCCGCCAAAACTCGGTGTTCGTAGGTTGTGGTGGGGTTCTCCGCGGATAGGGAGGTGAATTGATTGGCGGCAGTTTCCCGGTCCTCTTCGGGAATGAGTGACATGCAGCTATTTCCAATCAACTCCTCACGTCTCTTGCCGAAATAGCGACAGTAGGCTTCGTTCATAAAGGTCAGCGTTCCATCGGGCTGGAAGCGACAGATTAGCTCCGTCTGATCCTCGACGACGGCGCGATAGCGCGCTTCGCTTTCCTGCAGCGCCTCCTCCGCCCGCTTGCGCTCGGTGATGTCCGTAGCAATCTGCAACCGGACAAGGCGGCCATCAATCCATTTGATGGCTCGATCATAGTTCATGTACCAATTTCCAGTGATCGGGTTCTGTCCTTCCCAGACATATACTCCGATAGGGTTGCCGTCGGCGTCAACCAGCTTGTCGTTGGTGCAGTGACCGCAAGGCCCAGATTCACCGCGGAACACATCCCAACAGATTTTCCCGACCAGATCGTGGCCAAAGCTGTCTCGCATGTGCTCGTTCATGAACAGGATTTCGCAGGTGTCCATGTCGGCAACGTAAACGTCCGCGTCTATTCCGTCTACTATGGTGAGGAACCGTTCGTGGGACTCCCTCAAAGCCTCCTCCGCCCGCTTGCGCTCAGTGATGTCTGTCAGCAATCCTCGCAAGCCAATAGGACGATTCTCAGCAAAGATCGGCCGGCTGGAAGACCTCACCCAGCGGATTTCACCAGACTTGGTCACAATCCGGTACTCACTTGGCTGCATGTGGCCAGACATGACCTTCTGAAACTGCTTCATGATGCGGGGCGAGTCTTCCGGATAGAGGAACTCAACGAAAGGTCGGCCAATGACATCCGACGGGCTATATCCGCTGAGCGGTTCTATGGCGGGACTGATATAGGTCATCAGTCCATTCTCGTCAGTGGTATAGAGGACATCGTTAATGTTCTCTACCAGGTCGCGGTACTTCTCCTCACTCTCACGCAGGGCCTCCTCCGTCCGTTTGCGATCGGTGATGTCCCATAAGCACGAACTGGTGCCGATTGTGCTATCTCCGTCTTTTAACTCAACAGCATCCACTTCCAGGTATCTGATAGAACCATCTTTTCCGACTCCTCTGAATTCGTATCTCGATGGAGTCTTTCGGCCTTCAATGCGTCCCGTATGAGATTCCATGACCCTGTCAACGTCGTCAGGATGGACAAGTGTTCGGATTGACTGTTGCTTCATCTCTTCAACGGAGTACCCAAACCACTTTGCAAATGTCTCATTGAAGTATTGGAAACCGCCTTCCTCATCGTCCAGCAGAATGGCGATGCCTGCTTTCTCAACCAGGTCTCTATAGCGTTCTTCAGACTCCTTTAGAGCCTCCTCCGTCCGCTTGTGCTCGGCGATCTCGGCCTGTAGCTCGGCGTTCAGACGGCGCAGTTCCATCATGTCGGCAAAGCGGGCCATGGTGATGTTGATGGCCCGTTCCATCTGGGGCGGGCTGGCTGGTTTGGTCAGGTAGGCTCCGGTGCCTGCGGCGATGGCCTGTTCGGTCACTTCCGACGTGGCATAGGCCGTCAGCGCCACCACTGGCGTGGGGCAGGTCTCATAGATGTGTTGAATGGCCTCGATCCCGTCCATAACGGGCATCTTGACGTCCATCAGGATCACGTCGGGCCGCAGAGACTGGGTCATCTCGACAGCCTCCCGGCCGTCGAGTGCTTGCCCGACGACGGTATATCCCATCCTCTTCAACAGCGCCGCGGTTGATTTGCTGATCAAGTAGTCGTCTTCGGCGATCAGCACCCGGACGTTTTTTTGATTGTTCATTCGCTGTGCCTCCTATGCCCGGGCTGGGAATCGAATGACAGTCACCGCCCCCTCATCGTTGTGTAATGACAGTTCCCCTCGCAAGCTCTTGTGTACCAGGTTCCGTATCAAGTCAAACCCTACCGCGTGGCGCTCCAACTGCAACACATCCTCTGGATAGCCCGGCCCATCGTCCCGATACTCGAATAGAATCGCGTCGTCCTCCAGGGTGATGCGAACGCTGATGCGTGCTGTGCTGCGCCCCGGCAGGGTGTGTCGGATGGTGTTGGTCGCCAGTTCGTTGATCACTATCGCCAGGTTGTGCACCTGGTCGGGCGTTACTTGCACCGGGGAGGGGGGCGCGTCTATGAAGACTTCCTTGTCGCGGGGGCGCATCCCCAGGGCAGACTTGATGACCTGGCCGGCCAGGTCGCTCAACGGCAAGGGCGCCCACTCAGAAGCGGAGAGCAGACTATGCACTGTGGCCAGTCCACTTACCCGGTTGGTCAGATTCTGGATGATGGCTTCATACGTGGCGTAATCCGCCATCGCGGCGTAGCTTTGTTCGATGTGCAGCAGGCCGATGATGGCGACCAAGGTGTTATTGACGCGGTGATTGACCTCGTCCAGCAGGGTGGCTTTGGTCTTGGCGTCCTGGAGGGCCTTTTCGTAGAGTCGGGCATTCTCGACAGCGATGGCTGCGTGGTTGGCGAACAAAGTCAGCAGTTCCAGGTCGGCCTGTGTGAAGCGCCGGCTTTCTACGTTGTGCAGGACGTGGATCACTCCTGTCACCTGACCCTGCCAGATCATTGGTACGCTGAGCACGGCCGTGAAAGGCTGCTCCTCCTTGTAGACAGCGGCCCGTCCATTCCAGGTACGGTAATCATCAATGATCAGGGGCTCCCCGGTCTGGGCTACGATGCCAGCCGCACCCTCACCGTACTTGAGCACTGTTCCGGTGTAATCACTCGGCGTATTGTAGCTCACCACGCAGCGGGCTTCCCCTTGATCCGGATCGCACAGGTACAGCCCGCCACTTGGAGCGTCTAGCAGCCGCGCGGCCCGCTCGGTGATGGTCTGGAGCAGTGCGGGTAAAACGTGCGGAGCGGTGATCTCGAGCACAGTTGCCTGGAGCGCGGCCAATTCTTCGGCCCGTCGGCGCAGCATCTCATTTGCCCGCTTGCGCTCGGTGGTGTCTCGGAAAGACCAAACCCGTCCGGCCACCATGCCGTCTTGGAGCAGCGGGCGGGAGAATCGCCCGAAGGCCCGGCCATCCTTGAACTGAAGGATGTCAAGATCCTGCTCTGATGACCCGTACAGATAACGAACTCTCGTGAGAAAAGCCTCTGGATCCTGCAGTTGATCCAGGACGAAGGCGAGGAGTGTGTCGTCATCTCTCGAGTCCAGAACCAGTTGCGGTATCCGCCACAGCTCGGCGAACCGGGTGTTGGCGTGAAGCATCTTTCCACCCTCGCCTATCACGAGGATGCCATCGGCGGTTGATTCGAGCGTGGCCCGAAGCAGTTCTTCGTTCTCCCGCAGCGCCTCCGCTGCACGCTTATGCTCGGTATCCGCCGCCTGCAATTGGGCGACCAGTTGGCGCAGCTCTGCCAATTCATCTTTGAGTTGCTCCTTTGTCTTGTCTTGGTCGTTCATCCGCCTCTCTTCCTCACGTTTCACGTCCTCACGCTTCACTCCCCCACTCCTCTACCCTGCCCCTCACCCAGGCCAGGTCGTCGGTGCTGAGGGGCGGCGGCGGTGGGGGTTGAGTGTAGTCCAGCAATCTTTCGTAGCCCACCAGCTCGAAACAGGCTTCGATAGCGGCCTGCAATTGGAGGGGCACGTCGGGGTCGGGCGGCAGCAGGGGAATGGGCACCGTGGGCAACGGTTCGCGCAAGCCGACTGGCCAGACCTCGCTCACGGGGCGGCGGGTGAAACGGCTGAGAAAAACGTAGTACGACGCGGGCGGCAATTCGCCGCCGGTGAGCGGTATTCGCTCTCCGCTCCGCAGCAGGTCTATTTCCAGCAAGTGAGTCCGGGTCTGCAGGAGCGCGGTGCGTTTGTCGACATACTCCTGGAAGCCGTCTCCGTGTTTGTTGACGGGCGACAGGATTTCAATCACTGTGACCAGGCGACGCTCAGCCACGTCGCGGATTTCGACGCTGAGCAGCGGCACCTCCACCGGGAAGGGGTTCACCAGTTCAACCGTTGGCGGGGCGACCATTGTATATACAGGCGCCGCCTCGTTAACGCTGGGGGGGCGAACGACGTGAACGTCGGGATAGATGACCCGCTGCAGCACTATCCCGAAGCTACCTGGGCCAGAACGCTCAATGACGTAACGTTTGTTCAGCAAGGCGACGTATTCAGGAGGCAGCAGTGGTAACAACCGCCCCCGTATTTGGTGGGCAAGGGTGTCGTGAAACTCTTGCCACAGCTCGCCTTCGAGATAGGGATCCATGCCGGGGAAAGGTGACTTGCCCATGATTTGACACTCCTTTCACGTTTCACTTCGTTCACTCATGATCTCGAGAAGAAGGCTGGCGTCTATGTTGGCCCCGGTCAACACCGCCACAGCTTTTCGCCCCATCAGGTTCACCTTCCCGGCTAACAGGGCGGCTATGCCCACCGCGCCAGAGCCCTCCACCACCAACTGGGCCAACTCCAGCAGGGCGAAGACGGCGGTGCGGGTCTCTGCCTCGCTTACCAGGACGATTTCGTCAATGAGGTTGGCGGCGATCTCGAAGGGGAGACAGCCAAAGCCGCCGGCCAACCCATCGGCGATGGTAGGGGCGGCGTCGTACTCCTCGTAGGGACGACCGTCGCGCAGCGAGAGGTAGGCCGCCGGCGACGCCTCAGGCTGCACTCCGATGATCCGCACCTGGGGATTGATCGCTTTGGCAGCCACAGCTATGCCGGCGATGAGCCCGCCGCCGCCCACAGGCACCAGGATGGCCTCGGCCTGGGGCAGGTCTTCCATGATCTCCAGCCCCACCGTGCCCTGGCCGGCGATGGTCAAGGGGTCATCGTAGGCGTGGACGTAGGTAGCGCCGTGAAGTCGCTCGAAAGCCTCAGCGGCGTGATGAGCCTCATCGTAGCTGTTTCCTGAGAGGAGAACTTCGCAATCAAACTCCTCCAGCTTTTTTAGCTTGGAAGCAGGAGCGTTGACGGGCACGAACACGGTAGTCGGCACGTTGCCCAATGCTCGGGCGGCGTAGGCTACACCGAGAGCGTGGTTCCCCGCTGAAGCCGTCACCAAGCCCCTGGTTTTCTCTTCCTCGGTCAGGCTGGAGACCTTGTTAACGGCTCCCCGCACCTTGAAGGAGCCCGTCTTCTGCCAGTTCTCCAGCTTGAGATAGACCTCGCACCCCGCCCGCTGGCTCAGCAGAAAAGAATACTCCAGCGGTGTCTTGGTAATCAGGCCGCTGAGGTTGCGCTGGGCGGCTAATATGTCTTGTAAACCCAACATGGCCTCACACCTCAATATCCAATACCCAATGTCAGCTATTGGGTATTGGGCTATTGGTTGCCTCTACAATCATCGCATATCCATGAGCCCCCGCGCCGCAGATGGTCGCCAGGCCCATCCCTCCGCCCCGGCGGCGCAGCTCGTAGATCAGGGTCATCAGAATGCGCGCCCCCGTAGCCCCCACCGGGTGGCCGATGGCTACTGAGCCCCCGTTGACGTTGACCAGTTCTGGGTCCACGCCCAATATCTCGATGGCGGTCAGGGTGACGGCGGCGAAGGCTTCGTTGATTTCCCACAGGTCAATGTCCTCCACGGCCAGGCCGGCTTTTTGGAGGGCGTTTTGGGCTGCCAGAGCGGGCACCACGTTGATCAATCGTGGCGCGGCGGCAGCACTGGCTGTGGCCACGATCCGTGCCAGCGGCTCCAGGCCCTGCGCCCTTCGACGGGGCTCAGGACGGGCTTCAGCTGCCTGTCGGGACATCAAAACCAGAGCCGCTGCTCCGTCGTTGAGGCCCGGCGCGTTGCCCGCCGTCACCGTTCCCTCGGGCTCGAAAGCCGGCGGCAGAGCGGCCAGTTTCTCGTAAGTGGTGTCAGGTCGAGGCTGCTCGTCCTTGGTCACCACGACCTCTCCCTTGCGCGTCTTGACCTCAACGGGCATGATCTCATCGCTGAACTTGCCCACTGTCTGGGCTGCCTGGTAGCGTTGCTGGCTGCTCAGCGCCCAGCGGTCTTGCTGCTCACGACCGATGCCATACTCTTGGGCCACCTGGCTGGCGAAGACGCCCATCTGCACCCCGCTAATGGGGCAGGTGAGGGCGTTGGTGAGGGCGTCCACTATCTGCCCATGACCGAGGCGATACCCCCAGCGGGCCTGGGGCAGGATGTAGGGCGCCTGGCTCATGCTCTCCATCCCGCCAGCGACGATGACCTCGGCCTCACCGTGGCGGATGAGAGCGAAGCCCAGTCCCGCCGCCTGGAGCGCCGCGGTGCAGGCTGTGTTGATGGCCATGGCGGGGACGCTGTCGGGGAGGCCGGCCTTGAGAGCCGCCTGGCGCGCTGGCACCTGGCCCAACGTAGCGGCCCCCATGCAATTGCCCAGGATCACGTGGTTAATAGCCGCGCCTTCTATGCTGGCTCGCCGCACCGCTTCACTTATGGCTGCCGCGCCCAGCTCCGCGGCCGTCATCTCCTTCAGTACCCCACCGAAGCGACCAAAGGGAGTGCGAGTGGCAGCGACGATGAAGACTTCTGTCATGTTTTGCCTCCGGTGTAGGGGTGAGGGATAGCACACAGCGCGCCAGCCTGGAAGAGCTGGTGCTGGATAGGTTCACAACCCAGCGCCGCCTGTTCACGGCGGCGTGCCCGTTCTTATGATAGCACATTCCCACTAGATAAGCAAACGGGTAGATGGAATCTCTGTCCATCTACCCGTTGGTTGTCTGCTAATGGCTGGCCAGGGTGCTGTCAACGGATTCAGGGAACAGATTGAACGGATTGGAAGCGGCCAGTATCCGTTCAATCCGTTCTGGAAATCCGTTTACAGCGCGCCCAACTCTGCCAGCAGCGGCGGGATGACCTCCTTGGGGTCGCCCACGATGCCCAGGTTGGCTGTCTTGAAGATGGGGGCGTCGGGGTCCTCGTGGATGGCCACCACGAACTTAGATTCCTGCATGGCGAAATAGTGATGTACGTCTCCCGAGATCCCGCAGGCGATGTACAGGTCGGGCTTGACCGTGATCTCGCTCAGCCCCACCAGTTGCTCTTTATTGATCCAGCCCTCGTCGAGGGCCCCGCGCGAGCCTGCCACCTGGCCGCCCAGCGCCTCCGCCAATTCCTCGACCAGCGCGAAACCTTCAGCGTCCCCCATGCCCCGCCCACCAGCGACGATCACCCTGGCTTTGGACAGGGGCACCTGGGGCTGAGCTTCCTCGGCAGATACGCTGAGCATCTTGACCTGGCCCTCGATTCCCTCTAGATTGACGGCCATCTCCTCCACATCGCCGTAGCGGTACTCATCGGCGAAGGGGAGGCGGAAGGCGCCGGGGCGCACCGTTGCTATCTGGGGTTTGGCTCCCAGGAAGGTGCTGACGTGGAAGTACTCACCGCCGTAGACCGGGTGCCTGGCCAATAGGACGCGCTCGGTTTCGTCAATGGATAGGTCCAAACAATCGGAGATCAGGCCGGTCCCCAGGCGTTGAGCCAGGCGAGGGGCCAACTCCTGGCCCAATTCGGTGACCCCGAAGAGAATGATCTCTGGCTTCTGCTCCTGGAAAAGATCGCTCAACACCTGGGCATAGGTTTCCAGGTGATATTCGGCCAGCGTAGCGTGCGAAGCTAAGCCATCGTCGGCCAGGTAGACGCTGTCGGCCCCACGCTGGATCAGTTCCTGGGCCAGATCCTCCAGTCCCTCACCCAGCAGGACCGACTGGACATAAGCGCCCAGGGCAGCAGCCAACTCCCGCGCTTTGCCCACCATCTCCAGGCTGACCGGCGTCAGAGCGCCATCCTCCGCCTCGGCCACCACCCAGATGTCCCGATAGGCGATCTCCTCTTCTTCCTCGATTGCTTCCCCCGCAAGAAGTTCCCAATACTCTAGATCCATTCTAACCTCCGATCTCGGTAGGGATCAGAAACCAGGTTTTTTGTTGGCAAGATACCTTCGTGTGTCCCAGGAGATTCTAAGAGAACAATCTGCTTGCTCAGACAGGGGAAAACCTGGTTTCTATGCCCTCAGCTTCTAGCTTTTAGAATATGTGCCAGTTCCCTCGCCGCCTCATTAGGCGCACCTGTTATGAGCTCCCCCAACGTTTGCTCCGGGGGGAAGGCCTTGCGCTGGAGACCGATCAGGGGGCTGAGCTCCTCTTCGGTCAGGCCCAGGTCGGCCAGATTCCAAGTGGTGACTTCCCACTGGCGATAGGCGTTCATGATGCGCGCTCCGTGCGGATAGCGGGGCTGGTTGGCCTGGGGAGCGATGCTGAGCAGCGCAGGCAGGCCGACTTCGACCTCGGCGTAGCCCTCTTTCCAGTTGCGTTTGGCCCTCAGCTTCCCATTGTCCAGGCCGGACACCTCGCGGACTCCCAGCACCTGCGGCAGGCCCAGGTACTCGGCCAGGCGGGGGCCTATCTGGCTGGCGCCGGTATCCAGGGCTCGCTGACCAGTCAGGATCAGGTCATAGCCGCCGATTCTCTCGATGGCCTGTCCCAGGATCAGCGCAGCGGTGGCGGCGTCCGCCTCGGCGAGGGCCTCATCGGGCGTGCCCGTTAGCAGAAACGCCTGGTCAGCCCCCATGGCCAGAGCTTCCCGCAGCGCGTCATCAACTCTGGGCTCCCCCAGGCTGAGGGCGATGACCTCGGCGCCATGGGTGTCTTTCAGTCGCAAAGCCGTCTCCAGGGCGTTCTTGTCGTTGGGGTTGATGATGTAGTTCTCTCGGTTGATGAAGACCCTCTCCAGTCGCCGGTGGACGGTGAAGCCGGCGGGGTCTAGGATTTGCTTTATAGTGACAATGATGCGCATAGTTGATTCCTCCAATCGCGTGAAACGTGATGCGTAAAACGTGATGACTTGCCTCGTGTGGTCTTACGTTTCACGTTTCACGTTTTACTGCTACGGCTAACCGTTTTCCTGTTCCCTTGCTCCTACGCGCCGACACGCACTCCCTCTGGCCGGAAAATGTTACTGGCGATGACGATTCGCTGGATCTCGCTGGTGCCCTCGAAAATCTCGGTGATGCGTTGGTCGCGGAAGGCGCGTTCGACCCAGAAGTCGCGACTGTAGCCCAGCCCGCCGTGGATCTGAAGGGTCTTGTCAATACAGCGATGGATCACCTCGGAGCCGTATAGCTTGCACATGGCCGCTTCCTTGGTGAAGGGCTGACCGGTGTCCACCAACCAAGCGGTGCGATAGACCAGAGAGCGCAGGGCCTCGATCTCGGTGGCCATGTCGGCAATCACAAAATGCACCGATTGCTTATGGGCTATGGGAGCGCCGAATTGCTGGCGAGTCTTGGCCCACTCGATGCTGGCCTCCAGGCAGGCATCCGCCCCTCCCAGGCAGCCGGCCCCCAGGCTAATGCGCCCTATGTCCAGGGTCTTCATGAAGGTGATGAAGCCGGCTCCGAACTGGCCCAGCACGTTCTCCTTGGGCACGCGGCAGTCCTCGAAGATCAGCTCGGCCGTGTTGCTGCCCCGAATGCCCATCTTGTTCTCCGAAGTGCCCACCTTGAAGCCGGGGAACTCCTTTTCCACGATGAAGGCTGTTACCCCTCCCCGGGCTCCCAGGGAGGGATCGGTGACCGCCATGACGCTGATGATGTCGGCGTGGCCGCCATTGGTGATGAAGGTCTTGGTGCCATTGAGGACGTAGTAATCGCCGTCGCGCACGGCCCTGGTGGTGATGGCTGCGGCGTCGGAGCCGGCCCCAGGCTCGGTGAGGGCAAAGGCGGCGATCTTCTCACCCCGGGCCAGGGGAACCAGGTACTTCTGTTTCTGCTCCTCAGTACCGTCAAGGTAGATGGCCATGGCCCCGATTCCGGTGTGGGCGCCGATGACCGTGGCTGTTGAGGCACAGGCCTTGTTAATCTCCTCCATCAGGATGCAGTAGCCCGTCTCGCCTGCCCCGACCCCTCCGTACTTCTGGGGGAAGGGCACGCCCATCAGGCCCAGCTTGGCTGCCTTCTCGATGGTCTCGAAGGGAACGCGATGCTCGCGGTCTAGCTTCTGGGCCAAAGGGCGCACTTCGTTCTCAGCAAAGCCGCGCACCATCCGACGGAAAAGTTGATATTCTTTGGGGAACGTGAAGTCCATGATACCCTCCTTGTGCCAAAGGCAATAAGTCAACAAGTTAACGAGGCAACGAGGTTTCCTCCAACTCGTTACTCATTGACTCGTTACCTCATTGCCCTATTACCCCTACGGCTTAATTGCCAGCCCCTTCTCCTTGAGAATGTCTCTAGCGATGACGAATCGCTGCATCTCGCTGGTTCCTTCCACGATCTGCAGAGCGCGGAAATCGCGGTACATGCGCTCAATGGCGTATTCCTTCATGTAGCCAAAGCCGCCGTGTACCTGGAGCATCTTGTTAGCTGCCCGCATAGCGACCTCAGAGCCGAAAAGCTTGGCGATGGACGCATCGCGGGTATAGGGCTCTCCCGTGTCGGCCAGCCACGCGGCGTGGTAGACCAGGTAGCGCAGGGCTTCGATCTCGGAGGCGGTGTCGGCGATGAAGTTCTGGATGGCTTGCTTCAGGGCAATAGGCCCGCCGAACTCCTCGTGCTCAATGGCGAACTGGACGCCAGCTTCCAGCGCCGCCTGCGCCCCACCCAGGCAGATGGCCGATAGGCTCAGGCGGGCGAAGTCCAGCGCCTTCATGGCGATTTTGAGCCCTTCCCCCTCTTCGCCCAGGAGATTCTCTGCAAGCAGCCGACAGTCGTCGAGGTAGAGGGTGTTGCAGGTGAGGCCCCTCAGTCCCATGGTTGGCTCGCGGTATCCCACTTTGAAGCCGGGCGTGTCTTTCTCCACGATGAAAGCGCTTATCCCCTTGGCTCCGGCCCCAGGGTCGGTGACGGCGAAGACGAGGAAGACGTCGGCGATCTCGCCGTTGGTGGCCCAGGTTTTGCAGCCGTTGAGCACGTAATCTTCGCCATTTCGCCTGGCCCTGGTCTCCAGGGCTGCGGCATCGGAACCGGCGGCGGGTTCAGTCAGGGCAAAGCAACCTATCTTCTCCCCAAAGGCCATCGCCTCCAGGTACTTGCCCTTTTGCTCGTCGCTGCCGTTTTCCAGGATGGTTTTGCTAGCCAGCCCGTTGTGCACGCTGGTGATCATGGCTGTGGACGTGCAGGCCCTGGCCAGCTCCTCCAGCAGCAGGCAATAGCTGACCGTGTCCAGAGCAACTCCTTCGTACTCCTCCGGGAGAAGGGCTCCCAGGAAGCCCTGCATGGCTGCTTTTTCCAGCATATCTAGCGGCAGCTTTTCTTCCTGGTCTATTTCCTCGGCCAGGGGTGCGACCTCATTGGTGACGAAATCGCGGAACATCTTCTGGAACATCCGTTGTTCTTCGTTAAGTGTGAAATCCATAGTTTGTCCTCCCCACACTTGTTGGGTGATCTTGATCAATTAGGGCCGCCAGGGTGGCAGCACACGGTGAGGGCCCGGGAGTTCGTTGGCTGGTTGGTTGAGGACCCCACTCGATCTTGGGACGCCATTGTCCAGCTCGTAAGTGGCTATTTCACTGTATCACCGGCGCTGCCCGCCCTGGCGGCAAGAAAGGAGGGGATATCTTCGATCAAGAGGGGCCGGCGTCCTCGCCATGGCTACGGTGATTGAACAATGGTGGCGAGGACGCCTGGCCTCCATAAGGAAGGGACGTGAGATGGATGGGTGCGATGTAGGGCGTCCCTGACCTCACTACTTGTCCTTGAATTCCGGTTTGCGTTTTTCGAGGAAGGCCTTGAGTCCCTCGTCCATGTCCTCGCTACCCTGTAGGGACACGAACTGCTGGGCTTCAGTGGCCAGACCATCTTCGATACTCTGCTCCAGGCCCTCGTTCACGGCCCCAATGATGGCCGCGATGGGCAGCGCGCTCTTGGAGATGAGGCGCCTGGCGAGGCCGGTGGCCTCTTTCATCACCCGGCCAGTGGGCACCACTTTGTTCACCAGGCCGATGCGGTAGGCCTCTTGTGCGGTGATGTGATCGCCGGTGAGCATCATCTCCAGGGCCTTGCCCTTGCCCACAATGCGCGCCAGGCGCTGAGTGCCGCCCCAGCCGGGGATGATCCCCAGGTTGATCTCTGGCTGGCCCAAACGCAGCCCGTCCTCGGCGATGCGGATGTGGCAGGCCATGGCCAGCTCGTTGCCGCCCCCCAGGGCGAAGCGGCCGTTCATGGCGGCGATGACCGGCTTCTTCGAGGTCTCGATCTTGAGGAAAAGCCCCTGCCCCTTTCGGATGAAAGCCTCAGCTTCCTCAGGCTTGTCCTTGACGGCATAGATCTCGTTGATGTCGGCCCCGGCGATGAAGAACTGGCCCGCCCCGGTGATGATGATGGCCTTCACCTCGTCGTTCTCTGTCACCTCGTCAAAGGCAGAGGTGAGGTCTTCGATCACTTGCTTGTTGAAAGCATTGGCCGGCGGGTGGTCAATGGTGATGGTGGCGATGCGGTTCTCGACCGAGACCTTCACATATTGGTATTCTCCCATTTGTAGCTCCTTTCTGTCCGTAGATTCGTAGATTTGGAACTGATCACGAATTCACGAATCTACGAGTCCCGAATATACGAATCCCGAATCTACGAATCTACTTCAGACTGCCCACTCCATGAATCCCCGGCCCGTCTTCTTCCCCAGCTCCCCGCCCTTCACCTTCTGATAGAGCAGGGCCACAGGGTGGAAGCGGGGGCCGTATTTCTTCTCCAACTCCTCCAGCTTTTGCACGACCACGTCCAGGCCCACTCCGTCGGCGTACTCCAGGGGACCCATGCGCTGGTCGCCTACCTTCATGCCGATGCCGGCGATGCAGGCCATGTCAACATCGTTGACGTTGGCGATGTCTTCTTCCAGGCACATGGCGGCCTCCTTGATCAGGGGCATCATAAGCCGGTCCACGCTGAACTCAGTGCCAGTGGGTACCTGCCCAGACTCCTGCAGATCCTTGATCATCTGCCTGACCGGCTCGTCGGTCTCTTCCCCATAGCCGTAGAAACCGGCTCCCGTCTTCTCGCCAAAGCGTCTCGCTTCGATAAGCTTTTCCCACAGGGGGGCGGGAGCGACGCGGTCGCCGTACTGGGAGTGGAGGTACTCGCCCACGTCGGCGCAGACATCAATGCCGATCATGTCCATCAGAGTGAAGGGGCCCATGGGCCAGCCGAAGCCCGTCATGGCCTCGTCTATTTCGGCTGCTGTGGCCGCTCCTTCCTGCAAGCACAGCACCGCTTCGTTGAGATAGGGCATCAGCAAACGGTTGACCAGGAAGCCAGGGCACTCTTTGACCACCACGGGGATCTTGCGCAACTCCTCTGTGAAGCGCACCACATCGTCAACGGTCTCCTGATCCGTCTGCGAGCTGGGGATGACCTCCACCAGCTTCATGATGTGGGCCGGGCTGAAGAAGTGCATCCCGATCATCTTGTGGGGGCGCCTGGTGGCCGAGCCCATCTCTTTGATGGACAGCGCCGAGGTGTTGGAGGCGAAAATGGTCTCCGGCGGGCAGACCTTGTCCAGCTCGGCGAAGACCTGCTGCTTGATCTTCATAACCTCCGGCACGGCC
Source organism: uncultured Anaerolineae bacterium (assembly GCA_964390805.1). Lineage (GTDB taxonomy): Bacteria > Chloroflexota > Anaerolineae > VGOG01 > VGOG01 > CAYMKL01. The sequence continues at coordinate 3,527 of CAYMKL010000104.1, read as the reverse complement.
TCGATGACGATGTCCACATCCACGAACTCGTCGTAGGACAGCGTGGGGATGACCAGGTCCATCTTTTCCTGCATGGTGGTGGGGGACATCTTGCCCTTGTCCACCCGCCGCTGGTATATGCGCCGGATGGTGCCCATCCCCTTGTCCAGCATTTCCTGGTCAATGTCCTTCATCACCACCGGCAGCCCCGCGTAGGTGATGACCTGAGCGATCTCAGCGCCCATGAACCCCGCACCCACTACTCCTGCTTTGAAAATGTACATGTTTTAACCTCCTTTGGTTTGTCGTCACCTCACTACCACGTCACCAGTGGCACCGCCGCCTCCGGATCGTCGAGGCGCACGAAATACACCCAGACGTCGGGATGCTTGGCGAAGGCGGCATCGTTGGCTGCTCCCAACGTTTTGCCCACGAAGTACTCACCACTATTCGGCTCAATGGCCACTACCCCTTCCTGGCTTTGCAGCTTACCCTTGATCCCCTCGAAAACCTCCTCGCCCTTGGCGATGAATGCCTGGCGAGCTTTCTTATCTTTGTATAACACCGTATTAGCCATGCGGGTTCCTCCCTTAGTGTTCGTAAACTCGTAGATTCGTAAATTCGGGATTCGTTACGAATCTACGAATCACGAATCTACGAGTCCCGAATCCACGAATTCCGGATCTACTTCCTTTCGATAATCATCGCCCCACCCTGTCCGCCGCCCACGCAAGCGGTGGCCACGCCCAGGGAGACGTCGCGCTTGATCATCTCGTGGAGCAGAGTGACCACGATGCGCGTACCTGTGCAGCCCACCGGGTGGCCCAGGGCGATGGCCCCGCCGTTGACGTTGACCCTGTCCCAGTCCCAGCCGTCCTTTTCCAATTCCATGCCCACGGCCATGGATTGGGCGGCAAAGGCCTCGTTGAGTTCGATGAGGTCAATGTCTGTTAGCTTCAACCCCGCTTTCTTCAGTGCCTTGGGCACGGCCTTGGTGGGGCCGATGCCCATGATCTCCGGCGGCACTGCGGCATAGGCGTAGCTGCGGACGTAGGCCAGGGGCTCCATGTCCAGTTCCTGGGCCTTGTCAGCCGTCATCACCACCATAGCCGCCGCGCCGTCTGAGATGGGGCAGGCATTGGCGGGAGTGACTGACCCGTCCTTCTTGAACACGGTGGGATAGAGGGCGGCCTTCTGAACAGAGAGGGCCGGGTTGATGCACTCGTCGTGGACGATGTTCTCGTAGGCTACCTCCTGGCCAGCCACTCTCTTGGAGACGCGCACCGGCACGATCTCGTCGTCGAACTTGCCCATCCTGGTGGCGCGGAAGGCCTTCTTGTGGCTGTGTACCGCGAACTTGTCCTGTTCCTCGCGGCTGATGCCGTACATCGTGGCCAGGTTCTCCGCCGTGTAGCCCATGATCACGTCGCAGACCGGATCGGTCAGACCTTCCCACAGGGAGTCGGTGAACCCGGTGTGGCGGAGCTTCAGCCCCCACCGTGCCCCGCGTACCACGTAGGGAGCCGTGCTCATGCTCTCCGTGCCGCCGCAGAGGAAGATCTCCCCGTCGTCGGCCTGGATGGCCTGGTAGGCGCAGGAGATGGCCTGCATGCTGGCCACGCAGTTCCGCTGGACGGTGTAGCCGGGCACGTGGGCGGGGATACCGGCCATCAGCGCGGCCACGCGGGCGATGTTCGGCGAATCGGAGTACTGGCCGATGCAGCCGAAGATGACGTCGTCAATGAGGTTGGGGTCGAGCTCCGTGCGTTTGACCACCTCTCGCATCGCAATGGCGGCCAGCTCCTGAGCGGACAGGTCTCTGAAGGCTCCGCCGTGGCTGCCGATAGGGGTACGCACTCCCCCGACAATTACCACTTCTTTCATTTTCTCCTCCTCGTTACCAGATCAGCGATTATTAGTTTGCAGGCCGCGCAGGAAAAGCTCGAAGGTGGCATCGAACACCGCCTTAGGTTCTACGGGGATCATTGCTTGCCGAACAGGGTTGGCCATCAATGTGAGCGCGCCGTTGAGGGCGCCCCAGAGCACACCGGCTGCCAGCAGGGGATCATCAGCGGTGAACGCGCCTTCTTCCGCCCCCTGCTGGATGGCCTTTGCCGCCAGCTCCAGCCCCCTTGTGCTCTCCGCCAGGATCTGCTGATACATTTCTGCCGGGACCCTTTCCCGGAAGCGCCCCCGGTCCAGGGCCAGTAGTAGGCGGAAATAGTCAGGATAGGTCTGGGCAAATTGCCAATATGCTTCTACCAGTTGGCGAAGGTGTTTCTCGGCGGAGAGTGGTTCCTGGGGGGCGTAGGCGGCTTCTAATTGCGGCAGCAGGATGGACAAGCCCTCTAAAAGCAAATGAGCAAGGATAGACTCCTTGCTCTGAAAGTAAAGATATACGGTTCCCTTGCTGATCTCGGCCTGGGCAGCTACGTCATCCACCGTTGTCCGATGGATGCCTTTCTCAAAGAAGACCTCCCTGGCGGCTTCTAAGATTTCTTGCTGCCTTCTCGCCTTCTCGCGAGCGCGTCGCTGCGCTGTGGTCATCCCGTGGCCTTCCTGCTGCAAACCTGCGGTCATTTACTGACTGACGGTCATTATACAACAAAAGGCGGGGATTGTCAAATTGGTTAGGTGGTCGGGTGGTCGTTGGTCGGGTGGTCGGGTGCTCAGGTCAACTGTCTCCGATACCAAGCCAGGAAATCGCCCGGTGTGCCAACGGGGAATGGAACGGCGGCTCTCAAGGTTGGGTTTTCCAGAAAGTGCTTTCGGTCTAACGTGACAAGGTAGTCTGCCTCGGTGGCCCAGGCAGCAGCCAACACTTGCGCGTCGCCCGTGTGGCCGGTGAGTAGCTGGCTATCCCGCACGGCCTCTGATATCGGCGAAGGTACAACCTCAACGCCGCTACGATCGAGCAGCAAGGTCAACAGTCCCAGCATGTTGGGAGCTTTGCGGCGTAGTGCGCTCTCAATCTCGTCGAGCACCTGAGGACTGACCAGCAAACGGATTGCTCCGGCCTCGCCCAGTTTCAGGATCATGCGGCCTCCCCCTTTGGTTGACCAGATGCCAGCAAACAGAGCGCTGGTGTCGAGAAACGCGCTAATCTTGGCCATCATACCGCTCGCGCTCCTCGCGCAGGGCCTGCAACATTGTCTCTAGCGTCTCGCCCCTTTCAGCGAGGGCCTGAGTGAGGCGGTCAGCCAGGGAATCAATCTCCGAACGGCGCGGGCTGAGGACGAATACCCCGCCTAGATCGAGCAGGGTGAAATTATCGCCGGGCCGCAGGTTGTAGCTCTGGCGAAGGGATTTGGGCAGGGTTACCACTCCTCGTTGGGCCATTCGTACGGTTGTAGTATCAGACATGGCGTACCTCCTGACGGTCTGTTTTTCTGACAGACAGTATAGCAGAAGGACAGATTCTTGTCAACCCTGGCTCTATGAATTGTGGTCCAGTGGTCCGAAAAGCAGACATCACTTGGCCAAATTCCTTACCCATGACTTCTGCACACGAACGGAAAACACACATAAAAGGGCGTCTGTAAATTAAC
>CAYMKL010000103.1:0-24637 GCA_964390805.1 uncultured Anaerolineae bacterium | reverse complement strand
TGTCATCTATCTGAGAGACCAGGAGAATCGGCCCCTCGAACTGGTACATTGGCACCGTTACGTCACTCTGGACACCAGCGGTCAACGAATCGCCACCTTTCCCGACCTGATCGTCACCTTGGGCGCTAAAGGTACACCCCTCAGCGGCGCAGAGATAGGCAAAGGACTGGGCGTCCATATCGTCGTCGTTCCTGGTAAGGAAGAACGCACACCGAACATCGCTGTTCGGCGGAGCGCGACCTATCGTGAGCTGGAAAGAGTCACCGGCAAACCAATGCCGTCGTAGGACGCCATACGGATTTCCATTTCTTGAGGATGCCCCCGCGGTGGGGGCAGATGGGGAGGGGAAGGAGGTAGATGATGATTCAGGCAATGGAACTTGAGCTGGCGCTTTCGGCCCATAAAACCGTTATTGATATCTTGAAGGTCAAACCGGGTGAGACCTTGCTTATTACCGTCGACTCTAGGGCCGATTTCCGGTTGGCCGCGGCTGTGGCCCGTGCGGGCGAATCCGCCGGTGCCAAAACCATGATTGCATATCATTCGACCCCGCCGGCCTATGGAAAGGCGGGTGAGGCGTGGTATCCCAACTCTTTGGTTGGGGCCATCGAACGGGCTGATGTGTGGATTGAGCTAAACCACCAGTGGATATACTGCAGTACTGTGTGGGAAAGGGTCACAGCTAAGGGGACCCGGATGCGGTATTTCCATTTGGGAAAAATGGATCCCGATTCGTATTGGCGTTGTTTGGGTGCCCTTGACCTAGAGGCCCTCAATGCGTTCATGACCGCAGTAGCCGATATGACAAACGCGGCAAACGAAATGCGGATGACCAATCCAGCCGGAACGAATGTTTCGTTCAAAAAGACTGGACGGTCCGTCACCAATGAAAGCGGAGATGCCTCGACGCCCGGTGTTCACTTCATGCTGGGTCAGATCGGCTGGGCCCCAATTGAGGAATCCATCGAGGGAGAAATCGTCTTTGACGGCTCATTCTTTGGCGGAGGCCCTATGGATCTCGGGATATTGCGTCATCCCATCAGATTTGTGATTGAAAAGGGAAAAATCGTCGACATCACCGGCCGGGAGGAGGCCAAACGGGTCAAAGATTGGATGGCCGGCCTCAACGACGAACGAATGTACCATCTCGCCCACACATGCTACGGCTTCAACCCGGGAGCCAAACTGACAGGCGAATGTACGGAGGACGAACGGATCTGGGGTTGCACCCAATGGGGATTCGGTTTTCAAGCCGAAGTATTTGGCGGCACGCTTGGAGACGCGGTCACCCACGGCGACGGTGTCTGTCTCAACTGCTCGGTCTGGCTGGACGGTATACAGCTTTTGGATCAGGGAAATGTTGTTCATCCGGAAGTGATCGACTTATCGAAGAGGCTCGGCAAATAATCTGATCAATCGTCAAATGTTGTTTGGTTTCTTCTGCCAGGCGAAATTCGTCTGTCGCCATCCCATGGGACCTTAATTCCTCGGCAAGTGCCTGAGAAAAAGTAACCTCCGTCGGCCGCATTGACCACGGCGGCGAAATCCTTGATATCGCGTATCAGGCTGGACAGAGAAACGCTAACAATATATAGGAGGTGTGTATGTAACATAACTAAGGGACAAGACCGACTTGTGCTACCTAGCCTGAAAATCTTGCAGAGAAAGGAAGGAGAGAAGAAATGAGTACACACCGATGGTATCTCAAGCTTGCCGTTTTGGTGGTGCTGATTGCCATGATCACGGGCGGCTGCGCACCTGCAGCCACGCCCACTCGGGCTCCTGCACCCACCAAGACCCCCGCACCCACCAAGGCACCGCCTCCCACCAAGACTCCTGCACCCGCCGCAGCAGAGCACAATCCCGACAGCATCGTTCGTTGGACCGAGGATTGGCCGACGTACATTGACCCCGCCGTTGGGACCGACTTCTCAGACTCGATGGCGCTGGTAAACCTGTATGACAGCCTGGTCTTTGCGAACTTGGACGGCTCGATCAGGCCCCACCTGGCCACCGAGTGGTCCATTTCCCCTGACAACCTGATCTACACCTTCAAGCTCCGCAAGGATGCCAAATTCCACAATGGCGATCCAGTGACAGCCCATGATGTAGTCTTCAGCGCGGAGCGCCTATTCACAATCGGGGAAGGCTTCTCGTACTTGCTGCGTACCAAGGACAAAGATGGTAATATTGTCGCGGGTGTCGAGGAGGTCCGGGTCATTGACGACTACACGGTTGAGTTCAAGCTGGTCAAGCCCTTTGGCCCCTTTATTGCCGCCCTCGTGCGCTTGTACATCGTCAACGATGACCAGGTCATGGCCAACATCGACAAGACCGATACGATGTACGGTGATTTGGGCGACTACGGCAAGAAGTGGCTTCTGACCCACGACGCCGCCAGCGGCCCGTACATGGTAAAGGAAATGAAGATGGAGGAGTACCTCCTGGCCGAGAAGTTCGACGACTACTGGGGAGGTTGGGAAGAGGGTGCGCCTGATTTCTTCAAGGAATTCGCGTATCCTGGCGAGGTCGCCGTCCGCACCCTGATGAAGAACAGGGAGGAGGAGATCTCGTCCGAGACGCTGCCACCGGAAGGCTATGACGTGCTGGATGCCATTGAGGGCATCGCCACGGCGGTCTGGCTGGCGCCGCACAACCTGCAGATCATGCTCAACACCCAGAAGCCTCCGACAGATGACGTGCATCTTCGTAAGGCGCTGGCGTATGTCATGGAATACGACGTGGTCGTGACCGACATCTGGCCGGACTACGTTCAGTCTGTCGGGCCTGTGCCGCAGACGCTGCCCGGCCACAATCCGAACGTGCTGCAGTATCAGCGCAATCTCGAGAAGGCTAAGGAGGAGCTGGCCAAGTCCAAGTACGCCGGCCAAGAGGATATTCCGTTTTCGCTCTCCTGGTGCGCCGAAGTGCCGGCCGAGGAGCGAGTGGCCCTGCTGTTCCAGGCCAATGCGGCGGATATCGGCGTGGACGTTGAGATCTTCAAGAAGCCCTTCGGCTCGATGATTGACGACGCGCAGACGCAAGAGACCACACCGAACGGCTCCATCGTGTACGTTGCGGCACACTACAACGAGGCCGGCTCGATGCTAGAGACGCGGTACCACTCCAAGTCGCAGGGCACCTGGGAGCAGTGCGAGTGGCTTGGCTCGCCCGACATTGACGCGGCCATCGAGGATGCGCTGGCGACTGTGGACCAGGGGGAGCGCTTCGCCAAGTACACCGAGATCCAGGAAACCCTGGTTGATCTGGCTCCGACGGTCTGGCTGGCAGATCAGGCGCAGGAGTTCGCTTATCAGGAATACCTGACCTGGCCTGTGGCTGAGAGGGTAAAGGCCGGGAAACCGGTTGCTCCAGTAATGGGCTACAGCCACTACATCCACGATATGAAGCTGGATCTGGACAAGAAGGCCGAATTAAGCAAGTAGCAACAAAAAGACTTGCAGAGTTTTGAGAGACTCGGTGTATCCAAAATTGCTCTAAGGGGATTGCCAAATCCCCGCTCTCGGCCTGGATCTGGCGATCCAGGCCGAGCAAAATTGGATCTACTGAGACTCTGGAAGCCTGGCCGACTGGGATGAGGGTGGAGTACTCCACCCTCATCCTCACCTCGTGACTACTCAGCCTACCCTCCCGCAGGTTGCTTTTATTGGTTTCGGTATCCGAGCATCTGCTTGGGCTGAGCGTTTTGCCCGATATCACCGACTAAACCTGCGGGAGGGTGAGCAGTTACCTCACCTCTTTTTATTCGTCTTAAGAAAGGAGGATTTGATGAGATTAGGACCCTTCGTTTTGCGCAGGTTGGCCCTGTCCATCTTCGTTCTTTTCGGTCTGTCTATTCTGATCTTTGTCATTGCTCGCATCATCCCCGGCGATCCTGCGCGAATGGCTCTGGGACCGAGGGCGCCGGTGGAGGTGGTTGAGAGACTGAGCAAGCAGATGCACCTCGACCGGCCTATTGCGGAGCAATATGTGTTGTGGCTGTGGGACGCGGTCCACGGGGACCTGGGAGATTCCCTGCTTACACGCCGGCCTGTCTTGCAGGACATCCGCGAGTTCTTACCGGCCACACTTGAGTTGGTTGCCGTCGCCGGTGTGATTATCGCCACACTGGGCATTACGCTCGGCGTTCTATCCGCTATGTATGCGGACACCTGGCTTGACAATCTGGTTCGCATTATCTCATATCTGGGCATTGTCACGCCAGGTTTTGCCTGGGCCGTTATCTTCATGCTCATCTTTGGTTTTGTCTGGAATGTTTTCCCAACAATCGGTCGCCTGAGTGACAGCGTGCCGCCGCCGCCCTGGAGAACGGGCGTCATGACGGTGGACAGCCTGCTTGCTGGGCGGCTGGATGCCTTCTGGGACGCGCTAAAGCACCTGGTCCTGCCCGCGGCAGCGCTGGCCATGGGGCCGATGTCCCAGGCGGCGCGCATTACCCGCTCCAGCATGGCCGAGAATCAGAACAAGGACTACATCGGCTCGATGGTCGCCTATGGGGTACCTGGACGGATCGTGACCGCGAAATACTTGCTCAAACCTTCACTGATCCCGACGATCACCGTGATGGCGCTCGACATTGCGGCTATCGTCGGCATGGCCTTCCTGGTTGAGCTGATATTCAGCTATCCGGGCATCTCCCGGTATGGCATACAGACGATGCTGAACAAGGACGTGAACGGGATTGTGGGGGTGGTGCTGGTTCTCGGGTTGGTGTTCGTGACCATCAACATTGCTGTAGATGTGATTGTGGCGTACCTGGACCCGCGCATACGGCTACTGGGCGAGAGGAGCGTCTGAGATGACCACGACCGAAATGACTCCGTTCGGCACAACTGAAAGTCCTTGGGCCAGGAGGGTGGATTCGTTCAACAATGCCTGGTATAAGTTCTCTATGAACTGGCTCTCCGTCCTGGGCCTGGCGATGGTGCTCGCGATCCTGTTCCTGGCCATATTGGCGCCTTATGTGACACCATACCCGCAGCACGCGGGCAAATTCGTTGACTTCAAGTCCGCATCGCAGCCACCGAGCCGAACCCATCTGATGGGCACCGACATAATCGGACGCGACATCCTGACACGGGTGGTCTTTGCTTTCGGCAACGCGCTGCTTATGGCGACCGGCGTGCTGGTTGTTAGCGTGCCGATCGGGATCCTGACGGGCATGGTGGCCGGGTACTATGTTGGAACCCGAATCGAAACGGTGATCATGCGCGTCACAGATGTGTTCATCAGTATCCCACCGCTGATCCTGGCCCTGGCGATGGCATCCATGTTGAAGCCGACGCTGATGAACTCGATGATGGCGGTGACCGTGTCCTGGTGGCCCTGGTACACGCGCCTGATGTTCAGCCTGACGTCGTCCATCCGCAATGAGTACTACGTGCAGGCCGCCGAGCTGGCGGGCTTCAGCCAGATGCACATCCTGTTCCGGGAAATCCTGCCTAACTGCGCCTCATCGGTCTTCACCAAGATGGCGCTGGACGTGGGGTGGGTGATCCTGGTGGGCGCGTCGCTGAGCTTCGTCGGGCTGGGCGAGCAGCCGCCTGCCCCCGCGCTGGGGACGATGGTGGCTGATGGCGTGGAGCGCATGCCCGACCAATGGTGGATCGCTGTCTTCCCGGCTCTGGCGATCATGGTCATCGTGCTGGGCTTCAACCTGTTCGGCGACGGGATCCGCGATATGCTGGCTCCAGAGGAGGTGTAGCTGATGGTGGACACACTTCTCGACATAAGGGATCTGCATGTCACGTACCGGGTGTACGGTGGGGAATTGAAGGTTCTAAATGGCGTCAACTTCAGAGTCGGGTTTGGCGAGAAGGTCGGCCTGGTTGGCGAGACCGGCTGCGGCAAGACCACGACGATGAAAGCGGTGCTGCGCATCCTGCCGCGACTGGCGCGCATCCCCAGGGGCGAGATCCTGCTCCATGGCAAAGACGTCCTGAAGATGAACAAGCGGGAGCTCGCGGACCTGCGGGGACGCGGCCTGTCCATGATCTTCCAGGATCCTACATCGGCGCTCAATCCCGTCTTCACCATCGGCCAGCAACTGTACGATGTGATCCGTTACTCAACCGACGTGAGGGTGACAGACAAGCGCGAGGTGGCCCTCAAGGCGCTGCGCGAGGCGCGCCTGCCCGACCCCGAGCGCATGCTAGATAGCTACCCGGTGGAATTGAGCGGCGGCATGCGGCAGCGAGCCTGTATCGCCTTCGCCATCGCCACGGCCCGTGACCTACTCATCGCCGACGAACCGACGACGAACCTGGACGTGACCATCCAGGACCAGGTGCTGCGGTTGATCCGCGACCTGGTGGAACAGAAAGGGACATCGCTCATCCTGATCACACACGCGCTCGGTCTGGCGCTCGAGACGACCGACCGGGTCTACGTGATGTACGCTGGCAACATGATCGAGATGGCCAGCACTGAGGAGGTGTTCGAGCAGCCCTTGCATCCCTACACGCGAGGACTGCTGGCGTCGGTGCCGCGGCTGACCGGCGGCGGCTTTGCGGAAGGCATCCCTGGTCGGATTCCAGACTATAAGGACCCACCTCCCGGATGCCGCTTCCATCCGCGGTGTACGCACGCATTTGAGCCGTGTACGAAAGCCATGCCTCCCTCCTTTGACCTGGGCAACGGGCACCAGGTGGCGTGTTACCTGTATCAGAACGGACGGGAGGGCGGAAGAAATGCCTGAGCGCGAAACCGACAACGAAATCCTGGTCGCCAAAAAGCTGGTCAAACATTTCCCCATCAATCGGTCTTCGCTCTTTAAGCGGGAGTGGGTCGTGGTGAAGGCGGTAGACGGCATTGATTTCGCCGTGAAAAAGGGAGAGTGCTTCGGCTTGGTCGGCGAGTCTGGCTCGGGGAAAAGCACCACGGCCTACACGATTGTCGGGATGTATGGTCCGACTGGCGGTGAGCTCAAGTTTAGGGGAGAGGACATCGCCCGCCCTGCCGTGCAGCGCCCGATGCATCTAAAGAAGGATATCCAGATCGTCTTTCAGGATCCCGGCTCATCGCTGAACCCGCGCCGGACCATCGGCGACATTCTGGAGACGCCCCTTCGAGTTCACAATAGGGTTGAGAAGGGCAAGTTGATGGAACAGCGGGTGCTAGACCTGCTGGACCAGGTTGAACTGCCAGCGGCCTATCGCTTCAAGTCGCCACCAACGATCGGTGGCGGTGAGCGCCAGATGGTGGCCATCGCGCGCGCCCTGGCAACGGATCCGTCGTTCATCGTTCTGGATGAGCCCACGTCGGCGCTGGATGTGTCGGTGCAGGCCAAGATCATCAACATGCTGATGCGGATACAGAAGCAATTCGATCTGACGTTTCTGTTCATCACGCACGACCTGAGTCTGATGAGGAACGTGGCAACACGCATAGCAATCATGTATTTGGGGAAGCTCGCAGAGATCGCTCCAGCAGCGGAGTTCTTTGAGAACCCCTTGCACCCATACACACAGATGCTGCTCTCATCCATTCCGGTGGTGACGAAGGCGGAGATGGCGATGAAGCCTGATAAGATCCATTCGGTCGGCGAGATCCCGAGCCCCGTCGACGTGCCACCCGGATGTAGCTTCAACCCGCGCTGCCCGCTCAAGCAGGAGCGGTGCTTAACCGATGATCCCGTCATGCGGGAGATCTTACCGGGGCATTTCGCACGGTGTCATTTTGTGTGAAAGCTCTAACGACGGAGATCACGAATTCCACGAATTGAAAGAGGCCCTCGGTCGCGTGATTAGCCCAATTCGTGGAATTCGTGTTTAGAACCGTTATCGTGTCTGACAAAATCTTAATTAAGGAGGAAATACCATGCCAACGACATTGGATCTGGAGGTCGCTGTAGCGGCCTACAAGGTCGCGCGGGATCTGACTGGTCTCAAGAAAGGCGAGAGCCTGCTGATCACGATTGACTCAATGGGCTACTGGCGACTAGCGGAGGAGACGGCCAAGGCAGGCGAAGCGCTGGGCGCCAAGGTGATGGTCGCGTACCACACCACGCCGCCGGGCTACGGCAAGGTCGGCGACCCATACCTTCCGGACAGCCTGAAGGCGGCGATCCCCGAGACGGACGTCTGGGTAGAGTATAACAACCAGTGGCTACTGTACTCGACGCCGTGGGAGATCGCGCTGACCAATCCCAAGCGCGTGCGCTACCTGTTCCTGGGCGGGCTGAACGAAGAGCAATTCGTGCGTTGCGTGGGTAAGGTGGACCTGGACCTGCAGCGCGAGTTTCAGACGACGCTGGTGGATCTGACCCAGAAGGGCAAGAAGATGAGGATCATCAACTCGGCGGGGACCGACGTGAGCTTCGAGAACGGGCCGGGCCGGCCGGTCAGCAACGAGGGTTGGGCGCTCGAGCCAGGCGCTCACTTCCTTCTGGGGCAGATCGGTTGGGCGCCGCTCGAGGAGTCAATCAACGGCACCATCGTCTTCGACGGCTCCTTCTCTGGCGGCGGCGAGGCCGACCTGGGTATCCTGGAAGAGCCCGTGCTGTTCCACGTCAAGAACGGCGTCTGCCAGGATATCACAGGTGGTGCGGAGGCGAGCTTCCTCAAAGGCTGGTTCGCGCGCCTGGAAGACCCGCTCATGTATCATGCAGCACACGTGTGCTACGGCTTTAACCCAGGCGCAAAGCTGTCGGGCCTGTGTACCGAGGACGAGCGCGTATGGGGCTCCACCGAGTGGGGCTTCGGCTACCAGGGACCGTTCTTCAAAGCCAAGGGCATCAACGCCATCTCGCACGTGGACGGCATCTGCCTGAACTCATCGGTCTGGATTGATGGCCAGTTGGTCATCAACGAGGGTCGGTTGGAACACCCGAAGCTGGCCGATCTGGCTACGAAGATGGGCAAGCAGTAGTGGCCAAGGCCTAAGCACACGGCCGCTATGGACAGCATCGGTGACGCCGCGTGCACCGAGGTGGCGGTCGGGCTGAGTCCCGGCTGATTGTCGGCGGAGATGGCAATCCAAAGTAGAATGGAAAGGAAGCGATGGGATGAACCGTCCACTGCGTCTCGGGCTAGTCCAGATGGATGCCGTCCTGGGAGATATAGGAGCTAACCTGGAACGAGCTCTGAGATACGTGCGAGAGGCCAGGGAGAAGCGGGTTGATATCTGCTGTCTCCCTGAGCTGTTCTCCACGGGCTATAACCCTGCGTTATTGGGCGAGCGCTACTACTCGCTGGCGGAGCCGATCTCTGGCCCCACGATTCGACGGTTGGCCCAGGCTGCTCAGGAGAACGGCATCCATATCATCGCGCCCATCGTTTTGGAGAAATCCATGGCTGGCGTCATCTACAATGCAGCCGTCATGCTCACCGGCGACGGGGAGGTGCTGGGCAGCTTTAGCAAGGTCCATCTGATCCTCTCTGAACGGCTCTACTTTCGGGCCGGTGACGAGTATCCTGTGTTTGAGACCGATTTTGGCAAGGTCGGTCTCATGATCTGCTATGACTCCGGGTTCCCGGAGGTGGCACGCATTCTGGCGCTGCAAGGCACGGAGATCGTCTTCGCCCCATGTGCCTTTCGCAAGGCAGATAAGCACATGTGGGACATATACTTCAAAGCCCGGGCTTTAGAGAACACCTTCTTTGTGGCTGCTACCAATCGCGTTGGTCACGAGGGTGACTTGCACCTTTTCGGCAGTGCTGTGGTCAGTAACCCTGCCGGAGTCCTCATCGCCGAATCGCCCGAGGATCAGGAGAACCTGTTGGTAGTAGACATCGACCTGGATGAGGTGCGAACTCGTCGCGCCAGGATACCTTTTCTTCGTGACCGAAGGCCAGAGCTTTACAGTGCACTGCTCGATTCGGGCAGGTAGTTACAAGGGTTCGCCCCAAAACTGAAATGTACCTGATGAGATCAGCGACTTGACAGGACACGGATTTGTGCTAGAATAGACACGTATCTTCTCAAAGAGAAACAACTCCCCATGCTCGGTAGGGGGCTGACTATGGTGCAATCTAGCATCCGCCTCAAGACGGTAGATCGTGCTTTGCAGGTGCTGCTTCAGTTTGACAAGGAGCACCCAGAGTGGAGCGCCAGCGAATTGGCCCAGGTTCTTGACCTGCACCGAAGCATTGTCTACCGCATCCTGACCACACTGGAGCGCCGGGGTTTCGTAACCCAGGCCGACCGCCGCGGGCGCTTCCGCCTGGGGCTGAAGCTGGTCGAGTTGGGCAACGTGGTGCTGGCCAGTATAGACGTGCGCCAGGTGGCCCATTCGATCATGGCCCGGCTAGTCCGCGAGACCGGCGAATCGGCCTTCCTTACAGTAGTCAGTGATGACGAGAGCGTTTGCATTGATAAGATTGACAGCCCTCAACGAATCCGAGTCACGCTGACCGTTGGTGGTCGCTACCCCCTCCATGCTGGCGCATCGAACAAGATTCTCCTCGCGTATCTCCCGCCTGATACTATTGACAAGTTAATTGCCAAAGGTCTGGAACCCATAACCCCGAACACCATTACTGACCCGACCCAGTTGAAGGAGAACCTGAACATGATCCGACAGCAGGGTTGGGCTTATAGCACAGGTGAGTTGACGCCCGGCGTGGCTGCTGTCGCCGTCCCGCTATGGGATGGTGATGGCACGGTGGTGGCCGCCGTGAGTATCGCCGGTTTGGCCTCCCAGCTCAGTGAAGACAAGTTGCCCATGCTGATCAGCATGACCCGTCAAGCGGCCGGCGATGTCTCCGCTCAGTTCTTGACCTGACACGAGACGTCAGCCACCGCAGAACTGCAAGAGTGACTACCTCGACAGTGTTAACTTTCGCACCACGCGTCATTGCGAGGAGCGGAGCGACGAAGCAATCTCCACCGTTGCTTGCAATTGGAGGCGGGAGATTGCTTCGCTACGCTCGCAATGACATCAACTTAACATTGTCCAGTTACACAGAGGTTTGGCTATGAGCAGAATCGGACTCATCCGGGTGCTGTCCACCGACGACGTTGAGCTTCTTAGCAATCATGGCCGGCTGCTGGAGGGGTTCATTGGGCATCACGGCCTGACGGTGGTCAGCCGCTGCATTGAAGGCTACCCTCAGGGTCTGTGGAACCCGGAACAAGAACGAGAGGCCATTCCCAAGATCGTGCACCTGGGCCAGGAGATGGAGCGGCGCGAGGGGGTGAAAGCCCTGCTGGTAAGTTGCGCCGCCGACCCTGGCGTGCTCGAGCTGCGAGAGGCGGTGAGCATCCCGGTCATCGGGGCTGGTTCGGCATCGGCGGCGGTGGCCCTCTCTCTGGGCCAGCCGGTAGGTGCATTGGGTATCACCGACTGGATCCTGCCATGCGTTACTGAGGTGCTGGGCTCGCGGCTGGTGGGCTGGGAGAGCCCCGAGGGGGTCAAGACCACCGTGGATCTGATGTCGGAGCAGGGGAAGGGCCGTTTCGTCCAGACCGCCGAGCGGCTGAAGAGCCAAGGCGCCGGGGTGATCCTTCTGACCTGCACCGGCTTCTCTACCATTCGCGTTGCACCTTTCCTTGGAGAGCAGGTGAAGGTGCCGGTGATTGACCCGGTGATCTCAGCCGGGCTGATCGCTTACTATGCGGCGGTGGGCAATAGATAGTATCAGTAGATCCACATTCTAAGCAGAGCGGGCTCCCACGCCCGCGTTCCGGCGGCATGGGAGCCGCCTCTGCTGGAGATTTTGGATCCAGTGAGTGTGTTGGTTGAAAGGGGGGATGTCTATCGCACGGAAATGTCGGGTTCTCGCTCTAGTTTCAAGACACAAACAAGGAGGTAAGCAATGTCTAAGAAGCCGCTCATTAATCTATTTCTAGTGCTCGCCATGTTGCTGTCTTTGGTGAGCACGGCAAGCGGTGCTCCGCCCGCCCAGGAGGAGCTGACCTATACGGTTAAGCTAGGCGACAACCTCTGGACCCTGGCGGAGAAGTACCTGGGCAGCGGCCCGGCCTATTGGGCCATCGTCGGCGCTACCAACGCCAAATATGGGGAGGATGCCAGCTTCGCCAACATTGAGAATCCCAACCTGATCCATCCCGGCTGGAAGCTCCTCATCCCCAGCGCCGAGGAAGCGGAGGCGTACGTCGCGCTGGCCAAGCCCGCTCCTGAGGTGGCCATCACCTACGCCACTCAACAGACCACCGTCACTCTTGACCCGGCTATCCACGTGGACGAGACCGAGTGCTTCCACGTCATGAACGTCTACGATCCACTGGTCTGGCCCACCAAGGGCGGGGCGCCCAGGCCCCACCTGGCCGAGTCGTGGGAGGTCTCCGACGATGGTCTTACCTGGACCTTCTACCTCAAGGAGGGGGTCAAGTTCCACGACGGCACGGAGCTCACCGCTGAAGACGTGGCCTTTAGTATGGACCGCATGCGGACCATCAAAATGGGCTTCTCCTGGCTGTGGGAGGGCATCCTTGATGCGGGGGATACCGAAGTGGTTGACGACTACACCGTAGCCTTCCACGTGCAGAAAGTTCATGCTCCGTTCCTGGCTACTCTGGTGCAGTTCTTCGTGGTCAACAAAGACCTGCTGGTGGCCAATCAGCAAGACGGCGACTACGGGGAGTTCGGCGACTACGGCCAGGAGTTCCTCAATCACGAGGACGCTGGCTCCGGGCCTTACTGGGTCGAGGTCTACGAGCCGGGCACCAAGACCGTGTTCCGCAAGTTCGATGACTACTGGGGTGGTTGGGAGGCCAACCAGGTGACCAAGGCCACTTTCCTGATCGTCAGTGAGATGGCCACCCAGAAGCTCATGTTGCAGAAGGGCGAGGTGGACATCATCGAACAGTGGCACACCGTGGAGTCCTTCGAGGAGTTGGAAGCCGCTGAGGGCGTGGTGGTAGAGAAGGACCCTAACGTCCAGCTCTACTTCCTGAGCATGAACAACAAGAAGCCGCCTCTGGATAACGTCCACGTGCGGCACGCCATCTCCTACGCCTTCGACTACGACACGGCCACCGACGTCATCTTCGGCGGTGCGGCCCAAGCTCAGGGGCCGGTGCCTAACCTCCTGCCCGGCCACAACGACGACGTCTTCGTCTACACCTACGACCTGGAAAAGGCCAAAGAGGAATTGGAGGAATCGGGCATTAACCCGGCCGACTACACACTGAACTTCGTCTACGTTACCGGCCTGGAATCGGAGGAGAAAACCGGCCTGCTCCTGCAGAGCAACCTCAGGGAGCTGGGCTTCGAGGTGGAGATGCAGCCGGAGCCCTGGGCTCGCATGGTGGAACTGGCCAGCAGCCCGGAGACGGCCCCCTCCTTCATGGCTATCTTCCACACGGCCAAGTACCCTTCGCCGGACGGCCACACCTACCTCATGTTCCATCCTAATGCCTGGGGCACCTACATGTCCTGCAGTTACTATGAGAACCCCCAGGTCAGCGAGCTGTGCGAGGAGGCGAGGCTCACCGTGGACTCCGAGGAACGCTACGAGCTCTACGGCCAGGTCCAGGATATCGTGGTGGAAGAGGCGGCAGCCCTCTTCATCTCCAACGCGCTGCACCGCCTGGCCCACCGCGACCGCGTCACGGGTTACACCTTCGTCGGCTTACTGGGCTACGACCTGACGTGGTATCCACTGAGGGTCAAGTAGTTCGTATTCCGTGTTTAGTGACATTAGGCTCCAGAGCCCGTCCCCGGGCGACTTGGCGGGTCAAGCTCACCCTCTTATCGTAGCGGGACTCCCCGAAGACGACCCGGGGACGGGTCTTACAAGCATTTGAGAAAGACCACCTGACCAAGGACCACCTGACCATGAGATACCGTGATTATCTGTTGCGTCGGCTGCTGTACACCATACCTGCTCTCATCGGCCTGTCCATGCTCATCTTCGCCATCGCCCGGGTGATGCCCGGCGATCCGGCCCGACTGGCTCTAGGCCCCGAGGCCAGCGAGGAGCAGGTGGTGAAGCTGCGGGAGGAGTTGGGGCTCAACCTGCCCATCCACACTCAGTACCTGCACTACATGCGCGGCGTGTTCCTGGGCAAATTGGGCGTGTCCCTGTACACCCACCGGGACGTGGTGGTGGACCTGCTTGCCTACTTCCCCGCCACCTTCGAGTTGGTCACCGTGGCCATGATCCTGGCTGTGGTGGTAGGCGTTCCGCTGGGCATCCTTTCCGCCGTCCGCCAGGACCGGTGGCAAGATCACACCACGCGGGTCTTTGCCCTGTCCGGTGTATCCATGCCCAGGTTCTGGATCGGCATCCTCTTCCAACTGATCCTGGCCTACCATCTGGATCTCCTCCCCATCACCGGCCGGATAGCGCCCGACATCCCGCTGCCTGCCCGTGTCACCGGGCTTATCATCGTGGACAGCCTGCTGGCGGGGGACTTCGTAGCCTTGAAGAGCGGCCTGCTTCATATCGTGATGCCAGCCCTCACCCTGGCCCTGTCCCCCATCGCCCAACTCATGCGGGTGGTCAGGGCCAGCATGATCGAGCAGATGCGCAAGGGTTACATCCTGACGGCGCGGGCCAACGGCATGCCAGAGAATCTGTTGGTGTACAAATACATGCTCAAGAACGCCTTCATAGCTGCCCTGACTATCATCGGCCTGTTGTACGGTTTCTTCCTGGGCGGCGCTTTCGTGGTGGAGACGGTTTTCTCCTGGCCGGGTATGACCCGCTACGGCGTCAGGGCCTTCATCTACAAGGATTTCAATGCCATCATCGCTGTGGTGCTGGTCATTGCCGTGGCCTATGCGGTCATCAACATCGTGGTAGACATTGCCTATGGGCTGCTGGATCCCCGCATTAGATTAGGGGCGGAAGCGAGAGAAGCTTGAGCAAATCGCAAATCGCAAATCGCATTGCCGCTGGGGGTTATGAGGCGCGCTTCGAGGACTTGCGGCGCACGCTGCACCGCTTACGTCGCAGCACGCTGTCGCTGGTGGGCCTGGGCATGGTCTTGGGAATAATCCTCATGGCCATCTTTGCGCCTCAGTTGGCGCCCTATCCTGAGGACGTGGACTCGGTTCACTTCGAGCGCACTTTTGAGCCGCCTGGCCGCGAGTTCCTCTTCGGCACCGATGAGGTGGGCCGGGACGTGCTCAGCCGCGTCATCTTTGGCACCCGCATCTCCCTGGCCCTCGGTGTGGTCGTGTTGACCATCGCCCTGACCATTGGCGTACCTGTGGGCCTCATCGCTGGCTACATGGGCGGCCCGGTCAACACGTTTATCATGCGTCTGACCGACATCTTCCTGGCTATCCCGCCCCTGGTGTTGGCCTTGGCTGTGAGCGCGGTGCTCACCCCCACCTTGGAGAACAGCATCATTGCCATCTCCTTCGGCTGGTGGCCCTGGTACACGCGCCTCATTCAAGGCCAGGTACTTTCTATCAAAGAGGAAACCTTCGTTGAGGCCTGCCGATCAGTGGGGGCTAGCCCCTGGTATGTCGCCTTCAAGGAGATCTTGCCCAACTGCTTGTCTATCCTCATCGTCAAGGTCACCCTGGACATCGGCTACGCTGTCCTCACCGGCGCTGTGCTGGGCTTTTTGGGCCTGGGCGTGCGCCCTCCTACCCCTGAGTGGGGCACCATGGCCAGCAAAGGGCGAGTTCACCTCCCGGCTCGCTGGTGGATGACCACCTTCTCCGGCCTGGCTATCTTTGTCACCGTGTTGGGTTTTAACTTGTTGGGCGATGGTTTGCGAGATGCCTTCGACGTGGAACTGGAGTAAAAGGGAACTCCTTCGATGCTGAATGTCACCGATTTGAGAGTCCATTTCGACGTTTTCGAGGGAGAGGCCAGAGTCCTCAACGGCATCAACTTATACATCGGCGAAGGCGAGACCGTCTCCCTGGTGGGTGAGACTGGCTGCGGCAAGACGGTGACCATCAAGGTCATCCTGCGCATCCTGCCTATCCCGCCGGCCAGGATTGTCAGCGGCCACATTCTATACAAGGGACAAGACCTTCTGGCTATGCCAGAGCAGGAACTCCACGCCTTGCGGGGCAAAGAAATCGCCCTCATTCCTCAGGAGCCGATGACCTCGCTAAATCCCGTGTTCACCATAGAGGAACAATTCACCGAGTTGATCCGCTGGCAGGGGCGCTACCGGGTGAACTGGAGAGAGCGTCTGGTGAAGTCTTTTGATGGAGAGGGGAAGAAGGCAGCCTGGCAGAGGGCATTGGATCTGCTGGAGAAGATGAACATCCCGGACCCACCGCGGGTGATGAGGAGCTACCTGGTAGAACTCAGCGGAGGGATGAGTCAGCGGGTGCTCATCGCCATGGCTCTAGCTGGCAACCCTTCGCTGCTCATCGCCGATGAGCCAGGGACGGCCCTGGACGTGACCACCCAGGAGCAGATCCTACAACTGCTGAAGGATCGGGTGGAGAAGGAAAAGCTGGCCGTTCTGTACATCACTCACAACCTGGGAGTGGCCCGGGAGATGACGGAGCGCATTTACGTCATGTATGCCGGCGAGATCGTGGAGGAAGCGCCTACGCAGGAGCTTTTTCGCGCCCCCCGGCACCCCTACACCCAGGGGCTGTTGGCTTCGATACCAAAGCTCACGGGCGGAGAAGTTGTGGGCATTGAGGGCCGTATCCCGGATTACATAGACCCACCCCCCGGTTGCCGGTTTCAGCCCCGCTGTGAACGGGCCATGGGCCATTGCGGAGAGAGCCGCCCGGAGCTTGTCCAAGCGGGTCCTGGCCATCGGGTGGCGTGTTATCTCTACGAAGGGAATTAGTGGCGTGCAATCCTCTTTGGCTCTTCTACGTGTTGAGCGCCTCAAGAAATACTTCCCCATCGCCGCCGGCGTTCTGGGCCGGCGGATAGGTCAGGTCAAAGCTGTGGACGATGTGACCTTCACTGTCCCGGAGGGGCAGACCTTCGCCCTGGTGGGAGAGTCCGGTTCGGGAAAGACCACAGTGGGCAAGACCGTGATCCGCCTGATCCGACCCACGGCTGGCGACATCCTCTTCGATGACACGAACCTCTCAGCGTTCAGAGAACGAGAACTAAAGAGTTGGCGGCGGCAGATGC
This sequence comes from uncultured Anaerolineae bacterium, assembly GCA_964390805.1. Classification (GTDB taxonomy): domain Bacteria; phylum Chloroflexota; class Anaerolineae; order VGOG01; family VGOG01; genus CAYMKL01. Next base: position 7,637 of record CAYMKL010000103.1, on the reverse strand, counting down.
AGATGGTGTTTCAGGACCCAGCGTCGTCGCTGAATCCCCGCCGCCGGGTGGCCGATATTGTGGCCACACCGTTGGAGGTACACGGGATCGGCACCCGGCGAGAACGGCTGGCCAGGGTACGGGAACTGCTCGACCTCGTGGAGCTGCCGGAGAAGTATCTCTACAGCTACCCTCACGCTCTGAGTGGTGGGCAGAAGCAGCGGGTTGCCATCGCTCGCGCCCTGGCGCTTCATCCTCGCTTCATCGTGCTGGACGAACCAACATCGGCCCTGGACGTGTCGGTACAGGCCAAGATCCTGGCGCTGCTGGCCCGGCTGCAACAAGAGCTGGGGTTGACCTATCTCCTCATCTCCCACGACCTCAGTGTGGTCAAGAACTTCTCCGATTACATTGCCGTTATGTACCTGGGCCGGATTATGGAGATGGCCCCCACGGAAAAGCTCTTCGGCCGTCCCCTTCACCCCTATACCCAGGCCCTCCTCTCCGCCATCCCTGTGGTCTCCGAAGAAGAGCTAGAGGTCATCCCTGAACGCATCACCTTGGAAGGAGACATCCCCAGCCCGGCCAACGCCCCTACCGGCTGTGTGTTTCACACTCGCTGCTACGCTCGCATGGACAGGTGCAGCGTGGAGATGCCGCCACTGATCACGGCAAACGATGAGCACCATGTTTGGTGCCATCTATCTATTTCTTCAGAAAGGAGCGAGAGTACATGATCCTGGTAGAACGGACCGAGGTCGAGGACGCTGTGTTGAAGATGCTCAAGGTTAATATGGGTCTCAAGGCCGGTGAACGGTTGCTTGTCGTCACCGACGTGCCTACTCTTGAGCAATGGACAACCAGCCCTCAACCCTTCCTGGTGCTGATGACCCAGCGGGCACTGTTGGCCAAAATAGTGGCTGAGATCGCCCGAGACCGGATGGTAGGGGGGGAGGTGGGGTTTCTGGCTTTCCCATCCACGGGACGCAGCGGGGTGGAGCCACCGGCGGAGGTGGCTGAGCGCATGAAGGCTGCCGACGTGGTGATCATCATCACCTCATTCTCCCTCTCTCACACGGATGCTCGGGAAGAGGCCTGTCGCGCCGGGGCGCGCATCGCTTCTATGCCGCGCTTCATCCCAGAGATGTTTCATCCCGATGGGCCTATGGACGCCGACTACGGCGAGGTCCAACGACTCACCGAGCGCATCGCTGCGGCTCTGACGCCAGCGGGCCAGGTGCACGTGACCTGTCCAGCCGGGACGGACATCAAGTTCAGCATTGAGGGCCGACCAGGGCAGGTGGATGCTGGGATATACACCCAGCCGGGGATTTGGGGCAATCTGCCCGCGGGCGAGGCATACTGTGTGCCGTTGGAAGGCTCTGGCGAGGGTGTGATCCAGGTGACGCCGGGCTGGCACGCCGATCTCACCGAACCTATGGCCCTGGTCTTTGCCAGGGGAGAGTTGGTCGAGCTGCGGGGCGGCGGAGCGGTGGGCGATGAGTTGCGCGACATTCTGCAGTCCGGCATTGATGCCGAGCCTTACAAATCGCGCCGTAACCTGGGCGAGTTTGGCATCGGCACCAACCCCAACGCCCGGCGTGTGGATATCACTCTGGAGGCCGAAAAGATCAAGGGCACGGTCCACCTGGCTACCGGTGACAACTCTCACATGGGGGGATTGGTCAATGCCGACTATCACCAGGACTTTGTGATCCCCAGAGCGAGTTTTACCCTGGATGGTCTGGTGGCCATGCGGGATGGAGAGATCATACTGGGTGATGCGTGACACGTCTCCGCTTTTTGACCTCCTCCGAGGAGTGTTTGAGGCATATGACAGCGAATTTAAGGAATTAAACGAATCTCCCTTGTGCGAAGCGAACACACCGAGGTCTGGATATGACGACAAATCAGAGAGATTGACCGAATATGACCGGCCTCATCTATCCTGAGCTCAGCTATATCGTGCAGGGTGCTATTTACGATGTCTACAATGAATTGTGCTACCTTGAGCTCTCGGAAGAAGGTTGGGAGAACGCCTTCCTGATCGCTCTGGCAGAACGAGGTGTCTCTGCCCAGCGACAGGTGGAGTATGAGTTGCTTCATAAGGGCTATCGGATTGGCCGCTTCTTCGTGGATGTGTTGGTCGATGAGCGGCTGCTGCTTGAACTTAAGGTGCAAGACGAGCTGTTGCCCATTGATGTGGCCCAGGTGATCACCTACCTCAAGACAAGTGATCTGAAACTGGGCATCCTGGTCAACTTCGGGGGAGACAAGCTAGAATTCAGGCGCATACCTAACTTTGTCAGCCAGCGAACTGCCCGTCGTCCTCAAGGTAGTGCTATTCAGTCCTCGGGCCATCTGTTGTATCCGGGACTGACAGGGGAACTGCGGGCTGTACTCTACGAGGTGCATGGCGGACTGGGCCCCGGCTTTATGCACATGCACTACCGGCGTGCCACGCAGATGGAGTTGCGTTGGCACGACATTCCTTACAAGGTGAAGAAGGAGATTACTATCTTGTTTCGCGGGCAGCCTATCGAGAAGCGTGAGACCCGGCTTCTCATCGTGGATGACAAAGTGCTTCTGGCACCCATCGCTGTCCGCGAGATCACACCTGGGCTCAAGGGTCGTTTCCGTCAATATCTCAGGCTTCTGCGAAGGACAATCCGGAATCGACGCCATAGAAACTAAGGAGGTTATATCATGGAACTGGCACTGGGAACCGAACCGACCCGTACCTACCTGGCCTTTGAGCTGGCGCGGGGGGCACGCAAGCTGATCGAAGACGTGATGCTGACCAAACCGGGCGAGCAGGTGGCGATCACTGCCGACACGTCCACTGACTGGCGAGTGGTAGAGGCTACGGCTCAAGCGGCCTACGCTGCCGGGGCCACGCCCACTGTGTTGTGGTACGAGAGCCGGCCCGACGCGGTCATGGAGCCACCGGGCCCTGTGGCCGGCGCGATTCGTGAGGCCGATGTGTGGATCGAGTACGCTGTGGCCTACTTGCTCCATACGGAGGCCTACAAGCGGGCTCTGGAGGCAGGTTGTCGCTACATCTGTCTGACCGGCATGGACGTGGAGATGATGGTGCGCACCATTGCCCAGGTGGATTATCCAAAGATGATTGACTTGAGCCACGTGCTGGGGGGGCTGCTCGCTCAGGCGGATCACATCCGGGTCACCAGCCCGGCAGGAACCGACCTGGTGGCGAAAATGGACGGACGCAAGATCCGCTACTCTGGCAAGCTGGCCGATACGCCCGGCGAGCCCATCATGCTGGGCGGGCAGATATCGTGGTGTCCATTGGAGGAGACCATTGAGGGCACCGTCGTCTTCGACGGCGCGCTCTGGCCGCCCAAGGAGCTGGGCCTGCTCCATTCACCCATCCGGTTGACCCTGGAGGACGGGCGGGTGACCAAGGTCGAAGGCAGCAGTGAGGCCAAGACGTTGGAGCGCTGGTTCGCTTCGATTGGCAATCTCAACATCTACCGGCTGGCCCACTATTCGCTGGGCTTCAATCCGGGCGTGAACCGGTGCACCGGTCGCATCGTGGAGGACGAGCGCGTGTTTGGCTGTATCGAGTTCGGCATTGGCAGCCAGGGCTCTCATCTAGGTGGGCTGGCCTGGGATGCCGGCGGTCACACGGACGGCGTTGTCCTCAATCCGACGATCTACCTCGACGGCCAGGCGATGGAGGAGGAAGGTCGTTACGTGCATCCGGATCTAGTGGCGGCCTGCCGGGAGTTAGGAGTCTCGGGGTATTGATGAGGGTTGATAAGGAGCTGGCGCAGGCGGCTGCCTACGGGGGCGCGGTGCTGGGTGGCGGAGGCGGTGGGGCCATCGAAGAAGGCTTGCGCCTGGGACGATTGGCCCTGGAGGTAGGCCGACCGCGCCTGGTGACTCTGGACGAGATGGAAGACCAGGCCGTGCTGGTGACGGTGTCGGCGGTGGGTGCGCCCGCCGCCGCCGATCAATACTTGGAGCCGATGCATTACGTTCAGGCCCTGCAATTGTTGATGGCCCACCTGGATGAGCCGGTGGCTGGCATCATCACCAACGAGAATGGGGGTTTGGCCACACTCAACGGCTGGTTCCAATCGGCGGTGACGGGGCTGCCGGTGGTGGATGCACCGTGCAACGGACGGGCCCATCCCACGGGATTGATGGGGGCTATGGGGCTGAACAGTGTTGCGGACTATGTCTCGCGGCAGGCAGCGGTGGGAGGCAACCCGGAACCTGGCCGACACGTGCGTCTCTACGTCGAAGGCAGTTTGGCCTCAGCGTCACGGTTGGTGCGCCAGTCGTCAGTGGAGGCCGGCGGACTGGTGGCCGTGGCCCGCAACCCGGCTACGGTAGCCTACGTTCGAGACAACGCTGCGCCCGGCGCTCTGCAGCAGGCGATTGAAGTAGGTCGAGCGTTGTTGGGCGCAGCCGGCCCACGAGAGGCAGCGGAGGCCGTGTGTCGGGTGCTCGACGGCGAGCTCGTCTGCCAGGCCAAGGTGACCGGCCTCACGTTGCACACCGAAGGCGGCTTTGACGTGGGGCAAGTTGATCTGGAGGGCGGTTACGAGCTAACCTTCTGGAACGAGTACATGACCCTGGAACAGCATGGTCAGCGCCTGGCCACTTTCCCTGATCTCATTGCCACTCTATCGGTTGCCGAGCCCCGTCCGCTCAGCTCGGCCGAGGTGCGGGAGGGGCAGGAGGTGCTGGTTGTCCGGGTGCCGCGCCAACACCTGCGGTTGGGGGGCGGCATGCGCCAGCCCGAGCTCTTCCGTGTGGCTGAACAGGCTGTGGGCAAAGAGCTAATCCATCATGTGTTTCCATCGTGAGGTATGGCACTTCCGAGCCACTTCAGCACCAAGTGATCTCCCTGCTGAGTGTTGCTGGATGGCTGTAGTGGAGGTTTCCCGCGCAGACATGACAACGAATTCAACGGATTCATCGAATTCACGATGCTAGATTCGGTTAATCCTCGAAATTTGATGTCATATTTGAGCATGGTTAAGCCAACAACACCAGAGAGGGAGACTACTCAGCACCAAACAAGGCCCGAATTGACGTTCCCGAGACAACGTTCTTGCGATTTGTCAGGGAGGGCGGTCGGAGTTGCTGAAATTCATGAGGTGTGTATATGGCCCTAAAACAAGCTATTGAAGCGTACGAATTGTTGGACAGCGCCACAGTCAGCGGTGAGATTGTGGCCGCTGTGCTTCGGGAGCGCGGGCTGCAAGTGGAAGTGATCCCGGTGCAGGGTGAGCAGGGGAGTACCGACTTCGTCCGCACCCTGATACCTGGCACGGCGGGCAAGAAGGCTGGCGGGCAGGCTGCCACGCTGGGGATCATCGGCCGGCTGGGGGGCATCGGGGCCAGGCCGGCGGCCATCGGCCTGGTATCCGATGCCGACGGCGCTATCACGGCCATCGCCTGCGCCCTCAAGCTGGCGGACATGGCCAACGCTGGCGACCAATTGCCCGGGGACGTCATCGTTGCCACTCACGTCTGCCCGAATTCCCCCGTCATTCCCCACGACCCCGTGCCCTTCATGGGTTCGCCGGTGGATATCGCCACCATGAACCAGCACGAGGTCCATCCCGAGATGGACGCCATCCTGTCGGTGGATACCACCCGGGGCAACTGGGTGATCAATCGGCGGGGCTTCGCCATCTCGCCCACGGTGAAAGAGGGCTACATCCTCAAGGTCAGCCCTGATCTGCTGCGCATCATGTCCGTTGTGACCGGCCAGGCGCCGGTGGTGTTCCCCATTACGACCCAGGACATCACTCCCTACGGCAACGACATCCACCACCTCAACAGCATCATGCAGCCGGCCACAGCCACGGATGCCCCGGTGGTGGGGGTAGCTCTGACGGCCGAGATACCGGTGCCCGGCTGCGCTTCGGGGGCCAGTCAGGTCATGGACATTGAGATGGCGGTGCGCTTCTGCCTGGAGGTGGCCAAGGCCCTCGGTCAGGGCGAGTGCGCCTTCTACGATGCCGAGGAATTCGGCCGCCTCGTGGCTCTGTATGGCTCGATGAAGCATTTGCAGACTTTGGGGAAAGGGGAGGAATGATGTCTGGCACTCGAAAGCCTGTGTTGGGCCTGGTGACCATTGGCCAATCGCCCCGGGACGACATCATGCCCCAGATGTTGCCGCTTCTGCCGGCTGGCCTGGACATCCGGCAGGTGGGTGCGCTGGATGGCCTGACCCAAGAACAGATTGCTGAGCTGGCCCCTGGTCCGCAGGATTACGTCCTCCACACCCGATTGCGGGATGGCTCGGCCGTCAGCGTAGGCCGGAGGCAGATCGCGTCGCTGTTGCAGTCCTGCCTGAAGCAACTGGAGGACGAAGGAGCCAACCCCATCGTGCTGTTGTGCACTGGGGAGTTCCCCGAACTGCGGAGCGAAACGTTGCTGATTGAGCCGGATCGGTTGCTGATCAGCGTGATTGGTGGACTGAGACCACGGCGAGCAGGCGTGCTCGTGCCGTTGTCCTCGCAGATAGAAGCCGCGGCCGAGAAATGGAGGGCACTGGAAGCCGAGGTAGTTTTCGTGGCCGCATCACCCTATGGAGAACACTTTGAGCTCGTCTGGGTGGCGGAGGAGTTGGGCGGGCACCCCCTGGACCTGGTGGTTATGGATTGCATGGGCTACACGTTGGCCCACAGGCGGGTGGTCGTGCAGGCGACCGGCAGGCCGGTTATCCTGGCTTCCAGGGTGGTGGCACGGATAGTGGGGGAGTTGGTGGAGTAGAGATGTGGGTCCCCTGGCCGAAGCGCCGCCAGTGGGGGCCGATGTGCAAAATCTGAGGTACGAATCGGGATGATCTGGGCTGGTCGGACAAATTAGCAAAGAGCACCGCCTCTATTGATCTGGGGCGATGCTTGTGTTATAAGCCGCTCCCGCCCAGAAGACCGGCCTGCCTAGATCAGGTCGGTTTTTATTTTGGGTATTGAAAACCGCGCTCAGGTGTGGTACCATATAGGACAAAGCCTCGTTGGCTTCCTGGAACAACGAGGCTATGGCGAAGGGGCTACAGTGGCCCCTGATGGAACCTGTGACTAGTTGGACTTTCCGCATAGGCTCTTAAGTAGCAATCGTTCGGCTGTAGTTGGGTTGAGCCAACCACTCCCAGCATCAGGCAACCGCGCCTGCGCCCTGGAGGTGTTACGGGCGGGGGCAATTCTCGAGATTGGGTGTCGACTTTTGCCTCAACCTGTGGCATTAGCCTTTTCCTCACATAGGATTAGCCTTTTCCCTAATCAAGAATCAGGAATTTCCCGATTGACAAATCACGTAGAAGTGTGGTATAATAATTGCATAAACTGATAACGTAGCACCGTCGCAGCCCTCATCACAGCAGTCGTAGTTCATGAGGGAGGGTGATATGGAAGATCAATAGCCGACCCCTAGCCCGGGAGCGATCCCGGTGGGTGGTCGGCTGTTTGTTTGTTGGGCTAGCCAATCCTGCTTAGTTCCAGAGGCGCGGGCAGGGCTTTCCATGTGCGGCACGCGGCCTGGCATTCCTGACCAGGCGCTCGCGATTCCCGCGTTTCAAAGGGGGCATCAGAATGTCACACATTCACACTCAAAGACTCTTGTCTGTCGTATTGATTGTCGCTATGTTCATTAGCATGGTGCCGACGGCGGCT
>CAYMKL010000102.1:0-24988 GCA_964390805.1 uncultured Anaerolineae bacterium | reverse complement strand
CCGCAAGTTCATGGCCCATGCCTTTGACTACGACGGATTCGTCGCCACGCAAGGTGGGCCGGAGCTGTGTCCCCTGATTACGGGCTGTCTGCCCGATGGCGTACCAGGCCATGACCCCAGCGCCCAGCCAGTCTATCGTCAGGATTTGGACAAAGCCAGGGAATATCTGGCCAAGACACCCTGGGCAGATGGGGGACTGGATATAGACTTCATCTACGTGACCGGCTTGCCCTTCGAGGAGGCCATGGGCACGATGCTGGCTGAGCCTCTGGCGCAGTTCGGCATCACGGTGAATCTGGTTCCCAAGGTCTGGCCGGACATGGTGGCCATGTCCACCCACCCAGAAACCGGGGCGGACACCATCGCCGTCTTCGATGATCTGGGGCCGGTGGCCACGCAGTGGTTCAGGTACCAGTACTACTCTCCCTTCTGGGACAAGCCGGAGGGAGGCAGCTTCCAGTCGGCTTGCTTCCACAAGAACCCCGAGTTTGATGCGCTTCTGGAGAAGGCCGAGGGGACATCTGATGCGGAAGCCCGCTTGGGAATGGTCAAGGACATGCAGCGGATGGTCATGGAGGATATTCCGGCCATCATGCTCTACACCATGCCCAACATGCTCGGCTTCTCGGACCGGGTCAAGGGCTACGAGTACACGGGATACATCGCCGTGGACTTCTGGCCTTTGTGGATAGAAGAGGCTTAGCGGATAGCTTGGAGGTGAGGGAGGGAATCCTCCCTCACCACCAGTCCACCCTCACCCTAACCCTCTCCCTGTGAGGGAGAGGGGACTTGCCCCCTCGCTCTGTTGGGGAGAGCAGAAGTTTCTGGGTAGAAACATCATACCCTCACCCTAACCCTCTCCCTGCGAGGGAGAGGGGACTTGCCCCCTCTCCCCTTTGGGGAGAGGGCGGGGGTGAGGGGAAGACTCGCAATGACACGAGTTGAACAAGAGAAGGTAAACCGTGGGACTTCGTTACTACTTGATACGGCGACTGCTGTTAATCATACCGGTGCTGATCGGTTTGTCTATTGTGACTTTCTCCATCTCCCATCTGGTGCCGGGGGATCCGGTCAGGCTGGCCGCCGGGCCGCAGGCTACGGCGGAACAGATCCACAAGCTGGAGGAGGAATTCGGTCTCGACCAGCCTCTGCTGGTACAGTACCTTAGTTACATGCAGGGTGTCCTCCGGGGGAACCTCGGGACATCCATGATGAACCGCCATCCAGTCTCGATGGATCTGAAACGATTCTTCCCCGCCACGTTCGAGTTGGTGGTTGTCTCCACCATCCTGGGGGTAGTCATTGGGGTGCCGATGGCCATGGCTGCTGCTGTTTTCAGGGATAGGTGGCCTGACCAGGCGTCCAGGATGGTTGCTCTCTCCTCTATCAGCATGCCCGTCTTTTGGCTAGGTATGCTCTTGCAGTTGCTTCTGGGGATGACGCTGCATCTGTTGCCCATCAGTGGACGCTTCGATCCCCGCACTCCTTTTCCTCCCAATGTGACCGGCATGTTGCTGGTGGACAGCCTGCTGGCGGCCGACTTGCACAAGTTTGGCATCGCCTTGAAGCACATCGCACTGCCCGCCTTCTGCCAGTCCTTGATCGGTATAGCCTTGATCACCAGACTACTGAGGGCAGACATCCTGGAGGTGATGCAGCGGGATTTCGTCACCATGGCCCGAGCCAGCGGCCTGCCGGAGCGAGTGATCCTCTTCAAGTACGTGCTCAAGAACGCCCTCATTGCCACAGTTGCTATGCTGGGGTTTCTTTTCGGTTGGCAGTTGAGCGGGTCGGTCATGATAGAGACTGTCTTTGACTGGCCAGGCATCGGCTTATACGCTGTAAAATCCGCCATGACCTTGGATTTTCAACCCGTCATGGGCATTGCTCTGTTTGTGGGGCTGCTGTTTACCACCGTCAACCTGCTGGTTGACATCTCTTATGGAGTGATTGATCCGCGGATCCGGTATGGGTAGGGAGCTATGAGCGCAAACTTAAGCTCTGAGCCCCGTCCCCGGGGCGGCCCGAGGACGGGCCTTTGAGCATTAAGTTTTCGGCAATGGGGCAGGGAGCTTATGAGTGCATTGGTTGAGGCCCGAGGTTGGTGGGGCCGTTGGCAAGCAGAAAACCAGGGCCTTATTGATGAGTGGAAGCGGGGTCTGTACCGTTTTCGACAAAGTCGTCTCTCCATCGTTGGTGTAGCCATTATCGTCTTTCTTCTCATTGTAGCCTTTGCCGGTAGATCCTGGGTGCCATATCCGGACGATGCCGGCTTTACCACGCACGTCGAGAACCGTTTGCAGGGGCCTAGTCGCGAAAATCTCTTCGGCACCGACGAATACGGGCGCGACATCTTCACGCGGACCGTCTGGGCGACTCAAACCTCGCTGGTGGCAGGAATGGTGATCGTGTTGGTGGGTGGCCTCATCGGCATCATCCTGGGTGGCATCGCGGGCTACTTCGGCGGCTTGGTCAACGAAGTCATCATGCGCCTCACCGACATCATGTTGACCATGCCGGGCATCTTCCTGGCCCTGGCCATTACTGCTGCTCTGGGCCCCAGCATCCTCCACGCCGTGACAGCCCTATCCATCATGTGGTGGCCTGGCTACTGTCGCCTGGTGCAGGCCCAGGTGCTTTCCATACGCGAGGAGGACTACGTCGAAGCAGCGCACTGCCTCGGCGCCAGTCGCCCCCGCATCATCTTCACCCACATCTTGCCCAACTGTCTGTCGGCCATCGTGGTGAAGGCCTCCATGGATTTCGGTTTCGCCGTCCTCAACCTGGCCGCGCTAGGCTTCATCGGGGTGGGAGCTCAGCCGCCGGTTCCCGAGTGGGGAGCCATGATCTCCAAAGGTCGGGCGTTTCTTCCCTACGGCTGGTGGTATTCCACCTTTCCTGGGCTTGCCATGTTCTTGACCGTGTTTGGCTTCAACATGCTTGGCGATGGATTTCGGGATGTCTTCGACCCCAGGGCGCGCAGGTAGTGGTCAAGTGTTTCATAAATCCGCCTTGATATTCTGGAAGGCATACTGTCAACGGATTTTCGGAACGGATTGAACGGACAACCCTTACTCTCGCTGCGATTCGTCCCGGTTGATCAGAGTTTGAATCCGTTCAATCCGCTCCCCGAATCCGATGACAGCTCTGTGCCGGCAATGGCGATCAGCACACAGGGAGCAAACTTGGATGATGAAACAGCCTGGTCAGGGGAAAGCTCGATGATGAAGAACGACTTGCTAGTAGAGATCAAAGACCTCCGTTTGGATTTTCGCACCTTCGATGGCGTCTCCAGGGTGCTGAATGGGGTCAACCTCAAGGTCTGGCGGGGAGACGTATTGGGACTGGTCGGAGAGACCGGCTGCGGCAAGACCATGACCGCCCTCAGCATTCCCCGTCTAATCCCTTGTCCTCCCGGCGAGATCACCAGCGGTCAGGTGTGGTTTGAGGGAGAGGATGTCTTGCAGAAGACGCAGGAAGAGATGCGGCTACTCAGGGCCAAGAAGCTGGCCATGATCTTCCAGGATCCTACCACCAGCCTGAACCCGGTGTTTTCTGTCGGCGATCAGATGATAGACATCATCGGCTCCCGACGCGACACCTCCAGCGCGTCAAGACTGAGTCTGCTGGGAGGGCTGGGGAATCTCGTTCCCGCGATCAGAGAGCTACGACAGGCATCCAGGGCAAGGGCGATAGAGATGCTGCAAAGGGTTGGCATCGGCGACGCCTCGGAGAGGATTGACGACTACCCTCACCAGTTCAGCGGTGGCATGAGGCAGCGAGTATTGATCGCCATGGCCTTATCGGAGGCGCCCAGCCTGCTCATCGCCGACGAACCGACAACGGCGCTTGACGTGTCCATTCAGGCCCAAATCCTGCGCCTGATCGAAGAGCTGGTACAAGAGCTGCACCTTTCCGTGCTCCTCATCACTCACAATCTGGGGGTAGTGGCCAAGATGTGTCAGCGGGTGGCAGTGATGTATGCCGGCGTGGTAGTAGAATGTGGCAGCATCATGGACGTCTTCAAGAACCCGAAGCATCCTTACACCGTCGGTCTGTTGAGGGCCATCCCCACCTACGGCACGAAGAGAGGAGAGATCAAGGGAATTCCAGGCTCAGTGCCCAATTTCCTCGATCCTCCACCGGGTTGCAGGTTTCACCCCCGCTGCGAGCACGCCATGCCTCGCTGTGCGGAGGAACCGCCACCGGCGCCGGTGGAGATCGCGCAGGGCCATGAGGTGAGTTGTTTCCTTTACTCTTGAGAGAAGTTCTGCTGTTTGGTGAAGAGCTATGTTTCGAACAGAACTACTACATCTGAAACTCATCAAAGGTCTGGAACAATGGTCTCCTGAGCAATTGTTGGAGAGATTCAGCACTAGCTTTGATGAAGCTACGAGCTTCGGCTTCGTTCGGACGGAAAGTTATGAGCAAACCATCTCCTCCACTATGATTTACCGATACATCGTGGTTCGGAGGCAGTTTGACCCTGTAAGGAATACTATAATCTCTGAGCCACAGGCTGTTTTCGACTATATTCCTTTCCGAATCGACTACGATGCTGGCTTACTAGAAGCCGATCTTGGTGGTAGGAGACTTGTGAAGCTGATTTCTGTCCTTGGAAAGCTATTCGATTTTGGGATCACCGTAGAGGATTTGCATATTGACCTTAATGTCTTCATCAGAGAGTTAGATCAACGCAATCGTGCATACAGCATAACCAAGATTGCTGTTACGAATTTTAGACCGGAGGCTGGTCTGAGTGGCCGATATGTAGCCTCTGTCTATGAACAGCAAGTAGCTAGAGACCTGATTCGTGAATATGATCGAGATGTAACTGGTATCGACATCGAGCTGACAATTGAGGAATCTCCGATGATTTGGCGATTGTCGTCGAGTGGCAGTATTGCTGTCCGCGCAGACGAAGAAATGCTCGAAGAAGGGTTGGGTATTCTGAGAGAAGCTGTTTTGAGGTGCAAAGATGCCTGAAGAGCAAAACGTAAGGGGAAACATCTGGCACGGGCGGTTTAACCGATTCCTGAGAGTCGTCTTGAAATGGGAGCAGCTCGGCGACAGTAGCACAGATATACCAGACCCCGTTCGTGAGAAGCGAAAGGATAGAGGACTTGATTCGGTTTTCGCTTACAAACGAAATCCCCAGAGTCCTCAGCAGATAGTGCTAGTTGAAGCGAAAACCAGGGGAAAAATGACGGACATAAGTAGGCTTAAGATCCAGGATTGGGTAGATGATCTACACACGAAGTTGGTGCGCCTACCGTCAGCCAAAGAATTCAAAGATAAGTTCCAGCCTGAGATAGACGCCCAGTATCAGCTAGGTCTGATCGGGCTCTGGGTTCATGACGTTGAGACCTACTCACATTCCCAGTTGCAGACGTGGCTTTCCCAGGTGTATGTCCCAAAGAGGAAGACGCCATGTTGTATCGGCCTGATCTCGAACCGGACGATCACAAGATTGTGTGCCATACATGAAGAGGTACGGAAACTGAGGGGATCAGTTACGTGTCAAGACATACGCTTCCATTTGCCTGATTATGGAGACAAGCCATCAGCCGATGGCTCGATCATACCCCTTGAAACGGTCTTCTCCAAGTTTGTGTTCTTTAACGCAGATATGCTTCAGCCGACGAAGGGTGATTCGCCTCCTGTTCCATACAAAGCCTACGTAGCGTTCTACCTAGGGGATGTTCAGAGTTATTCTGATCTGCATTTCATTGGACTGGCGTTGAGGCAGTTCCAGATGCTGCGAACTGGTGAGTTACTCGTGTACACTCTTCGAGACCCTACAGACATTCGAAATGAAATCGCAAATTTCAAGAGAGAGTTCCAACTTATATCTATCTCAACAGGACAAACCACTGATTATGAAGAATCAGGGGACAACATGAAATTCAGGCAGCTAGTGCCTGGTACCCAGTTGCCTGGCTGGATGGTGCGCCGTGATTAAGAAGCAGTTTCCAACACCATATGATGTAGAACAGACAATGATGTTTAGTACCACCTCCTTCGACGCTCTTAAACGTTTCATACAGAGGCGAGGGCTGTTCATAGCCGGTTGGGGGAGGCAAGATATTGCCGGCTGCGCTGCCAATATCCTCTTCGACCATCAAGACTATATGCAGCTCAGGAGGATTGCACTAGGCTCTGAGGCTTCTGCGAGTATATCTGGTTTCACTCTCCGTCATAGACTTCACGATATTGATGCTCAAAGACTAATCAGTGACATAATCAGGCTTAGGGCCGATATTGCCCAAAAAAGCGAGAGCCTTGCCAGAAGAGGTGAGCCCATTCCGAAGTTGGATATGCCAGTACAACACAGTTCTAGTTTCTTGGGCATTCATTTTGAGTATGAGCGCGTCATACCAGGGCGGGTCGAACTGATACAACGAGTGCAGAGCCAAGTTGATCTCACACTGGAGAGTATTGGAGGTACGCAGTGGCGGATTGTGTGCTATCCCCAAGCCAATCAGGATGTAAAAAGAATCCAAAAGCTGCTAAAACGAATGGCGGGAGGTGAATACGACGCCTATACGATTTCGCTAGAGCCGCTTTCGCGAAGGGAAAGAATACAATTCTTTGATGATCTCCTGCAACATTATTCGCATGACAAGGAGTGGATATTCGAGCAGGTGACTGGGATAGTAATCCGTCGGCCTACAACTGATCTGGGTGATGACAGTCTAGAGTTGGAGGAAGAAGATTCTGAATCGCCCGATTTCGACAGTGACCGAGAGATCGAAGAGTTGGACAGAAAATATGTGCAGAGTATCACACAAGCAATTCTCGAGGGTAAACACCTGAGGACCAACAAGTTCGTTCAAGATTGTGAGGTGCAGGGATTCTACTTCCTCGCAATGACCATTGAATTGAGCAACAAAAAAACCCCCGAACTTGTCCAAGTAAGGATCCGTTTCAAACTCTCACCAAGGATGTTTGAGGTTGTCCTTGCTAGCATGGTTGAACGAGACGAAATGGGGGACAGGCAAGCTGCTTTTCCAGATGATAGACAGCGTGAGATTTTGAAGGAATTTTGGAACACGTCGCATGAGATCTGGCATCGGATACACGACAAGGTCTTCAGACCCCCGTCTGGACAGCTATCGTTTGCTGACGAGGTCGAGAAGAAAGAAAGAGCAATACACGAGGTAGGCAGGCAAAGAGCTGGAGATTCGCCCGTCTAGCGCGCGCTTCTGCGATCCGTTTGCCCGAAGGTGGTAAGGTTGTCGTGAGCGAGACTTTGCTAGAAGTTCGCAATCTAAAGAAATACTTCCCGGTACGTGGCGGACTCTTTCAGCGACGCATAGGACACATTGCTGAAGAAACCCGTTTTCTGATGACTCTGTTACCGAAATCTAGCTGAATCAACCTGTTTCAAGTCAACCTGGGCGGCAATTTGGCGTGAGAAAACGGGTTTCTGGTCGCCATCGTGGTTTTATCCAAAGTCCAGTAAATACATGGAGGGGACTTATGAGCGACTATGGATTCTCAATTGTCTTTGGACGACCACTTCCTTTTGAATTCATGAACTGGTTCTGCACACATCTCCAACCAATACATGGTGTGTCTTGGAATAAAGCAGAAAGCCTTCATGCAACTATAGTGAATTGCACATTTCCTCGGGGGCGATCACAGAAATCTGAAGAAAGTGTGCTTCCACTCAAGGATGAATTGAGGCGCAAATTCATAGACTACGTAGTCGGAATTCTCTTTAGCTCTGAAATCTTTGAGATAGAATTCCAAAGAGCACAATGCGCTGGTTCCAGCATAATCTTGCCGAGCCAAGATTACGGACAAATCGGACGATTGAAAAAGGCACTCCAAGGTGAGCAGGGTTTTATCCAAGAAGAGAAAGCGCCAGAGGCACTAGCCCGTCCAGAAGTCGTAGGAAGAGATAAGTTCTCTGGGGATCGGAAAGCATTGCAGTCTTCGGTTTCAGTTACTCTTGGGAAGTCAGCCACACTAGGTTCAATAGCCACTCCTGGAATTCCTCAGTCTCCCAGCGTCAAGGCCATGGGGCTTCGAGTTGTGTTTTACCGTGACAGAAACCTTGATGATGCAGAGGTGTCAGAGTTGCTTGGATTCGGAGCGTCAGAGAGTAAGAAGAGAGCCAACATACGTAGAATCAATGAGTTTTTTGACAAACTCTGATCACGCCGGACAGCTTACGTCCCCGTTAGACCGCGCCTTATCCTGAGCAATGGGCTCAGCCCCGTAAACAGAAAGTGCAAGGCATGTAGTAGAATTGCTCTCTTGAGCAAAGGTTGTCATGAGCTTATTAGAAGTACGCAATCTAAAGAAATACTTCCCAGTACGTGGCGGACTCTTTCAGCGGAGAGTAGGATACATCAAAGCCGTGGACGGGATTGACCTGGGCATCGAGCAAGGGCAGTCCTTCGGGCTGGTGGGGGAGACGGGTTCGGGGAAGACGACGGTGGGCAAGACGATCCTGCGTCTCATTGAGCCCACAGAGGGGGAGATCATCTTCGAGGGCCAGGATTTGTGTCGGCTGTCCGAGTCGGAGATGCGTCAGCGGCGAGAAGAGATGCAGATGATCTTCCAGGACCCTTACTCCTCGCTGAATCCACGGATGACGGTGAAGAGGATCGTTGGTGAGCCTCTGGTCATTCACGAGCGGGCCAAGGGCCGCGCCCTGGATGACAGGGTGCGCGAGTTGATCAGTCTGGTGGGACTGATGGAGGATCACCTCTACCGCTATCCGCACGAATTCAGCGGCGGGCAGAGGCAAAGGATAGGGATTGCCCGTGCTCTGGCGCTGGAGCCGAAGATGTTGGTCCTCGATGAGCCGACTTCGGCTTTGGACGTGTCGGTACAGGCTCAAGTCCTGGACCTTTTGCTCAAGCTACAACAGAGATTGAACCTGACCTACCTGTTCATTTCTCACGACCTGGCTGTCATCCGCTACATCTGTGATCGGGTGGCATTGATGTACATGGGCAAGATCCTGGAATTGGGCTCTGTGGAGGGCATCTTCCAACAGCCCATGCACCCGTATACTCGGGCTTTGCTCTCGGCGATGCCGGTGGCGGACCCAGAGTATGAAGCGGAGGAGATCATCCTGGAGGGAGAGATCTCCACGCTGGGTGGTGAAGAGGGCACCTGTCGTTTCGCCCCTCGTTGCCCGGCGCGAGACAGCGATCGCTGCACCGACGAGGAACCTGTATTGAAGGAGTTGAGCGACGGGCATTTGGTGGCCTGTCACCTGTACGATTAGGGTTTGGAACACGAAAGCACGGAAGACATGGAAGCACGGAAGGCAGGCAGAGTTCCGTGTTTCCGTGTCCCTTCGTGATTCCGTGATCCAAACCGCTATGATTTGAAGGAGGTCTTACTATGAACGTTTTCGAAACCATCAAAGCCAGAAGAAGCATCAGGCAGTTCACCGATGAGCCGATAGGGAAGGAGGCGCTGGAGAGGCTTCTGGATGCGGCGCGGTGGGCTCCAACGGCCAGCAACCAGCAGAGGTGGAGGTTTGTGGTCGTCACCTCACCGTCGGTGAAGCAGCTCATCAGGAAGTTTGCCCCCGGCATATTCATCATGCCCTCTGCCTTCATCGTGATCTGTGTGGAGAAAGAGCCGGGGGCAAAACCCTGGGATGAGGCGACCTATCTGGCCGATTGTGCCATCGCAGCGCAAAACATCATGCTGGCTGCCTGGGAAATGGGCATCGGCAGTTGCCCCGCCCTCTCCTACGCCAAGGTCGCCGTCCAGGAGATTCTGAACCTCCCGGAGGACGTTGAGCCCCTGTTGATCGTCACCCTGGGTTACCCGGCCGAGGACCCCGCACCACCTCCCAGGCTGGAGTTGAATGAAATCGCCTTCGTGGACGAGTATGGAAAGGAGTGGACGTCATGAGCCAGCGGTTGGTCGTGTCCGAAGAGGACCTTTATGAAGTGCTTTCGTTTCTGGTTTCGAGCGCCCACCTGTGCGTCGTCGAGCCCAGGCTGTATGGCACCTTTCGCCTGACTGACGCTGCCTGCAGGCTGATCGGGTTCGCCCTGGAAAGCGGGCAATTGGAGGACGATCAGTTCTTGCGTGAGTTCAAGGAGGATGCCGACAGGAGAAAGCTATTGATCATGACCGATGAAGAAGCCTATTTCGAGTTCCTGGAGGACGCGACGCGAAAGATGGCGAAGGAGATGAAAAGAAGGGCCTTACTAAATCGTTAGGGTCAACTTAAGGCTCAAAGGCCCGTCCCTGGGCCGCCCCGGGGACGGGGCTCAGAGCCCAAGCTGACACAAATGCCTACTAAATCATCATCGAAAGGAGGAGATTAATTATGAGAATGGGGGTTGATGTGGGAGGCACCAATACGGACGCTGTGCTGATGGACGGGACGAAGGTGGTTGGTTGGTTCAAGACGCCCACCACGCCAGACGTTACTGCAGGCATTACCACGGCGATGAAGACCGTGTTGGAGCAGACCAAGATACCAGCAGACCGAATCAAAGCCGTCATGATCGGCACGACCCACTTCACCAACGCGGTGGTAGAACGAAAGAGGCTGATGAAGACCGCCGCCATCAGGCTGGGGCTGCCTGCCACCGAGTGTTTGCCGCCTATGGTGGATTGGCCGCCTGAGCTGAGGGACACCATCGGCGATCACAAATACCTGGTGCACGGCGGTCACGAGTTCGATGGCAGGGAGATCTCGCCTCTGGACGAGAGCGAAATCCGTGACGTGGCCAAGGACATCAAGGCCAAGGGGATCCGGGCAGTGGCCATCTCAGCCGTTTTCTCTCCGGTGAACAGCTCCTTTGAGGACCGCGCGGCGGAGATCATTCAGAATGAGATACCCGATGCGTCCATCAGCCTGTCTCACGAGATCGGACGCATGGGTCTTCTGGAGCGCGAGAACGCGGCCATCCTCAACGCTTGCCTGGGAGACCTGGCCCAGGCCATCGTGGAGTCCTTCAGGAAAGCCCTGGTGGAAATGGAGGTGGATGCGCCTTTCTATCTGAGCCAGAACGATGGCACCCTGATGAGCGCAGAGTTTGCCGAGAAATATCCGGTGTTGACCTTTGCCTCAGGGCCCACCAACAGCATGAGAGGAGCTGCCTTCTTGTCTGGAGCAAAGGATGCCATGGTGGTGGACGTTGGAGGTACGACGTCGGACGTGGGCATGCTGCTGCGCGGTTTCCCCCGCGAGGCTTCTGTCGCCGTGGACATCGGCGGCGTTCGCACCAACTTCAGGATGCCCGACGTCTATTCCTTTGGGCTGGGAGGAGGCAGCCTCGTTTCCCAAGAGCCCCTGAAGATCGGGCCTCAAAGCGTCGGCTATGAGCTGATTACCAAGGGGCTGGTGTTTGGGGGGAGCGTGTTGACGGCGACGGACGTTGCTGTGGCCGGCGGGTTGGCCGACATCGGTGACCCTGGCGCAGTCAAAGGTCTGGATGCAACGCTCGTTGGGCAAGCCCTGGACGAGATGCAGACGATGGTGGAAACCGCCGTGGACCGCATGAAGACCAGCGTCGAACCGATCCCCCTGATTCTCGTGGGCGGCGGCGTCATCCTGGTCTCCAGAAAGGTGGCGGGGGCCTCCGAGATGGTCAAGCCTGAGCATTACCCTGTGGCCAACGCCATCGGCGCGGCCATCGCCCAGGTGGGAGGTGAGACCGACCGGATCTTCGCCCTGGCGGAGCTTCCCAGGGACGATGCCCTGGCCCAGGCCCGACAAGAGGCCAGCGACAAGGCAATCGCTGCTGGGGCCGACAAGGAGACCATCACCATTGTGGACGTGGACGAGGTCCCATTGAGCTACTTGCCCAGCAACGCAGTCAGGATCCGGGTCAAGGCTGTGGGAGACCTAGCCCTCGAATGAGACACAGTAGATCACAGAAGCTCGCGGCGGATTGCGTGCAACCTCCGGTTGCCTCCCGCCGCCAGACCGCTGGATTTGACAATCCAGCGGGAGCAAGATGGCGATTCTACTGAGACAAGCTAGAGAAAGGATGAATTGAAATGAGATTGTTACACCCAGAAAACGTCGAGGATATCGCCCTGGGAGCGGCCGTCCTGGGCACTGGCGGAGGCGGCGATCCCTACATCGGCAAGCTGATGGGGATTCAGGCCATTCGCGAGTTTGGGCCGGTGACCTTGCTCTCCCTGGATGAGATAGACGATGATGCCTTGATCGTGCCTACGGCCATGATGGGCGCCCCTACGGTGATCGTGGAAAAGCTGCCGAAAGGGGATGAGATCATCAAATCGTTTCGTGCCCTGGAGAGCTATCTGGGGCAAAAGATCACGGCCACCATGTCTGCCGAGGCTGGAGGGTTGAACTCTGTCACCCCTCTGACCGTGGCGGCTCGCCTGCGCCTGCCCATGGTGGATTGCGATGGCATGGGGCGGGCCTTCCCGGAGCTGCAAATGGTAACCGCCACTTTGTACGGCATCTCGTCCACCCCCTTCGCGATGGGCGATGAGAAGGGCAACAGCGTGATCCTCAATACCATCAACAACCGCTGGACAGAGACCTTTTCGCGGAGCATCACCATAGACATGGGGTGTACCGCCCTGATCGCCTGCTATGCCACGACGGGGAAGGAGCTGAAGGAGTGGGGAGTACCCAATACGATAACCCTGGTGGAGAAGATCGGCCGCACCATAAGGGAGGCCCGGACATCCAAGACCAATGTGGTCGAGGCCGTCAGGGAGGTCGTCGGTGGATTTGAGGTCTTCAAAGGAAAGATAGTAGATGTACAACGTCGTACGGAAAAAGGCTTCGCCAGGGGGGAGGCGGTCTTCGAGGGCGTTGATGAATACCATTCTCAAACCCTCAAGCTCCAATTCCAAAATGAGAACCTGGTGGCTATAGTAGATGGGGAGGCTGTGGTCTCGGTGCCAGACCTGATCACCGTGCTGGAAACGGAGAGCGGTGAGCCGATTACTACCGAGGGTTTGCGCTACGGCTTCCGGGTGACGGTGTTGGGCATCCCCTGCCACGAGAAATGGCGTACGCCGGAGGGCCTGGCGTTGGTAGGGCCTCGTTATTTCGGCTACGACATTGATTGGGTTCCCGTCGAGGAGAGGTATGGGGGGAATGGTGAATGGTGAATGATGAATGGTGAATGGTGAAATGAGAATCCGAGCAGTGACTCCCATCATCACGGAAAGCTTCGGACCGATGATCCTCGAAGAGTTCTCGAGGGTTGCCAGGCCGGATACCGAGATCAGCAACGTCTTTCTGGAGTCGGGTCCGGCCTCCATCGAGTCCTATTTCGACGAGGCTGTGGCGGTGCCGGGCATCATAGCCCGAGTCCGCCAGGCGGAGAGGGAGGGCGTGGATGCGGTGATCATCAACTGCATGGGCGATCCCGGTCTGGATGCCGCCCGGGAAGTGGTCTCGATCCCGGTGGTAGGGCCGTGTGAGGCATCCATGCACGTGGCGGCCATACTGGGCCACAGATTCGCTGTGATAACGGTATTGGACCGCCTCCTTCCGCAGTTGGAACTCCAGGCCCAAAAGTATGGAGTAGGCGGGAAACTGGCCTGTGTCAGAGCGATAGACCTGCCCGTACTCGAACTGGAGGAGGGTCGTGAGCAGTTCGTGGGTCGTGCTGTGAATGAGGCTGTGGAGGCTATCGAAGAGGATGGTGCTCACGTCATCGTGCTAGGTTGCACGGGCCTAGCCGGGTTGGCCCAGCAGACAGAAGACGCCCTTCGCGAAAGAGGGTACGACGTTCCGGTGATTGATCCAGCCAGCACAGCGCTCAAGATGGCTGAGGTACTCGTTGATCTGAAGCTCGCGCATAGCAAGAGGACATATCCCTACCCCCCAGAGAAGGAGATTGTGGGATACGCCCAGTGGTGACTGCTTTGTTTTTGAAAGGAGCTTATCGTGACGCGAGTATTCACATCTGATTATCGCGATGGCGACCGGGATTACCCAGACCCGTTTCCCGTCAGAGATCTCAAAAGAGTCGAGAGACCAACCACTTTGATCGAAGACGACGAGGTTTCCCGTGTAGACGAGCGCGATGGCGGTTTTCACCGGGCAGGCCTTGGCCATTTCGGTCCCTACCTCCAAAAGGAGTACGGCCGTTTTGTGGCAAAGCACCCCTTGTCAGGCGCATTATTGGCCATGTCAAAGACTCTGGCGGGCATAGTTGACGGTGCTGTAGGGCTCAAACCAGCGCCCCTGACTGATGATCCAAAAGCCATGTCGCGACACATCAAAGAGACGGCCTATTTCCTCAGAGCGGACCTGGTCGGTATCTGCGAACTGCCGCCGTACGCTGTCTTTACCTACGACAGGTGGACTGGAGAGCCGATTGAGCTCAACCACAAATACGCCATTGCTATTCTGATTGACCAGGACTGGAGAACGGCCTCAGCTTTCACTGGAAACGACTGGATCAGCAACTCCATGAGCTTCCTGTCCTACTCCACTTCGGGCTTTGTGGCCTGCATCCTGGCTGACTACATTCGACGACTGGGCTACCCGGCCCGGGCCCACCACGCGATGAACTACCAGGTAGTGGTGCCACCTATCCTGCTGTGGGCAGGGTTGGGAGAGATATGTCGCATGGGTGGTATCGTGCTCAACCCATTCCTGGGGCCACGTTTCAAGGCTGCTGTGATCACCACCGACCTTCCTCTGGTTGTGGACAAGCCGATTGACTTTGGCCTCCAGGATTTCTGCGACAAGTGCGGCAAATGTGCCCGGGAGTGCCCTTCCCAGGCCATCAGCTACGGCGACAAAGTGATCCATAACGGCTACGAGAGATGGCCCCTCGATGTCGAAAAGTGCGTCAGTATGAGGGCAGGTAATCAGCATGGGGCGGGATGCGGTACTTGCTTAAAGGTCTGCCCCTGGAACAAACCTGATACCCCGTTCCACAGGACAATCAATTGGCTCGTTAGGCACTTTCCCATCACCCGGGGAATGGTCACTAAGGCGGATGACATAGTGGGCTATGGGAAACCAAAACCGGAGTGGAAGTGGTGGCTTGATCTGGAGGAAGTTGACGGGCTGCTCCGGGTAGCGCCACCACCAACAAACAAGAATAAGGGTTAAGGAGGAAGAGATGGGCAACGTGGAATTGCGCACTAGGCAGGAGTGCGAGGATTTCGTGCGCGGTCTCTGCTTCATGGGAGCGGGCGGAGGTGGAAGACCGAGCAAAGGTTTGAAGCTACTTCTCGATCAGTTGGAGGCCGGTCGTGAGATCGAGTGGGCGGACGTAGATAGCCTGCCCGACGAAGCGTGGACGGCCACGGTAGCTGGCATGGGGGGCAGAGGTGGTGCGGGTCCCACCGAGGAAGAGTTGGCTGAACTGGGGTGCGTCGAGCAGAAATACGACGCCTTGGGTCTGATGGTGGCCGCTGTTCGGGCGCTGGAGGACGCTGCTGGGATCAAGATGGAAGCCATCGTCCCAGGAGAGATCGGAGGCAGCAACGTTCCGGCACCTATAGTGGCGGCGCTAGAACTTGGCCTCCCCGTGGTGGATGGCGACTACGCCGGTGGGCGAGCTATCCCTGAACTGCCGCAGACGATACCGGAGGTTCGTGGGGTGCCGGTTTGCCCTCTGTCCTTCGTCACCCGCTGGGGCGATACCCTGATCCTCAAAGATACCGTCAGCACGGCCATGGCCGACCGCATCGGCCGCATGATGTGCGTTGCCGCTTATGGCGGGGTAGGGGTCTCCTGGTATCTCTTGCAGATCAAGGATGTCAAGGAGGTGCTGGCCAGCGGCACGCTGACCCAGGCCCTGCACGTCGGGCAGGCGATTCGAGAGGCTCGCGAGCAGGGCGCCGACCCGGTGGCGGAGGCGGTCAAGGTCGTTGGTGGCTGGTTGCTTTTCGAGGGCGAGCTCACCGCCACGGAGATAGCGGATGAGGAGTCGTACGCCTTCGGGCTCGGTAGTCACACCTTGAAAGGTCTGGGAAGCCACCAGGGTCACACCTTCAAGATCTGGTACAAGAACGAGTACCACGTGAGTTGGCGAGACGATGAGCCTTTCGTCACCAGCCCCGACTCGCTCATCATGGTGGACCTGAAGACGGGTGAACCCGCCACCAGCTACGATTTCTCGGTAGGAGATCAGGTGGCGGTCATTGGACGCAAGGCCCATCCAGTTCACCGTACAGAGAAGGGGATCGAACTGCTGGGCCCGCGACACTTCGGGTTTGATCTCGACTATGTTCCTATTGAGGAGAGGGTGAGAGTCGCCCCGAGCTGAAGCTCAGGTCTGACAGGACAAAGCCCTGCGGGCTGGATCCAGTACTGAAAAGGCTTATCTGTCTGAGCGGGGAGCTTTGGCTCATGGGCATCAAGTTAAAGGTGATATCGTGCTTGCCGGGGCCGCACGGCCATGAAGTGGCCGTGCTACGAAGCTCCCGCCCGATGAATCGGGCTCAAGAACCCCGTTTACGGGGTGGCAGCTTCGTAGCCGTGGCACTTCATGCCACGGCGGAACTGGCCAGCAGCCGTCTTCCCGCAGGCTGCCGTCTTAGCTTGACGCGCCTGGGGCTTGCCGCACAGAATCCAGCCATTCCCTTGGAGAACCGATATGGCAGAAGGCTTCGATCTGGAAAAGCTGTTGATTGATGTATTCGGGCCACAACCAGGCGAGAAGATCCTGGTGATGACCGATTTGCCTCACGGAGAGTGGACCGATAACGAGAAGTGGGCGGCCCGGCGAGAGATGGCCCAAGAGTGGCGTGCAGCCTTCCAGCAGTTGGGAACCAAGCTGGGGCTCAGCGTGTTTCCTCTCCTCGCCTACGCGGCTACTGGGGCTCACAGCGGGCCTCTGCCGGAGGAAGGGGAGATGGAAGGGCAGCGGGTTCGCCTGGAAGACGTCTTGTCCGACACAAACATAGCCGTCGCCCTTACGGAGTACTCCGCCACGGCCCCGCTGATCGGGTTCAGCCAGAAATTGCCCGGCCTGCGGGCAGCCAGCATGCCGGGGGTCACCAAGAGCATGGAGCAAACGGCTCTGGCAGCGGACTACAGCGAGGTGGCCCGCAAGAGCCATATCCTGGCCGACAAGCTTAATCAGGCGGTGGGCGCGAAGGTGGCGTTCTCCACTGGACATCAACTGTACTTCGACCTGCGATATCGCCAGGCTGAGGCTGATGATGGGCAACTACACGCTGACAAGAAGGGCGTGCGCCTCATCAATCTACCCAGCGGCGAGGCTTTTATCGCTCCTTACGAGGGAGAGGTGGAGGGCCAGCCTAGCCGGACAAAAGGCGTGATTCCTGTCATGGTTGATGATGAACTCGTCTTGCTCAGGGTGCAGGAGAACCGCATCGTGGAGGTGATCGGGGACGGCCCACAGGCGGTTCAGAAACGGGACTACTTCGCTGTTGACGAAGCGCGCCGCAACATCGCTGAGTTGGGCCTGGGCTGCAACGACAAGGCTGTCATCTCCGGCAGTGTCTTGGAGGACGAGAAGGTGCTGGGATTGCACTGGGCCTATGGCCGCAGCGACCACATCGGGGGCACCGTAGGCGTCGCCGATTTCAGCGATCCCAGCCACATCGTTCACCATGACACTGTCTACCCCAAAGGTGGTCGCATCGAAATCGCGAGCCTCGTTCTGGAGCATGAGGAGGGTACGAGCGAGGAGATCATCAGAGATGGCCAATTCCTGGGGTGGTGATGCGGAGAGAGTACCACATATTGAATGTGACGCTGTTCTGTTCGATCTCGATGGCGTGCTAATTGATTCCTCGATTTGCATTGCGCGACACTGGCGCGAATGGGCCCATCAACACGGCCTTGACGTTGCAGCCATCATGCGGGTTGCACACGGGCTCAGAACTGTCGAGACAATGCGGCTGGTCGCCCTCCATCTCGACGCCAGGGAGGAGGCAGAACGTTTCACTGCATCTGAGGTGGCTGACACAGAGGGCGTGGCTGAGATAGAGGGAGCCTCTGAGTTGCTGAACAGGCTTCCCGCAGATGTCTGGGCCGTGGTGACCTCAGGGAGCAGGGAGCTAGCTAGGGCTCGATTGCAGCGGGTGAACTTGCCGATCCCTCGCACACTTGTCACTGGGGACGACGTCAGACAGGGTAAGCCGGCACCTGAGCCCTATCTTGTGGCGGCGGAACGTATGGGAGTGGAGGCTGCAAGATGCGTGGTGGTTGAGGACGCGCCAGCCGGGATTGAGGCTGCCCACGCCGCTGGGATGCAAGTGATAGCGATGACGACGACCCACTCGCGGGACGAGCTTCCCGCGCAAGGACTGGTGATTGATCAGCTTTCTGCTCTCCACGTTGCGGTAGGAGAGGGAGGAGGGCGTCGCCTGGTGATCCAGATTGAGTGAGTGGGGTTGACGTTTTCCGATTTTCGCTGTAGACTTGGTGTGACCATGTCATCTCGCTGCGCGGAGCAATCGCTGGAAAGGAGCGTTTCTGTGGCTACTACGATGCCAGTCAGTGAAGGGTTGATCCCGTTTCGCGGATATCGAACGTTCTACCGCATGGCTGGAGACTTGGCCCAAACACCGGCGGGCATGTTCCCGCTGCTTACGATTCACGGCAGGCCTGTCTCACACGAGGCTCTTGAGCCTCTCGAGGGACTTGCGGAGAGCGGTCGCCCGGTCATCTTCTACGACCAGCTTGGCTGTGGCAACTCGGACCGCCCCGACGATCCATCGCTCTGGACCATTAGCCACTTTGTGGACGAGGTGGATGTGGTATGCCGCGAACTCGAGCTTGAACGGGTGCATCTCCTGGGGCACTCATGGGGTGGTGTCGTGGCGATGGAGTACGCGCTGGCGAAGCCGAGCAGGATTGTCAGCTTGATCCTGGCAAGTACGTATGCCAGCAGAGCGATGCTGGACGCTGATATTGAGCGATTGGTAGAGGAGCTCCCCGCAGGTGTGCGGGAAACACTGCGCAGACACGAAGCGGCCGGTACGACCGATGATTCGGCCTATCAAGAGGCCAATAGGGTCTTCGACTTGCGCCACATTTGCCGGGTTGACCCCTGGCCGGAATACCTCCGACAAGCGCCTGAGCGGCAGCCAGTGGGGAGAGCAAGCATGGAGGGGTGGGACATTCGAGCGCGTCTTGGTGAAATCAGCGTTCCAACGTTGGTTACCTGTGGACGTTACGACATGTGCACGCCTATCCAAGCCAAGGTCATCCACGACGGCATCGCCGGCAGCGACTTCGTCGTCTTTGAGGAGAGTTCGCACTACCCACATGTCGAGGAGACCGACCGCTACCTAACGGTTGTCCACGAGTTTATGACACGTGCTGAGCACCAGGCTGTGCTGGGAACTTGAAGGTACCGATCCTCTTGGCAGGATTAGCAGGCGCGGCTTTGTCTGATTGAGTCTGGGTGTCTGAGGCCGCCAAACCTCTGTTGGAGCTGACCGCCATTCCCTACTACGCCTGGGCCAACCGCGAACCTGGCCGCATGCAGGTCTGGCTGCGAACCCGGTGACGCGGCGTCAGGCAGCGACGGTCTATTCTTGCCCTATTTAAGAAGGAGGAGGTGCGACGATGAACTTCGACCTGGTCATCACCAACGGCACAGTGATTGACGGCACCGGCCAGCCCCGCTTCCAGGCCGACCTGGGCATCCGCGATGGCAGAATTGCCGCCATGACCACGGGCGAGCACCTGATCGGCGGGCAGACCCTCGACGCCAATGGCCTGGTCGTGGCCCCGGGCTTCATTGACGTCCATTCTCATTCCGACTGGATCCTTCCCCTCTCCGACCACGACCAGATCCTGGCCCCTCTCCTCCTGCAGGGCATCGCCACGCTGGTCACAGGCAACTGTGGCTTCTCCCCCGCCCCGCTCACGGAGGCGTCCATGCCCCTGGTGGAAGGATTCTCAGAGGAGATGCGGGAGCGAGCTTCTTCCTACCGCTGGCGCTCAATGGCCGAATTTCTGGATATCCTCGAGGACGACGGGCTGATGTTCAACGCTGCCTTCCTGGTGGGCCACGGCACGCTGCGCTACGCGGTGATGGGTGACCGCGCCGACGGCTCTGCTCCCCCTGCTCCAGAGCAGATGGAGACCCTCTGCCACCTGACCCGCCAGGCCCTGCGGGAGGGGGCCTTTGGCCTGTCGGCGGGGCTGGCCTACACCCCGGGGGTCTTTGCCCGCAACGAGGAACTCCTCCCCCTGCTACAGGTGGTCGCCGAAGAAGGCAGCATCTTCACCGTCCACGGGCGGGCCTACACCTGGGTCTCTCCCTTCTACAGACCGATGATCGTGGGCACGCCCCACAACGTCCGTTCCACCAGAGAACTGCTGGACCTGGCCCGACAGGCGGAGGTGCGGCTGCAACTATCGCACTTGATCTTCGTCGGTCGCCGCACCTGGCGCACCTATCGCACCGTCCTGCGGGATGTCGAGCGGGCCGCCGCCGACGGATTGGACGTCGCCTTTGATGCTTTCCCCTATACCGTGGGCAACTCTACCGTCAAGGTTGTCTTTCCCGACTGGTTCCTCGACGGTTTCGCAGAGCAGATCAACGACGCTCGTGCCCTGCAGCGGCTGAAGAGAGAGATCAACCTCCTGCGGTGGACGCTGGGGCTCGACTTCCGGGACATCATCCTGTTGTGGGGCTGCGCGCCGGAACTGGCCGAATTGGAGGGATTGGACTTCGCCGCCATCGCCCGCCGTCTGGGTAAGCCGCAGTTCGAGGCTTACATGCACGTTGCCCGGGTGAGCGAGGGCCAGGCCCGCATCCTGTTGGGCACGTACTCCGGCGATGGTGAACAAGAGGAGCCGTTGCGGGCAGCGTTATCCCACCCCCTGTGTGCATTTATGACTGACACACTGCTCACCCGGCGGGGTCAGCACAACCCGGCCTCCTTCGGCACCTTTCCCCGCGTGCTGGGGCGCTACAGCCGCGACCTGGGGCTCTTTCCACTGGAGGAGGCGGTGCGCCGGATGACCTCGTTTCCGGCAGAACGGATCGGACTGACGGACGTAGGCCGAATCGCCGAGGGGGGATGGGCTGACCTGGTGCTCTTCGACCCGGCGACGGTGGCCGACAACACTACCTCCGAGCGGCCCGACGTTCCGCCAACGGGCATCCGGGCGTTGTTGATCTCGGGGCAGGTCATGGCACAGAATGGACAGATCGTAAGTCGGGAGCGGCGGGGTCGGGTACTGCGGGGGTAAAAAGGACAAACTTCACGCCTCGCTGTGCGGAGGAACCGCCACCGGCACCGATGGAGATCGCACCAGGCATGGGGGCCACCTGTCTCTTGTACTCTTGAGAGAAGCTCCGCGCGGCGTGCTATGGATCTCGATACTCTAGTTGAGCAAGCAGAGGCTCAGAATGAAGCTGCTGGATGTCGTTCGCAGGGAGAGTGTTCCCAAACCGTGGGCTGAAGGAGAGAAGATCCCGTGGGATGATCCGGACTTCAGTAGACGAATGCTCAACGAGCATTTGTCCCAGGAGCACGATGCTGCCAGTCGCCGCTTCGAGATCATTGATAGCCACGTCAGGTGGATTCACCATCAGGTTGTGAAGGGGAATCCCACGCGGATTCTTGACCTTGGCTGTGGCCCTGGATTGTACACGAGCCGGCTGGCGAGACTTGGGCATCGCTGTGTAGGGATTGATTTCTCTCCAGCCTCGATAGCCTACGCAAAGGAGCAGGCCGAGAAAGAGGGTCTTGAATGCACGTACATCCAGCAGGACATCCGAACGGCGGACTATGGCGACGGTTATGGTCTGGTCATGCTGATCTTCGGAGAGTTCAATGTCTTCCGCCCCGAGGAAGCGAGGGGCATTCTTGAGAAAGCCTATCGTGCCTTGGCGCCTAGCAGTTTTCTGCTTCTTGAGCCACATACCTTTGAAGCAGTCCTCAAGATAGGACAACAACCATCTTCGTGGTATTCTGCAGAGGAGGGGTTGTTCTCGGATGAGCCGCACTTCTGCCTTCAGGAGAACTTCTGGGATGCTGAGGACAACGTAGCAATCCAACGCTACTACATCGTCAATGCCGTGACAGGCGAGGTGGCGCGCCATTCGGCAAGCACACAGGCCTACACGGATGATCAATATCGGTCTCTGCTAGTTGACTGTGGGTTTGGTGAAGTGGAGTTCTACTTATCGTTGGATGGGAGCACAGACGGTGCACGGAGCGACTTGACAGTCGTGCTCTCACAGAAGAGGCACGCGGCCTAACCCTCGCTCCGCGATCCGTTCACTGGAAACCACGCACTGCGATGTAGTTGCCCAAAGCGTGGCGAATGAGCGGGCTGTAGGTTTCACCCCCGCTGCGAGCACGCCACGCCTCGCTGTGCGGAGGAACCGCCACCGGCACCGACGGAGAGCGTGCCTGGCTACGAGGTCAACTGGCCGGTACGCGGGCATGGCAGACGAGGATGAGGAGCTGTTCGAGGAAAAGATGGAGCACCTGATGGCGCAGTTGGAGGCGGCGATGCGGGAAAACCTGGCGTTGCTGTGGGGAACGGAAGGCAGTTAGCGCCACTCTGCCGGGCGGTGGAGCACAAAACCATCCGACTTGATCACTTGATTGGGGAATACGCTATTGGATAGAACGTTTCGGCCGATGAAGGTGTGAGCGTGAGCAGCGGCCTTGAGTGCGCCAGAAAAGCGCGCCGGAGGAAAGGCGACGACCACTCGTTTTTGCGGAAAGAGCCGCCGCATCGCCTTTACCGGCCCAACCAGATCACCATCGCCTGAGATGAGTAAGGCCATGTCCAGATGATCCTGGAAAGCATCGCACATCAGTTCAACGGCGATGTTCACGTCGGTCATCTTTTCGTGATAACCTTTGTAAGTGTGGCCGCACTGGCGGCACGTGATAGGATTCGAGAGCCAATGGCCATAGAAGATCTGCAAGTCGTTCAGGGTTTGCAGCGCCTCCACGAAGACAGCCTGCCGTCTTTGTTTGTCTGGCGGGTGTTTGACAATTGTAGTGAAGTATTTGGTGCTGACCAGGGTTTGGTCAGGTTTCAGCAAGCGTCGGGCCATAGCCTGGACGTTCAGCCAGTAGAACCACTTCCATCTTTTGGTGCGTAGGCCGTAGTATAGATTGTAGCCGTCAATGTAAGCGATGACTCGTCGCACAGGAGTTCCTTTGCCCGAATAAAGAGACGACCCACCCTTGCGGGTGGGCGTCGGCCCGGAGATGCTATCTCCGGGGGGGTTACGACCATAGTATAGCAGATTCTTGAGAGAAGTCAAATGGATGTTGGAACACGAAGGTCACGAAAGCCCACGAAATACACGAAAAGGAACCTTGCCAGGCAGATTTTCGTGTCTTTCGCGACCTGTCGCAGCTTTCGTGGTCCGAACCGCCCCCGCTGCCAGCACGCCACCCCTCGCTGTGCGGAGGAACCGCCACCGACACCGATGGGGCTCGCGCCTGGCTATGAGGCTAGCTGTTTCCTGTACTCTTGAGGGAAGCTCCGCAAAGAGGCTTCTGCACAAGTCCTTTTTGGGGGTGGTTATGCGGAGGAATTGCGTATAAGCTTGTTGGTTGGCTCCCTTGAAAGACGCAACGCCGCTTCTTCCGGTCTTTCGAAGTTCATGCGTGCAGAGGAGGACAGAGAACATGGTACAAGAGAAAGCAATGCCTTCGGAAGAAACACTCGACCCTGAACACTGGGAATCCATGCGGGCGCTTGGTCACCGGATGGTTGACGACATGCTGGATTACATGAAAACCGTCCGGGAGCGCCCTGTCTGGCAGCACGCTCCCAACCAGGTCAAGGCCCATTTCAACAGGCCCCTGCCGCTTGATCCTCAACCGCCGGAGGAGATTTACAGGGAATTTCTGGAGAACGTGCTACCCTACCCGATCGGTAACATCCATCCGCGTTTCTGGGGCTGGGTCTTCGGCACGGGGACTGTCTTGGGGGCTTTGGCCGAACTACTGGCAGCTTCGATGAACACCAACTCTGGCGGCATTGACTATCACAGCGCCAACTATGTCGAAGTGCAGGTGATTGACTGGTGCAAAGAGATGTTGGGCTTTTCCGCTTCAGCCAGCGGCCTGCTGACCAGCGGCTGCTCGGCGGCTAATCTGGTTGGACTGGCAGTCGCCCGTAATGCAAAGGCGGGATTTGACCTGCGCCGGGAGGGCATCCAGTCCACACCGCGCAAGATGGTGCTCTATGCGTCACAGGAAATCCATAGCTCCATCCAGAAGGCCGTGGAACTGCTGGGCCTGGGCAGCGAGGCGCTCCGCCATGTGCCGGTCAATGACCATTTCCAGATTGACCTTGAGGCGCTAAGGGCGACCATCGCGCAGGATCGCGCAGATGGTCATCTGCCATTCTGTGTCGTTGGGGCAGCGGGGACGACCAACACCGGGGCAATTGACGATCTCGACGCGCTGGCCGATATCTGCCAGCAGGAAAACCTCTGGCTCCATGTTGACGGCGCATTTGGCGCATGGGCTGCCCTGGCTCCCGGTGCAAGAAACCAGGTGGTCGGGATGGAGCGGGCCGACTCGCTGGCCTTTGACTTACACAAGTGGATGTATATGCCTTATGAAATCGGGTGCGTGCTGGTGCAGTGGGAGGAAGAGCACCGTGAAGCCTTCTCCTTGACGCCGGCCTACCTCTCTCACGGAGAAGGGGGGCGCGGTATGACGGGAGGTGATCTGCCCTGGCTCAGCGATTATGGCGTCCAGCTTTCGCGTGGGTTCCGGGCACTCAAGGCCTGGATGTCGCTCAAGGAGCATGGCAGTCGCAAGTACGGGCGGTTGATCCAGCAGAACATAGGCCAAGCTCGTTACCTGGCGGAGTTGATCGATGCTGCGCCGGAATTGGAACTTGCGGCTCCGGTCACACTGAATATTGTTTGTTTCCGTTACATCAGACCTGGTCTGGATGACGCCGCACTGGGTGCGCTCAACAAAGAAATCCTTGTCGAGCTACAGGAACAGGGCATCGCCGCGCCATCTGGAACGATTATCAGAGGCAAGTACGTTCTGCATGTAGCACACACCAATCACCGCAGCCGCCGGGAAGACTTTGACATTCTGGTGCGCGAGG
>CAYMKL010000101.1:0-25091 GCA_964390805.1 uncultured Anaerolineae bacterium | reverse complement strand
CATACCACACTATGCCTGATTTGGCAAGCCTGATCCAAAAACCTACCCTTGAAAGTGGGGGGGGAGGGGGAACCGTTTACATCAAATCACCCAAAGGGCCCAGGTTGAGGTTCAGTTCCTCGTCTTCCAGGCCGAAGATCTGCTTCAGTTCCTCCATGCGCGCGTCTAGCTTCATGAAGGTCTGGCCCAGCCGCTCGATCTCCTCGTCGCTGAGGGAGCCACCCTCAATGCGCCGCAGGGCCTGGCGCTCCATGAGCTGGCGCAGAAGTTCGATCAAAGTCAACACCAGCTTAGCCAGCCCACGTTCTACCCCTTCGGCGTCGGCGTTGACCCGCCGGGGCAGAGGACTGGTGGCCTGCTCCAGTTCCGTGGCGAAGACCTCCAGATCGCCCGGATCATACAACAGTTTTTCGCTCACTCGATCCTCCGAATCAAACACAGACATCTTCACCAAACGTGAAAACGTGATGCGTGATGGTTGCGTTTCACGTTTCACGCATCACTACGGTCGCCGTCACAAAATTGTACGCGGGCCAGGGGCCGGTGCAGAGGAAGCGCAGCGTCGGGTTGGCGGCGCTGAGGGCTTCCACCTCTTGCCGGAAGGCCGCCACCTGTTCCCGCTCCACCAGGTAGGCGGCTGTCAATAGTAGGCCAGGTGTGACTAGCACTTGTCGGGTGCTGTCCACTGCCAGGCGGGACAGAGGGGCGTTGAGTTCCTCGGCCAACGCCTCTGCCCGCTGGCGCCGGGCCTG
This sequence comes from uncultured Anaerolineae bacterium, assembly GCA_964390805.1. Lineage (GTDB taxonomy): Bacteria > Chloroflexota > Anaerolineae > VGOG01 > VGOG01 > CAYMKL01. The sequence goes on along the minus strand of CAYMKL010000101.1, from coordinate 24,339 downwards.
TCGCTGGCGCTCTTCTTCCAAGCGGGCCATCAGGTAGGCCCGACCGCTCATAGCCGATGGCTGATGGCAGATGGCTGATGGTTGACGGCTGCTATCAGCCATTTCCCATAGCACCCGCAGTCCCAACTCCACCCGGCCACGCACCCGATCCAGGCTGGCCACAAAGTCGGTGTAGTGGGCCACCAGCACGGCCTGGATCGCGGCTTCGTTGGCCAGCAAAGTGCCGAAGCGCATGGGCAGGACAGTGCGGTCCGCCATCAGTGCTTCTACAACCGCCTCATGCCGCCACAGGTTGTCCTCCGTTGGCGACACCGCGGACGTGGTGAGGGAACTGACCACGGCGGCGATGTCCTGGCAGGTCAAACTGAAAACAGAAGCGCCCTCCAGGCCAGGCTCGGCGGGCATGGGTAACTCTGGTCGGTCGGTGATGGCATACAAGTACATCGCGTTTCACGTTCTCACGTTTCACGCTTCACGTTCCACGTTCAACGTTGAGTATTGAGCGGCTGCGGACATCCGCATCTTCTCGGCCTTTTCTATTGAGGTCAGGAGTACCTTCAGGCCCAGGTAAATGAGGTCCACGTCGGCCACGGAGAGGGTAACGTCGCCAAACAGGATGACCCCCTTGTCGAGAATCCGATCCAGAAGGTCCAGCAGGGTGATCTCTTTTTCCTTAGACACCAACTCACTCATCGGCAGCGCCCTCCTCAAGGCCAATACTTCGACTGGGCCTGTCCTGAGCGAAGTCGAAGGGCTCAGTACAGGTGGACACGAAGTTGTAGGGTGGCCAGGGGCCGGTTATCTCGCAACTGAATCCCATGTGGCCGTGCTCTTCTTCCAGGCTCTCCAACTCGGCCCGAAAGGCCGGCAGTTGCTCCTCGGCGACCAGATAGGCCCCGTTGAGGACCATGGCCTCCTCGCGACCCGTGAACTCTCTGCTCCGCAAGGGGTTGATGACAGCCTCTTCGGCGTGGCTCGACAGGCGATCGTGACTGTGCTGAGCGCACTCGTCACTGATGCGCTCGACCTCGTCGGAGATAGCCTCATCCACCTTTTTCTTCAGAAAGTATGCCGTCCCCTTGGATTTCTGCTCTATTTCCGCTTTGAGCTCTTTGACCCTGTCGCTGGTCTCTCCAGCCCTCCGCGCCAGGGCCTTGCCGTCGCAGTAGACCGTGACCCCCCACTCTCGCTTACCCTCCAGCCGCGCCAGCGCTTCCACAAAATCGTCATAGCGCCGGGCCAGCATCTCCTGCACGCGGCTCTCGCTGCGGTAGATGGTGCAGAACCTCATGGGGATGAGAGTGTGGTGGGCCAGTACCTGATCGAGGACGCGCTGGTGAGCACGCACTTTGTCTTCTACCCATTCGATGTCGTCCAGGTTGGCCTCCAGCGCCTTCTGGCCCAACTCCTGCAGCGACACCTCACTCACAATGGCGCTGATGGCTGATGGCTGATGGCCGATGGCCGATGGTTGTAGGGCGTAGACTGGGTGGGCAGGGTCAATGCCTTCTTCTGGTAATCCCTCAATGGGTTGGCTGTCATCGCTCCTCACAATGCCGTAGACGTAGTAGCCGTAGCCTGTTTCCTCTTCTCTTGGAGGCTCTGGTGCTTCTTCGGTCTCAGCGGGGGATGCCTTAACCTGGCTTAAGAGTCTCTCGTTCTCGGCGATCTTCCTCTTGATAGCTTCGATCTCCTGGCGAATCTGCTCTTCCGATTTGGATGCTTCGACAGGGCTCAGTACAAGCTTTGGACTTTGGACTTCGGATATTGTCTCGCCTTCCAACTTACCCTGGGTGCGCTCCAGGATAGCCTGAACCATCATCCCTTTGATGATCGCCTTCGCTTCGGTAAGGGCCTCGTCCCTGGCCTCTTCGATCAAGGCGGCTATCTGCTCATCGGAGAGCTCATCCAGGCTATCTTCTATTTTGCGCCTCAACTGGCTCGTCATCTCATCCATGATGCCATATCTCCGTTCATAATGCCATCTCTCCGTTGGCGCAGTGATGCTACGCCAGCACCTCCTGCCGTCGGACTGCAATCAGCAGCGTCCGCTCCACCGCCTCTCGGCTGAATCGAATGCTTCGGCTGGGCTCAGTACAAGTCTCGGATGGACACTCCTCTGCTCCTGTTCCTTCGCCCTGCTCAGGACTTCGGCTCTCCTGCTCCTCCGCCCCCCCGCCCCCCTGCACAGTTTCGGCGTAGGTGGTGAGAAGCTCGTGGGCCTGGGATAGCTCGGTCATGCGGGCCTCGGCCTCCGGGTCGTCGGGGTTATGGTCGGGATGCGCCGTGCCAGCCAGCCGGTGGTAGGCCTGCCTGATCTCGCCAGGGGTGACCGTCTCTCCCAGACCCAAGCGACGCCGGGCCTCGTCAATCGCCTTGAAGGAGGGCACTTCCACCTCAACGGTAGCGAAGCTGTAGGGCGGCAGAGGGCCTACACAGCGGAAGGTGAACTGGCCCTCGAATTCCTCGTCCAGCAGCTTCAACTGATGGTCCAGTGCTTCCTGCCCCGCCTGGTCCACCAGCAACGCCACGTTGATCATCATGCTGTCGTCCATGAGTGGGTTGACTACCACGTCCAGAGACATCTTCCCCAATGCATAGATCAGGTAGTCCCGCACGGAGGCTCTGTGCTGTTCCAGCGACGCCTGGACCAGTTGGCCGATGGCCACCCGCTCGATCAGTGTCTCTTCAGGGGGATGGCCTGCTATTTGGGCTTTGAGTTGGGCGATGTGAGTCTCCTGGCTGATTTCCTGGAAAACCTGCTGGAGATCTCGGAGGACCACCATTTCCATTTGTACCCTATCGGTGAACTGCTCGAGGGTGGTGCGGAAGAGGGTCTCTCCCTGTTCCAGGAGGCGATGCACCCAGTCCTCATCTAGTAGGACGGTGCCGAACTTCACCGGCAGGACCGGGAAGGCCCGCATCACCGCTTCGACGACCCGCTGGTGCGCCACCAGGTAGCGCGCTGCCTGGTCTCGTTTCATACCCCGGTAATCCGCCAGGGGGCTGGCGCTTACCACGGCGGCGATATCACGGTGCGGGACGGTGTAGACCTCGTCCTGCTCGTCGTCCACCCCGGCTACCTCGTCAAAGAGCACCCGGTTTCCTGTGGGGACAATAGCGTACACGTACGTTGTGCCCATATTCACTCCTCGCTGATAGTTGATGGCAGATAGCCGATGGCGTATGGCAGATGGCGGAGGGGGTATCTGCCATCTGCCATACGCCATTAGCTATTGGCTATCTCAAAGTGCCGCCTCTCAATACGTAATTCGTCCAACGATCCCCCCTGCTCCCCCGCTCCTCCGCTCCCTTGCTCCCTCGCTCCTCTGCTCTCTTGCTCCTCCAGGTACTCGCGGATGGCCAGCATTGCCGCCTGGCGGCAGAGGCCCTCAATGTCGGCCCCCACCAGGTCCTCGGTGCGCTCGGCCAGTTCCGCCAGGTCCACATCCGGTGCCAGCGGCTTGCCGCGGGTGTGCACCTGGAAGATGGCCAGACGGGACTCCCGGTCGGGCGTGGGCAGCTCCATCAGCACCTCGAAGCGACCGGGGCGCAAGAGGGCCGGGTCTACGATGTCCATACGGTTGGTGGCCGCCAGTACCACCACTCCCTTGAGTTCTTCGATGCCGTCCATCTCGGCCAGCAGTTGGCTGACCACCCGCTCGGTGACGTGGGAATCAGACCCGGCTCCCCGACGGGGGGCCAGGGCGTCCAGCTCGTCGAAGAAAACGATGCAGGGCGAAGCTTGCTTGGCCTTCTTGAACACCTCGCGGACGCCCCGCTCGCTCTCGCCAACCCATTTCGTCAACAGCTCTGGGCCTTTCACCGAGATGAAGTTCGCCTCGCTCTCCTTGGCCACGGCCTTGGCCAGCAGGGTCTTGCCTGTCCCCGGTAATCCGTGGAGCAGGATTCCCTTGGGAGGAGCGGTATGGACGTGATTGAAGAGGGGGGTGTATTGGAGGGGCCACTCCACCGTTTCCTTCAGCAGTCGCTTGATATCCTCCAGCCCGCCGACATCGTCCCAACCCACGTCGGGCACCTCGGTGAAGACCTCGCGGATGGCCGACGGCTCTACCTCGGCCAGGGCCGCTATGAAGTCGGACGATGTCACCTCCAGGGCCATGAGTTTCTCGTAGGGGATGTGGGCCTGGGCGAAGTCAATGTCGGGCATCAGTTGGCGCAGCGCGCTCATGGCTGCCTCCCGACCCAGGGCCTCCAGGTCGGCGCCGACGAAGCCGTGGGTGATGGCCGCCAGTCGCTCCATGTCTACAGCTTGCCCTGAGCCTGTCGAAGAGTCGTCGGCCAGGGGCATGCCCCGGGTGTGGATGTCCAGAATCTCCCGCCGGCCATCCTTGTCGGGGACGCCGATGGCGATCTCTCGGTCGAAGCGGCCGGGGCGGCGCAGGGCCGGGTCCAGGGTGTTGGGGATGTTGGTAGCGGCCACGACGATCACGTGGCCCCGCGACTCCAGCCCGTCCATCAGGGCCAGGAGCTGGGCGACCACGCGGCGTTCCACCTGGCGGTCTCCGCTCATCTCCTCCCGCTTGGGGGCGATGGCGTCAATCTCATCAATGAAGATGATGGCTGGGGCGCGGCGACTGGCGTCTTCAAAAATGCTTCTCAGATGTTTTTCAGAGGCCCCGTACCATTTGTCTATCACCTCAGGCCCGTTGATGTGGACGAAATGGGCGCTGGTCTCCTGGGCCACAGCGCGGGCGATGAGGGTCTTGCCGCAGCCGGGCGGGCCGTGGAGGAGCACTCCCTTGGGCGGGTCAATGCCCAAGCGCTCGAAGACCTCCGGGTAGCGGAGGGGCAGCTCGATCATCTCGCGAATGCGGCGGATCTCGCGGCGCAGCCCGCCGATGTCCTCGTAGGTTATGGTGCCTCGTTCTCGCCTGGCCCCTTCCCCGGCCAGGCGGATGGTCGTGGCGGGGCCGATGAGCACGGGGCCGGCAGGGGTGGCCTCGGCCACGGTGAAGGTCTGGGCGCGGGTGCCAAAGAGATTCACACGTACCCGGTCGCCGGGTACCACCGGGATGCCGTCCAGCAGCCGGGCCAGGTAGCGGGCCTGTGCCGCTTCCCGCGAGGTCCTCAGGGCCTCCACGGGCGTCAGCGCCACCGTGCGGGCCGGCTTCACCTCGACCCGGCGCACCGTCACCCGCTCGTCCAGGCCGGCGCCGGCGTTGGCCCGCAGGATGCCATCCATCTGGATCAGGCCCTGGCCCCGCTGGGCGACGTAGGCGGGCATGGCCCGGGCCACGGTGGATCGCTTGCCAGCGATCTCCACCACGTCGCCGATGTCAGCTCCCAGTCGCTCTAGATCCTGAGGATCCAAGCGGGCCAGTCCCCGGCCTGCGTCCTTGGGTAGGGCTTCTGCCACTCGCAGGGATCCATCTTGTCTTTTACTAAGTCGCTTGTCTTTGTTGTTCACTGTCACTTTGCTAACAATCCTTTCACTGAATTTCAGATTCCCTCTCCGGCTCTCGGCGACGAGGAAGTCTGTGGCTATTTTCGAGGTATTCGCCCAGCATTTTGAGGCTGTACCGGCGATGGCCGCCAGGAGTGCGGAAGGGAGTAAAACCTCCCTCGGTCTCTATCCTTCTCAGGGTGTATAGGCTCACCCGCAGATACTCGGCACCCTCCTTCGCTGTGAGAATGGTCATTTTCTCGTCTACAATCTACTCTTCCGCCGTACCATCCCCCCACTTACTGCTGGCTGTCAGTCATCAGATTTCCGGAAATCAAAGCCCCGTTCGCGGTAGACCTTTTCCAGGAGGCGTTGCAGTTCCTTATGGCCCTCACTCATACATCCTCTGCCCTCGACACTCCGCCGCAGATGGCAAGTAGCCGATAGCAAATGGCAGATAGCTGATGGTTGATGCTAGTGGCCCATCTACTATCTGCCATACGCCATTGGCCATACAGCATCAGTATTCCAAAGTTGCAGCGAAGCCCTTGTTCTCCTGGCGCTGTCGCTTCACGGCCTCGATCTGGCGCTCATGCCATTCGATCTGGCGCTGGAGATCGGCCTTGCGGATGATGCTCGTTCTTTCCAGTTCCTCCAGTTCCTTCTCCAGCCTGTTTTTCCCTTCCTCCAGCCGACGCAGTTGTTCAGCCAGATGCAGGTCTTTTTCGTCGGCTGTTTCTTGAGGGGGCTGCCGGGACTTCACTCGGTCTACCATCGCCTCTGCCCGGCGCGCGTAGACCTCGAACTGGGCCATGGCCCTTCTTTCCTAAGACATAGTCTACCTCTCTTGCTGCTCCGCCGCAGATGGCAAATAGCCAATAGCTATTGGCCGATAGCTTTCATCTACTGCCATCGGCCATCAGCCATCCGCCATTGCTTATATGCCATCAGTACTCTATGGTCACTTTCCCTGAGCCACGCCCTCTCCGGCGGGGGAGCCTTTTGGCTGGCGGCAACTTCTTGGCCTTCTCAGCCGAGATGAACCCCTTCCCCCGGCAAGTCAGGCAGGAGAGCTTGCTGTCACCGAGCACCGAGGGTTCTACCCCCGTCCCACCGCAGGGCGGGCAGGGGACGGCATCTTGCTCCACGGTCACTGTGCCCACGCCTCCGCAGGCACTGCAGGTGAGGGTGCTGCCGCGTTGCTGCAGGCCGGTGCCACGGCAGTAGGCGCAACGCCTGGTCGGCTCGGATAGGGAGACTGTCCCCGCTCCCCGGCATACTGGGCAGGTAGTCCCCCTTGAGCGGCCTGTGCCCCGGCAAAAGGCGCAGGTTACCTGGACTCTTTCCTTCTCCATCAGACACTCCTTTCCTATCTCTTGCCGATGACCGATGGTCTATCTACTATTTGCCATCTGCCATCCGCTATTTGGCTGTGATCCCTTTTCCCCCGCAACAGTCACAGGACAGGGGGCTGTCCGGCCAGATATAGCTGGCGGAGTCAGCGGCCCGGCCGCTGCCTCCACAGCAGGGGCAGGTGACGGCGTTGGCCGGAATCTCCACCGTGCCCACACCGCCGCAGGTGGTGCAGCTCATGCGGGACAAGGGGTGGATGCCCGTGCCACGGCAGAAGGCGCAGGGAGCCGTCGGCGGGTGGAGCGTCCGCCGTCCCGTCCCACCACACACCTGGCAGGTGGCCAGGGGGGACATGATGTCGAAGGGGTCCTTGCCCTTGCCGCCGCAGAAGGCGCAGATCACGTCCACCGTGGCAGTCGTCTTCATTGGGTTTGCTCTAGCGTCAGCCGTCATGCTGCCACCCCCAGTCTCGCCTCCAGGCGATCAAGCCGCTCTCGGAGCAGGCGGTTCTCCTCATCCAATTGGTGGGCCCGGGTGGAGAGATAGGGATCGCTCTCCCACCAGTTGATGCCCATCTGCATGGCCTTGTCCACCGAAGCTATCAGTAGGCGCAGCTTGATGTTTAGCAACTCCACATCCACCAGGGAGATGGTGATGTCCCCGGCGATAACAATACCCTTGTCGAGCACGCGCTCCAGGATGTCGGCCAGGTTGGTGGCTTGGATAGAGTGCTCCATACGTGGATTTGGCATAATGTCCTCCTCTCGTCTCTGGCAGATAGCAAATAGCTGATAGCTGGTGGCTGATGGTTGACGCCGATGGCGCATCTGCTATCTGCCGTCGGCTATCGGCTAGATTAGCGGCTCAGGCGTTCGGCCTTAATGACCAGGGCGGCCGTCTTGCGGCCCAACTTCGCAAAATTGCGGCATAGACCGCAATCCAAGCTTTCCTCGTCATACTGCTCGCAGGCCAGGAGCACGTCCACTGCTTCCATCATGGCCTGGGCCCAGGGCGCTTTCTCGGCCGCTGTCCGGACCTGGTTGATCGCCTGGGTCAAGCGGTTGATCTCCTCTTCCTGCCTGGGGTAGAGGCCAATGGGGCAGTAGATGTTTGCTCGTCTACCCGTTTCCATAGTTTTGCCTCCTCGCTTGCCCCGTTTGGCAGAATAGCCGTTAGCTAATGGCTGATAGCTGATAGTCCCTCTGCTATCTGCCATACGCCATCAGCAATAGGCTATCAAAGAATATCGCCCTCGGGGGTCGCCTGATGCCCATCCCAGCGTTGGAATCGGGATGCCCGCTCCATGCGATCGTACACCGACATGGCCATGTGGAATTGCCGCTTCTCCTCAAAGACCCCGGCGATGGCCACTAGCCTGTCCACCGCGGCCTCTGCCTCTTCGCTTTCGGGGTAGTAGGCCACGATCTTCAGATAAGGGGACAGGGCGTGATGGAGCCACCCCTCTTCCTCGTAGATTTTCCCAATCCTCAGCAGCGCGGCGCTGACTGTCTGGGAAATGGTAGCAGCAAGATCTTCGCTGATCATCGTTACGCCTCCTTTTTGATCTGTCATTGGTCGTGCTTGTCCAGACCCTAAGGGTTTTCGGGAGAATCTTTGTGGATCAAAGGCCTCAGACATGGCAGAATCGCCGTTTTCCAGGGATTTACTTAGAAACCCTTAGGGTCTGAGAAGCCGCCTCCAATCGGTCAAACACCATCATGGCCACGTGATGCTGTCCCATCTTGCGCAAGCCCTCGGCAATGGCCAGCACTCTTTCGATAGTCCCTTCTTCGTTCGGCCCTGTTAGTTACTCTTCCAACTCCATTACCTCCTGGCGTAGGTATCGCTTTGTGCGTTGGTAACTGAGCAGATTGCCCTCCTCGTCCAACAGGGTCTCGTAACTGGCCAACACGTCGGTGGCCTCAGGGATGCGCTTCAACTCGATCAGTTCCACCGCGACGTGCCAGCCTTCCTCATCCCGTCTCAGACTCGACACCGTGTCGGGCGTGAGCCCGGTGAGTTGGGCCAGTTGCTCCTTGGCCTGCTGTGCAATCTCGGGTCCTGTTGTCATGGTATCCTCCTCAAATGATGTGATGCGTGAAACGTGATGCGTGATGGTTACGTTTTACGTTTTACGCTCTGCTGCCTGTCGTTCTCGGATGATCCTGATCCTCTCTAGCAAGACCTCCTCGGCCTCCATATACTCTTCTTCGCTGATCTCCCCCAGGTCGAGGCGCAATTCCAGCTCCATGAGCTTACCGCGCACGGCGTCCTCGTCGTATAGCTCCTTCTCGACCTGCTCGTCCACTTTCTCAGCGATCCAGACGATGCCCTTGATGGGGCCCATTACGGGGAAAGTCAGCAAATTTGTCAAGAAGCCCATGCCGCCTCCTGGCTGATAGCCGATAGCTGATGGCCGATAGCGAATGGCTGACGGTTAACGCAAGGTGCGGCGAAAGGCGTTGATGCTCTTACCCTGTCGCTCACCTTCATCATGCAACACCTTGTGCTCCTGCTCTGCTGTGACTTCAGTCCGTAGTCCTCGTGGCGCGGGAACTTGGCTGTCACAGCGTAGACCCTCGTGGCGTATGCCCTGGCCATGTGCCAGATGTCCAGGCTTTCAAACCGAAAAGGCATCGCTACCTACATTAGCTATCTGCCATCCGCCATTTGCCATCTGCCATCTGCCATCTGCTACTCTTCCCAATGGACGACGATGTTGACGAAGTTGTAGGGCGGGACGGGGCCGACGTACTTGAAGATGAGCCTCTTCCCCATCTCTTGGTCGAGCCTCTCCACCGCCGCGTCGAACTCCGCCTGGCGAGCCGCATCCACCAGAAAGGCGGCGTTGAGGACCATGCGGTCGGTGATCACTTTATTGACTCTGGTTTCGTAGACCAGGGGGCGCAAAGGGGTGAGGATATTTTCCGCGTCCACATCTCGCTTCTTCCACATGGCCGCCTCGATCATCTCCCCCAGGCGGATGCGCTTGTAATAGGTCTCCTCGGCGGGACGCCCCGTCAGGCTATTGCGCAATTGGCGGATGGGTGGGTTATCTTCCACGATCTCCTGGAAGATGACGTTCTCGTACCAGAAGGCTTTCAGCCCCAACTCCACTCGACCTTCCATCTCCTGGAGAAGGCCGTGGAACTCACCGAAGCGCCTCTTGAGCAGCTTCTCCTCGATGACCTCGGCGCTGGGAGCTACCGTGCCGAAGCGCACCGGCAGGATGGTGAACTCTTGCATCGCCTCTTCCAGCATCAGGGTATGGGCCATCATGTTGCGACGGCTGCTGTCGTATTCGACGATGGGGGAATCGCTGACTACCGTTGCCAGGTCCTCGAAGTGGACGGTGTGGACGATGTCACCTCGCTCGCCAATGCCCAAGGTAGTGAACTGGCGGGGCTCCGGACAGCGAATGATGCAGTACATGTATTTTCCTATGGGGGTTTCTGATTCGGGCATGGTTTTCCTATCCTCTCACGTTTCACGTTTTACGTTTCACGCCTCACTCTTGTCAATCCGCAAACCGTGCTGTAGCACAAGTCCCTTCTCCGCCAGGGCCCCGGCCAGGATGTTCAACACCCCTTTGCTCCAGGCCATCAATTCGGGCGGCGTCAGGTCGGCGCGCAGGGCGATGTACTGTTCCCGCAGGGCGCTGTAGGCCCTGGCTACCTCGGGCTCCAGGTGGGGGAACACCTCGGTCTCCAGGATGGATTCCAGCTCTCGGGCGTTGCCTTCCCGTCCGGTGCGATAAAAGGGCGCTATCTCCAGGGCCAGGTCCAGGTAGCCTTTCAGATCGCCGATGAGCAGCAGCAGGTCAGCTCCCTGGAGAGTAAGGTTGCCACTCGCTACCTCTTGCTGCAACTGCTGGCGCAGCTCTTCCCGCCCGGCCACGCTGCGGCTGGCATTGGCCAGGGTGCATTGATCCAGGTGGAGCAGGGCCTCGCCGAAGCCGCTGCGGATGGTCATCTCGTTGGCAAAGAGCTCCCGTGGCGCGTAGAGACACAGTTTGTCCGCCAGCAAGGTCAGCAGATTTTCGATTGAGAAATCGCAAATCGGAAATCGCAAATCGGAAATCGCCAATCGTAACTGGCGGGAGGTCTGGGTCGTCTCGTTCTCCGCCAGGGGATGGGCATGCTCGTGGGCCAGGAGCGCCATGATAGCATCCTGGTCGCTCCAGTAGCCCTCCTTCTCCATGGCCCCCTGGTTGATGAAGACGTGGCAAGAGACGGGATTCTTGAGATCGTACAGGTTGACGATGGGCCTGTGCGGGAGACCATCCAGGCCGCCGGGGGGCAGGCCTGCGGCCTGGGACAACTGCCGGATCAAGGGTTCAAGGTCTCTCAGGATGAAAAGGGTGATGACCTCCTGTCGCCAGCGAGGAGACTTGGCGTATCTCCCTATGACCTTTTCTTCGATCTGGATGAAGGGGATCACCCCGGATTCGACGTCGGAAACCACCCGCAGCTCCGTCCCGGCGATGCGGTGCAGGCTGAAGTGCTTGACGGCCCTATCTCTTGCTTTCATCGGCGCGGGCGGCGACCAGGGCACCCTTGGCCACGCTGTACAACGGCTGGGCAGCCAGGCGTACTTCTCCGATGGGCACCGGCAGGCTCGTCGCTCTCAGCCTCTCCTCAAACCTGGGGTGGAAGCCCTGGGGCATGGCCGAGCCGCCGGATATGATGATGGTCAGGGGCTTTTGCACCTGTGGCGTCCTCTCCGATGCTTCCAGCTCTCGCTTCATGTGGGCCAGGACGTAGTCAATGAGGGCGTCGTAGTAGATGGAAAGGGCTTTCTCGATGCGCGATACCCCTTCTGTCTTCGTCAGGTCGAAGGTTGACTCCTTGATGGCGCAGATGCGGGTGGCAGTTTCACCCATGGCCATGGCAACCTGGTGATCTATCCAATCGCCGGCCCTGGTCACACTGAAAGAGACCACGGACACGGACATGAAGGCCAGGCACATATTCACCAGCCCACTGCCAAAGGAAAGTCCAATGCCGGTGAAGTTCTCGTCGGCCAGTTCAGAGAAGACCACCGCCAGCCCCTCGTTGATGGGCTTGGCCTCGTAGCCCAGCTTCACCAGCATCTCCTGCACGATCTTCTCGTGATATACGACGTCCAGCTCTGCGTCAACGGGCCGGTCTGGCACGGAGAAGTAGGCGATCTCGCCCGGCTGTCTGGGCTCACCGATGACGCGCTGGATCACCAACTCCACCATGGGCAGGGCCTCCCGCTCTGTGGGGCTGAGCACACCGCTGTGCAAGGGCCGCCGCATCTCGCGGTTGAAGACGTTGGCGAACTCCAGAGCCTCGTCCCCCACCACGTAGAGGCTATCGCCCTTCTGGATGTAATTCACCCCGGCCCTGGTCAGCATCTCTCTGGCAAACTCGCCGTACTCGACCTCGAAGAAGCCATCTCGCTGGGAGCGGAAGCTGACCACGTCTCCCTTTTGCTCGGCGCACACGATGAAGGCCGTGCCCACGTCGAGGCCCTTGCCCTTTTGGCGCTCTGCTTGCTTCTTACTCTTGGCTTTCTGTTCAGCCATCTCAGATTGTCCTTTCACCAGACCTTTTGCCCAGGCTTCGTAGCAGTTCCGCCGCCCGATCAATGTCCGAGGCGACCTCGTCCACCACCCCCGCGCGCTCGATGTTGGTGTCCAGCGCGACCTCCTCCAGGGGGCTGACGTAGGGCGTCTCGATCTCGATAGGTGGAGCAGCAGGGTGAGGGGGAGGCGCTGGCCGGCGCGTCGCCATTTCGGGCGGAACCGCAGCGCCAACTAGCGGCGGCATCGGGACCCACCGCCAGGCGAAGCGTCTCATTCTGCGCTTCGCCTTTCGCTGGGCTCGCTCTTCATTCCAGAGGTCGCGCATGCTGCGCGCTCTCGTCCCCATTTCACTCCTCTGCTTTGATCTTTTTCAGGCGGAGCTCCAGGATGCCGTTTTTGTAGGCCTTCTGCAGCGTCGCCGCATCTGCCTGGCCAGGCAGCAGGATCTCCTTGGCGTACTTGCGCTCGCCGGTGGTCTTCAGGGAGAGGATGTCGTCCTGGATTTCGATGTGCACTTCCTCCTCGGCCACGCCGGGCAGTTCGGCCGCGATAACGATCTCCTGCTCCTCGTCGAAAACATCCACCAGGGGTTCCCGTACCTCGGCCACCACTGGCCCCTCCTCGGTGGTACGGATATTGCCGAAGCGCTCCACCCGCGGGATGCCCCCGATGCCGGAGCGGACGCTGAAGCCGTAGACGCCCCGGCCTTTGTCGCCCAGCCCCTTGACGCGGAACTCGCCGCTGCGGGCGACCTCCTCCTCGCCCGTCTCGATCATACCCCCCAGCAAGTCAATGAAGTTGCCCAGGCCCTTGAACAGGCCGCCGAAGCCCAGATCAAAGGTAACTTTGGCCTCCTCTGTCGTTTCCCTTTCCTTTCTCTCTGTCATCTCTTTACCTCTCTACCTCCAATTTCGTTTGTTCCTCGCTCCCCTGCCCCTCCGTTCCCTGGCACCTCCGCTCAATCGTCTCGCCGTTTTTCGTGCTCAGCCCGGCGAGCTTTCAGCCGTTCCTCCTCCAACATCCGAAGCTCCGCTTCCTGATGCCTTGGCCAGGCCGCCCGCACAGGCCCGGTGCTGGTGGGGATGGAACGCATGGTGCGAATGTGCTTGCGCGTCCGGATACGCCACAGGGCGCCGAAACCACTCATGATCATCCTCCTTAAAAGAAGTTTGGCTAATGGCTGATAGCTGATGGCCGATAGTTTTCATCCACCATTTGCTATCTGCCATCTGCTGTCGGTTAGCTAGTACTCCAGCGCGATCTCTTGCCAGGTAGTCGCCTCTTGTTTGCTATCCTCGCTGGATCCCTCGGCCGACGGCGGTCGGCGGTCCCTTCGGCTTCCCCTTCGACTTCGCTCAGGGTATGACTCAGGAAAGGCAGCGGACGATTCATTCAAGGCCCCTTGCAGCAGTGTGATGTGCCGTCGGACCTGCTGCAAGCGCCCCTCGGTCTGTTTCTGCTTGCCGGCCCACACGTTCAGCTCTCTCTCCAGCCGCTCCCTCTCGTGCTCCATGCGGGCCAATTGGGCCACCATCTGGGCCCGGGTGGCTGGCACGGAGCGATTGATGAGACTCTGGGCGGTGGCGATATCGTGCATGCCTCTGGGCTTCATCCCGATCCTACTCCTTTCTGCTGGGGAGCAACTGATAGCCGTGGCTGATAGTCCATCTGCCATCTGCCATCTGCCATCTGCCATCTGCTATCAGCCGCAATGGTGCTCGATCAGGCTGAGCAGCATTTTGCGCTGCTGGGGGCGCCGCTCCCGGGACTGGCTGGTGAAGGCGGTCTTGGACTCCAGCAGGTCCAGGCAGATTTGCACGAAGCGCGGATTCTGGGCCGATGGCTGCAGATCCTGCATGACGGTCACTTTGGCGATCATGATGCCAGACCTTAAGGTGGGGGTCTGATCGTACTCCCCTGAAGCCCGGAAATCCCGCACCAGGTCAACGATCTTGGCCGCCTCCTCCGGCGGCAGGCCGGAACGGGCGGCGGTGATGGTGATCTCCGTATCCCGGTCATAGAAGTCCAGGTCCATAGTCACCAGCCGGTCGCTGAGGGCGTCCTGGGCCTCGTGGACGCCGGCGTACTCCTGGGGGTTGCTGGTGAAGATGGCCCGGAACTCAGGGTGCACCTTGATGTAGGCATCGTTGCGGCTCATGGTGGGCAGGACAAGCAATTGCTCCTCCAGCACGCCCAGGAGGACGTTGTTGGCTTCGGGCCGGGAGCGGGTGAACTCGTCGTAGATCAGGGTGAAGCCCTCGCGGCAGGCGGTGGTCAGGCGGTGATCCACCCAGCGCTGGACGGCGTCCTCTTCGTACTTGAGGACGGAGTGGATGAAGCGGTCAATGACCTTGCGGTAGCGGTAGCCGTACTGGCCGCCGATGAGGTCCGAGGTGGCGAACTCTTCGTCGCCAGCGATGAGCATCACCGGGCGTCCCAACTTGGCGGCCACGTGGAGGGCCAGGGTGGTCTTGCCCGTGCCAGCCGGGCCGCGGAAGTGAACGGGAAAGCCAGCGGCCAGGTAGGCCAGGGATCGCTCAGTCATCTCCTTGATGGTGGGCGTCTCCACGAAGTCGGGCCGAGGCCGCACGGATAACGCGGTCGGCGCCCCCTCGATTGCGGTTCTTCCTGCAACTGTCATATTTGTCTCCTTAAATTATTGCCTTGACAATGTTAAATTTGCCATTGCAAGGGCAGCGAACGGATGATGTCATTGCGAGCGTAGCGAAGCAATCTCCCGCCTTCAATTGCAAGCAACGGTGGAGATTGCTTCGTCGCTCCGCTCCTCGCAATGACGGTCGGAATCTAACATTATCGAGTTACTATCTGCTAACATACTCTTCTACTGATGATGCCTGCACCCCCATCTCCAACGTCAGCGCCCGGTACCATTTTTCGCGGGCGGCAGCATAGACCTCGGGGTCCTCCTGCCAGGTGCGAAACTGATCATAGACCCGCCGGAAGCCGGGCCGGGCTTGCTGCCAGGCTCGGTCGTCGAAGGGGGAGCCCAGGGGCTGCTCCGCACGGCCGTCGCCCCAGAAAGTCCGATGGGCCATCCCTCGCTCGAAGTCGGTGCCCAGCCCCGCCGGGGTGCCGGCGATGAGATAGGCCACGGCATCGCCGAAGGCCAGGGCCAGATTCCCATTTAAGCCGAGCCGGTAGCTGGCGGCCACGGCCAGGAAGGCCAACAGCCGGGACAGGGCGCCCTCGCCCTCACCCCCTCCCCCCTGCGTCCCCCTCCCCCTCTCCCAACGCTTGCCCTGAGCCAAGTCGAAGGGTCGAGAGAGGGGGGATGGGGCGAGGGGCCGCTGACGAAGGACGGTCAGGGCATCGGCGTAGGCCAGGGGAGGCCGCTCTTGCCAGTGGCGAGGGGGGAAGAAGGCCAAGGTGAAATCAGCGGGGGAGAAATCGCCTATCTCGTCAATTTCTCCCAGGCCCAGGCTCAGCTTCTGCCACAGGGCGTCGAAGAGGGTCTGGGCGGCGGAGAGGTCTGGCTGCAACACGATCTCTGGCCTGGAGCCATCTCGCACCATCAGGCGGCATTTTATGCCCTCCAGCAGCTGCAGTTGGGCCGGCAGGGTGATCTCGATGCTTCCGCTGGTGCGTCCGGCGGAGCGGATCCTTCTGGTCGCCAGGTACATGGCAACTCCTTTGCGCTACAATGCCTAGCATTATATCTAGCAGATATTGTAGCACAAAAAGCGCCCCCTGTCAAATTGATCCCTCACGGGATTTCAGGGGGGTGTCTTTTGAGCAGAGGTGCGGAAGTGCTGGAGTGCAGGGCGGAGGGATTTCTCCCCGTTCCTCTGTTCCCCTGCTCCTCCGCTCCTCTACTCAAAAGCGGGGGGGCGTCTTCTCACCCCAGCGCCAGTTCCCGGGCCTGCGCGATCCATTCCTCCACTTTGGCCAGTTGGGCTACCGCCCCTAGAGCCTGGCGCAACTCATCGGTCGTGCTTGCAGCCAACTGAACATAGGTGTAGACCCCGGCCTCGTTCAGGCGCTGCTGCATGCTGGCGCCGATCCCTCGGATGGTCGTGAGATCATCGGGGGCTACCTCCACTGCCGGCGGTGCCACTTCCTCCACCGGCAGTGGGGGCGGCGCTTCTTCTACGGGCGGTGGCGGCGGTGCCACCGCCTCCACTGGCGGTGGGGGCGGCGCCACTTCTACAGGCGGCGGCGGTGGGGACGGTGGGGCTACCACCTTCTTGGCCCTGCGCTGCCGCATAAGCGCGGTAAAGCTGCTCCACACTCTCCGAGCCTCATCAAACTCTGCCTGGAAGTCGTTCAGCATGGTGGCCGTGTCGGATTTCAACGTGGCCACGTACTCCGCCCGCTCTTGGGCGTCTTCGGCAGCCTGGGTCAGGCGTGCCGACTCTTGCTCGTCCAGACGTGCCCTGAGTTCGGCGGCCATTTGCCGATTGGCCGCGTGCGTCTCTTCCATGAAGGCCGCTGTGTCGGAGGTCAGGCGGTCGCGATCCTCAGCCAGGCGCTCTCGCTGTTCTTCGGCCATGGCCTGGTGGGCAGCGTCCAGTTCCTTCAGGAAGGCTGCTGTATCGTTGCGCAGCTTATCCACGTACTCCATCCGCTCTAGGCCGTCCTCGGCGGCTTGGGCCAGGCGCGCTGACTCTTGCTCGTCCAGATGCGCCCTGAGCTCGGCACCCATCTGCCGATTGGCGGCGTGTGTCTCCTCCATGAAGGCCGCTGTGTCGGAGGCCAGGCGGTCGCGATCCTCAGCTAGTTTCTGACGTAGCTCCTCTGACATGGCTTGGTGAGCCTCGTCTAGTTCCTCGAGCAGGCTAGCCACTGATTCCCGCAGGTTGTCCACGTACTCCATCCGCCCTTGGGCGTCCTCGGCGGCTTGGGCCAGGCGCGCTGACTCTTGCTCGTCCAGATGCGCCCTGAGTTCGGCGGCCATCTGCCGATTGGCGGCGTGCGTTTCTTCTATGAAGGCTGCCGTGTCGGAGGCTAGGCGGTCGCGATCCTCAGCCAGGCGCTCTCGCTGCTCGACGGCCATGGCCTGGTGGGCGGCGTCAAATTCCTTGAGCAGGTTAGTCACCGAGTCCCGCAAGTTGTCCACGTACTCCATCCGCCCTTGGGCGTCCTCGGCGGCTTGGGCCAGGCGCGCTGACTCTTGCTCGTCCAGATGCGCCCTGAGTTCGGCGGCCATTTGCCGATTGGCCGCGTGCGTCTCCTCCATGAAGGCCGCTGTGTCGGAGGCCAGGCGGTCGCGATCCTCAGCCAGGCGCTCTCGCTGTTCTTCGGCCATAGCCTGGTGGGCGGTACGGTATTCGGCCAGTTCCTCTGCCGTTGCGGTGCGGATATCGGCCACCGCGGCCATCCGGAAGTCGTAAGCGTCTAGGAAGTGCCGGGTTAACCGACGCATTTCATCGGGTAGTGTCATAAGATTCACCTCCTTTCTCCATACCAGAGTTGTCCGCCGACCGCCGCTCCCCCTGGCTAATAGCTGATAGTCCCTATCTGCTATCAGCCATTTGCCAGAAGCGGCGGACGGCGGACGGCGGTGGTCTAGGCGGGCGCTGCGGCTGCTGCCGTCAGGCCCACGGCCTCGGCGTACTTGAGCCAGGTGTCTACTCCGGCCACAACCACCCGTGCCTCAATGGCCAGCAGCTCGATGCCCACCAGGGACACGCGCACCCAGGCGTCAACGACGATCCCCTTGTCCAGGATACGATCAATCACCTCGGCCAGGCTGCTGGATGCAATAGCTTTCTCGACGGCCATTCTGCTCACCTCCTTCCCTAAAGAGAATTCGAACACATCACGTTGGCCTTTCAGCCACTCTTATTATACCACAAAATCGCCGTGGTGAGCGTTAGTCTTGGGTTAGAGTTGGGTTAGGATGCGTTAGGGCAATGCGGATTGGGGATTGCCCTAACGCGAGGAGGGGGACGTGACAATGTAACCATCATGCGTCACGTCTTCCCGTCTCAGGCATCACGCCATCAGGAAGACCCGCGTCTCTCAAACACATAGCCTCGGTGGGGTATGGTGCGGATGTAGGCAGGGTGGGCTGGCTTGGGTTCGATCTTGGCGCGCAGGTTCTTGATGTGCCAGCGCACCAGGCCGGGGTTACCTGTTCTCGGAGGGTAGCTCCATGCTTGCTGCAGGAGTTGCTTGCTGGAGAATACTTCGCCGACGTGTGTCATCAGATGGTGGAGGAGATCGAACTCGGCGGGCGTGAGCTGCACGGTCTTCTCCCCCACGCGCACCTGGCAGGTGTGCAGATACAGGGCGAGGTTGCCCGCCACCAGTACGGGGCCCTGGTCTTCAGCCCGCGGGCTTCCCTCTGGGGCGGATCGGGCCCGGCGCAGCAAAGCCCTGACCCGGGCCTTCAACTCCCCCAGGTCAAAGGGCTTGGTCAGGTAATCGTCGCCCCCTCCATCCAGCCCTTTGATCCGGTCTTCAATTGCGCTTCGCTCCGTCAGGAACAGGATGGGCACGGCGGCCAGGGTAGGATCCCGGCGCAGTCTCCGACAGACCTGCAGACCATCCAGCCGGGGCATTATGATGTCCAGGATGATCAGATCGGGGCGATGGCGCCGTGCAACGGTCAGGGCCTCCACGCCGTCATAGGCGGTGAGCACCTCGCAGCCCTCGTCGCTAAAGCTGTGTCGTACTGCCCAGACCAGGTCCTTCTCATCATCCACCACCAGAATTCGGGCCTTTGGCATGATCTTACTCCTTCGCTTCCTGCACGGCCTGGCGAGCCATCAGGCGGACTTCCTCCAGATTGAAGGGCTTGGAGATGAAGCCGATGAAGAGCCCCTTCTCCAGTCCTTCGTTGATGACTTTGTCTTCCTGGTAGAAATAGCCGGAAATCAGGACGAGAGCGGTGTGCGGGCTCTGTTGGCGGATCAGGGCGGCCAGTTCCAGGCCATCCAGGCCGGCCAGCTTGACATCCACGAAGGCGGCGGCGTAGGGCTCCCCAGCGAGCAGTTCCAGGGCCTCTGCGCCGGTCGTGGTGGTAGTCACCGCATAACCGGTGGGGCGCAGGATGTTCTCCAATACCCAGCACATGTCCGGCTCGTCGTCTACGATGAGAATACGGGGTAGTTCCTGCTTCATCTTTGAACTCCTTGTTACTCGCTACCTGGCGTTACGGGCAGCCTGACGATAAAGGTGCTCCCCTGGCCTTCCTGGCTCTCCACCTCGATGGTGCCCTGGTGTTGTTGGATGATGCTGTAGCTGATGGAAAGGCCCAGTCCCGTCCCCTTGCCAACCGGCATGGTGGTGAAAAAGGGATCGAAGATCGCGGACAGGTGTTCCGGAGGGATGCCAACCCCGGTATCGGCAAACCGTATCTCCACCCCCGCCGCGGTCGCCTGAGTGGCCACCGTCAGCGTCCCACCCTCAGGCATGGCGTTGCAGGCGTTTAGGATCATGTTGCTGAAAACCTGCTCCAACAGGCTCTTGTTGCCAACCACCGGCAGCAGATCAGGAGCGAGATCCTTCCGCAACTCTACCTGTTGCACCTTGAGCTGATTGGCCAACAGAGATAATGTCTCCTCAAGAGCCTCGTCTATGTCCATGGATACCATGCGCTCCTCAGGGGGACGGGCAAACTTGAGCAGGTTCTCTATGATGTACGAGGCCCGTTGGATCCCAGAATGGATCCTCTTCACCGCTCCTTCCCTCAATTCCTCATCCTCGGGTCTTTCTAGTAAGAGCTGGGCCGCAGCAGAGCTTATCGCCAGGGGGTTGCGGATCTCGTGGGCGATGCCCCCGGCCATGACCCCCAGGGAAGTGAGCTTGGCCGACTGAATCAGTTGAGCCTCCAATCGCTTCCTCTCGGTCAGGTCCCTCCCCACGGCCACGAGGCCCACGGTGCGGCGCTCATCGTTGAGCATACGGGAACCAACCCAGGAGATGGGGACTTCCTCTCCCCCCTTGGTCCTCAGGTTGATCTCTATGCTTTTCTTAGCGAACTGGCCTCTTGTCAACTGCGTCAGCCATGACTTCATCTTCTGCTGATCCTCTTCCACACAGAGGCTAGGCAGATACTGCCCCTTCACCACCTCAGGCCTAAAGCCTGAGGTGCGTTCGGCGGCCCTGTTCCAGGTAAGTATTCTCGTTTCAGCGTCCATCGAGGCCACCAGGTCATAGGCGCTATCCACCACGCTGGCCAGGTGCCGTTCGGCCCTCCGCACCTCCTCTCCCAGCTTCTCCCGTTCAGTGATGTCGTCCATCAACAGCATGACGTTCTCTACCCCTTCCTCTACCTCGCCAGGACGAGGGGAGAGGGAGAGGGGGATGAGGCGGTAGTAATAGGTGCGGGTGGGCAGGCTGGGAGCACGGTAGACAAATTTCCCGCCCTCTACCGGCCTGCCCGTGCGAAAGATCTCTTGCACCTTTGCATCCAATCGGGTGTACTTCAGCAGCACCTTGGGGAAGACTTCTTCGACCTTGCGGCTCAGGGTGGCCTGCTCCTCGCGTCGGGTTTTCTCCAGGAAGTTGCGGTTGGCCGACACGATCCGCAGGCTCCGGTCAATCACCAGCAGGGAAGTGGGGATGCTTTCCATGATGTTGGTGATGAAACGCTCTTGGCTCTCCAGTCGGCGCTTGCTCTCCTGTAGCGCCTCCTCCGCCCGCTCGCGCTCGGTGTCCGCCGCTTCCAACTCAGCGATCCGTTGGCGTATTCCTACCAGTTCATTTATGAGCTCGGCTCGACTGAGCGTCTCGACTGAGCTCGACGAAGTCTCGCCGAAGTCCTCCTTGGTCTTCTGTTCATCTTTCATCTTGTACACCTCTTAAAATGGGCAGCAATTTACTCGAACTTAAACCCTTTCTCGGTGAAAAGTCTCAAGCAAACGTCTACCACCTCAGGATCATAAAGGACACCCCTGTTCTGCGAGATTTCCTCCAGGGCCTTGTCTATACCGTGAGCCGGTCGGTAAGGTCGGAAAGAGGCCATAGCCTCGACAACGTCGGCTACTGCCAGGATCCTTGCTTCCAGCCTGATCTCCTCACCCGCCAACCCTTGAGGATAACCAGAACCATCCAGCCTCTCGTGATGTTGAAGCACGATTTCAGCCACCGGCCATGGAAAATCTGTGGTCTTCAATATGTCATAGCCGATTTGGGGATGAGCTCTAATCAGGCCGTATTCGAGGTCGCTTAATGCACCGGGCTTACTGAGAATCTCAGCAGGTACATTGATCTTGCCCAGATCATGAATCAGCCCGGCCACACGGAGCCCCTCTATTCGTTCTTCTGGAAGGCCCATCTCCTGGGCGACGGCGCAAGCCAGTTGGGTTACCCGCCGTTGATGACCAGCCGTGTAGGGATCCTTCATTTCGATGGTTGATACCAGAACATTGACCGTTCCCTCCAGGGCTCTTTGTAATCTCTCCAGGCTTTGTCGAAGTCCTTCCTCTGCCTGCTCGCGCTGAGCCAACTCTTGCTGAGCCTCCTGATACAGCCGCGCGTTCTCGATGGCGATGGCCACCTGGCTGGCGAAGGCCTGCGCCATCTCCACTCTCCCCTTATCATAGACGCCAGGCTCTCTATGGTCTATGGTTAGGAGGCCCACTGTCCCCCCCTTGGCTATCAGAGGAACGCCGATCCAAGAGCGGGCATACTCCGTACCACCCCTTGATAGAAAGCGCTCGTCGGCCTGGGCATCGGCCAGGACCAGAGGGTGCTTCTCCTGCAAGAGTTCGCGGGTCAGAGCATCCTCCTTCACAGGGAAGGCAACCTGCAAAGCACGCTCCATGTCCGGGAAACCCCTACCCGCAGTTAGCCTGGCTACACCATCGGAGAAGAGGAAGATGCCGGCGGTGTCGTAGGGGATGACCCTCTCCAGTTCCTCCAGGATGATGTCGAGAACTTCGGGCAAGTTTAGGGTGGAAGCGATGGCCCTGTCAATCTCCCGCAGAGCCTCTATTCGCTCCAGATGGCGCCGTATCTCCTTCTCCGCCCGCTGGCGACCTCTCTCCTCTCTGTCTCTCTGCAATCTGGCATGTAGGATCGGGGCTATGTGGTTAGCGATGGCTTCCAACAATTCACAGTCTTCCTTGCTATAATCCGTCGCCTTGTTGCCCACCAGGAGGTTCCCAATGACCTGCCCCCGATGGACAATGGGCACATCCAGAGCCCTGTGGATGGGGATATGTCCCTCGGGCACAGGGAAGGATTGGTTCGAATAGAGGGTCTTCTTCTCTGCAAGGGCGTAGCCCCAGATGCCGCCCCAAGTCTCGCGGGGGAATACGATGTCCTTGTCGGGAATCTGGCACTGCTCCCAGACTCCCTTGGCCATGGAGGGGCAGACCAGGGCGCCGTCCTCGTCAATGTATCCAAAGATCCCGTACTTGCTTTCCATGATCTCCAGAACGACCTGCAGCGCTTCCCCGTACATTTCCTCGTCGGGGGTGGTGAGGAAGATGTCGGAGATGCGGTTTCTGATGGCCAACTGTCGCTCTGACCGCTGCAGCGCCTCCTCCGCTCGCTTGCGCTCGGTGATGTCACGGACGACGTGGACCGCGCGAAAGAGGTTCCCTTCCTCGTCCATCACCGGATCCACCGTTATCGTCAACCAGCGATTCCCGTCTGGCATCTGAAGTTCTGCGGTCTCTCTCTGGTGGGTGTGGAGCATCTTCTGCAAGGGACACCCTGGGATTGGCTCATCTGCGCCATGAACCAACTTGCAGCAAGTCTGGCCAATCATCTCCGCCAGAGGCATTCCCACCAGTTCTTCTCCCACACGGTTGGTGCGGAGTATCCGCGCTTCCAGGTCCACTAGACTGACCCAGTCAGACATGGCATCGAAGGTGCTTTCCCATTCCTTCTTGCTGCGCCGCAGCGCCTCCTCCACCCGCCGCTTCTCTATCACCAGGCGCTGCTTTTCAAGGACCTCCCTGACGGTAGCCAACACCTCATCCACGTTGAAGGGCTTGGTGATGTAGGCCGATGCCCCACCGTTCAGGGCCTGCACCGCGGTCTCCAGAGAGGCATAGGCGGTGACGATCATCACCACCATGTCAGGATGCATTTCCTTCAAAGGCGCTACCAGCTCTATCCCTTCCATGTCGGGCAGCCTGATGTCCAGGAGCGCCAGGTTGAAGAATCTCCCCTGTGCCTTCTCTATGGCCTCTGCACCGCTCGTCGTGGTGGTCACCGCGTAGCCGGCGGAACGCAGGATATTCTCCAATGTCCAGCACATGTCCGGCTCGTCGTCTACCACCAGGATATGGGGTCGCCTACCTGATCTAAATCCGAACATCAACATCTTCCCTTTCGTCCATCGCCCGGCTCGACTGAGCGCTCACGCCGAAGGCTTGCCGAAGCCAGGCAACCTGACGGTGAAGATGGCCCCCTGGCCTACCTGTCTCCCTACCTCAATAGTGCCTCGGCGCCCTTCGACCAGTATCCGGCTGACCGCCTTCCAACTGACCAAAAAGACCAGTCCTGAGCGCTCACATATCTCTCAGACTGGCCTCTTGCGGGAAGGACTATTCAACTGGTGGGTCATTCCCCCCCTGATTGCCGGTACCAGCTCTTCGATCAGAGACTTCTTTGCCACGTAGCCATTGGCACCGCTGGCCATTGCCGCTTCTCTATACTCCTCCAGGTCGAAAATGGTCAGCACAATGACTTTGAGCTCCGGTATTTCCTCCTTGAGCTGGCGAGTGGCATCTATCCCGCTTATCCCTGGCATCCTCACATCCATGAGAACCAGGTCCGGCTTGAGTTCCCGGGCTTTGAGTATGGCTTCCTGACCGTCGGCTGCCTCTCCGATGACGACTATGTCCGGCTCATAGGCCAGCAGAATCTTGACACCCCGTCGAAAGCCTGCGTTGTCATCAACGATAAGGGTCCGAACTTCCTGCACCGCTGCCTCCTTGCTTATCTTCGCAGATCGGTAGATGCACTATTGCCTACTCCAGTATACACAACCTGATCCGTCTTGTCTATTGGCAAAACGCTTATTTTTCAAAGAAAAAGGCCCTATTTTTTGTCGCTCAAACCTATTTTCGTGGGAAGGGCAGAAACAAGCCCATGAGCACACGGG
>CAYMKL010000100.1:0-25141 GCA_964390805.1 uncultured Anaerolineae bacterium | reverse complement strand
GGTCGGCCTACGTCTTCGTGGAGCCGGGGGGCGGCTGGGCGACGGGGACCGAGACCGCCAAACTGACCGCCTCGGACGGCGCGGCGAATGACTTCTTTGGCATCTCCGTCTCCGTGAGCGGGGATACGGTGGTGGTCGGGGCGTACAATGACGACAGCGCCAAAGGGTCGGCCTACGTCTTCGTGGAGCCGGGGGGCGGCTGGGCGACGGGGACCGAGACCGCCAAACTGACCGCCTCGGACGGCGCGGCGAATGACTTCTTTGGCATCTCCGTCTCCGTGAGCGGGGATACGGTGGTGGTCGGGGCGTACAATGACGACAGCGCCAAAGGGTCGGCCTACGTCTTTGAGGATTGCATCAGGTCCGCGCAGACCGGGAGCTGGGGCAGCACCACCACCTGGGACAGTGGCGCCGTCCCCACCAGCGCCGACGGCGTCTGCGTCCTCAACGGCCACACCGTCACCCTGGGCGCCAACGGCCAGTCGCGCTTCGTCTACGTCGAAAGCGGCGGCACCCTCGACCTGTCCACCTACAGCCTGACCACCGAAGAGACCGTCCGCAACTACGGCACCATGCAGCAAACCAAAGACGTGGGTGCTTCCAGCACGGTCAACTTCTTGCAGATCCGCGACAGCGGCGACACCACCGACCAATACCGCGGCCTGGACATCACCACCGGCGCCGGGGTTAACCTGGGTTCCACCGCCGTGCGCATCATGGGCAACACGTCGGTCTGCAACAACAACGACGGCGGTTCCTACCGGGACCGCTGCTTCATGGCCAACCCCGCCAACAGCGGCACTGCCTCGGTCACGTTGCACTCGACGGCTGCGGAAGATGACCTCTCCGACGACGCCTTCTTCCAGTACGCTTCCGGCACAACCTGGACGGAGATGACGGCCTGCAATGACGCCGTGGGCGGCGGCGCGACCTGCACGGAGTCCAGCGTCACCTTTTCCAGCCCGGAGTACTTCCTGATCGGCAGCCAGGGCGGCGACCCCACGGCGATCACGCAGCGGGGCTTCAGCGCGCGGTCCGTAGGACAAGATGCCATCTTGTCCTACATGCTGGCGGCGCTGGTGGCCGTGGGCATCGGCGGGTTGGGGCTCGTTTGGCGGCGGAGGAGGAGAGCGATGGAGAGTACAACCAATAAGGAGCGATACCAATGACACCCTTGCAAGAGCAAAACCCATCCCCATCCCCTGAGGGTGAGGTATCTGGGTGCGCGAAGCGCAAGCCCTACAGCAAACCCGAGATCATCGTGGAGCTGGAAATGGAAGTGCGGGCGGGGTCGCCTCTCTCACCCCCTGACTTTCCAAGCCCGCCTGACTGGACGCGGCCGTAGCGAGCGCGGTCTCGAGGCGTGGACTCGGAGAAGTAGTCAATACTGACGTTGCTTTCCCCAAGGATACGGGTGGTGACATGGTCTTTGGCTACAACACCCTGGGGTGTTTGGCACCCCAGTAGGGGCAACCACCACGGGTTGCCCCTGGTGCGATGGGAAATAGAGGGGCCCTCCAAGTTTCAAGGAGGGTCTCTCTGCTCTCTCTCCCCCTGCACCCCAAGTAGTGAGGGCGGCTGGCGGAAAAGCCAGAAATGTGGTATCATAGGCTCGCTGAGATCACGAGAATCAAGGAGGAGACGCATTGCTGCTCTCGCTGATGGTGGCTGGCCTGCGAGTGGAACTGCGCTGTAGCGACCCAGGACTGACGGACCAGTTGCGAGCGCGCTATCACCAATACCTTGCTGCCGGCAGGCCCCATCTCCTTGCCGACGTCCACTGGTCGGGCCCCTCACTCCGCGGCTCTCTGGCGGACGCCGGCATGACCTTCGCTGACCATGCGCTGTACCTGGCCGCACCCGGCTACGACGGGGCGGTGGACGTGAAGCAGGGCCGGGCTCGGCTTCAACTCTCCTCAGCCCGACCGGTCGAGGACGTGGAGTACTTCCTACGCCTGGCCTACGCTCTGCTGGCCTTCCGCGCTGGCGGGCTGCTGTTCCACGCCGCCGGCATCGCCCGCCACGGGCGCGGCTATCTCTTTTTCGGCCACTCCGGCAGCGGCAAGACCACCGTCGCTCGGCTGTCTCCTGAGGATCTGGTATTGAACGATGACCTGGTCTTGCTCATGCCGGGGGAGGAGGGCTGGGTAGTTCACGCCACCCCCTTCTGGAATCCCTCGCAGGCTCGCCCGGCCGCCCGCCGGAGCGCACCGCTGGCGGCCCTGTTCCGTCTGGTGCAGCACCGAGAGGTCTATCTGGAGGAGATGGGACAGGGCGAGGCGCTGGCGGAGCTGGCGGCCAATACCCCCGTTATCCCCGCCGACCCGGCCCGCAGCCATGAGCTTCTGGTGCTAGGTCGGCGTCTGTTGTCCTCCGTGCCCGTCTACAAGCTGCACTTCTTACCAGACGCTTCTTTCTGGCGCGTGGTGGAAACCCAGGAGATCCAAAACCGCCAGCAGAGGCGGCTCCCATGCCTGTCCTGAGCACTTCGACTGCGCTCAGCATCGCCCTGAGCTGAAGCTCTGGGCTGAAAGAACGAAGCCCTACGGGCTAGAATCCCAGCCCCGAAGCATGTCCTGAGCTTGCCGAAGGGGGGCTTTGTTCTCTCAGCGCGGGGACTTTAGCCCCGCGCAGCCTGGCGCTAACCGCACAGGTTGGAAAAGTTAGTGACATTAGGCGTGGGAGCCCGCTCTGCTTCAGAATTTGGATCCACTGAGACTCAGGAGGAGGATGAGGGGTGAACAGACACTCCCTGTGGCTGATGGCAGTTGTGATCGTGCTGAGCATAGCAGCAGTCTGGGCCTCGTTCCAGGCACTGCCGGTGTTATCCAGTGCCTGGGCCAGCTTCGCTGGCGCCTGTCAACCCTGGGTCCAGGTCAACGACGACGCTTTCGGGCTGGACGACCCCTCAGGGCAGACGCCTCCATACGGGGCTGAGGACGGCTTCGAGGTAGCCGTGTTCAAGGGCCAACTGTACGTGGGGATGGAGGCCGACAACCTGTACGGCGCCCGCGTCTGGCGTACCAAAGCGGGGGTGACGGTGGCCCAGAACCAGGGCGATTGGGAGCAGGTGGTGGACGATGCCTTCGGCGACGTGAACAACAACGACCACATTGACAGCCTGGAGGGGTTCGACGGCTACCTCTACGCCTCCACCGCCCAGCGAGGTCTCTACGACGGCACTGAAGTCTGGCGCAGCAGCAGCAGCAGCGGCGACGCCGGCACCTGGGTTCAGGTCAACGACGACGGCTTCGGCATTGCCAGCGCCCCCTTCAACGAGAACTTCAAGGACATGACCGTCTTCAGCGCCGACGGCATCCCCTGGCTGTGCGGCGGGACGATGAACTGGTTGGTGGGCGCCCAGGTGTGGTGCACCGACGGGTCAGTCAAAGGCGGCGGCCCGAAGCTGAACTGGGTGCAGAAGAACCAGGATGGCTTCGGCGACGCCAGATACGGCAAGGTGTGGTCCACCGCCATCATGGGCGACTACCTGTACGTCGGCACGGAGTGCTACAGCGGCGGGGCCTGTCCTGGCGACGTCTGGCGCAGCGATGGCAGCGCAGAGCCATCGGAGCCGAGCCGCTGGCAGTGGGAGAAGGTCTTCGAGGCCACCGCCAACCAGCGGCTGGACATCATCGGCCCGTTTGATGGCTCCATGTACGTCGGCTTCGATGGCGGGAACGGCACCGAAGTGTGGCGCAGCAGCAGCGGCAAGGCCGACACCTGGCGCCAGGTCAACAGCGACGGCTTCGGCAACCCCAACAATGGCCGCGTGATCGTGGACGCCAGCGCCGTCTATAATGGCGCACTGTACCTGGCCACGCTGAATCAGACCGACGGGGCCCAGGTGTGGCGCACGGCCGACGGCACTACCTGGACACAGGTCAACAGCGATGGCTTCGGCGACGCCGACACCTTCGCCGCCGAGTTCATCCCCTTCAACGACTATCTCTATGCCTGGGCCACCAACTACCAGACGGGCCAGAAGGTGATGCGCACCGAGTGTCCGGCGCCAACTCCCACGCCGACCACCGTACCCAAGCCTGTTGGCGGCTATGGGGAGTTCGTGAGTCCGCTGGAGCTACTGGAGCCGTGGGTTGATCCCGACTTCTTCCCCCCGCCGCCAGTCGCAGGGGAGGATGTGCGAGGCGATGTCCTGAGGTCCCTCCTGAGCTTGACGAAGGGCTTGTCGAAGGGGGCATCCCTAGCTGGCCTTCCATCCCTTCAGGCTTCAACCGTCTACACCCTCCCCGACCCCGCCTGGCGCATCGGCGTCCTGGCCGATGGTCTCTACCAGTTGCCCTACCAAAGCCTGGTCGCTGCCGGCGTCCCCGTCACCACCACCCCACCCTCCGCTCTTCATCTCCTCTGGCGTGGCCAGGAAGTGGCTCTTCAGGAAGCGGGCACCGAAGACGGCGCCCTCGACCCTGGCGATGCCCTCCTCTTCTACGGCGAGAGATTCCGCGGGTCCGTCCAGGACGAGAAGTACACCGATGAGAACGTCTACTGGCTGATGGTGGACGAAAGCGCCCTCGGACGCCGTATGGCAAGCCGGGCCGTGACACCCGACGGCGAGGCCATCCATGCCTCCTGGTACACGGCCACCGTCCATGTCGAGGAGAACCTCCAGTACTGGGCTCGCTGGTCTACTGCTCCGGGAACGGAAGACACCTGGTTCTGGGATCGCCTCACTGCCTCTTCCCCTATGACGCGCAGTTATTCCCTCACCCTCACCGCTCCGGCCCCGGAGACCTACACCGCTACCCTGACAGTGGAACTGGCGGGCCGCAGTTACAACACTCATCATCTCCGCTTCAGCCTCAACGGCACAGTAGTGGGAGATACAACCTGGGCAGGGATGGTGGGGAAGGTGGCTACACTGCCCATGGCTTCGACCCTCATCCAGGAGGGAGCGAATACGTTGGCCGTGACCGTGCTCACGGAGGGCGGAGCTCAGGACATCTGCCTCAACTGGATCGAGATCGAATATCGCCGCCGCCTGGTGGCTCAGGACGATGCCCTCTTCTTGACCGCGCCTCTCTCCGCAACCGCCGCCTACACCCTCACCGGTTTCACCGCTGCCCCCCTCCTCTACGACGTGACCGATCCCCTGGCCCCGACCCGCCTCCTGAGCCCGACCGTTCTCACCGAGACGACAGTGGGCCTGGCCTTTCAGGATGCGGCCCCGACGGGCGCCGCCTACCTGGCCGTAGCGGAGGCAGCAGTGCCAGAGATCACCCCCACCCTTTATCATCCGCCGTTGGACCTTTTGCATCCCGACGCCGGCGCTGACTACGTCCTGATCGCCCCCCGCGCCTTCCTCACCGCCACACAGCCGCTGCTGGCCTGGCGAGCCGCCCAGGGGCTGCGGGTCAAGGCGGTGGCTGTGGAGGACATTTACCCTCTCTTCAACGGGGGCATCTTCCATCCTGAAGCCATCCGCGCCTTCCTGGCCTATGCCCACGACCACTGGCCCTCGCCTCCGCCCACCTACGTCCTCCTGGTGGGAGATGGCCATTTCAACCTCAAGGGGTACAACCCGAATAGCTACGGGGAGCCCACTCCCGTCCACATCCCTCCCTATCTGTCCTTCGCCGACCCCTGGCAGGGAGAGGTGCCCGTAGACGTCCTTTACGCCGACCGGGACGGTGACGCCTTCCCCGACCTGTACCTGGGGCGTATTCCCGCCAACTCCGTGGCCGAGGTGGAGGCAGTGGTGGCCAAGATCCTGGCCTATGAGCAGGAAACCGTGCCTGCCTCTTCCATCCTTCAGGTTGCCGACAACGTCCCCGACGGGTCAGGGGATTTCCAGTACGTAGTGGAGCAGTTAGTGAGCGACTTTGTGCCCTCGACTATCCCGGTGCAGCGGGTTTACCTCACCGACTACTGTGGCCCTCCTGTCTCCCCGCCCCAGCCTTGCCCCTCGGCAACGCTGGCACTCACCCAGACCTGGGGGGCTGGGGTGGCGATGGTGACCTACTCCGGACACGCCTCGGTCAACCGTTGGGCCCACGAGCAGTTGCTCCTCAATGAGCACGTCGCCACCTTCCCGCCCAGCGGCGAGTTGCCCCTGACCATCTCCCTGGACTGTTTGGACGGCTACTGGATGATGCCTCCAGCCTACGCTGGCTTGGCCGACCCTCGAGCATTGGCTGAGGTACTGATGGTTACACCGCAGCGGGGAGCAGTGGCCGCATTTGCCCCGGCCGGTCTGGGCCTGGTGTTCGATGAGGAGGCGATGGGGCGGGAGATGTACCGCGCCCTCTTTCAGGAAGGTGTGACTCAGTTGGGGCCACTGACTCAGCGGGGACGGGAGCGTATGCAGACTGCCGGCTCTCATCTGGCTCAGACCTACACCCTGTTCGGCGACCCGGCCATGCGCTTGCGGCTCCTGCCGTGGAAGATCTACCTGCCGATCATATACCGATGAAAGGATTCAGCGATGATCTCACTGGATAGCTACGTCGTGCCCAATCCAGCCGTGGTTGGAAGCATCGTCGAGGGCGAGGCCGTGTTGGTCCTGCCAGAGCAGGGGCAGGTCAGAGTGTTGAACGAGGTCGGCGCCCGCATCTGGGCCCTGGCCGACGGCACCCGCACCGGGCGTGACATCGTCGCCGCCATCTGTACCGAGTACGACGTAGGGCCGGCCCAAGCCGAAGCCGATGCGCTGGCCTTTCTGACCGAACTGGAGGCGAAGGGCGTGATTTCAGCATAGCCGAAGTGACAGGCCCTTCGACCCTTCGGCCGTAAGCGGAGCGACGCTCAGGACAAGCTGCGCTCAGGACAGGCTACGCTCAGGACAGGCGCCCTGGATGGGAGTGACTGCACAGGCTTCCCTTGCGGCCCTCATGATTGTGCTGGTCAAGAGGCGTAGGGGCTAGAGGGACCTCAAAGCGGACAGAAGGGAGCGGGGGTTGGGAGACGTCTCCAAACCCCTGTTTGATTTGTTAGCCCGTTCTACCCTTCGGGGTATGGCTCGCGAGGGCGAAACATTCAGGCCCAGTCAAGGATTGACATTTTGGGCAAGGCGGGTTACAATTCTGCACAATACGCCCCACAAAGGACTCATCCCATGTTCGAACTAATCTTTCTCGGCACTTCCGCTTCAGCTCCCTCCATAAGGCGGAATCTGGCAGCCAACGTGGTACTGCACAAGGAGTACCGCTTTCTGATAGATTGCGGCGAGGGGACGCAGCGACAGTTGCTCAGAAGCGGTCTGGGCTTCAAGCGGCTGGACAAGATCCTCCTCACTCACGGCCACCTGGATCACATCCTGGGCCTGGGAGGTCTGGTGTCCACCTTCAGCCGCTGGGAGGCTATCACCAGGTTTGAGATCTATGGGGGAAGCTGGGCCCTGGAACGAGTCAGGGACCTTATCTTTGGGGTGGTGTTTCGCGGAGTAAAGCCGCCTCTACAGATTGACCTGATACCCATAGAACCGGGAGTCTTGATGGAAGACGACACTTTTGAGCTCTCGGCCTTCGCGGTCACCCATCGCGGGCCCGGCTGTCTCGGTTATATGTTTCGGGAGAAAGAGAAGCGCCCCTTTCTGGTTGACAAGGCCGAAGCCCTGGGAGTGCCATCTGGGCCAGAGCGAGGTCGCTTGGTTCGGGGGGAAACCGTGACTCTGCCTGACGGCACGGTGGTGCATCCCGGCCAGGTGCTGGGCCCTTCCGTCGCTGGGGCTAAGCTGGTCTTCGTGGGCGACGCAGCTCGCACTAACAACTTGATAGAAGTGGCCAGCAATGCTGATGCCCTGGTCATCGAGTCCACCTATCTATCACAAGAAAAGGAGTTGGCCAGAGAATACGGCCACCTTACCGCCGCCCAAGCGGCGACCCTGGCCCGTCAGGCGGGAGTCAGGCAATTGTATCTGACCCACATCTCCCGGCGCTACTCTGCAGAGGCTGTCCTGGCCGAAGCCAGAACCATCTTTCCCCAAACCGTGGTAGCCAGAGACCTCGACCACTTCCGAATCATCAAAGAGAAGGAGTAGTTACTCATTCCTCATTACTCAGTCCCCTTATCTTGCAAAAAAGTGACGATTTCCTCCAGATGCCTCTTGTCCACTTCGTCGAAGGCATCGTACTCGGCGCTGTCCACGTCCAGAACGGCTATCAGCTCATCCTGGTGGTTGAAGACGGGCACCACGATCTCCGACTTGGAGTTGGAGTCACAGGCGATGTGGCCTGGGAACTGGTGGACGTCGGGCACAACGATGGTCTCCTCCCTGCGGGCAGCAGCGCCGCATACTCCCCGCTCGAAGCTGATGTGCAGACAGCCCAACGTTCCCTGATACGGCCCGATGAGCAATTCTCCCGGCGCGACCACTCGATAGAATCCCGTCCAGAAGAAGTAGTCGAGGCTGTGATGCAAGAGACAGACGATGGTGGCCATTGAGGCAATCAAGTCCGTCTCTCCCTCCAGGGTGGCCTCAATCGCGTTCGTCACCTGCCGATAGATTTCTTCTTTCTGTTTTCTTCCCATGACTTGGCCCTCTTGGACTTTGGACAGAGCCAAAGAAACCCGTTTTCTGATAACTTCGCCACCGAAATCTGCCTGAATCAGCTTGTTTCAAGCGGGCATGGACGGCATTCTGCTGCGAGAAAACGGGTTTCTGGCTGCCGTCGCGATTTTGCCCAAAGTCCAGAACCCTCTCCTAGCTTTATGTCCACCCTGCTACGGAGGGGCGTCCTCGCCCCGATTTCGTGGCCTAGCCGTCCTTCGGTGGGGCGGGGACGCCCCTTGAGAGCAATTCTGTTTAATGGAAGACCAGCCGAAGCTTGAGCAAAAACGGTAGGACTGCCAGGGCCAGCCCCGGCAGCGCACCCCAACAAATACCCCCTGTCGGCTTCTCCGCCTCTGGCTCCTCTGTCTCCCCCCGCGGCGGCGCGCCAATGCTCTCACGCCACTGAGCGTCCAGCTCGTCCTGGTCGAAGCCGTAGACTTTCATCAAGGCATCGTCGGTCAGGGAACCCTCTTTAAAGACCTTCAGCAGCTCGCTCATCTTCTCCCTGCCGTAGGTTGTGAGCAGGAAGTCTACTACACTATAGACCTCTCCGTAGAAAAGGTTGACCTCATCGGGGTTGCCGGTGAGGGCAGTGAGGGAGCGGACGGAGAGGAGCCTGTTGTCGCGGATGCCCTTCTCCAGGGCCCGGGCGTTGCCGCTGCGCAGTTTCCCTTCGTTATACATAGCCAGCCCTTCGTTGAGCCAGGCGGGTATATCGGCATAAGGGTTCTCAGTGGCCAGGCCGACGACCACATGGGTCAACTCATGAGCGATGGTAACGTCCACATCCTGATGGGCGCCATGCAGGAGCACAATGTCTGGGGCTACCACGGTGCCCAGAGTGATGATCTGTTCCTCAAAGATCGCGCCCCGCGAGGTGAGGGCCTCTTGCATGTCGGCCTTGCTCTGGTAGACGATGATCTTGACGGGCTTTTCCAGCTCCACGCCCACGTTCTCTTCCAGACGGACCAGGGATTCCACCGCGCTGCTCAGAAGCTCTCGACCAAAGGTCTGGTCAGCATCGTACCAGTACAAGATGATCTTACCCTCGGTCAGGCTCTCCCAGGTGAAGCGGTCGTCCATGTAGGTGAAAGTGACGAGCTCGGTCTCCAGGGTGTTGCCAACTGCGTCCTTTATCCGCCACGAGTACTCGATGTCGGAGCCAGGGGGGATTTCTCCCCGCTGCAATCGCCAGACGTGTTCGGCCTCCACCTGTTTGGCGAGGCTGAATTCAGGATGGGCCGAGTTGGTGACGGGCGCACCGCCGATCCTGTAGACCAGGATGATATCGTTGATCTCGCTGCCGCTCTCGGCCGTCAGGCGAAACACGATTTGCTCGGAGAAGCTGTACTCGTGAGCATCAGCGATGACGCTGATCCCCTCTTGAGCCAGGACGACAGTGAACACCATTGTCAGCAAAATCAGTGCCAACACAAGCAAAGCGAATCTTCTCATTCCCATTCCTCCGTAGCGGGTGGTGCGTGGATCTCAACGGAACACGCAACACGCATCACGTCTTCACGCAGTTACCTTCACACCAACAGTCCCGGTTTCATACAATTATATCACTCTCTTCCACGTTTGCCAATTCGAATGAAAGCAGTTATAATCACGGCGTGCAACTACCACCTGCTCCCGCGGACTAGGGCCCGCTGCGAGCATAAGGTGAGTAGATACCACAGCGTGTTGCTTTGATGATTGCAGGAAGGAGATACGTGGCATGACTATCCCGAAGTCTGATATCCAGGAGCTAGCCATCAGGGCCCACGAGATGGGAGCCAGTGTGCTTCGTGGCTCTCTTCAGCGCCTCGATGGGGAAAGAGGATGGGCAGTTGGAGACATTCATCTGCGCGACTGGCTGGCTAGATATGTGGGCCGTGACTTGATTCTAATCGCCGTTGCGATTGGGGAAGAGAGGGAACTGCCTACCAATACTTGTGGAACGTGCGGGCGGGAATACAGTGGCAGCAGATGCCCCTACTGCCGGGAGGCCAGGGAGAGGCTGAGAGGCAGGCGGGGCTAGCCAGGAATTAGAGAAGTCCCCGTCTGAGGCGGTGTCCTGAGGTCCCCCCTGAGCCTGACGAAGGGCCCGTCGAAGGGCTGAGAAGTGCCCCCAGGTGTTGAAATCAGGCCCTGAGGGGCTTTCTTGGATTCGGATGGCGAATTGGCCTAATTCACCCGTATCTTTTTGACGACTTGTGCGTCTATACTATTGGCAAGGAGTGATCTTTTGCCGCAGAAGAGCGATACGCTGGCCCTCATCGAGAGAGCCAAGCGGTACGAGCATCAGGCGTTAACCAGGCTTTGCGAGCTCTATTACCAAGATATCTATAGCTACATCTACTATCGGGTCAGCAATGTCCAGGACGCCGAGGACCTCACCGACGATGTCTTCTTGAAAATGGTAGAGGCCATCCGCTCCTGCCGCGCCCGTGAGGAGAAGTCTTTCCTGGCCTGGCTTTTCCGCATTGCCAACAACAGCGTGGTTGACCATCACCGCCGCCAGGCAGTGCGCGATCACCTGCCCCTGGATGAGAAGTACCTACCTGGGCACGCCGGACCGGAAGCTCCCGTTGAAACGAAGCTCACCCAGGAACGATTGCAGCAGTCCATTCCAAAGCTGACGGACGATCAGCAGCAGGTGATAATCCTCCGATTCATTGAGGGCCTGAGCCATGCCGAGACAGCCCGGATTCTTGGCAAATCCGAGGGGGCAATCAAAGCGCTCCAGCGCCGTGGCCTTGTCTCCCTGCGCCGCATCCTGGAGGAAGGAGGGGGTGATTCAGCATGAAAGAGAATCTCGACAATGAATTGAACGAGCGTCTAGCCCAGTTGTTGGTAGACGATGAGATGCTAGAGGAATCCCTGGCTCAGCCCCAACTGGAGCCCCTGCTGCGCCTGGCCGGGGAGATCAAGGCCCTGCCTCGCCCTGAGCCGAATCTGAGAGCCTTGAGGGCCACCCAGTCCCGAGTGCGAGAGGCTGCCATGCTGAAAAAAGAAGAGGCCCGGCGGGGGGGACTATTCCTTAGCTGGCTAACTGGCCAAAGGGTCTTGCTGGCATTTACACGCGCGCTGGCTGTAGTCACCGTGGTGGCGGTGATTGGCTTGGGCACGGTGGCCGCCTCCGCTGATAGCCTACCGCACAGCCCCCTCTATTCTGTCAAGCGGACCAGCGAGCGAGTGCAGCTCTTTCTCACCTTCAGCCCTGGCAGCAAGGCGCATCTGCATCTCTCCTTCGCCGAGCGACGGTTGAACGAGACCATGGGGCTAATGAGCTGCTGTCGGTCGGTTGATGATGCCATCTTGACGTCAATGCTGGAGGAGACCGACACAGCGATAAAGATAATCTGCACCTTGCCGACGCCGGAAGCTGAGCCGCTACTTAACAGAGCCGCTGAGTTGACTGCCTACCAGCACGATTGCCTGCGCCAAATCAGAGGCGAAGTCGTGACCGATGAATGGTGCACGCTTGATGAAGCCATCTCAACCTGTGGTTGCTACGAGCAGGTGCTAGAGGAAATAATACCTGACGTGCATCAACCGACAGTCGTGCCTGAGTAAGAATTAGAGATTAGAATTGTAGAGGAGTGTAACGATGGCCAGAAAAAAGCAAAAATCAAGAGGAAGTAGAAAAAAGACGCGCTCTCGTCCGACAAAACCTCGGCAAACGCCGCTCCGCTTACGGTCGAGCCGCTCACGACAGGCTCGTCAAAAGAGCTGGAGAAGGTGGCTTCCCTTTGCTGCGCTGATCCTGGCGGCTATCCTCGTCGGTGTCGGCGGAGTTTGGTTCCTTACCCGACAAGGGAACACTGGCCCAACGGTGGCTGAGGCAACCATCGCCGATTCGGACGACGTGCCGCGCATCACCCCTCAGGAACTCAAAGCCAAGCTGGACGCTGGCCAGGCCGTGGTCTTCGACGCCCGGCTGCAACAATCCTACACCCAGCGGCACATCGCCGGAGCCATCTCCCTGCCTGAGGACGAAGTGGCTGCCCGTCTGGCCGAGCTGCCCACCGATAAGCTGGCCGTCTTCTACTGCACCTGACCGGCCGAGGAAGAGAGCGCCGGTGCGGCGCTCGTCGCGGCTCAGAACGGAGTAACCAATGTGGCCGCCTTGGTGGGTGGCCTGGCGGCCTGGGAGCAGGCCGGCTACCCGGTGGACAGCGAGAGTGCTGTGGCCCCGACGCCCACACCGAGGCCCACGGCCAGCGCGACGCCCGCCGCGAGGATCTTCGTCAGTTCGGACGACATGCTGCGCATTACGGTCCAGGAACTCAAAGCCAAACTGGACGCTGGCCAGGCTGTGGTCTTTGACGTCCGGCTGCAACCGGCCTACGCTCAGAAACACATCGCCGGAGCCATTTCCCTGCCCCAGGACGAAGTGGCCGCCCGTTTGGCCGAGCTCTCCACCGACAAGCTGGCTGTTTTCTACTGCACTTGACCGGCCGAGGAGGATAGTGCCGGTGCGGCGCTCATCGCAACTACGAACGGAGTAAGCAACGTAGCTGCCCTGGTGGGTGGCATGGCCGCCTGGGAACGGGCTGGCTACGGAATCGAATCCAGCGGTAACTAGCCGCGCGCTACAGCGATGCGGAGGACGATAGGGTCGAGGTACGCTACGCGACCGACCACGCCGCTTGAGTGAGGCAATCTTGGTCTCGCCAGTGTACTATTGAGGATGAGCTGACCAGGTTACGAGTATAACAACAACAAGGAGGTATTTGTCATGTCAAGCAAAAGACAGAAGGAGGGCCGTGTCCTGCGCCTGTTGAAGGGCCTGTACGTGGTCATGCTATTGGCGCTCGTCCTGCTCATCGGTGGGGGGTGTAGCCAACCTCAGCAGGCCGGCCCAGCAACATCTGAGGAAGTGGCAACGACGCCAGAGGAGGTAGCAGCCGAGATCATACCTCAGGAAGGAGATGAGACAGCCTACGACATTCCTTTGTCCCTCAACAACACACAGCAGTTCATAAGCTATTACAACGCAACCAGACTGACACCTGCGCAGAAGAGCATCATGCAAGACGCTCTGCTTCCGCTCAAGGCGCCGTGTTGTGACGATAACTCCATGGCAACCTGTTGCTGCCCTTGCAACCTGGCCAAGTCTGTGTGGGGACTGTCGAGCTACCTCATAGTGGAGAAGAACTATGATGCCGATCAGGTACGGGAATCGGCGTTGGAGTGGCTGCACTTCATTCACAGCAACTACTATATCATCCAGGAGCTAAAAAGCAGGGGGGTGGATCCTGCCACGTATGGCCTATCGCACGAGAACCCCTGCTACGTCGGCAAGTGTGAGCTGCCATTTATGCAAGGTGGCTGCGGTGGCATGGGAGACCTGAGGCTGTGATAAGCTGATTACCGGAGGGGAATCCGTAATGTCTGACTTGCTGCGAAGGTCACTGGCCATCAGCACATTGACGGCCATGCTTGTGCTGATGACCTGCCAGAACGTGCCCGCAACCGCCGCTGCTGCGCTTCCCACACCGTCCGCTCCGGCCATCCACCTGGCCTATTTCTCCAAGGCCGGATGTTCGGTATGTGCCCGGGTCAATGGTTATCTGGAAACTGTCCAGGCTCTCTACCCTCAGTTGACGATCACCGAGTTTCCCATTGAACAAGAGGAGTCCAAGGCGCTGAGCGAGTGGTTGGGTCAGCGCTACGGCGTGCCGGAGGAGAAACGCCTGAGCACGCCGATGGTGTTTGTGGGAGAGGACTGCCTGGTGGGCGGGGATGAGGTCACGGTGGAGAATCTACAGGCCGTACTGGACAGGTACGTCAGTAGCGGCGCTGAGGCGACCTGGGCGGGAGTCCTCGCAAATGACTTCGACCCGGAGCAGTCTGGGAGGACGATTGTCGAACGGTTCCGCTCCTTTGGGACGCTGACGATCGTGGGGGCGGGCCTGTTGGACGGGCTCAACCCCTGCGCCTTTGCCACCATCGTCTTCTTCATTTCGTACCTGGCCCTCCTGGGCCGAAAGGGGCGAGAGATCCTGGCCGTGGGCACGGCTTTCGCTCTGGGCGTATTCCTTACCTATCTGCTGGTAGGGCTGGGGATGCTCAAGGCGCTGGAGGAGTTGCCACTCTTGGCAATTCTGGGCCACTGGGTGATGGGGCTGACGGCTCTCCTCTGCCTGACCCTGTCGGTCGTCACCTTCCTGGATTACCGCAAAGCGCGGCGGGGTGAGCCACAGGCGATGACCCTGCGCATCCCGCTGATGCTGCGTAGGCGAATCAACCGCGCTATCCGAGAAGGAGCCCAGGCGCGAGCCTTCGTGCCAGTTGCTTTCACGACAGGCTTTGTGGTGTCCATCATTGAGTTGGCCTGCACCGGCCAGGTCTACTTGCCGACTATCATTTTCGTCATGGGGGTGCCAGAGATGCAGGGGCAGGCGTTCTTGTACCTGCTGCTCTACAACCTCGCTTTCATTCTGCCCCTGTTGGTGGTCTTTGGGTTGGCCTACTTCGGTACCACATCGGAGCAACTGGGGATGTTCATCAACCGCCGTACGGCGACGATCAAGTTGGGCACTGCCCTGCTGTTCCTCGTCCTGGCCGGCTGGCTCTTTGTTACTCTGCTCTAGCACTAGAACAAGGCTTTGGAGCGATTCTTGGGCCCGCAGGCTCGAAGGTCCGTCTCCGGGCTGTGTTTGGGCGAGTGCCGAACATGGGCGGCCCGGGGACGGGTCTCAGTGCACATGCTAGCCCGCCTGACTGCCTATTGGAGATCGAGGTCACCGGAGATAAGCTGTGGACGTAACCCAGACGCTGTATGTAACCAGTCGAGAGGACTGGCGGAATTGGCTGGAAGAGCATTACAGAAGCGAGAGAGAGATTTGGTTGGTCTACTACCGAAAACAAGTGGGAAAGCCGCGAATCCCGTACAACGACGCGGTCGAAGAAGCGCTCTGCTTTGGATGGATTGACAGCATTGTCAAGAGCTTGGATCAGGAGCGATACGCTCAACGGTATACTCCGCGGAAACCGAAGAGCGGATTCTCGCAAACGAACAAAGAGAGGCTGAAGAAACTGATCGAACAGGGAAAGGTAATGCCAGAAGTGCTGGCCAGTCTGGGTGACATTGGTTTGGAGGAGTTTGTGTATCCGACGGACATTATGGCAGCTATCCGTGCTAACGAACAGGCATGGGGGAACTTTCAGCGATATTCCGGATCGTATCAACGGATTCGTATTGCCTACATAGATGGGGCCAGAAACAGACTTGGTGAATATGAGAAGCGGCTGAAGCACCTCATCAGGATGACGGAGCAGGATAAGCAATTCGGCTTCGGGATAGAAGATTACTATTAGCGAGCAGTATGCTGAGCTGGTCGAAGGGATTGAAGGTCTGAAGAGGGAGAGGTGTTCATGAACGATGCTACAGCTAAACCTGAGAAAGGCGAGAGTCCTCGCTCCGGAAAATCGAAGTGGATCATCGCAGCAGTTACGGTTGGGTTCTTGATTATCCTGGGCTACGGACTGCGGACTCAGCCCGGTTCTCCCCTCGGTGCTCCGGCCCCCGATTTCACTTTGCCGCTCTTCGATGGCAGAGAGCTATCCCTGGCAGACCGGCGCGGCTCAGTGGTGGTAGTAAACTTCTGGGCCAGTTGGTGCCCACCTTGTCGTGATGAAGCACCTGCCCTGGAGAGGGTCTGGCAAGAGTACGAAGACAGAGGAGTGGTCTTCGTCGGGGTGAGCTACAAGGACGTCGAGTCCAAAGCGACATCCTACGTTGAAGAGTTTAACATCACTTATCCCAATGGTTCTGACCCGTACAATAGGATCTCGGCGGCCTACCGCATCACCGGCGTGCCCGAGACCTTCCTGATTTCCAGGGATGGGCGACTTCTGGAATGGTGGGTAGGTCCCGTTACCGAGGCCGGGCTAAGGGCCGCACTGGAGGAGGCTCTGTAGCAATGAATTCCATAAGCATCCCCCTGGTCTTCTTCGCTGGCTTGCTGTCCTTTCTCTCGCCTTGCGTTCTCCCTCTGGTGCCCATCTACCTGAGTTATCTGTCGGGAAGCAGCATCTCTGGCGACACATCATCCAACCGCTGGCATGTCCTTAGCCACGCTCTGTTCTTCGTCGCGGGCTTCACGGTGGTCTTCGTTATCCTCTTCGGCCTGCCTACCACTATCCTGGGAAGCGCATTGCAGCAATATAGGGATTGGATTACCAGGATCGGCGGGGTGATCCTGGTTTTGTTCGGCCTGCACACCATGGGGATCGTCACCATCCCCATCCTCAACATGACTCGCCGGGTGGATGTGGGGCCAGGAATGAAGCAAGGCTACGCTCGCTCCGCCCTGTTGGGCGTGACTTTCGCTGCGGGCTGGACGCCCTGCATTGGCCCACTACTGGGCACGGCGATGACGCTGGCTTTTGCCGAACCCTCGCGGGCCCTGATTTTCATCTTCACCTACGCACTGGGCCTGGCTATCCCCTTCATGGTGACGGCGGCGCTGCTGGCACGGGCTGCCGGCTGGTTGAAGCGGCTCAACGAACACATGCGGGCGGTGGAGATTGCCAGCGGGTTGCTGATGGCCGGGGTAGGGGTGTTGCTCATCACCGGCACGTTCTCTGTGCTGAACAACTACTTCATCCGCATCACCCCCGAGTGGTTGTTGCGGTTCCTGTAGATTGGAGGTTGAATGGACAAGTTCACGCTGTCTTTACGCCGGCTCCCGATGGTTATCCTGGCTGCGCTGCTGGTGATGTCGACAGGGTGCCAGACCCCTGTCGAGCAAAGCGTAGCTGAGCCTGCTGTGGGCGATAATGCGCCTGCCTCGTCGGCCAAAGGAGCCCTGGCCCCAGACTTCACGCTGACCGACCTGAACGGCGACGAGGTATCGTTGAGCGACTTGCGAGGCCAAGCGGTGCTCATCAATTTCTGGGCCACCTGGTGACCATACTGCCGTCGCGAGCGGGCCGCTCTGCAAAAGACTCACGAACAACACCGCAATCAGGGTCTCGTCATCCTGGCTGTGGATATCGGCGAAAAGCAAGCCACTGTGCAGGCTTT
This sequence comes from uncultured Anaerolineae bacterium, assembly GCA_964390805.1. Classification (GTDB taxonomy): domain Bacteria; phylum Chloroflexota; class Anaerolineae; order VGOG01; family VGOG01; genus CAYMKL01. The sequence continues at coordinate 7,610 of CAYMKL010000100.1, read as the reverse complement.
CGTTCAACAACAGGGCCTGACGTTTCCCACACTGTTGGATAAGACCGGTGTTGTGTCCAAAGGATACCGCGTGCTAGGCATCCCCACCAGCTTTTTCATTAATCGCGAGGGGGTGATTCAGGCTCAGCACACCGGCCCCCTCAGTGAGTCGCTTATTGGGAAGTACCTGAGTCAAATCCTGTAGTTGATTGCGAGATCTCTCGGAAAATCTTTGAAAACGCTCCCAGCCCCCATCCCCCTTTAGCGAAGCGGCGGCGTCGCTGGCAAAGTGGAAGGCCAAGCGGGGTTTGGCTCGCAAAAACCGCCCCGGCGGCGGGGCTCTGAGCACTTTCCGAGAAAGCTCGATTGCAAAATGGGAGGTGCGGAAATGAAACGTGAACAAATAGGTGGAGGGTCATTGGTGGGTAAAACCTTTGCCGTCGTCTTAGTTGTCGCCACAATGTGGGGCTTCCTCATAACCTCGGTGGCTCTGGGCCAGGCGCCTGGGGCCAACCTGGCCTGCGTGCTTCTGGTGGATGACGACCAGGACGGTCCGGATGTGCGCATCTACTACACCTCGGCCCTGGACGAACTGGGTGTGACTTACGATGTCTGGGACGTGGCTACCCGGGGCGACCCGTCTGCTGATGACTTAACGAACTACCAGATGGTCTTATGGTTCACTGGCTACCCCCGGAGCGATACCTTCACCTCGGCCAACGAAGCGGCGGTGGCGGCCTATCTCGATGCAGAAGGGCTCTTCTTTCTCTCCAGCGAAGACTATCTCTACGACAGGGGACTGACGTCGTTCGGCCAAACCCGCCTGACCATTGACAGCTACACCAACGACGTGAACCGGACGGACCCAGTGGGCGTCCTCTACTCCCCTGGCAGCGGGTTGGGTCCCTATAACCTGATACCACCCAACGGCTGGCCGGGCGACCTTTACACCGATGACATCGTCAAACGGAGCGGTTGAGGCATCTACTCACCTTTCCGTTGGGAAGGTACCGGTCAGACCAATTCTACAAGCTACAAGTGCAGCAGCGGCAACTACAGGACGGTCTTCTTCGCCTGGCCTTTCGAGGGATTGGCGAACCTGGCAGACCGCACAGAAGTGATGGACGTTATTATAGATTGGTTTGGCGGGTGCAAGGCCCCGCCCGTTTCTTACATCTACTTGCCGGTCATCTTGAAGTAGCAGAGGGGTTAGCAATGTGTTTCCTGAGTATTGCCATCTTGTTCACTGTGGCCTTGTTGGCGATGGCGTCACTCCCATTACCCCCTGTCGGCGCATAACTGTGACCGACGGCGACCCCGTGCCCGACCGTGACGCCGGGACCAGCCACGGACACGCCAGTGCCGCCAACCGATACGCCAGCGCTGCCAACGCCGACACCAGTGCTGCCAACGAACACGCCAGTGCCCCCGCCTGACACACCCACGCCAGTGTCCCCCACCGATACGCCGACCCGCCTACCAACCATGGTCGCTACCGAAATACCCGAAGCTGGACCGTTGCTTCCCATGACTGGGGGAGTTTTGCTGCGGAAGGGTTACAGGGTCTTCGCGCCGGCCCTGGTCTTCCTGGGCGCCCTCCTGATCGTAGTAGCAGGAGAGAACGTTTCGAGTTAGGGATAACGTGTTGGCGAAAATGCTGTGGGGGGTAGTTGACAGAATTACTCAACTATACTATAATCCGTTGCAAGTTGTTCTTGGACTTTGGACAAAATCGCGACGGCAGTCAGAAACCCGTTTTCTCGCACCAGAATGCCGTCTGCACTTGCCTGAAACAAGCTGATTCAGTTAGATCTCGGTGGCGAAGTTGTCAGAAAACGGATTTCTGAGGCTTTGTCCAAAGTCCCATTGTTCGACAAGGGGAAATTGGAATGCAGATTTCAACCAAGGGGAGGTATGCCTTAAGGGCGATGATTGATCTGGGCCTGCATATGGATCAGGGTCCAGTTCTCAGGAAGGGCATCGCTGATAGGCAGGAGATTTCCCTTCACTACATTGCGCAATTGTTCGTAGAGTTAAGAAAGGCAGGGTTAATCGAGAGCGTCAAGGGGCCGGGTGGTGGCTATGTCTTGGCTCAGGATGCGGATAAGATAAGGACCGGAGACATCGTCAGAGCCGTTGAGGGGCCAATCGCTCTGGCGCAATGTGTCGGCCCCAACCCGGAGAGTGCCTGCCATCGGATGGACGGTTGCGTAACCTATCTGCTCTGGAAGAGGCTATCCAAAACAGTAGAAGAAGTCCTGGACTCTGTCACCCTAAAGGACCTGTGTGATCAGGCCCGTGGAGGTGCAGAAATGTAAGGACCAGGCTTCTGTTTTCATTAGCAAACAACATCATCTCGAAGGTAGAATCGCAATGGCAAAGATCTACGAAGACATCACCAAGACCATCGGCAACACGCCTTTGGTGAAATTGAACAGGGTCACGGAAGGACTGGAGGCCACAGTGTTGGCTAAGCTAGAGTCCTTCAACCCCCTATCCAGCATCAAGGACAGGATTGGGGTGAGCATGATTGATGCCGCGGAGCGCGCCGGATTGATCAAGGAAGACACCATCATCCTGGAGCCCACCAGCGGTAACACTGGCATCGCTCTGGCATTCGTCTGCGCGGCCCGTGGCTACGGGCTGGTTCTGATCATGCCGGATACAATGAGTCTGGAGCGCAGGAGCCTGCTCAAGGCGCTTGGAGCCGAGCTGATCTTGACTCCCGGAGCGGAGGGGATGCCGGGGACGATCAGGAAGGCTGAGGCGATGGCAGCTCAGGAACCCCGGTATTTCATCCCTCAGCAGTTCCAGAATCCGGCCAATCCAGAGATTCACCGCTGGACGACGGCCAGGGAAATCTGGCAGGACACGGATGGGCAAGTGGACATTGTGGTAGCCGGCGTAGGCACCGGCGGCACCATCACCGGCGTCGCCGAGGTAATCAAGCCTCTCAAGTCCGGCTTCAAAGCCATCGCCGTAGAACCGGCTGCCTCGCCCGTCCTCTCCGGCGGCCAGCCGGGCCCCCACAAGATCCAGGGCATTGGCGCTGGCTTCGTACCCGATGTTCTGCGGCTGGAGCTGGTGGATGAGATAGTCCAGGTTGCGAACGATGATGCGGCCGAGATGGCCCGCCGGCTGGCGAAAGAGGAGGGGATCCTGGTCGGCATCTCCTCAGGCGCGGCAGCCCATGCCGCCCTGCAGGTAGCTGCCAGACAAGACAGCGCGGGGAAGCTCATTGTGGTCATCCTGCCAGACACAGGGGAAAGGTACCTGAGCACTCCTCTCTTTGAAACTGGATAGAAAGCGCGGAGGGAAATGTGTTCGAGCAAATAAGAGAGGATATTCAAACCGTCTTCAACAAAGATCCAGCGGCCAAGACTGTCTTGGAGGTGATCTGCTGTTACCCTGGCTTGCACGCTCTCTGGCTGCATCGGATAGCTCACTTCCTGTGGCAACACGAGCTTCTTTTCCTGGGTCGCCTTCTCTCTCACCTCAATCGGTTTCTGACCGGGATCGAGATCCACCCAGGGGCAGAGATAGGCCGCGGGCTCTTCATTGATCACGGCATGGGGGTGGTCATCGGTGAGACGAGCGAGATTGGGAATGACGTTCTGATGTACACGGGGGTGGTTCTGGGCGGCACGACCCTGGAGAAGAAGAAACGCCACCCCACCATCGGCGACAACGTGGTGATTGGCACCGGAGCAACAGTGCTTGGCCCCATCACCATAGGAGACAACGCCAAGATCGGCGGCGGCGCGGTGGTGGTCAAGCCCGTCCCTCCTGGAGCGACCGTGGTAGGGGTGCCAGCCAGGATCGCGGGGCCGAAGAAGCCCAAAGGCCCGGAGACAGATTTAGAACACGGCAAGCTACCCGACCCGGTGCTGAAGGCCATAAGCGAGGCTCTGGACAGGCAGAGCAAGCTCGAGGAAAGGGTACGGGAGCTAGAGATGGCCCTGCCGACGGTTGTACCTTCGCCCGCGGAAGAGACTGAAATGGAGCCATTGACGTCAGGGAGGACACTGGAAACGCAGATTCAAGAGGCCCTGAAGGAAGTGATTGATCCAGAGGTTGGGATCAACGTCGTTGATCTGGGACTGGTCAAAGAGATCCTCACCGATGGCGGAGCGGTAGAAGTGCGAATGGTTCTGACCACGCCCGCTTGTCCATTGATCGGTTATCTCATGGAGCAGGTCAGGCGCAAGACCAGGAGTGTAGATGGGGTTGAGACCGTCGAGGTGACCATCTTGGACGAACCGTGGAGCTGGGAGCGCTTCGCCAACCGGACAGGTAAGTAACAGTGCTGCCTGTCTTGTGAGTACAAACAATAGGATCTGTCATGCCAGATACCAAAGCGACACCCATGCAACCCCATATCCAACCCGCAACCAGCACCATCACCCTGGCGAATCGTTGGGACCATTTCCTGGCCCGCTTGGGCGTTAACCGCAGCGGCCACCGGGTCGAACCGGGGCCGTATGCCCTGAGCAACCCCACGTCGGATTCGCCCGTTTTCGTCACTGCCAATTACACTCTCAGCTTCGACGCCCTGCGTTCGGCGCTGACTGGGATTGACGGCTACATCATGGTGCTGGACACTCAGGGCGTCAACGTCTGGTGCGCGGCCGGCAAGGGCACCTTTGGCACCGACGAGTTGGTGCGCCGCATCGAAGCAACCCGGCTCCACGACGTGGTCCGCCACCGCGTGCTGATCCTGCCCCAACTGGGCGCGCCCGGAGTTGCCGCCCACGAGGTCAAGAAGCGGTCGGGATTCAAGGTCGAATACGGTCCGGTGCGGGCGGCTGATCTGCCAGAGTATCTCAAGACTCATCGGGCCACGCCGGAGATGCGTCGGGTGCATTTTGGGCTGCGCGACCGCCTGACCCTGATTCCGGTGGAGTTGGTCCACGTCCTGCTACCGATGTTGATCGCCGCGGTAGTGGTGTTCTTTACCAGTGGCCTCCTGGCATCTGCGGCTGTGGTCGCGGCGGTTCTGGTCGGTGTGGTCTTGTTCCCCATCCTCCTGCCCCGGCTCCCGACCCGCGACTTCAGCAGCAAGGGATTCATCCTGGGCGGGCTGGTAGCGCTTCCCTTCGCCCTGGCAGCACTTCTGAGCAACCCAGATGTAGTGTGGTGGCGGCAGATCGGCGCCGCGCTGACGCTCCTGTTGCCCTTACCACCACTGACCGCCTACCTGGCGCTGAACTTCACCGGCTCGACCACGTTTACTTCCAGGAGTGGGGTGCGGCGTGAGATGTTCACCTACATTCCCATCATGGCCTGGATGGCCGGGATAGGCATCCTGTTGATCATCGTCTTGTCTCTGATCTGAGTGTTAGGAGGAATCATGTTCAATGTGTCTATGGTTAACACCCTCCAGTACGATCCAGAGTTGTGCATTGGCTGTGAGCTGTGCATCATCGTCTGTCCTCACGCGGTGTTTGCCATGAACAGCCGTGTGGCCCAACTCGTCCGCCCCGAAGCGTGCATGGAGTGTGGGGCCTGCCAGCTCAACTGCCCGACGGGTGCGATCACGGTGGATAGCGGCGTAGGGTGTGCTGCCGCCATGATCCGCGCTGCTCTGACCGGCAAGAAAGAGCCCACTTGCGGCAGCAGCGGATGTTCGTGAGGACAAAACGGTTTGAAGCTTTTGGGACAGTTGAGACTTTGCGGCGGGAGCGAAAAGTCAAACAACTGTTGCCTCAACGTCGAACGCCCCAAGCAGCCACCTGCTTGGGGCATTGTCGTGTGAATGGCGGGGGAAAGTTTGCTTTTTGCAGAATGATTGGGCCTATGACGCCGGAGTCTCGGTGGGGGTAGCGGTTGGAGGCACGGGTGTCGCTGTGGGAGTAAGTGTGGTAGGGGTTGATGGTGTAGAGGTAGATCCCGTTTTCGCAACAGGGATGGACAACACTTGATCAACAATGATCAGTCCTGCGTCCCTGAGCCCATTGGCCTCCATTATTGCTTCAACCGTGGTACCATACTCTTTGGCTATGCCACTCAGTGTATCGCCTGCCACGACGATGTGAGTACGAAATGCGGCACCAGGCTGCGATCCTGGTGTGATGGGGGCGGCAGTAATAGTATGGGTGGGCCGCGGTGTGTTGACGCTAGCTGGCGGTGTGTAGATGGGGGCTGGCGGCACAGGAGTGTAAGTGGGATACGGAGTGGCGGTGGGCATAGCTTCTATGGTTGCTTTGACAGCCTCGGCTACCAATCGTTGTATCGTGTCTGGGTCCGGCGTGGGCGCTACGAGGCGACAACCAGTCACAGTAGCAGCTAACACCAGGCAAATGGATACCAGCAAGCTCATTCTTTTCATAGTTTGTTTTACCCCTTTAGTTCGTTGTTGTATTGGATGCTGATTGTTGTTTCGACGCCTGACTCGCCGATCACAGGCGCTTCACGATCTCGCGCCGGTATTCCGGGAAGTAGCGGCCAATCACCATGAGATCGAACGCCCGCAGGATGGATTCCTTGGGTTCGCGTTCCAGAAGGAACCGAAAGGACTCCGTCACCAGGTCCTCAGGGCTCGCTTTGCCCGCGGCCAACTCCTGATAGTCGGCTTTCCGGAGCGTCACCCGGTGGCGAGTCTCCCCCTTGCCTTCCTTCACAGTTATCTGGAACTCATACTTGTCGTCGTGGTCCGTTCTCTTTGCCTCAATGTTGGCCATGATTCTCCTGAACCTCCTGTCCTTGCTTCTCCCCTTTCGCTAGATGTAGTCTATGGCTCGATGCTCAGCACAATCGCCAATGCTCTGGTGATTTCTTGCACCGCTGCGTCGGAGAGCTTTCCCAATCGCCGGACGAACCTTTCCTGTGCCACAGAGCGTACCTGAAAAGCATCTGCTGCCGAAGACTTATCCAGACCATTCTCAGCAGCAGGTTCCAGTCGAACCATCCATGGTGCTCCGGCATAACGGTCTTTCCATTCGGTAATAGGGACGATTACCTTCAGCGGCAAAATCCCAATGGCATCATCGTTTACGATGACCACGGGGCGGGTTTTCTTGATCTCAGCGCCGACCGTGGGGTCCAAATTGATGAGCCAGACTTCACCCCTACGCATAGAAGTCCTCACTGTCGAGAGCTGTGAAGATAGTCAGTTCACCGCCTGCTGTGTAATCCGGTAGCAAAGCCTCAGCCGCTGCAGCCAATTGCCGTTTTCTCTCTGCCCTGGTCAGCGGCTGCCCCACTTGTTGAAGGTCTTCACGAATCAGACGCAGGGCGGTTTCGGCGATTGTTAGGCGCTCTGGGATCGTGAACCTCTTGAGCTCTTCCAGCATTTCTACTTGTGTCATATCTCCTCACTTGTCTTGTCAGAGTAGGTACCACTTTGCTTTTGAAACACTAGACGGCGTTGAGCTTTGTTGCGTACCTTGCCTGGCCCGCCGGCTTCCAGCCAATGGGCTACCTCTTGGGTGCAGGCCCTACCTCAACTCCTCCAGCGACCGCAGAATCCCCTTCAACTCCCTGTCCGTGATGCACCGTGAGTTTCCGTCAAAGTCAAGTTCTACCTGACTGCCAGGCATAGTATAGCAGAATTCGGCTCACTTGGCAAAAGTAATAGCGGGAGCGTTACCCGCTTGGGAGAAGCTCCTTGAGGGTTTCAGGGGGCCAGCCCA
>CAYMKL010000099.1:0-25412 GCA_964390805.1 uncultured Anaerolineae bacterium | reverse complement strand
GCTTCGCCATCGCTGCCGCAGCCAAGGCACGCATGGGGGCGGAGATCGTGGACCTGACCTACCGCAAGCAGTACTCGGATCCTGATAGCCAGGAGTACGTGGACAGCCAAGTGGACCCGTCCGATGATCGAAAGCGGGCCTGGGGCGTGGCCGACTGGGCGCGGCGCGCCGGGCAGGGCGCCTACTTCGACTGGGTGATGGCCAACGCGGTGCTGCCGCCGGAGGACGACCGCTACACCGACGTGCGCAAGATAGATCGCACGACGGTGCTGGAGATCGGTGAGGTCTCCGATCAGTACCGGCAGATCCAGGGGCAACTGGACGATGCCGACGGCGGGCTGAACCCACTGGGGCTGGCCCAGGGCGCTGTGCTGTTCGACCTGGACCCGGCCCTGATTGCAGCGGGCGAGACCCATTTCGAGCAGGTCTACGAGCGGGCCATCGCCAGTCTGGGCAACACCCTGGTCTTGTTCGACTATGCCAACGAGATGAAGCTGGCGGAGCGCGCATCACAGGACGCGCGGCGCGACTTCGTGACCACTATCACCGAGAAGGACACGGCGTTGATGAACGAGCTGATCGGGATCTTCGGCTACCCCTACGACGCCGACATCGGGGTGAACGGCACCTATCCCGATGGTTATGACGGGCCGGACATCTACAACTACGATCTGTGGGATCGGACCGCACTGACGGACCACGAGAAGCGTTGCAGCGATGCCGACAGGCAGGACGGGAGTTGCGCTCCCGAGACGACGACCTACACCATCGAGCATGGCCCCCTGGAGTGCCTGGGGCTCTTCCCGAAGAAATACCGCCTGTCAATTGCCTACGGTGAGCTATGTTCCGACGTCAATCTGGACGACGAGTCGGACAAACTGGAGATCCAGTACACCGTGGGCATCGGATTGGACAAGGGACGGGGTCGCTTCAAACCATCATCGTGGCCCGAGGAAAGCGCCCGCAAGGCGCCAGGCGACATCCAGAACGCGCTGCAGGCACTAAACCAGGCGCGTCTGCAATACGAGATGGCGATCAGGGCCTATCAGAACCACGTCAAGAAGATTGACGGCACCCAGAAGAAGATCCAGGAGAAAGCCATATATCTCGAGACGATTCGCGGCCTCAAGCACACTGAAAGGTGGGCAGTATGGGCAATTGACCAGGCCGTACATGCGCTTAAGCTAACGACGAGACTTGTCAAGGAAGCTGGTACAACAACAAAGACCTATGCGGAAGCCATGAGTAAGTGTCCTCCTGAGGCAGTTGGGGTGGCCTCCGATGCGACGGCCCCAGTCCGTTGTACCATTGAAATAGGGGGCAAGACCGTGGACGCGCTGGCCAGGGGAATTGCTTGGGCCCTAGGGCTGAATGTTGATGCACTGGGATTTGAGAAAGATTTGACAAAGGTTGTCTTGGAGACCGCCATACTCGAAGTCAGTCAGGACTACGATCTTCGGCAGTTCGGAAAGCAGATGGGCGGGCTGCTGCGGGATGAAAAGCAGTTACGACTAGCGCTGTACCTGGCCCAGGACAGAGTCAACGGGGCACAGGGCGACTACGATGCCGCCGTTCAGAAAGGCTTCCGCAAGCTGAACGAACTGATCCGGCTGCGCAAGCGCTGGGCCGGCCAGGTCTCCGAGCAGCGCTACAGCGACATGGCCTACCGCATCTTCCAGAACGACGCGCTGCAGAAGTACCGCCAGCAGTTCGACCTGGCCCAGCGTTACACCTACCTGACCGCCGCGGCCTACGACTACGAGACCAACCTCTCGCGCGACGATCCGGCCATGGGCGACCAGTTCCTGCGCCAGATCGTGGGGGTGCGGACATTGGGTCATCTGAGGTACTTGCGGGGCGTGGGCTGGGAGCCTGTCGTCGGTTCCCGTGGCCTGGCCGACCCGCTGGGGCGCATGAAGGACAACTTCGAGGTGCTCAAGGGCCAGATGGGCTTCAACAACCCGCAGTCCGAGGCCAACCGATTCTCACTGCGCAGCGAGCTCCTCCGCCTGCGCGACGATTCCGACACCGACTGGCGGCAGGAGTTGATGCGCTACTACACGCCCAACATCTACAACCACGACGACGTCGCCCGGCTGGCCAAACAGCCCTACGGCGAGGTCGGCTCACAGCCTGGGCTGGTCATCCCCATCGGCTCCACCGTCAGCGAGGGCTTGAACTTCTTCGGCCTCCCCCTCGGCCCTGGCGACAGCGCGTACGATGCTACCCAGTTTGCCACCAAGATCGCCGCCGTGGGCGTGTGGTTCGAGGGTTACGACACAGAGCGCCTGGCCCAAACCCCGCGCGTGTACCTGTTGCCGGGGGGCAAGGATGTGATTCGGCCGCGCAACACGGACGGCGTGCTACGCTATTGGAACATCGTCGAGCAAATGCTGCCGGTGCCGCACCCCATCGGCCAGGCCGACCTGGAGAACCCAGACTGGATCGCGCGCAACGACGGCCTCGACGGGCAGATGTTCGCCATCAAGCCGTATGTCCGCTTCCGCGCCTACCCGTTCACCTCCGACTTCACCGCGGACGAGATGAACACCGACACCCGTCTCATCGGCCGGTCGGTGTGGAACACAGAGTGGCTGCTCGTCATCTCCGGCACTACCCTGCTGGCCGACCCGCAGGTGGGGATCGAGCGCTTCATCGAGGATGTGGACGACGTGTACATCTACTTCCAGACCTATGCCTATGCGGGGAATTAGAGATTGGAGGTTGGAGGTTGGAAGTTGGAGATTAGAGATTGGAGATTGCGAGATGGTCGAAGTGATAAACTTGCCACGAATTGCACGAATTAACACGAAAAAATAGAAATTAGTGAAAATTCGTGTAATTCGTGGCAAAGAATTGATCGCTGAGGTAAGATTCGTTTGTTCGTTGTCAGATTCGTTGACAGAGAGGAAAGGGCATCATGAAGTCACTGAGCATATCCAAAAGGCTGATCGTCGCCGGAGCCGCCCTGGTCGTCCTGGCGTCTGCCGCTGCATTGGCGGCGTCACTACCAGATACCCCACTTCCGCTGCCGGACGTGATCTTCTACGGCACGACCACGCGCAACGGCGAGTCGGTCACGGCTGGAACGGTCAAAGCGGTGCTGCCACGCGGCGGCATCGTCAGCGCGCCCATCGGCGAGATCGCAGGGACGGGCTACTCCTACGCCCTGCCCGTCCCGTTGAGCATGTACGATCCCGACAACGGCATCTACGAAGCGGACTCGGCGCGGGTCGGCGAGGCCATCAACTTCTACATAGATGACACGCCGGCGCTGTTTCAGGATGACAACGGTATCACAGCCAGCGAGTTCGCGATTCCGGAGGACGCCGTGGGCGAGACCTATATCGTGGACTTGGTCATCACTGGGCCGGGCGGCTACCCGCTGGGCGACGTCAACGCCAACGGCCGGCGCGACTCGGCCGATGCGTTGCTGGTGCTGAAGTACGACATCGGGCTGATCGCAGGCGTTGATTACTTCCCGCCGGGGCCGGGCACCGTCTACCTGCCGCTGTGCGACATCATCGAGGACGGGCAGTGCAACTCCAGCGACGCGTTGCGGATTCTGCAATGCGACGTGGGGATGCCGGGCGTAGACTGCCCGGCGGTCCCGTCGGCGGCCGTCACCGCGCTGAGTCTCAGTGGGCCCACGGACGACGCGACGCTCGTGCTGCGCACGGAGATCGAGGGCGGCCCGCAGCCGGACACCATCACCGTCCGAGTGGTGGCCGACGACCCGCTGGCGGAGCTGGGAGCGGCGTCGCTCGAGCTGCACTATGATGCCGCGCTGCTGGCGCCCGAGGCCTGCATTGAGAACCCCAGTGGTTTACTAGACGCTGCGGTGTGCAACGCCGCCTTCGCCCCTGGCGTCGTGCGGTTCAACGCGGTCTCGACCGCGGGCGCTGGCGAAGAGGCAGTACTGACCGAGATCACCTTCCGTGTGCTCGATCCGGACAGCGCCACGGATGCTCTGGCGGGCGCGCTGGTGCTGGCAGTTGATGGGGTGTTCGACATCAAGGGCGGCGATCTCGACTGGCGCGTCGAGATGACTTGGCAGGGACAGGGCGTAACTAAGTAGGTCGGCATTTCATTATGTGTCAACTTAAGCTCTGAGCCCCGTCCCCGGGGCGGCCCGGGGACGGGCCTTTGAGCCTTAAGTTGACACTAATGGTCGGCGTTTACACTGTCACAGCAAGCGGGGGTAGCTCGTAGATGATTCGACAAGCACAAAGCGAGTCGTGCCCAGGCGAAGGTTCCCGGATCCAGCAGCACAGTCGCTTTCCGGCGATTGTGTGGATGGTGGTCGCCTTGGCACTGGCGTGGATATTGGCCGTGACCAGATTCGTCGCGCCCATCAGTAGCGCCCTGCAACCGCACGCAATGGGGGACGTCTCTGCCGACAGCGGCACGCTGGTGCGCATCGGTGACGGCAGCGAGCCGAAGTACGTGGTGGCGCCCGGCGGCCAGGTCACGGTGCCGGTCGAGGTGGTGGACGCCGTGAATCTCGGCGTTGCCACCGTGTTGCTGTCCTACGATCCGGCGGTGGTGCAGGCCGTCGGGTGTGCAGGCCCCCCAGGCGGTGTCTTCGACGGCGGCTACTGCAACATCGAGTTCGCCTTTGGGGTAGTCAAGTTCAACGTCGTCGCCCTGGGCGGCGTTGACGGTACCCACCGCCTGTACGACATCACTTTCGAGGCTGTCGGGGGCGCCGCTGGAGCCACGGTGACTGACCTGATCCTGACCGTCGAGCACTTCGCCGACCCGCAGGGTAACGAGCTGGACGTGGACACCGCGGGCGGCGAGATAGAGATCGTCGGGGAGCCGGCGCCAGCCGACGCCGTGGTGCGCGTGGGGGACGAAACGCAGAGCGACTACACACTGATCTCCGGCAACACCATTGCCGTATCGGTCACGCTGACCATCACCGGCACCCGCAAGCTCGGGGCGGCAACGATGTTGCTGCGCTACGATCCCCAGGTAGTCCGCCCGACCCTATGCTCCGGGCCGGAACCGATCATGGGCTACTGCAACCCGGCCTTCGACCCAGAGGCCGGGTTGGTGAAGTTCAACATCGTGTCGGCGGACGGCCTGACGGGTACCCTGCACGCCTACGACGTGTGGTTCGAAGTCGCGTCGGGGGTGGCGGCCGGCGCCGCCAGCGATCTGGTGCTGATCGTCGAGCACTTCGCGGACACGATGGGGGCGCCGATGTCCTGGCAAGCGGTCAACGGCTCGATCACGGTGGCTGCAGGCCCGTCGAACTCGGCATGGTTGCTGGTCGGCGCGCCGAGCGAGACCGGAGTGTACACCGTCACGCACGGCGCGACGGTGACGGTGTCTATCTGGGTGACCGATGTCTTGCATCTGGGTGCGGCCACGCTATCGCTGGGCTATGACCCGGCCACCGTGCTGGCGCTGGACTGCGCCGTGCGGGACGATGTCACGACGGGGATGGATGGCGGCGCCTGCGCCCTACTCGACAGTCAGGTGCGCGCCAGCCTCATCTCGTCGCAGGGTCTGGACGGTGAGGCACCGCTGTATGACGTGGTCTTCACGCCGGCCCTCGGCGCGTCGGCCCACGCTACCAGCGCTTTGGCGCTGACGGTCGAGAACTTCGCCGACACGGCGGCGATGCCTGTGCCGTCGCGTGTGCGCAGCGGCTCCATCGAGATCGAAGAGGGCGGCCCTGACCAGCCGGTGGCGCTGCTACGGGTCGGCGACGAAACGAACAGCGGCACCTTCGAGCTGCCGCAAGATGATCGTGTAGTGGTGCCGATCCGGGTGGAGGGGGCGTCCGGGCTGGGCGCGGTGACGTTGGCGCTGGGCTACGATCCCACCGTGGTGCGTGCGGTGTCCTGCACGCCGGGCGGCCAGGTGCTTGACGGCGGGTATTGCAACCCCTTTGCCGACGAGGGCATCGCGCGACTGAACATGGTGTGGCCGGACGGATTCACGGGCGACGCGACCCTGTTCAATCTGGCGTTCCAGCCGGCGGGCGGGGCCGCCGTGGGGCAGGGGACCACTCTGACGCCGATGGTCACGAATTTCGCCAGCCCTACTGCCGAGGCGCTGCTGTATCAGACCGCCTCCGGTACGATTGATATCGTGGAGCCGGTCGGCACACCCCAGGTCGTCCTGGGCTTGGGCGACGGACTCTACCAGACTGAGGTGGGGGGGCGGGTCACCGTCCCGGTATCGGCCATCATTGAGGCAGAGGGGACGCCGCTTGGGCTCGGCGCAGCCACGCTGATGCTGGGCTACGACCCGGTGGTGGTGCAGCCGACAGCGTGCACCCTCAACGGCGACGATGCGGCCAACGGATTCGACGGCGGCGGCTGTAACCTCGGCTACGCCGATGGGCAGATCCGATTCAACGCCCTGTCGGTGACGGGTGTGACGGGTGACACGACCATCGTCGAGATCGAGTTCGAGGCCCTCGGCCAGCCAGGAGAGACCACGGCTCTGATGCTGAGCGTGGACCATCTGGCCGACACAGCCGCCAATGCGCTGACCCATCGGATCGAAGAGGGGTCAATCGGGATACCACCCGTAGATGGCAACAACGATGGTATCCCCGACAGTCAGCAGGGCAACGTGATCTCGGTGCGCAATGTCGTTGATGGAAGCTACGTAACGCTGGCTTCACCGGACGGGACGAGCCTGGAAGACGCCAATGTAATGGAGAATCCATCGCCTGGGGATACACCGGTTGGTGCGAGCTTCCCCGTTGGGTTCTTTGCCTTCAGGTTGCGGGGAGTCGGCGTGGGGGGCGCGACGACGGTGACGCTGTTCCTGCCGACAGGAGTGACAGTTGAAACGTACTACAAGTACGGCCCCGCGCTGGACGACCCAACGCCGCACTGGTACGAGTTCCCCTTCGACGGCACGACAGGGGCGGAGATCCTGGCCGATGAGGTGATTCTGCACTTTGTGGACGGTGAGCGGGGTGATGGGGATCTGATCGTCAACGGGGAGATAGTGGAGCCGGGGGGACCAGCGCTGTGCGGTGTGGGTCTGGCTGCAACCTTCGTCAGTGCCGAGCCGAGCAGTTCGGTGGACTTGACGGCGCGGGTGAGCAACAACGGGAGCGTCCAGGTGCCGGCCGGCTTGCCCGTCGCTTTCTACCTGGGGGATCCGGCAGACGGCGGCGTCCCTTCGACAGAGCTCAGGGCAGGCCTCATCGCCACTGCTGCCACCAGCCAGGCTCTTGATGCCGGCGCGTCAGAGGAGGTCACCGTCACCTGGAACAACGACACGCCCGGTGATCACCCTATCGTCATCGTTGCCAACGAGGGCAACCCCTTCAACCTCTGCGGCGCACCACCTACTGCGCAGCAGACCGTCTCTATCCTGGACGTGCCCCTGGGCGAGGGGTGGAACCTGATGTCGTCCTACGTCAATCCCTTCAATACGGACACCAGCGTGGTGCAGCGGCCCATTGAGGGGCAGTACGTGGTCATCCAAGGTTTCGACGGCGGGGCCCGCTCCTACTACCCCGACGTTCCGCCAGAAGTGAACACGCTGAAGGACATGGATGCGGAGCATGGATACTGGGTCAAAGTGAAAGGGGCAGGCGGACCTGGCGGAGCTGGCGGAACTCAGCGGAACTCAGGGGAACTTAGGGGAACTGGAGCAGCCGCTACATGGCGGATGGTGGGGACGAAGTTTGCCGAAGACCGGGCCATTGAGTTGGATGCCGGGTGGAGCCTGGTGAGCTACCTGCCGCGCCACCCCCAGGCGGTCGCTGACGCCCTGCAGAATATTGACGGGCTATACACGGCTGTACTGGGCTACGACCAGGGGGCGTTGTCGTACTACCCCGACATAGATCCTGGCTTCAACACGCTACATGAAATGGAGCCGCTGTTCGGCTACTGGATCAGGATGGCTCAGGCGGGCACACTCCGGTACCCCACTACAGGGGGAGGTCAGATATTCGATACCCGCCAAGCGGAGCGCGCTGCCGGCGTGACACCGACCCACGCGTCGAGCGATGAACTGCATCCTACGCCCTGGTTCGTTGACTTCCTGGGCGAGCACTCTACTCTGCACGGCCAGCCACTACCAGTGGGGGCCGTGGTCCGCGCCTACGACCCCAGCGGCGTACTGGCCGGGCGCGCCGAAGTGACCCTCAGCGGCTGGTACCTGCTGCCAGTCTACGGCGACGATCCCCTGACCGAACTCGACGAGGGAGCGGAGTCTGGAGACTCTATCACCTTCACCATCAACGATCACCCAGTCATTCCTCTGGGGCCTGACCCGCCCCTGTGGATTGGGTCGGGCGAACGGGTCCACGTGGAACTAGAAGGCTGCTCCCTGCACAGCGACCTGGACTGCGACTGCGACGTGGACGTGGCGGACGTGATGATGGTGGCCAGCAGATGGAGTTGTCAGCTTGGGGACGAATGTTATGCTGCCCACTGCGACCTCGATGGCGACGGCGACATTGACATCGTGGACATCATGCAGGTCGTGGCTCACTGGGGGCAAGTTTGTTCCCCGTAGGTGAGCACAGATCATCAGATATCGCAACACCCTTGGGGAAGGAACATGACATGAAGACGCACACTGTAGCACGGACAATCGGACTCATCGGCCTGCTCGTGCTGGCCTTGACACTGGTCTACAGTCCGATCCAGGTCAAAGGCGACCCCGGACCCGAGTGGGTGAACTTCTTCAGCACCAACACTACCTTTCTCGGTCAGTCCGTCCCGGTGGGTGCTGTGATTGCCGCCTTTGACCCCCAGGGCGTGCGATGCGGTGAGTTCACCGTCACCGGGGAAGGCAAATACGGCGTCCTACCCTGCTATCGCGACGACGACACGACCCCTGAGGATGACGGGGCCGACCCAGGGGACATGATCAGCTTCACCATCAACGGTCTGCCGGCTGTGGCATCGGGGCCGGATGATCCCATCTGGACCAGCCACGGCGATCGTTGGGGGGTTGATCTGGGGGTACCTGACAGTGACAGGGACGGCGTTTTCGACAGCGGGGACAACTGTCCTCTGGTGCCGAACCCTGATCAAACCGACAGTGACGGCGATGGGGTGGGTAACGCCTGCGAACCTGATGATGACAACGATGGGGTGCTTGACGCTGACGACAACTGCCCCTTCACCCATAACCCCGACCAGGCAGACCGCGATGGCGATGGCATTGGCGATGCCTGCACACCAGTGGGCGGGGTCATCGTGCCGGTGAACAGGCTGGAGCTGTTGACCCTTCGACTACACCCTTCGACGGAGTTTACACTGAGCGCAGTCGAAGTGCTCAGGACGAACTCAGGACGGGCCCCGTGGCTAGGACTGGTAGCGCTGGTCTCCCTCGCCACCCTGGCGCTTGGGCTGGCCAGAAGGCGCGGGGTATGGAGATGAAATATATCGCAGGATCGAAGGTTCTGGTAGATGGTTCACCAGAACCTTTTTTGCGTTCCAGCGCGTTGGGCTGGACAAAAGTGGCTGGGTGGGATATAATGTAAATATAGATTCTGTGGAGGGACAATATGCCTAACCGAGGTTTCAAGAGAAGGCTTTATCAGCTCATCAGCATTATCCTGTGCATATCCATGGTGACGGGGTGCAGCCCTCTGATGGCGGGCCCAGCTCGGCGGCCGAGGCCGTCCCCGGCTCGGGCCGTCGCTGGCACGCGCCCCTCACAGACCTCGAAAGAACCAGTCAGTGTCCAACCGCAGCCAGTGCCCCACCCACCATCTCTAGCCAATTCCCTGGCGGCGACGCCTAGCCCGGCCGATCTTAGACAGCCGGGCCTGGCTGCAGCCGCCATCCTGCCGCCACCGGTGGCCCACGCTGCCGCGCCTGATCGTGCAGCTTCTTCCTCAAGAGCAGCGGCTGGCCAGGCAGTCCCTCAACGCCTAGCCAGCGGTCTGCTATCGGCCGACATTCCCTTGGTAGTCGGTTGGAATCTGATCTCCATCCCGGAAGAACCAGCGGACACCGATCCCGCCGTCGTCCTGACTTCCATTGCCGGCAGCTACAACCTGGTCTACGCCTACGACGGCTGCGATGACGCCGACCCCTGGAAGCTCTACGACCCGGCCGCCCCACCGCCAACTAACGACCTTACAGTCATTGATCACCGCATCGGCTTCTGGATCGAGATGACGGCTGCTGCCACGCTGAGCGTGGCTGGCACCCAGCCCACCAGCACCGACATCCAACTGTGCGAGGGCTGGAACCTCATCGGCTACCCCCTGGGCAGGGCCTGGCCCGTAGCCGACGTCCTGGCACCCATCGCCGGCAAGTACACCCTGGTCTTCGCCTACGATCCGACGGATCCGGATGACCCGTGGGAGGTGTACGACGTGGCGGTCCCGGCCTGGGCCAACGACCTGCAGGTGATGACACCGGGGTGGGGCTACTGGATCTACGCCACAGAGGATGTGATATTGGTCATTGAGGAGCCGCCGCCTACGCCCACCCCGACAGCGACGCCGACCCCTACCCCCACGCCGACCCCTACGCCGGAGGCGGTGGGCGATCCACCCATAGCCGAGATCACCAGCCCGACCGAAGGGGCTGAGGTAACGGATTTTGTGGACATCGTGGGCACGGCCGACGATCCCGACGGTGACCTGGTGGAGTACCGGCTGCAGTACCGGCAGGTGGGCACGGGGTCAGTTGCCCAACAGACATTGAGGGCACGAGGCCTGCTGCAGGAAGACGCAGAGTGGACCACCTTCGCCACGGGGAACGCACCGGTGGTGAACGACGTGCTAGGAACCCTGGACCCAACGCTGATGCTCAACGGTATGTTCGAGATCCGCTTGTTGGCCATAGACGCTGAGGGAACGCGGGCCGAAATCTCGGTGCACCTGGTGGTCACTGGCGAGCAGAAGCTGGGCAACTTCCGGCTGTCTTTCATAGACGTCGACATACCGGTATCTGGCTGGGACCTCACCATGTCGCGAGTCTACGACAGCCGCGACAAGCGCGTCGGTGACTTTGGTTACGGCTGGTCCATGCAACTCACCGACATTCAGTTGGCCGAAAGCACCGTGCCTGGCGAGGATTGGGAGCAGGTCGTTACGGGAGGCATTGTGCCCACCTACTGTCTCCGTCCGGTCCAGCCACATATCGTCGCCGTGGCTCTTCCCAGCGGCCCGGTTCACCAATATGCTATGGGCGTCACTCCTCAATGCCAACCCCTGCGGCCCATCCAGTTCGCCAAGGTCACCTTTACGCCGCTACGGGGTACGACCTCGCGACTGGCGCCTCTGGCAGAGACCGACGTTGTGGTCTTGGGGGGACCTGTGGGGCCGGTCACTCTACGCTTCTTGGATCTTGGGCTCTACGATCCCTCTAGCTACCAGGTGATTACCCGTGATGGCACCGCGTTGGCCATTAGTGAGATAAAGGGCCTCGAGAGCATCCGCGACCGGAACGGCAACACGCTGACCTTCAGCGCCCACGGGATTGAGCATTCCTCTGGCAGAGGACTGGACTTTCAGCGGGACGCATTGGGACGCATCGTCCGAATCACGGACCCACTGGGCTATACCATTAGCTACGAATATGATGGAAATGGGGATCTGGCGCGAGTAACCGACCAGGAAGGCAACGTCACCACTTTCGTGTATGGTGAGGACCACTACCTCTTGGATGTCCGTGACCCGTTGGGACGCAGTGGTATCCGCACCGAGTATGACGATGATGGTCGGATGATTGCCACGACTGACGCCGAAGACAACCGCACTGAGTACAGCTACGAACTCGGGGGCAACCGGGAGATCGTGACCGATGCCGAGGGCAACCAGACGATCTTCGACTATGACGATCGGGGGAATATCACGGCCATCACCGATCCTCTCGGCAAGACACGGACCTATTCCTACGACGACGAGGGGAACATGCTGACCCAGACAGATCCTCTGGGCAACACGACGACGTATACCTACGACGACCAGAGCAACCGGCTTTCAGAAACTACCCCAACTGGCGATACCTATACAAATACATTCGATCAGTACGATACCCGGACCAGCATGACCGATCCACTGGGCAATACCACTCGCATGGCCTACGACGATCAGGGTAACCTGACCTCGTTCACCGACCCCTCGGGAGGTACCACTAACTACGCCTACGATGCCAACGGCAATCTCGCTAGTGAGACCGATCCATCCGGCAAGCGCACAACCTACACCTATGACCAGTACGGGGATCGCACCAGTGCCACCGACGTCACCGGACATACCATGACCTTTGGCTACGATGCCAACGGCAACCAGAGTTCGAGCTCCACCACCCGCACCCTAGCCGACGGCTCAGTTGAGGTCCTGACCTCCGAGTACGCCTACGATGGTCTGAACCGTCTGACTCAGGTGACCGATGCTGAAGGGCTTACTGTTGGCATGGACATAAGTGGAGTTGGCAAGCTGTCCAGCCTGCAAGATCCCCGGGGCAATACCACGACCATGCAGGCTACGGCGAGGGGACAGACCAGTGCTGTGATGTTCCTTGATGGCACTCAGGATACCTACAGCTACGATGCCCGGGGCCTCCGAGATGCCTTTACCGATCGGGGGGGCAGGACGACGGGCTATGCCTATGATGCGCTTGGCCGCCGCACGGAAGTCACAGAACCTACGGGCGCCGTGACCCAAGTGGCATACGACGATGCCGGTCGAGCCACCTCTGTTGTGAATTCCCTCGGCCAGAGCGTCCATGTCGTCCTCGACGAATTGGGCCGGGTGGTGGCCCGGGTGGATGCACTGGGTAATGCGACGAGCTACGAGTATGATGCGGCTAGCCGGCTGACGGCCATCACCGACCCACGGGGCCATACCATACGGAATGAATACGATGCCGCAGCGCGTGTCACGCGCCGTGTCTATCCTGACGGTACCCACACTTCGGCCACATACGATGGCGCAGGTCGTATACTCACCCAAACGGATCAGGCCAACAGAACGACTCACTTCAGCTATGACGTCCTGGGCCGCCTGGAATCGGTCAGCGATCCGCTAGGAAACGAGACCCGCTACGCCTACGACGAGGTGGGAAACCTGTTGAGCATGACCGACGCCGACGGGCACACCACCACCTATGAGTACGATAACCTGGGCAGAAGGACCAAGCGAACTCTGGCCCTGGGCCAATTCGAATCCTGGGCCTATGACGAGAACGGCAATGTCGCCCGCTATACCGATTTCAACGGGAACACGACATTGCACAGCTATGACACCAACAATCGTCTTCAAACTGCGGCTTATCCCGACGGCAGCGTGGTGTCCTATCAGTATACGGCCAGCGGCGAGGTGGCTTCTGTCACCGACGACCGAGGTGAGACCACCTACGGGTACGACGACGGAGACCGGCTGGTACGCCGCACAGAGCCGGATGGTCGGACGATTGACTACACCTATGACTTAGCCGGGCATCCCACATCGGTCACCACCCTGGCCGGCATAACGCGCTATACATACGACGAGGCCAGCCGCCTGATGACGGTGCAGGATCCTGACGGCGGTGTGACCACCTACGCCTATGATGAAGCCGGAAATCTGATCTCTACGACCTACCCAAACGGCAATGTGACCACATTGACCTATGACAGCCTGAACCGTGTCTCCAAGATAGAGCACCGAACAGGTGGTGGGGCTGTCTTGTCATCGTTCACCTACACGCGGGACACCGTGGGCAACGTGACTCAGGTGGTGGAGAACAGCGGGCGACAGGTGGAGTATGCATACGACGATCTCAACCGTCTGGTTGAGGAAAAGATCCAGGACCCGGTGCATGGGAATGAGACGATCCAATATACCTACGATGCTGTAGGAAACCGCCTGACGAAGACCGATGCCTCGGGTACCACCAGCTACACCTATGACGCAAACGACCGCCTGCTCAGCGATGGGACCTACACCTACACCTATGATGCTAATGGCAATCTGCTCAGCCAGACCAAGACCGGCCGGCAGGTGACCTACGACTATGATTACCAGAATCGGCTGGTGGGCGTAGCGATCGGCAGTGGTGGAACGGTTGATGTGTTGACCTACGCTTATGATGCCTTTGGCAACCGCGTCCGGGCGACTCTGAACGGGACAACCGAAGTCAACTACCTGATTGATAGCGTTCAGCCCTTCCCCCAGGTGCTGCTGGAGACCGATGGCAGCGGCAACACTTTGGCCAGCTACGTATATGGCCACGACTTAGTGAGCCAGAAGCGTGCCGGCGTTCGGTCCTACTTCCACTACGACGCCACCCTTTCGACGCGACAACTCACCAGTGGAAGCGGGTCAGTCACCGATAGCTATACCTACGATGCCTATGGCGCCTCGCGCTATTCGGCCGGCGGAACCCAGAATAGCTATCTCTTCACTGGAGAGCAGTACGATGCCAACCCGGGGCTCTACTACTTGCGGGCAAGGTATCTGGACCCGGTGACCGGACGTTTTCTCTCCCGCGATCCTGCAGAGGGCAATCCCATGCAGCCCCGGAGCTTCTATCCCTACGTCTATGCTGCGGACAACCCGGTGAATCTGTACGATCCCAGCGGGCAAATCGGCGTTTCCCTTGGCTCCATGGCTTTCAGCGTCGGCCTTGTCCTCTTCTTAACAACAATTTTCGCGGGGCACGTATTAGTTGGTGGCCACCCCCTTCTGGCGGGCAAGAGCAAGACGGTGGACCGAAACACGCCAGGCTCCTGGCTTCAGGCTACGTCGTCCGGCGATGTCAATGTTGGCGGATACTCCTTGTCATACCAGTGGACGACCAGTCGGTCGTGGGGAGCCCCCGTTGGCGTGCGCCATCAAGAAGTCGTGCTGACGGTCGATGTCGGAGGGCCGCTCGGGCTCGCCTTTCTGGCTCGCGGTCTGTTGAACATTGCTAAGGCCATATACAACACAGGGGTCCTCGCTGCCCTCTCTGCGGCTGCAGTAAGTGCGGGCGGCGTGATTCCCCTGCCCACGTACATCTCCTTGATGCGCAGCAATCTGGGCAATCTGGGCTTCTTTGCCAAGGCGATCGAGGCGAGCTTTGGCGTGACTTTTGGTGTCAGTTTTGTCTGGTTTGCCTACGATTCATGCAACCTGAACGGTTGGGCTGTTGGAGCATGGGGTGGCGGCGAGACTCTAGGAGCCGGGTTGTTTGCGGGCGGCGAGATCGGTTTCGACATGGGCATTGACCACCAGAAGCTGAAGGGCAACGGTCTGCTCACGCTTCCGAGTTTCTCCGCATCCCTCATGTTTGGGTTTTCCCAAGGGGGAGGCGGCAGGGGACTTCTCATCTACTGGGCAGATCCAACGGACGAAGATGCGTGGAAGGTCTGCGGGCACTCGTCCTATCTTCGCTGCGCACCTGGCAGTGAGAAAGAGTAGGAACAAGCAGGGTATGGCGAAGTGCGTCCCAGCTCCAGAGGAACAACAATTGTGAAGCTTAGAACAATTCTGCCCATAAGTGCTCTGTTGGCCGTGGCAGCCGGCATCGTGGTGCTGACCGGCAGATCGCATAGTTCCATCGCAGGCAATGCAAGCGGGACCGATCCGCTATTCGCCTCGATGACGGACGCGACCAGGTCATCCGGCCCACCGCCCATGCCGGCCAGCTTCTACGGCACCGTGACGGTGGACGAGGCGGACGCGCCGGAGGGGACGCAAGTCTCGGCCTGGATTGACGGGGTCATGTACGCCGAAACCCACACCTTTCTCTTCGAGGGCAAGGCCGTCTACGCCCTTGACGTCCCCGCCGACGACTCTGCCACCCCCGAGGTCGAAGGCGGACGGCCGGGCGACACCATCGTCTTCTACGTCAGCGAGCTGCAAGCCGACCAGACGGGGCCCTGGCAGGGGGGCACCAACACAGAGCTGAACCTCTCGGCGAGTAGCTCTGCGCCGTGCATCCTGTTTTTGCCACTCGTTTTGCGTCAGGAGAACACGGATCAGCAGGCGACGCCCTGAGCGGCTCGACTGAGCTCGCCGAAGTCCTGTCGAAGGGATGAACGGATCACACCCCTGATCCAGATAGCCAATCCGTGAATCCTGCACATCCGTGTTCTAGAGAGGTGGAGAAGAGATGAACAGGTTCAAAACAACTCTGGCTCTGGTCCTAATGCTGATCTTCGTGACGGGCTCCGCCGGCCTGGCCGGCGCGCCGCCGCTGCCATCTAGCTTCTACGGCACGGTGACGCTGGACGAGCTCGACGTCCCCGAAGGCACCCGGGTCTCGGCCTGGATCAACGGCGTCAAGTACGCCGAGACCAGCACTACCCTCGCCGATGGCGATCCCGTCTACCTCATAGACGTGCCCGGCGACGACCCAGACACGACCGAGGTCGAAGGAGGCCGGGAAGGCGAGATCATCACCTTCGAGGTGGTTGACTACGAAGCCGGGCAAACTGCCCGCTGGTTCAATGGCACCTACAGCCGGCTGGAACTGGCGGCCACCACCGGCCCGGACCTGGTGGTGACAGTGGTCAACCTCAACGCTGTGACGACGGATCCGCAAACGCTCATCGCTGGCGGCACCGGCAAGGCCACCATCAAGAACCAGGGCAACACAGACTTGGCGGCTGATGCCACGTTTACGGTCACTTTCTTTGAGGACCGGGATGGGGACGGTGCCTACGATTCCGCCACCGACAACACCCTGGGCCAGGCCACCCACACGGGCGGGCTGACCTCCCGCGCCGAGGCCGAGGTGCAGGCCTTGGTCACGGGCGAGGTGCTCTTCCGCGACAACCTGATCTACGCCTTTGTGGACAGTGGGAACGTGGTCGAAGAACGAAACGAGACCAACAACCTCAATCACAGCGGGAACCGCTGCGAGTACCGCCCCCCGGTGGGGCAGTTCAATCCCGTGCTGGAGTGGGAATGGACCGGCAGCACGATCTTGCCTGAATTCAACCAGGTGATGATGATCCCAGCCGTCATTGACCTGACGGCGGACGGGATTCCCGACATTGTGTTCGCCACTTCCACTAACCGAAACTACAATACCAACGGTCATCTGAGGGCCATCAGCGGCCGCGACGGCAGCGAGATCTTCACCGTCACCGATCCCGACTATGATGTGACCGCAGTGGGCCACGTCTCCGTGGGAGATATCGACCTGGATGGCCGGCCAGAGATCCTGGCCGTGCATGAGTCTCCCAACACGATCCTCGCCTTCGAGCATGATGGGACCTTTAAGTGGCAGAGCCAAACCATCTTCGCCAGCTACTGGGGGACCGCTATCGCCATAGCAGACCTGGATCAGGAGGGCACGCCGGAGATCGTAGTCGGAGCTACCGTCTTGAACAATGACGGCACCGTACGCTGGGTCGGTGGTCGTGGACGTGGAGACAATGGCAGCCAAGTCGCACCCATTTCCCTGATCGCCGATCTCGATTTGGAGGGCGACCCAGAGGTTGTGGCTGGCAATACCGCCTATCACTCTGACGGGAGTGTCTACTGGTACAATGATAGCTTTCCAGATGGCTACAACGCCGTGGGCGACTTCGACGACGACCCCTTTCCCGAGGTAGTGCTCGTTACCAGGCGCACATGGGGGTCACCCTACGGAGTAGTCTATCTCCTGGAACACGATGGTACCGTGAAATGGGGGCCGGCTGAACTACCTACCGGGCCTTATCGAGAAGCCGGTGGCCCACCTACAGTCGCCGACGTAGACGGTGATGGTGAGCCCGAGATCGGCGTGGCTGGCGGTAACTTCTACAACGTATTTGAGACAGCCGGCACCCTGAAGTGGAGCAGCCCCACCCAGGACTGGAGCTCCTCTACTACGGGATCGTCGGTGTTTGACTTCGAAGGCGATGGCTCAGCAGAAATCGTCTATGGCGATGAACTGAAACTGTACATCTTCCGTGGCACCGACGGGGCGGTGCTCTGGGAAACATCCAGCCCCAGCGCTACCCTCACCGAGACGCCGGTCATCGCGGATGTAGACGCCGACGGCAACGCTGAGATTATCATGGGCAGCAACGATATGTGGTTTCCCGGTCCCACCGGCATCCAGGTGTACGGCGACGCCGATGACACCTGGGTGCCCACCCGGCGAATCTGGAACCAGCATACATACCACATCACCAACGTCAACGACGACGGCACCATTCCCACCATCGAAACCAACAACTGGGAAGTCTACAACAACTACCGCCTGAATGCCCCCCCCGAAGTGCTATACGCCCCCGACCTCACCGCCTCGCGACAGCTCTTCGATTTCGAGA
Organism: uncultured Anaerolineae bacterium; assembly: GCA_964390805.1. Classification (GTDB taxonomy): domain Bacteria; phylum Chloroflexota; class Anaerolineae; order VGOG01; family VGOG01; genus CAYMKL01. Next base: position 7,223 of record CAYMKL010000099.1, on the reverse strand, counting down.
GCCAGCCTGGCTCGCTCCTGGTCACCGCCCGCATCGGCAACGGCGGGGGTCTCCACGTGGCCGCCGGGGTGCCTATGGCCTTCTACGACGGCGACCCTCTAAACAGTGGCATCCTGCTGGGCACTGTTCAGACGACCAGAATCCTCAACCCAGGTGGGTACGAGGACGTGACCTTTACCTGGCCCTCACCCCCGCCAGGAGACTGCGACATCTACGTCGTAGCTGACGATGATGGAACAGGCCAGGGGACAACCAGCGAGTGCGACGAGACCAACAACACCCACCACCAACTGGTGGACACGAGTGTCATCAAGCCGGATCTGGTGGTGCCCACAATGGAACTGAGTGGCACGCGGACCGATCCCCAAGCGCTGACCATCACTGGCGATGTCTCGGTCCAGATCCAAAACCAAGGCAGCCGGGGCGTGGCAGCTCCGTTCCAAGTTACTCTCTTCGAGGACACAGATGGTGACGGCGCCTTCACCGACGGGATAGATGATGTCCTGGGCCAGCGCACCTACTTCGGTAGCCTGGCGATTGGTCAGTCCGTCTGGCTCTCGGTTGCCGTGAATGGACAGGTGCTTTTCCGCGACAATCTCATCTATGCCTTCGCTGATAGCCAAGACGTCATCGAAGAGCTTGATGAGGATAACAACGTCTACAATAGTGCCGCCCGCTGCGAGTTTGGTCCGCCGGTGGGGGCGTTCAACCCCGTGCTGGAGTGGGAGTGGACGGGCAGCGACATCGAGCCTATCAACAAGCAGGTGGTGATGATGCCGTTGGTCGTGGATCTGACCGGCGATAGCGTACCCGAGGTCGTCTTCCAGACCTCCACCAGTAGCACTGGCTACGGCTACATCCGGGCCATCAATGGCCGGAGCGGCAGCGAGATCTGGACAAACACCGACGTTCTCTTTGGTTCGGATCTGGCTGCTGGCGACATTGACCTCGACGGACGGCCTGAGATCGTGGGCTGGTCCGCGACCGACCAGCAGACGATTGCCCTGGAGCACGACGGCACCTTCAAGTGGCTGGGCCCGGCTTATGGGGTATGGGGCGGCCCTACCATCGCTGATCTGGATCGGGACGGGGTGCCAGAGATCGTGGTTGGAGGTAAGGTTTTGAACAACGACGGGACCCTACGTTGGATTGGCACCCATACCGCCACCTGCATCGTCGGCCTCGGCTGCAACTCCCTCGTGGTGGACCTGGACCTAGTGGGCAATCCCGAGGTCATCGCCGGCCGCACGGCTTACCACTCCGACGGCAGCATCTACTGGCACAACGCCGGTGTCCGGGAGGGTTTCAACGCCGTGGGGAACCTGGATGCCGATCTCTTCCCCGAAGTGGTTCTTGTCACCTGGGGCAAGGTCTACTTGCTGGAACACGATGGTGCGGTCAAGTGGGGGCCGAAAACACTTGACAAGCGGGACGATTGCCCCGCACTGTGTAACAACTATGGTGGCCCGCCAGCCATCGCCGACGTGGACGGCGACGGCGATCGCGAGATCACGGTGGCCGGCGGCTGCCAGTTCTTTGTCTTCGAGGCCGACGGTGCAGTCAAGTGGAAGAGTGCGACGCAAGACTGCACCTCGGGCTTTACTGGTTCGACGGTGTTTGACTTGGAGGGGGACGGTTCCCCGGAAGTGATCTACAGCGACGAGCTGATGCTGCGGATCTACAACGGCGCCGATGGCACTGTGCGCTGGCAGACTCAGAGCCCGAATGCCACCCTGAGCGAGTATCCCGTGGTCGCCGACGTGGACGCCGACGGTAGCGCCGAGATCGTGGTCGGCAATGCCAACTACCCAGCCGCTTTCCCAGGCCCCACTGGCATCCAGGTCTACGGCGATGCCAACGATACCTGGATGCCTACCCGCCAGATATGGAATCAGCATACCTACCACGTCACTAACGTCAACGATGACGGCACGATACCCTCCTTCGAGATCAACAACTGGGAACTCTACAATAACTACCGCGTGAACGTTCCGCCCGCCAGGTTCCGCCCGCCAGATATCACGGCTTCACGTCTGCTTTTCGACGACAGTGCCATGCCGGATGTGCTCCAGATCACTGCCCGTATCGGCAGCGCCGGTGCCGACGTGGTGGAGGCCGGCCTGCCCGTCGCTTTCTACAGCGGTGATCCGGCAGACGGCGGGATACTGCTGGGCACCGTGCAGACGACGCAGGATCTAGATCCTGGCGAGTACGAGGAGGTCACCTTCATCTGGAACACGCCACCCCTCGGCCTGCAGACCATCTACGTTGCAGCGAATGATAACGGGACGGGTCAGGGCCCAGTGGATGAGTGCGACGAGACCAACAACATCCACTGGCGCCAGTACATCACCGGCCCCGAGGGACCAGACCTGCTCGTGCCACTGGTGGACGCCAGCGGCACGAGCACCGATCCCCATACGCTGACCATCCAAGGGACGGTCACTGCTCAGGTCAAGAACCAGGGCACCACCGCTGCCGGCGACGACTTCGACGTTACCTTCTTCGAGGACGTGGACGGGGACGAGACCTACTCACCTGGCGTGGACAACGTGCTTGGCCAAGTGACCCACACCGGCGGGCTGGCTCCTGGAGTCACTGTCACTGTGGAAGCCTTCGTGGGCGGCCAGGTTCAGTTCTTGGGCAGCCCCCTCTGGGCCTTCGCCGATAGCGGGGACGTCATCGCGGAGCTGGATGAGACCAATAACCTCAACCACACCGCCACCCAGTGCCAGGTGAGCGGGGCGCCCGCCCCGGACCTCGCCCTCTCGTACTTGAGAGGTGAGCCTGTGGCTTCGGTGGACCTCACGGTGCGGGTGGGCAACGCCGGCGCGGCAGCGGTCGCCCCCGGCGTGGGAGTGGACTTCTACCTGGGCGACCCCGCTGCCGGGGGGACTCTTCTGGACAGCACAGCCACCGTCAGCAACCTGCGCTCCGGTGCTTTCGAGGACGTGACCATCCGCTGGACCGACGAGACTACCGGCACCCACGACGTCCTCGTCACCGTGGACGCGGTCGGCGAGTGCCATGAAGCCAACAACATCTACCAGCAGCAGGTGGACATCCTGGACATCTCCTTGGTGGAATCCTGGAACCTCATCTCAGGCTGGGTCAACCCCCACAACACCAACATCGGCGTCGTCCAGCGCCCCATCTCTGGTGCCTACGTCGTCATCCTGGGCTTCGACCAAGGCGGCCAGTCCTACTATCCCGACGTACCACTGGAGGTCAACACGCTGAAAGAAGTAGACGCAGAGCATGGGTATTGGGTCAAGGTGAAGCGAGGGCGGGAGCAGGGGAGCAGGGGAGCAGTTGCAGCCCTGCATAATCTACGCCTGGTGGGCACGGCGTTTCCTGAGAACCGCGAGTTGGCACTGGACAGCGACTGGAACCTGGTGAGCTTCCTTTCTCGCACCCAGATGGGCGTCGTCGAGGGGCTGCGGAGCGTAGACGAGGAGTACACCGCCGTGCTCGGCTTCAAGGAAGGGGCGCTGTCCTACTACCCCCACTTGCCAGCCGGCTTCAGCACCCTCTCCACGCTGGACCCCCTAAGCGGCTACTGGATCCGCATGTCCCATGAGGCCACGCTGCGCTATCCACGGACACAACCTGGGGATACAGGGGCGACCGGCTTGACTGGTGGCGACCCCGACGCCGAGCACCGCGCCCATTTGGCGCGCCAGGCCGAGCAGGCGACAGGGGTACAGCCCACCAACACCTGGGGCAACTTCTACGGCCTTGCTGCCAGCGTGGATGGGGAGCCGGTGCCGGTAGGCGCCCTGGTCCAGGTCTTCGACACGGACAGGGTGCCCTGCGGGGCTGGGATGGTGACCGAGCCCGGCCAGTACGGACTGCTGGCCTGCTACGGCGACGATTCGACCACCGACGAGGATGAGGGCGCCTCGCCTGGCGATGTCTTGACCTTCACCATCAACGGACAGCCGGCGACTGTGAACCGGGAGGCCGTATGGACGGCCCACGGCGACCTGATCGAAGTCAATCTGGAGACTGAGGCGGTCACGCGGTTGTGGCAGGTGTACCTGCCCCTGGTAAGGAAAGGCGACAAGTAGATGACAACGCGCCCCTTGAGCACCGCAGCACGGATGATTGGGCTCACCAGTCTACTCGTGCTGATCTTCATGCTGCTCCATGCTTCGACGCAGGCCGGTAGCGTCACACCTACCAGCGAGTGGGTGAACTTCCACAGCTTCAACACCACCTTCCTCGGCCAGCCGGTGCCCGTGGGCGCCTACGTAGCCGCCTATGATCCGAACGGTGTGCAATGCGGCGAGTTCACCGTTGTCGCTGAGGGCACATACGGAGTCATGCCCTACTATCGCGACGATGGCACGACCGGTGAGGATGAGGGGGCAGAACCAGGAGACATCATCAACTTCACCATCAATGGTGCGCCGGCGACGCCAGTGCCCATCAGCCTCAATAACACTCCTGTAGCGCCATCAACAACCATCACCTGGACAAGTCACGGCGATTTGTGGGAGGTTGATCTGCACGTGGTTACCACATCAACGCCCACCTCCACTCCTACCGATACACCCACGGCGACCCCTACCGCCACCGAGACGCCCACACCGACCAGCACACCAACGCAAACCCCTACAGCAACGGCCACCCCTACGGCGATGCCAACAGATACACCAACGCCGACCGCCACGGCAACGCCAACCGCCACGCCAACTACCACACCCACGCCTACTCCCGGGCCCACTCCAGTACCTGTCGGTGGGACCATCGTGCCGGTGAACAAGCTGGAGCTTCTGGCACCGTGGCTGGGGCTGGCGGCGGCTGTTTTCCTCTCTGCCTTGACTGTTGCGCTGGTCAGGAGGCCCAAGACCTAGGAATCTACATCCTAACCCCCATACATCATAACTAGCCCCGCCAATGTAGTCACGAACAGCACCAGGCTTAGCGGCAGTCCCACACGCACGTAATCTCGGAACCTATAGCCGCCAGGGCCCATGACCAGCAAGGTGGATGGATGGGCAAAAGGAGTGAGTAGGGCTGCCGAGGTGCCTACCGCTACGGCCAGCAGCAGAGGACGCGGATCGAAGCCGTGGCCCACAGCCACTCTGAAGGCGATGGGCGCGATCAGGGCAGCGGTGGCGTGGTTGGAGATGCCCAAGGTCAAGATGGTTGTGATCAGAAACAGCGCCGCCATCGCAGGCAGAGCCCCGTGTTCCGCCACCGGCGAAAGGACCGTCAGCGCAACCCACTGCGCGGCGCCAGTCTTTTCCATGGCCACGCTGAGGGCCAACATGCCGGCGATCAGAAAGACCACTCGCCACTCGACGGCGTTCCGCGCCTCCTCAATTCGAAGACAGCCGGTGATGACCGTCAGAATGGCCGCCCCCATCGCCGCCACTGGGAGAGGAAGCAATTTGGTAACCACAGCAATCACCATGCCCACCAGGATGGCGACCGCCCACGGCGCCTTGCGGGTGCGGCGGGGGATGTCTTCGTCCTCCGAGAGCACCAGCAGGCCCGGCTGATCGCGCAACAAGCGGATCTTGGGCCAGGACCCCTGCACTAAAAAGGCGTCGCCCTGGCGCAATGGCTCGTCACTGATGTAGCGCTCTATGGCCTCGCCGCCCCGCCACAAGGCCAACACCGTCAGCCCGAACCGCTCGCGGAAGTCGAGCTCGCACAAGGTCCGTCCGGCCAGGGCCGAGCGTGGGGTCAAGGTGACCTCGGCCACGCCAATGTCACCGACCAGCAGCTCTGCTTCATCCACGGTAGTCCTGCCCCAGATGATGCCCTTGGCCGCCGCTGCACGCTGAAGCCGATGCGGTCCACCTTGGGTCAGCAGGCGGTCGCCGGCGCAGATCTGTTCCGTAGGCAGCGGGGCCATCTGGCAACGGGATTGACGTATGATGCCCAGCACAGTCAATCCGTAGTCTCGTCCCAGGCTGCTTTCAGCCAGCGTCTGGCCGACGAGGGGGGATTCGGGGGGCACGTAGAGGGTGAAAATGCGCTCTGGCAGCAAGTAGAGGTTGAGCAGTTCGTTGGGCAGTCGGGCACGATGCAGTCTCTCCTTCAGGAGCTGGTCGGGGAGCAGCCTGCGGCCGATGGTGACCATACTAAGAATGGCAACCAGCACACCGATGATGCCGATAGGGGTAATGTCCAGCAGTCCAAAAGGCAGAAAGCCGCCCTCGGTCAGCACGTGACTGACGATGAGGTTCGGCGGTGTGCCAATCAGGGTCAGCGTCCCGCCGACTACAGCCGCAAAGGACAGGGGCAACAACAACCGGGAGGGCGCACGGCCGGTGCTGAGGGCGATGCCGATCACCGCTGGCATCAACACCGCCGTCACCGCCACGTTGTTCATCACTCCCGACAAAAGGGCCGCGCCGATCATCAAAGCGGCGATGAGGCGGGGTTCGCTATCGCCTGCCAGCCGCACGATGCCACGTCCCAGTTTTGTGGCCACACCGGTCTGAAAGAGTGCGGCACTGACGACAAAGATGCTACTGATGCTGATCACGACGGGGTTGGCAAAGCTGGCAAAGGCCTCGGCCGGTGTCAGCAAACCAACCAGCGTCAGGACAAGCATCACCAACAGCGATACCACGTCGGCTGACCAGCGCTCGGACAGGAAGAGGGCAATGGCGCTAACTAGAATGATCAGGGTGAGAGCGACTTGGTGGATCATGACAAGAAGTATACCACAAATCAACCATTCAGCAAAGTGCGCGGTAATGAATCCCGCGAGGGAATATATACAGCGCCGACGGAATCGTCGGCGCTGTATATCACGGAAACATGACAACGGACCCTCGTCACACGCTCCTTCTCAAAAATACTGCCCCCCGTCCAACACCACATCCTCATCGCCAATCACCCTGAACTGGCGCTCCTGCCCTTGAAACTGCGGAGCCTGGAAAGGCGGCTGCATGTAACGAGGCTGGTTGCTCCCTGGGTTGACGATCACCACTGGAGGGTAGTCTGCCCTCCGCTGCCGCACCTCTCGCTCCCCACGCCTGCCGCTCACCGCCACGATCAGCAGGCTGGTAGGTATCGAGGCCAGCACCCCACACGCCACCCCAACCACCACCGCCATGGCATCGGTGGACATCCGCTTGCCGATGATCACGGCCAGAGTCACAGCAAAGGCCATCAGTGCTACGGTTGCTACTCTCTTCATCAGAATCCTTTCCCCCCTCCCTGCCAGGGAGGGGCTGGGGGAGGGTGGGTCGCACAAA
>CAYMKL010000098.1:0-25584 GCA_964390805.1 uncultured Anaerolineae bacterium | reverse complement strand
ACCCTTGACCTTTTCCACCGATTTAGCTCTATTGGCCGAAACGAAGACCAAGGCCACGTTGAAGTAATGCGCGTTTTACACAGACGGAAGTTTTATCGCTATTTCCCTTGATAAAGGCCAAAGAGCCGCATAACTACTGCCCGTCTTCAATCTCCTCAGAGTGTGAAGATAGCAAGCAGATATTGACCGACACCTAGCCATCGTTGCCTCCATCGCAGCCAATAGCCAACACAGGAGGTGAGAGTATGAGACATTGAAGGCCAACCTTTTCCGCAGGTGAGGAGAGGGTTGGCTTCTGTTGTTTCAGGCTTAGTGGGTATCCTCCGGTCTGGATTCGTGCAACGGCAGGTCCAGGCGTTGCGTGCTTGCATTGAGGAGGCAGTCCGTTCCGGAAGCTGATCCAGCGCCTCCGCCTCACTGTTTTCGTGGCAGCCTGTGCCGACAGGACCTTCAGTGCTGCGTAAGTCCTATTCTGAAAATAGCCCGAACAAGTTCGGGGCTCCGGAGTCCTCAACTCGTTTAGGGGTGTTTTCACGGTTCATGGTGCCCCGCAGGGGCATGGTGACTATCAACTGACACCGAGGAGGTCTCACATGTACCGTAAACTTGGTTGGAGCAGGCCGAGTGCTGTGATACTGATTCTGGCTTTGATCCTGGTGGCCATCATTGGTGTAGCAGTCGGACTCTCGACTGCCCAGGGCAGGCTGTCCGGGGCAGACTGCACCCCGGTCGTCACCGGCGACCAAGCCGGAGAAGCGAGCACCACCCATGCCATGGCCTACGATGACGACACGGCCACCTTCTTTAACAGCAGCTACGACAACTGGCAATACATTCAGGTTGACTTCAACTGCGTCGGGTTCTTCTCCGCACTCCGCCGCTATATGAGCCGTGATGGCACCGACACCAGTGGTCACCGCAGCCTTCAGGGCGAGGGGGTCTCCTACTCCCTGGACGGGGTGAACTGGACCGACCTCACGGGCGATACCACCAATGGCTGGGAGGACTACGTCAACTACGTACCCCACGCCTGGCACTCGGTTATGTATGGCTGGTCGGCGTGGCTGAACGTGAACAGCCCGGTGCAGGCCCGCCACGTGCGCTTCCGCTGGGACGATAACTTCGACGCCATCAACGAGATCGAGTTGATCTTCAGACCCCAGTCTGCCTGCCAGGAGGATGTAGGCGGCAAGCCCAATATGGTAGACGTCGGCGACATCATGATGGCTGTGTCCAGCCTTGGCGGAGAGCCCCGAGTGCCCCAACAGGACCTGGATGGCGACGGCGTGATCACTATGTGGGATGTCGAGTCCATAGCCGCTGCGTGGCATGGGCTGTGTGATGCTCGCCAACTGGCCTGGGCCCAAGACTACCCAAATGGGAATCGGCGCATCCTGCTGCGCTGGAACCCCAGCGGCGGCAGTTCCGGCCCTGAAGACAGCTTTACCATATTCCGCCGTGTCGCGGACTCGGGAGATTGGTCGGGAGATTGGACAGAGTACGATACGACTGCCTTTGCCGCCGATGCGCAAGTGATGGCCGACATACTGGGGCAAGACTTGCTGGACCAGCTTGCCCTGGATCTGCGAGATCCGCCAAAGGACCCGGGTCAGGAGGTCCCTCCGTTGACCGAGCAGGAGGTTTATGACGCCCTGCTCGCCAACTTCGCCTGGGCTACTCTGCTGGCTGACCGCTATTACCAGGTTGCGTTGGCCATCGGCGCCGCCTACCTGGATTTAGCAGTACCGGCCAACGAGGTCATGGAGTACTACGTGGCGCGCACGGGAGCCGCCTGGCCCCGCTTTGGCCCAGTGAGCATTGTTCCAAACGCTGCTATCCCTGCTCCCACTAACCTGCGGGAGAGTTCGGTCTTCGACGGGCCGCCCGGCCTGGGCGAGCGGCCCAGTTGGCGTCTCTTCAATGTCGAGGAACGCTACAACTGGGATGCTTTCCAGTCGGACGCACGGGCTGATGGGCGGGTCTTCCTGATCTGGGACCTGCCGCCGGGCGACGGCGACTGGCCCAATTACCCCGCCATCGCCGGCTACAACGTCTATCGCCGTAGATGGGGATGGGAAGGCTCCGAGTGGGAGCTGACCAATCCTCCAGCCACCAATGGTGTTGGCAACCAGCTCATCCGCCCCGGCCATCCCGGCGACGGCGAGGATTGCGATGACGATGCATTCTTCCAGGACGACCTGAAGACGATTTTCGCCGACAGCGACCCGAATGACATCTACAGAAAATGGGACTACAAAGCCTGTCCGGTAGACTTGCTGAGCAACGAGGGAACGTGCTCCAGTGTGATAACCGTGCCGGTGCGGGAGCTGGGCAGCCCCGAACCTATCACCGACTTGCACCTGGAAGTGATGGTTGAGCCCAACGGCCACATTACCGTTACCTGGAACTACACAGACGACTTAGAGATCAGCCTCCCACTGCTTTTTTTCGTCACCCGCAGCCCCACGGCCACCCTGCCCATTACCAGTTGGACCGAGCTCGAGCCCCTCGGTATCCCCTACCCGGTGGCCAGCCCCACCTTCACCTTAACGTTCACCGATACACCCCCCGTAGGGACATCCTTCTGGTACCGGGTGCAGGTCCGGGATAACGCCGGCAACTGGTCGCCTCCAGGCAGGATGGATCTGGCGGGCCTCTTCCCACGGGAGGCGCCGGACCTCGATCCCATACCCTACGATGACGTTAACTGTGCCAACAACAGCCCGGCAATCAACTTAACTGGGCTTGACCCATCGTTCAGGCAGATCGTCATCTATCGGGCCTTTGATCAGGCTGCCCCTCTCCCCTGGCATCTGATCAAGCGCGTTCTGGTGGAGGATAACAGCGCTACTTTCCTCGATTCGTATATACCGCCCTTCGCCACCATCGTCTACTACCGGCTGGAGGGTGTGGATGGGCATGGCAACACCAGCAACCAGATTGAGTACTGCACCGTGCTCGACCCCGGCCATCCACCGAGAAACCCTACCATTACCGTTACCGATGTTGTTACTGACGTGGAAACGGGCATTGTGGAGTATACGTTGACCTTCGATGATGGCGGTGACGGAACCCCCGGCGTTGACGGTCACGAGGTAACGATCACCCAACCTCAGTCCGGAGCAGAAGGTAACATAACTACCACCACGACGATCACCAACGGGCAGGCACTCGTTGGCGTGCCGCCTGGCGCAACGCTGATGGTGAAGGTGCAGAGCACCAACGCCAACGGGGAGAGTGAGGGCACCGTCGTCTGGCTGCGCAACGTCAACGACTTCCTCGATACCAACCGGCACATGACCGGGATCAAGTCCCTGTTCGCCGTCGAGTGGGCCTCCGGCCCGTCCAATCCCGAAGTCTACATCCATATCGAGGCGCTTTTTCCTGACCAGTGGGAGTTTGCGCCCTGGGTAGCCGTCTTCCGCCAGATCTTGGACGGCGGCAGTTGGATGCAGGTGACGCCGGTGCAGGCCCTGGACAACTCCAGCTGGTTCGACGACCCGCGTAGGGGACCGGTAGCTACCTGGGTGGTCGCCGATACCGCCGACCTGAGTGTTAACGAGACCTACAATTACACGGCCCTGGCCTTCAGCCCCACCAGCTTCGAAGTGTTGGGCTACTGGGGGACGGTCGAGCTAGGCCCGCGCGTGACCCCCACACCGGACTACATCAAGCTGACCTATCCCCTGCGCCCGCCTCCCAGCTTCCCAGACAATTGCATATTCGAAGGACCAGAATACCTTCCGCAAATCCTGTTGCATAACGGTTGGACTATCAACGTTGACAGCCTCGTGGTTGAGTGCAATGATTCCGGCTGGGACCCTAACGGCATCTACGGAACGGGTTTTCTGACACCGTGGTTTGAGGAGGAGTTGCCCATCGAGTTCGTCAACATAGCCGTGGATGGGGCCGGACGACTTACGAGCGGCCGCATCATGCTGGACCTGGACGACGAGAATTTGAATTTGGATTTTGCTACGAGCGAACTCGACCGATTCAAGACTCACTTCCTTGGATTCGAGTTCTTGCCCAACGAGGCCAACGTCGAGCTTATTCTGAACCTGCCCATCACGGTTGTGGACCCGACGGCTGTGGACCCGCAAGCTTCGCGCAACCGCCGGGTATTCGGTGTCTTCGCCGATTTGGGGACCGACTTGAGTTTCCAGCCTCTGCTCGTGAACACCCCCGGCCAACGATGCGACAACGCCGATCCCGCTCTTCACCTGCTCGACGAGAACCTGCCCTGGCGGCTCCACAGCGACAGCATGGCTTTCGGCCCGGGCTCAATCTCTCTGGGGGGAAAGGTCTGCACGTCGGACCGCCTGGGCTATACGCCGCCGGTTATCGGCAGTCCGGCCGATCCAGACAATAACCTGGGCTTCATGCGAGAACGCTATACAAGTATCAACGCCATAGTGACCAAAGATGGGCTACAGGGCAGCTTCGCCACTGTGAACGCCATCAGCTACGTCACCAGCCTGCCCGCCGGTGCGGTCGTCTCGGCTAGCGGCGCCAGTGTGGACATTGATGCAAGCCAGATCGTGAGCGGCGCGCTCACCAACGCCGGCCTCCGGTTAGAGTACTTCAAAGCCGGCACAGACACCACCTACGTCCGCGCCAGCGGTGAGCTGGTCTCAGGCTATCGGCCCAATCCAGACCCAGACGAAGATGACGTCATCCCCGGCAGCGAGGTCTGCGAGCCTGACATCTACGTGCAAGACGATATCCTCCGTGTCGAGAGAAACGGTGTTCTGCTTGCAGACTTGGGGCTAAGCGGGAATCTACAGTCATGCCTATTCGCCGTGTCCTGGCCTGGCTTTTTCGTAGCACCGCCGTTTCTTGCCGATGTTGAAGGCACCTTCTTCGCTGCGGCCGCTGTCTTCGAGGACAAAAACACGACACCAGCGCCCATGCCAGCGGAGAACGCTTGGAGCCGACTGCCCGAACCGATTACCGGCGGCGACCTCGACCCGGGGATCAACATCAACCGGCGTGGCGGCTCTGTCTGGTATTCCGCCTACCCCGATGCTTCCTTCGACGACGTAGACATGGACCTCTATGTTCGCCGCGGCGGTGTCAGCGAGAACCTCATCATCAACCCAGACGGCATTGCGAGGGAGAACTACCTGCACTACCAGGTGACCATCCTCAACTTCGACGCGGTGTTCCTGGACAACGCCATTCTTGAAGCGGACATTCAAACTGAGCTGTTCCTGCCCTACCCCAGCGATGTGGTCCTGCCCCTGAACGAAACTGAATGGGAAGGCGAGAATCGGCCACTCGCCGGCGACATCATTGGCCCCGTGGACCCGTTCCTGCACAAGTACTGGGAGTTCGAGCAGACTCCGAGCACCTGGTGGTACGAACCGTACAATGACGGGAAAGACCCGCGGCAGAAGAAGATTCTGGCCCTGAGGGGGACCGCCGTGATCACGGGCCTGGGACCCAAAGCCACGAGCCTCGCCGAAACGGACGACTTCGTTACCGTGCCCATAATCAGCCAGTGGTTCCCCAACGGCGACTACGGCGACATCGAGGTCACTGGCAGTGGTAGTGCCTCCGGCCAGCTTGATTACTACCGCGTGAGCGGTGTGCCCTATGCCCTGACCGACGTGAAGCTGAGCCGCTACTACAGCACGCTGATGAAAATCAGCAGCCTGCCCGATACCCTGGGGCTGGAGCTAGACGATACCTTATTGGAGCTGCCCGACGAGCTCCTGGACGCTGAAGGCAAACTTACGCCCGAGTCGCTAAAGGCCTGCTCCACCACGGGCGATGGCGTGGGCTGCGGCTTTGTGGTATTGGACGGCAACGGCTGCGTGGAGTACTTCGGCGGGGTCGAACGTTACAAAGATGGAGCAGCGCGGGCGACCAGCGTCAGCCAATTCCTTGGGGACGAGCCGCTCGGAGCATTTCCGATTGCCATCAACAGCAAGCTGGGCCAGTTGACGCAGGCCGTGATAGAGGAGCTCAGTCTGCGCTGGTCCTGGCCGGTGGTCAACGACCTTGTTGACTTCGACATTCCGGTTAAGTTTCTGGGCAACAGTGCGGGCGGAGCGCTGGTGGGAGTTCTCGCCGGTCAGAACTTGGAAGTCATTGAGACGGACATCGCGGCAATCGTCACTATTCATTTCGATGAGCGGCCTGACATTAATAGCTTTGGGAGTGAGTTTGGCATCTTCGTGGGCGGCACCGCCAGTCAGGCGGCCTTCCGGGCCTTGGCCATGCACCGGCCCAGGGAGGACGGCGATCCCGGCGTGAAAGCCTTCGACGATTGGGATGATGTGAAGGATGATGTTACCGTTTGGGCCACAAAGTTCGGATATACCCTGACCCTGGGCCTATACGACCCGGACGATGACGATGTGGTGGATCTGGCTGAGGATATTTGGACAGGGTGGGGAGAGAACAGCTTCGACAAGGCGTTTGATATCCTGGAGCCGATATTCATGCCATCGGATGTCCAGGACCCTGTTTACGGCTTGACCTCGTTTAGCTCTGGCCAGATTCTCGAGAACGCTGGCGTCAGCGTCGAGAAGGGCTTGGGCCAGGCCATATTCTTCGCCAGCGGCGACAGCTTCAATGTGAAGAGCCTGCGCTTCGGGATGCAGTTTGCGGTTAACTTAGGAGAAAAGGAACCCGACGAGCTGGCGCTCCTCCAGGTAGACTGGATCAACCTGAATTATAACCGGGACGCTGAATGGATCATTCGATTAGACAATGCCAAGAGCTTCCTGCTGGGCGATGTAACCGAAATAGACGGTATCGTACTAATTGGGACAAAGGAAGGTTTCGAGCGCGTGGAAGGTGGCGTCACTATCAATCAATACACCATCTCGGCGGGGATATTCGATTTCGAGTTCCGAGACGTGGCTGCCGTCCTTGGCGGAGGGAAATTCGATGGACGGAAGTTCCAGTATTTTGGGTTTCAAGGTGTTGCCCACGTCACGGTAGCCGGAAGCCGGTTCGTACTAGGTGGCGCTGTACTCTTTGGCATAATTGATCCGGGCAGCCCCGTGCTGCGAGAGGCAGGGTTCGGGAACTTGATGGATAAGTTCGGGGCCCACCCGGGCGATGTGAATCGACTGACCTACGAAGGGGCTTACGTTGCTGTAATGGGCGGATTCCCCTTAATCAGCTATAGTTGTTTGGCCGAGTTGAGCGTCGGTGCAGAAGTAAGGGTCTGGCACTTTACCCCTAGCGATGGCAGTGATTCCGTCTGGGGCGGCAAGATACAAGGTTCTGTCTACGGGACGGTGGCTTGTATCTTCAGTGGTCGGGGCACCGTGGCCTTAACCATCGAGGAGGTAGCTCCTGAAGGCTTTAGCGAGGGTCATCGGGAATGCACCAAACCCAAATCCGAGGGAGAAAACTGCTTTGCAGCCACAGGCCAGGCGTGGGCGGCCGTGGGCATCGGCTTCTGCGATCCAGAGTACTGGTACACCTGGGAAGGGCGCTGGTGGGACGATAGCTGGTGCTGGACCTGCGGCGCAGAGGTTCTGGTCACCTACATCAAGCCCGGTGGCTTCGAATTAGGCGTCGATTTTGGGTGCGAGAGTCCCTTCTAGTAGTTCGCGTGGTAGCCCCATAGCTGGGGGCAGTGTACCCTTGTCAATCGCAGTCCCCTGGAGCCCGCCAGCTCCAGGGGACTGTCCCTTCCTGGCTGGGATGCCGCTGTCTCCGCCGCAACACAAAACGTCGCTTCATAACCCAAGACAGCCGCCTTGCGATCAGGGCGGCTTTGCTTTTGGCCTACCGTAGTTCGACAATGTTAAGTTTGGACCTCCGAGGTCTCCAATGGGTGATTGCACCCGTCGAAATGCCTGCAAGAGATACGATTTCGCCATCCTAGAGCTGTTGCACAGACCTCGGAGGTCTGACGCAGGCGAAGTTAACATTGTCAAGGTAGTAACGCACTGTGAAAAGCAAAGCGGGCCTCACTCACCGCCGAGCGAGGCCCGCTCTGCTAACGCTGACCGCTGCTGCTGACAGCTACCCGCCAACTGCTACCTTCGCCTCTCCCCTCGTCACTCTCAGCATACACAGGATGGCCAGGGCATAGAAGGCAGGCGTGGCGATGAAGATCAGGTTGTAGTCGCCGCCGCCCCATTCCACGATGTAGCCGTTGATCGTCGGCCCAGCCACGGACGCCAACTGCGAGGCGATGTAGTACAGCCCCGTGTAGATCCCCAGGTCAGCATCGGAAGCCGAGGTGTCCACCACCATGGGCAGCGTGTTGATGTTGACCAGGGACAGGCTGATCCCCCCAGCGATCATGAAGCCCCAGATCAGCGTGGCGTTGCGCAGCACGAAGTTGGCCAGCAGCAGCACGCCGAAGATGGCCATGCCGGTGATGATCGTCCGCCGCCGACCGAAGCGGGCGGCGATAAAGCCGGAGGGTATGGCGAAGGCCAGCGCCGCCAGCGATGCCACTCCCATCAACAGCGGTGCTGTGCCCGTGGACATGCCCAGCTCGCTCACGCCGTAGGATGAGAGGAAGGCCTCGATTGCGGTGCCGCCGACGAACCAGCAGAAAATGGCGCCCATCAGAAACGCCAGGCTGCGCCGGGCCTCCGGCGAGATGCGCTTGATGCCGCGCAGCGCACCCAGTCCTTTCTCCTCGCGGGCTGCGGCCTCAAACTCACGCGGCTCCTTGACGAAAAACAGCAGCATCAGCACCGCTGCGATCATCAGCACACCGCCGAAGACGAAGGGCGCGATGTGTCCCATCCCGTACAAAAAGCCACTGCCCAGGGTGGCGATCAACGTCCCCAGGCCTCCCATCAGGTTGATGATGCCGTTGGCCTGGGAGCGCAGCGGACTGGGTGTCAGGTCGGGCATGAGCGCGACCACCGGCGTGCGAAAGCCGGCCATGGCCGTCAGGAAGACGCCTACGGCGATCATGAACAGCGCCAGCGGCGTCCCCAGGCGGTCTACCTGCCCACTGAGTTCGGGCGGGATCATCCGCAACGTCACCGGGATCAGAATGAAGGCTACGATGGCGATGGGGGCGAGGACGAGGATGAAGGGCAGGCGGCGGCCAAAGCGGGTCCAGACGCGGTCGGACCAGATGCCGATCAGCGGCAAGAGGAAGAAGGCGGCGATGTTGTCGAGCGTCATGATCACGCCCGTCAGGCCAGCGCCAAGACCAAAGCCCACTTCCCCAGGCGCATCAAACATTGGGCTGCCTGCTTGCAGGTAGATCGGCACGTAGGAGTTGTAGAGCGTCCACAGCACGCTGATGCCGAAGAAGCCAAAACCAATCAGGAACGCCTTTTTGTAATCCAGCTTAAGATTCACCGCGGGCCTCCTATGTTAAGATGGTGCAAGTATAGCACCAATCTTGGGGCAGGGCAAATCTAACGGAGGCGTCGGTCCTCTGACAAATTCATATTTGACGTTCTAGTTGTTGTGTGATACAATACCGCGCGTTCTGATAGCTTGCTATTTCAATGCTTGTGAAGCTCATTCATCACAAGCATCGTTTTGCTATAGCAAGCGTACTGGGCAGACGAGATCTCCGCTTAGTACACCAGATCAGAGCTAATGTGCAGGGGTTAAGCCGGCCCAACCTCGCTGAAGTAGATGAAGAGCATCTCCCGAAACTAAGTCCTTAGGCCCAAGACGAATATCTAGATTTCTGGTCAAGACGTGTAGTTCCAAAAATGATTAAGGAGGAAAACACCAAATGAAAAAGCTGTCTAAACTGTGTGTGGGAACGCTATCACTGGTGGCGCTTCTTGCGGTGATCCTGACAAGTGGAGTATTCGCTCAGGATAACACCATTGAGGTTGTGGTATCACCTAACGTGCTCAATCTCAACTCCAACGGTGGGAGTGTATCTCTACACACCGATATTGGCTACACTTTGGTACTCGGTGCAAAGCTCTATGTGGAAGATCAACTTGTCGAAGGGATCTGGACTTTCCCAGACAACAGGGGTGACCTAGTTGTCAAGTGCAACCTTGATACAGTTAAGAGCATGGTTGCTGTAGGTGAAGCTACCTTCGTTCTTGAAGTGGATACTCAGAACGGGCCATACTCTGGGACAGATACCATCGCAGTGATCGCTCGCGGCAAGTAAGCCATAGCGGAGTTTGGGCTAGGATCTGGTGGGGGGGTAGAAGATCAAGCAAATCTGGTATGGCTGGCTGCCCAACAACTCGTTCAACAGCGACCGCCAGGGGCGGCTTCCAAAAGCCGTTTAGGTTCAGTCCCGGCGGCACATCAACAAATGTCGCTTCACATTGCATCAAAGAGCCGCCCTGTGATCAGAGGGCGGCTCTTTTCGCCTACCGTGGCAACGCAGGATTTGGTCATTGTTACAGAGCCCGCCGATAGAGAACGTACCGCCTGCGCTCCACGAAGCCCACACTCTCGTACAGGCGGGTGGCACCGGTCAGGCTCTCGGCGTCTACCCCCAACGAGGCCGACTCCATCCCGGCTTCCTTCAGGACGTGTAGGCCAGCCACCAGCAGGGCTCGGCCCAGGCCCTGCTGCCGGTAGGGACGACGGACGCCCAGGACATCCACCCAGCCCTCCTTGCGCCCAATGCGGGCGATGTGCTCCTTGTTGACGTCGCAAAGACAGATGCCGGCTATCTCGTCCCCTGCCACCGCCAGTAGGTTCAGCTCCGGGCGAAAGCGGGGCAGGTTGACCCAATAGAGCCAATCCTCCAGTGGCACCGGGATGAAGCCCCAGTGGTCGGCGAAGGTCTCGTTGAGAACGGCCAACACCCCCTCGTCATCCTGACCTCTGACCCAGGTTCGCACGACGATGCCCGGCGGGAACTGGGGCTCAGGGATGTCCTCCAAGGGCGCATAGGCCATCTCCAGGTCATAACGGGCCGGGCGCATTCCGAAGCTCGCAAAAAGGGCAACGCGCCCGGCCTCTCTGGATTCACATTCGGCATCGAAGTACACCGTCTCGCTGGTGACCTCCCCCAGCCGCTCCTGGGCTCGCTGGTAAGCCCGCTTCAGCAGACGCTGTCCGATGCCTCGCCTGCGCCACTCCGGATGTACGACGCCGTAAGTTGTGAAGACGCTTTCTGCTTCCCCCTTCTTCAGCCGAAGCCTGGTGTAGCCGACGACTTGTCCTCCCGCCTGAGCTACGAAGACGTTCTCCTCAGGCTTGAGCGTCGGCGAGGCGAACCGCTCCTGCAGTTCCTGGAGCGAGGTTCCCCACTCCAGTTGATCCACGGCATCGGCGGCGTTGATGAGCTCGACCAGGGGTTCCAGATCGCGCTCGCGATAGTTACGTATCCTCACTTCGTTCATTATCCACTCCTTTTCAATGTATCTACTAAAAAGAGGTGATATAAAAAGAGCCGTGGGCGACAGACGGGCCCACGGCTCAGGGTAAAGCCAGGTGAAATTAAAAAGCCGTGGGCGCGTAGCGCGCCCCGGCTGTTATAGACATAACTCACCGTTGAACAGGCGCACTACGACAAGGCAGAACGATGGACCCACCATTCATGTTAGGCAGGTTTTGGTCAAGAGCCTTGATGTAGCGCATACCTTTCACCCCCTGTAGAAATCGGGCCGAATTATACCAGAGAGGGGGTATTTTGTCAAATGGGCGAAACATGATATAATGAAACTAGGCTAGGAGGGGGAATGATGTACTGGCAGTATAGTCCTTACGTGTTGCCTCTGGTCATAGCAGCGGTCGCGTCGGGTGCCATAGCGTTCTTCGCTTGGCGACGCCGCCCTGCACCCGGTGCTATGTCACTGGTATACCTGATGCTGGCCGCATGCGAGTGGTCGCTGGGGTACGCATTGGGAATGGCGAGTGCCGCCCTGCCGGCCAAGGTCTTTTGGGCGAGAGTTCAGTACTTTGGCATCATCGGTGTGCCAACTATGTGGCTGATCCTCGTGCTCCGGTACACGAACCGAGAAAAGTGGCTTACGCGCCGCAACCGGCTGCTGTTGGCAATGATGCCCCTTCTCACGCTGCTGCTCGTCTGGACCAACGATAGCCATGGCCTGATCTGGAGCGACACCGGACTGGACACCGTCGGTTCGTTTTCGGTGTTGTATCTGACATATGGCGCGTTTTTCTGGGTCTGGGTGATTTATTCCTACACATTGGTCTTGCTCGGCTCCGCTCTGATTCTCCAGGCACTTGTTCGTTCACCGCATCTGTATCGCCGACAAGCCGTCGCTCTGCTGATTGCCGCACTGGCACCGTGGGTAGGGAACGTGTTGCGGGTCTCAGGCCTGAATCCCTTTCCTCATCTCGACCTGACGAACTTTGCTTTCACCCTGTCAGGGCTGACGGCCGCTTGGGCTATGTTTCGCTTGCGCCTGCTAGACATCGTGCCGGTGGCGCGCGACGCCGTTATCGAGAACATGAGCGATGGTGTGATCGTGCTGGATGTGCAGCACCGTATCCTGGACCTCAATCCCGCAGCACAACAGATCATTGGCCAACCCGATGCAGAGGTGATTGGGCGACCCGCCGCCGAGATGTTATCCGGTCGGCTCGTCGAAGTACTGGTCGGGTGCGTCCTCAACGAGACGGAGGCATACTGAAGAGGTTGTCTTGGGTGAAGGTGAGACGCAACGCTACTTTGACATTCGCATCTCGCGATTGCACGATCAGCGTGGTCACCTCACTGGTTGCTTGGTTGTTTTGCACGATATCACCGAGCGCAAGCGAGCAGAGGAAATCATCAAGCACATGGCCTATCACGACGACCTCACCGGCCTGCCCAATCGGCGGCTGTTCAATGACCGCCTCTACCTGGCACTGGCGCACGCACAACGGAGCCAGCAAAAGCTGGCCGTGATGTTGCTCGACCTGGATCACTTCAAAGTCATCAACGATACGCTGGGGCACAGCGTGGGAGACCAGTTGCTGCAAGTTGTTGGCGAGCGACTGGTCAGCCTTCTGCGCAAGGGCGACACCGTCGCCCGCATGGGGGGCGACGAATTCATGCTATTGCTGCCAGAAATCGCTCAGGTGGAAGACGCGGCCGAGGTTGCCGCCAGAATTTTGGAAGCGTTTCGGGAGCCATCTGTGTTTGATGGCCACGAACTCCATATCACTAGCAGCCTTGGGATTGCGCTCTATCCCGATGATGGTGAAGATGAGGATACGCTGATGAAGAACGCCGACATCGCCATGTACCGCGCCAAGGGGGAGGGCCGGGACAACTACCAACGCTACACTTTGAATGAACGCTGAAGCCTTTTACACGATCCTGCCACTCATGGCAGCAGCTATCTTAATCGCAACGGCGCTATACCTCCTTCGGCGACGGCGTCACAGGCCAGGGACTGAAGCGGGGGCGGTGGTTCTATTTGCCTGCGCCGAATTGATGTTGGCGTATCTGCTGGAAACTGTGAGCCCTGACCTGGTGACGAAAATCCTTTGGAACAAGGTGCAGTACGTAGGCCTCGTCACAACGCCGACGGCGGCGTTGATCTTTTCGCTGCAGTATACTGGTCGCGAGGAGCGGCTGACGCGTCGCAATCTGGTCCTACTGACCATTGTGCCGCTCATCACTCTGCTGTTGGTGTTTACCAATGAGGCCCACGGTCTGATCTGGCGCCACGTTCGACTGGACACAGATGGTCTGCTCCCGGAATTGGACAAAACCTTCGGCGTAGGGTTCTGGGGCATGGTGGCGTATCTGTATGGTTTGATGATCGTGGCGGTCTTGGTGCACATCCAGATGCTTGTTCGATCACGCGGCCTCTATCGCTGGCAAGCAAGTCTATTGATGGTTGCCACAGTCTTTGCCTACCTGGGAGCCGGGCTTGACGTACTTAAACTGAGCCCCTTCCCGAGGTTCGTCGCGACACTGCTGGGAATTGCCGTGGGCGGCCTGATGGTGGCATTTACTATCTTTCGCGTGCGGCGGGGCGACTTCTTGTCGGTGTCGCACGGGGCCGTTATCAGAAGCATGGGGGATCCTGTGGTGGTGCTGGATGCCTATAACTATATTGTGGACCTGAACGCCGCCGCTCGAGACCTGATCGGTCGCGGCGCTTCCAAAGCGCTTGGACAGTTTGTGGAAAAGTCAAGGCCGGAATTAGCTGGTCAGCTCGAGCGCTCCAGTGAACTGGTCGAGGCAGGTAAGGAATTGGTGCTGGGTCAGGGGGATGAGCAGCGCACCTATGATGTGCGCATCTCCCCTGTGACTGACTGGCGTGGCCGCCTCGCCAGCCAGGTAGTCGTCCTGCGCGACATCACCGAGCGCAAGCGGGCAGAGGAGCAGATCGAGGCCTCGCTCAGAGAAAAAGAGGTACTTCTGAAGGAGATTCACCATCGGGTCAAGAACAACTTGCAGGTCATCTCCAGCTTGCTCTACCTTCAGTCCAGGGGCGTCGAGAATGATCAGGCGCTCGAGATGTTTCGGGACAGCGAGAGCCGGGTCAGATCCATGGCCTTGGTCCACGAAAGGCTGTATCAATCCGAAGACCTGGCGAGGGTTGACTTTGCTGAATACGTGCGGAGATTGGCGAACTATCTGTTCCGCTCCTATGGCGTCAATACGAATGTCATCCGACTGAAGATCAACGTGGAATATGTCTTCCTGGGTGTTGATATGGCCATTCCTTGTGGATTGATCATCAATGAGTTGCTTTCCAACTCCCTGAAACATGCCTTTCCTGATGGCAGGGCGGGCGAAATCCGCGTCGAGCTTCGTGCAGATGGTGAGGGTCAGTTTACGCTGATGATCAGCGATAATGGCGTCGGTTTCCCGAAGGGCTTGGATTTTCCAGACACAAAGACATTAGGCCTGCAATTGGTAAACACGCTAGTCAATCAGCTTGAGGGAACCATTGAGCTAGACAGAAGAGATGGAACGACATTCGAGATTGCCTTTGCCGAACTGAAGTAAAGGTAAGGGAGTTACTACTCAGGCTGGCGGTTGAAACCGCGCCTGGAGAGCTAAAGCTGACTGTCCACCTACGTGGACAGCGACGTCCACGCAGGTGGACGCCCGGCTGAAAGCCCTGGAGAGGCGATTTCAATCGCGGCACAGGGTAGCCTGAGCAGTCACGTAAGGGGCAACCTTGGCCAAGGTGCAAATCCTGGTTGCTGAGGATGGCAACATCGTGGTGGTGGAGCTACGAGATAAGGGAGTGCATCTTTCATCCTTCAGCACCTGCACACCAGGGCACAGTGGAACGCTCACGGGTTGACAGTCCCAGCCGAGTGAAGCGTTGGCAGTCTAGGTAGTGAGGGAGAGAGCACAGGACTATCTGGTCAAGGGACAGGAGGCCAGGAGCATGGGCACAATAGAGATCATCTTCTACCTGTTCGGAACTATATTCTTCTTCTCCGCGCTGGCGTTTGCCCACTATTCATTCAAAAACGCGCGGATGATGCGTGGGCCCCTAGGGCACCAGCTCATGGCAATGGGTGGGGTCCTTTTCGTAGTTGCGACCATGGTCGGCGCTGTGGATCACTTTGTCCTCCCTGGCTCCGGGCTGGTCTATGTAGAGTTCTTCATCTGGATCGCCGGTCTGTCGGCGATAGCCAGTGGCGGGGCGCTCAGGGCAAAGGAGATCCGACGGGTCCATCAGGTTTCCTTATCTCGGGTTGTCGTAATGATGCCCAACTCCAAGGTCTACCTAACAGGGATCGCTACGCTCATCTTGATCTCCCTGCCCATCTCCATACTGAGTGTGCTATCTCCTATCAGATCAGAACCTGCATGGTTCAATGTTGGCAACATGATCCTATGGGCATTCGTCTTCGTAATCATGGCTATCGCCGAAAGGAGATTTCACCTCGCTGCGCGGCCGTCAGCGGGAGCAATAGCGGGTGTAGAGAGAGAACAAGAGATGTTGCTGAGAGAGGACATCCTGGCATTACGGGCATATTCAGATTTAACCAGTAGGCTTGCGGCGACCGCAATTCCCATGATCGGCATTGAGACGTTGAGAAACGTTCTCAGCAGGCATGCTGATGAACATGACATCCTCAAGGATTGCGAGATGGCTGACGACGGAGCATTGATGGTCGAAGAGATTGCGGAAGGTCTTGCAAATATGTCTGAGCAGGAGGGCATTCCTAAAGTATTCGATGGCTTTTCCAGCCTGATCTCAAGGCTCATAGAAGTCTATTCGGCTTTTGCCTCGCCCTCTCTTGCCGAAGAACTGGTGGCAAGGAACTACGAGGCCGCAAGAGAAAGATATGCGGGTACACCAGTGCTCCTAAGGATTCTTGAAACCATGCCGGAAGGGTTTCTGGAAGAGGAAAAGCTAGCTCTTTTGAGTAAGGAAGAATTGGAAGCGAGAGTGAAAGAAAGAACCAAAGAACTAGAAGAGGCATTGCTGAAGGCGAGGGAGGCGACCGAGGCGCTGCGGGCCAGTAGAGCGAGCTTCCACAACATAGTAGAGAGAAGCACTGATGGCATCATCGTTGTAGATCGAAAGGGAGTAGCGCGTTTCGTCAATCCGGCTTCGGGATGCTTCTTTAGCTGCAAGGCAGGGGACCGCGTGGGTGAGTTGTTTGGCTTTCCCATTGTGGCAGGTGGAGTAACGGAGCTTGACATCATTCACAGAGGCGGAGAAAAAGGCGTAGGGGAGCTGCGCGTGGTCGAAACAGAATGGGAGGGTGAGGCCGCCTACCTCGCATTGCTTCGCGACATCACCGACCGCAAGCGTGCACAGGGGGCGTTGCGAGAGAGCGAAGAAGACTTGCAAGCGATCTTTGACAGTGTCGGAGATGGTATAGCTTTGATTGATGCGACGGGTAAGGTTATCAAGATTAACAAACGAATAGTAGAGATTGGGGGGTATAATGAAGATGAGATCGTCGGGAAACGGATTGCACTCCTCAAGATGTTTCCTCCGCCAAGCCTTGCAAAGACGCTCTATAGTTTTACCAAGCTAATCTCAGGTCAGTATTGTCCTCCTTTCGATATAGAGGCGTATACAAAAGCAGGGGAAAAACTAGACGTTGAACTTCGGGGTTCTCTCTTGAGAAAAAGGGGAAGAGTTGTGGGAATGGTCGGGGTTATGAGAGACGTCACCGAGCGTAGGCGGGCGGAGGAGCAAATCAAGGCCTCACTCAGAGAGAAAGAGGTGCTACTGAAGGAGATTCACCATCGGGTCAAGAACAACCTGCAGGTCATTTCCAGTTTGCTTTACCTTCAGTCCAAGGATGTCGAGGATAACCGGACCCTCAAGATGTTCCAGGACAGCGAGAACCGTGTCAGATCCATGGCCCTCGTGCACGAAAGGCTGTATCAGTCCCAAGACCTGGCGAGGATTGATTTTGCTGAATACGCCCGAAACCTGGCAAACTACCTGTTCCGTTCGTATGGCATCAATACGAATGTCATCCAACCAAAGATCAGTGTGGATGACGTTTTCCTGGGAGTTGATACGGCCATTCCCTGTGGATTGATCATCAATGAACTGGTTTCCAATTCTCTCAAACACGCCTTTCCAGATGGCAGGGCAGGCGAAATCCGCATTGAGCTTCGTGCGGGTGATGAGGGTCAGTTTACACTGATGATCAGCGATAACGGGGTGGGCTTCCCGGCGGGTTTGGACTTCCGAGATGGGGGATCATTAGGCCTGCAATTGGTGAACGCGCTGGTAGACCAGCTTGAGGGCACCGCCGAGCTCGATAGAAGGGGTGGAACGGCATTCAAGATTGCCTTTGCCGCACTAGAGTAGATAGGGAAAAGGTTGTCAATGGCCAGTGCACCCGCTGAGGAGAGACCATGTCGAACCCACAACGAAATCTGATACCTTCCAAGACGTCTGCGCGAGCGGCAGTGACGCCGAGGGTACGCCTGGTGTGGTTGGTTGTCCTCTTCATCGTCCAGTTGCTGTACTTCCCCATTAACCGCACTATGCAGGGCGGCGTTGTCCTGACCACCCCATGGGATGCCTTGATCCCCCTCTGGCCAATCTGGGCGATACCTTATCTGCTCGGTATAGTCTGGTGGGTGGGGTGCTTTGTCTGGGCGGCCTGGAAAATGGACGACGCCCTGTACCAGGCTTTCATCATAGGCATGATCACCGTGATGATGACCAGCTATGTTGTCTATGTGCTTTGCCCCACCTACGTTCAGCGGCCGGCTCTGGAGGGAGGTAACTGGCAAATAGAGTTAGTACGCCTCATATACGAGAACGACCGCTTGAATAATGCCTTCCCTAGTGGTCACACCTACACCACGGTGCTGATCGTTTTCTTCTGGTGGCACTGGCGCTCTCGACTGCGCTGGCTGTGGGCCGGGATTGCCGTAATCATCTTGCTCTCCACCCTGCTTACCGGCCAGCACAACCTTCTGGACCTGGTCGGTGGCACTGTGTGGGCCTGGATGGGGTATTGCTTCGGCCTGTGGTGGATGGCGCGGCGGTTGAGAGGAGAATAGGCCATGCGAACGAAAGCCTCTCTCTGGTTCTGGTATGGCGTGTGGATAGTCAGTCTCCTGGTCGGGCTGGGGGTCTTTGTGTTCTACACCTGGCTGCCGGCCGATGGGGCCACGGGCGACCTGGCGAGTTTCACGCCCCAGGGCTTCCGCGTCCAATGGCTGCTGGAAGAGCGAACGGGGGGCCTCCGGGTGGGGGACATCATCGTCCGTGCTGGTGGCCACACCGTTGATGAGTGGCTGAGTGGCGCGTCGCGGGGGCCGGAGTGGTGCAGCGGCGGGATCGTCCCCTATGAGATTCTGCGGGAGGGACAGCCGATGACGCTCGAGGTCGAGTTGACGCCCGTCCCCTTCCGCGCGATCCTGGCTCACTGGGCGCCACAACTGTTAGGAGCCCTGGCCTTCTTCACCATCGGCACCTTTGTCTTCTGGAAACGGCCGCAGGAGCTAGCTGCCTGTCTGTTCATGCTCTTCTGCATTACAGTATCGCTACAGTATTGGGGGGATGCCCACAACTTCCAATACGCCACCTTGCCTTGGCGTTGGCCCCTTTGGCTTCATCTGGCCTACGAACACGCAATGTATGGTCTCAGCCTTGCCACCATCTGCTACCTTACCCTGGTCTTCCCGCTCTCACACCCCTTGCTGGAGCGCTTCCCGCGCTTGCTGCCATTCGTCTTGTACGCTTTCTATCCACTGGTGGTGTTGGGAGCGATGGCGCTGTCTCCGGGGTGGAACGCGGCTCTGGAGATCGGGAATCGCGTTTCTTGGGTCATAGCAATAGTCCAAATCGGGCTGGCCATCGCTGCCGGCATTCGTTCGACTCGCGCCGCCCCCGATCCAGTGACCCGCGCCCAGATCCGATGGGTACTGTGGAGCGCTAGCGTAGAGGTTGCGATACTGGTCCCAGGCTATGTCCTGCCGCTGGTGGTGGGGGCCCGTCCCCTGTTCCCTCATCCGGCGATCATGGTCTTTATCGCTCTCATGCCCTTCTGCCTGGCCATAGCCATTCTGCGCTACCGCCTGTTCGACATCGAGGTTATCATCAACCGCACCCTGGTCTACGGTACGCTCACCACTCTCCTGGGCGGCCTCTACCTGCTCCTGGTGCGCCTGCTGGCGTACCTGATTCCGGCGGTACTGCACCGCGAGAATGATACGCTGGTGGTCTTCATCGCCACGCTGAGCATCGCCCTGGCGTTTAGCCCCTTGCGGCAGCGGGTACAGGCGTTGATTGACCGCGCCTTCTACCGCGTCAAACTGGACTATCAACGACTGTTGCCGGAGATGAGCGAGAGGCTGGCCACCAGCATTGTCCCCGACCAGTTGGCTGTACTGCTGACAGCAGGCCTGCCTCAGCGACTACAGATAGCCTGGGCCACGCTGGCTGTGCTCGACCCGGCGGGTGGACATCTCGTGCTGACCGGCAGTGGCGACGGTGGCCTCGCTCTGTCGGTGGATCATCCGCTGGTCCAATATCTGCATGGCCTGGGGCGCTCGCTGCTGCGCCTGCAGCCCCCGTCCCAACTCCCAGCCGAGGCTGAGGCCTTCCTGGAGCAACACAGCATTGAGTTGAGCATCCCCCTGATCGTGGGCACAGAATTGGTGGGGCTCTACAACCTGGGGCCGAAATTGTCGGGCGACGCCTACAACCACTACGAGGTGCGCCTGCTCCATCTCCTGGGGCAACAGGCTGCCGTCGCTGTCGAGAACAGCCGCCTCTTCCAGGCGGAGCGGGAGCAGCGAAGCCTGACGGAGGCCCTCCAGGAGGCGGCGGACGCGGTGAGCAGCACCCTGGATCTCGACCAGGTGCTGGACCGCATCCTGGAGCAGGTGGAACGGGTCGTCGCAGGGGATGCCTTTAACATCATGCTCATAGAGAGGGGCATTGTCCGGGTGGTGCGCTGGCGGGGCTACGAGCGGCTGGGGGTAGCGGGCCAGATTGCCAGCTTTTCCATTCCTATCGCAGAGTACCCGACCTTGACGGAGATGATACGGGCGGGGAAGCCAGTCGTCGTCCCGGATACGGCCACTGATCCCGACTGGGTCCCGCTGGAGGGTTGGGAGTGGCTGCGCTCCTACGTGTCCGCACCGATCCGGGTGGCGGGCCTGGCGGAAGGTTTTCTGAACGTGGACGGGACTCGGCCGGGCCAGTTCGGTGCTGCCGACGCCCAGCGGCTGGAGGCTTTTGCCTACCACGCCGCCACGGCCCTGGAGAATGCCCGCCTCTACGCCGAGGTCAAGCAGTCGCTGGAAGAGAAAGAGGTACTTCTGAAGGAGATTCACCATCGGGTCAAGAACAACCTGCAGGTCATCTCCAGTCTGCTCTACCTTCAGTCCACAAACATCAAGGATAGACAGACCCTCAAGATGTTCCAGGACAGCCAGAGCCGCGTCAGATCCATGGCCCTCGTTCACGAGAGGTTGTATCAATCCCAGGACCTGGCGAGGATAAACTTCGCTGAATACGTCCGAAGCCTGGCAAACTATCTGTTCCGCTCCTATAGCGTCAATACGAACGTCATCCAACTGAGGGTCAACGTGGAGGACGTTTTTCTGGGTGTGGATACAGCTATTCCCTGTGGGTTGATCATCAACGAGCTGGTTTCCAATTCCCTCAAACACGCCTTTTCAGATGACCGGGCGGGGGAAGTCCGCATAGAGCTTCATTCGGATGATGATAGTCAGTATATCCTGGTGGTCAGCGATAACGGCATTGGCTTCCCGCAGGACTTGGACTTCCAAGATACGGGATCATTAGGTCTGCAATTGGTCAAGACGCTAGCAGACCAGCTTGAAGGCACCGTCGAGCTAGATAGAAGCGTTGGAACGACGTTCAAGATAGCTTTCGCCAGGGCGAAGTACGAGGCAAGGGAGTAGCAATGGCGGAGGCACAGTTGTAGATAGTGAAATCTCGTTGTAATAGGATAGCAGCATGATGACCCGCTCCTAGATTCTGGCAGTTCAATATGGAGGAAACCGATGCTTCGTAAATTGCTAAGGAAACTCGGCGTGATGAGGACCACGCTCATACTCACAGCCGCTTCAATTGTTCTCTCGGTTCTTCTGTACGTGATGCTTGGGGGGGCTGTTGAGGGACTAGTTCGGACCAGTGGCATTGTCATCTCAATCATTATTCCGTCCGTCGTGACCCCGTTGTGTTCGCTTCTCTTCCTGCAACTTCTATTCAAACTTGATCTGACGGAGATGGCACTGATGAAAGCCAATACCGAGTTAGAATCACGGGTTAGACAGCGAACGGCGGAACTTGTGGAAGCCAACGAAGCAATGAAGACTGAAATCACCGAGCGGGTGCGGGCGGAGGAGCGGATCAAGGCCTCGCTGCGAGAGAAGGAAGTACTGTTGAAGGAGATTCACCATCGCGTCAAGAACAACCTGCAGGTCATTTCCAGCTTGCTCTACCTTCAGGCCAAGAACATCCAGGGTAAAGAGCCCCCAGCGATGTTTCAGGACAGCCAAAGCCGTGTCAGAGCCATGGCGTTGGTCCACGAAAGGCTGTATCAATCCCAGGACCTGGCGAGGGTAAACTTCGCTGAATATGTGCGAAGCCTGGCAAACTATCTGTTCCGGTCGTATGGAGTCAATACGAATGTCATCCGACTGAAGATCAACGTGGAGGATGTTTTTCTGGGCGTTGACACGGCCATTCCCTGTGGGTTGATCATCAATGAACTGGTTTCCAACTCGCTCAAACATGCTTTTCCCGACGGCAGGGAAGGTGAAATCCGCATCGAACTTCGTTCGGATGATGGTTGGTGTATCCTGGTAGTCAGTGATGACGGTGTTGGCTTCCCAAGGGATGTGGACTTCCGCAATAAACAATCATTAGGTCTGCAATTGGTGGATACACTGGTCAATCAGCTTGAGGGAATCATCGAGCTGGATGGAAGCAGTGGAACGGCATTCGAGATCACCCTTACCGAACCAGAGTAAAGGAAGGGGGGGGCTCCATGGCCAAGCACAGATCCTGGTTGTTGAGGATGACAACATCGAAAGAGAACCATACATTGCCATTGAGACGGCTCTGTACAAGCATAAGGCCGAGGAGGCGCTGCGCAAAGGGCACGACAAGTTGGAAATACGAGTCCAAGAACGAACTGCGGGGCTGGCAGAAGTCAACTGGACTACCTAACTACTGTCAACAAGGAGACGAAGATGAGATACGAGCCTCCACGAATTCTGATCGTTGACGACGAGCCGGACATGTGTTGGGCATTGGGGAACATTCTGCGTTCCGCGGGCTACGCGGTGACCACCACGACGAGCGGTGCAGAGGCCATAGAGAAAGCGCGGGAGAGATTCTTCAACCTGGCGCTCCTGGACATTAGGCTGCCCGACATGGAAGGGATAGAGCTCCTGGCGCCCTTGAAGGAGATGCACCCCGACATGGTGGTGATCATGGCCACTGCCTACGCTTCTCTAGAAACGGCGGTGCAGGCCCTGACCGAGGGGGCCTCGGCCTACCTCACCAAACCTTTGAACATGGGTGAAGTATTGGCTATCGTCAAAGAGGGCCTGGAAAAGCAACGTCTGATCCAGGAGAAGCGGCGGGTGGAGGAGGCACTGCGGGAAAGCGAGGCACGCTATCGCGCCATCGTCGAGGATCAGACTGAATTGCTCTGTCGTTTCCTGCCCGACGGAACGCTCACCTTCGTTAACGAGGCCTACTGCCGCTATGTCAGCAAAAGGCGCGATGAGCTGATTGGGAGCAGCTTTATGTCGTTCATCCTCGATGAGGACCATGAATTCGTCGAGGGGCAATTGGCCTCCCTATCCCCAGCGAACCCTGTTGTAACCTACGACCACCGGCTCATACTTCCGGACGGGCAGATTCGTTGGCAACAGTGGACCAATCGGGCGATATTCGACGAGCAAGGTCGCTTCATCGAGTTCCAGTCGGTGGGCCGCGACATCACCGAGCAGGTGCAGGCGGAGGAACAACTCGTCTATATAGCCACCCACAACGCCTTGACCGGCCTGCCCAACCGGCGGCTGTTCAATGACCGTCTCAACCTAGAGCTGGCTCACGCACACCGCAACCAACAAAAGCTGGCCGTGATGTTGCTCGACCTGGATCACTTCAAGAAAGTCAACGATACACTGGGCCACAGTGTGGGAGACAAGTTTCTGCGAGTTGTTGGCGACCGCCTGACAGGTCTTCTGCGCAGTAGCGATACCGTCGCTCGTATGGGGGGCGACGAATTCATGCTGATCTTACCAGAAATGTCCTGGGGGGAAGACGTGGGAAAAGTTGCCCAGAAAATCCTGGAAGCCTTTCGAGAGCCCTTTGAATTTGAGAGCCACGAACTCCATATCACCACCAGCATTGGGATCGCTCTCTACCCCAAGGACGGTGAAGATGCTGATATTCTGGTAAAGAATGCCGACATCGCCATGTACCGTGCCAAGGAACAGGGCCGGGACAACTACCAACTCTACTCTGGCAAAGGAGGAAGAGATGGTCGAGAAAGAGAACACTATGGTAGGGTCAAGAATTCGCCAAACTCCAGCGAAGCATAAGGAAGGGGGTTCCCATGACCGAGAGGCAGGTTCTGATTGTTGAGGACGACAACATCGTAGTGCTGGAACTACGAGACAGGTTGCAGAGTTTGGGATATGCTGTTTGTGCTGTGGCTTCTTATGGAGAGGAAGCCATTGAAAAAACAGGAGAGATACGCCCGGCTTTGGTGCTGATGGATATCAGGTTGAAAGGAGCTATGGACGGCATAGAAGCTGCCGCAGAGATTCGTGATCGCTTCGGTATTCCGGTGGTCTTTCTCACGGCTTATGCAGATGAGGGCACGTTACAACGAGCGAAGGCAACGGAGCCCTATGGGTATATCATCAAACCTTTCCAGGAGAGGGAGCTATACACTGCCATCGAGGTAGCTCTCTACAAGCATGAGATGGAGAGGAAGCTAAGAGAGAGCGAGCGCTGGCTTGCCACCACGCTCAGAAGTATAGGCGATGCGGTGATAGCCGCTGATGAGAAGGGGTTGGTAACCTTTATGAACCCCGTTGCCGAGGCCCTGACGGGCTGGGAACAGGAAGAGGCTTTGGGAAAAGATTTGACAGAAGTATTCAATATCGTAAACGAAGAAACACGCACCCTTGCCGAGAGTCCAGTGACGAGGGCGCTTCGGGAGGGGATGGTTGTCGGGTTGGCGGATCATTCCATACTCGTTGCCGAGGACGGGAGGGAAATCCTTGTTGATGACAGCGCTGCACCCATTAGGGATGACAAAGGGAACTTCATCGGTGTGGTTTTGGTTTTCCGTGACATCGCCGAGCGGAAGCAGGCGGAGGCAGAACTGGCCTATATAGCCATCCGCGACTCCCTGACCGGCTTGCCAAACCGGGTGCTGTTTAATGACCGCCTTTCGCTGGAGATGGCTCACTCACACCGTAATGGGCAAAAGCTGGCTGTGATGTACCTCGATCTGGATTACTTCAAGGAGGTTAACGATACACTGGGGCGCAGCGTGGGAGATCAGTTGCTGCGAGTTGTTGCCGACCGCCTGACAGGCTCTCTACGCAGGAGCGATACCGTGGCCCGCATGGGGGGCGACGAATTCCTGCTCTTGTTACCGGAAATGGCTCGACCGGAGGACGCGGCTAAGGCTACTCAAAGAATCCTACAAGCCATTCGAAGGCCATTTCAGCTTGATGGCCACGAATTGTGCGTCACCAGCAGCATTGGGATCGCTCTCTATCCCGACGATGGTGAGGATGCCGATACCCTGGTCAAGAACGCCGACATTGCCATGTACCGAGCCAAAGAACAGGGTCGGGACAACTACCAGCTCTACACTTTAGGTGAACGCTAGAGGTGAAATCTATGGCCTGGCAATGGACACCTTATACAATCCTGTTGATCGTGACAGCAGCTATCTCGATCATAACGGCCCTCCACACGTGGCGGCGCCGTCACACATCCGTGGCAGCAACGGGAGTGTTGGTCTTGCTGGCCGCCGCCGTGTGGGCGCTGGGGCATGCGTTGCAACTGGGGAGTGTTGACCTGCCGGTCAAGGTCTTTTGGAGCAAGATGCAGTTTCTGGGCGTCGTCACCGTGCCGACGGCGTGGTTGACCTTGGCACTTCAGTACACCGGCCGCGAGAAATGGCTGAAGCCTCGCTACCTGGGCCTGCTCAGTGTTTTGCCCCTTATCACTTTTCTGTTGGTCTTAACCAATGAGGCCCATGGTCTGGTCTGGCGCC
>CAYMKL010000097.1:0-27018 GCA_964390805.1 uncultured Anaerolineae bacterium | reverse complement strand
AAACGGCTCAAAAGCCCAACTTAGCGGAAAGTAGAGTAATTAAGCATAATCGGTAATGTGCCTGCGCTGTCTTGAGTAGCTTTGGGTCCCGCATGCGCACCGCCGCAGCCAGGTTGGTCTCTCGTCGGATCCGGCGGGCGAGGTGGAGGGCGCGCACAATCTGGCTGTTGTCCCGCTCACCTTCGGCCAGCACCATCAGCGCCCCCAGGTAGTCATCGTCCCGGGTTTCTAGCCAGCGGTGGAAAGCATGAGCCACGCGCACGGCCTTGGAGACATCGGAGCCGTACCGGCCCAGAGAGCTGTCGAACAGGTACAGGGCCCCCTCGATATCGCCGTTCTCGACTAGCTTCCAGAACCTGTCGCAATTCTTCATGATACGGCGTCTCTCAAAGAAGTTAGCCATCTAGACCTCCTCATTTGACATGCGCAGTGCATGGGCCAAATACATCGCCGCTTTCTCGTGCTGGCCATTGCGCGCCCAAACAATGGCCTGCACGGCCGGCAGCTTTTCGATGTTCTGCCGATCTCTCATCCAGATCAGCAACTCGGCAGCAGGCAAGTAGGCCGCTGCCTGTTGAGCCGTCTCGAATACTGTCTGATTGAAGCCAAACTGCGAGAAGTAGTCCACACACTCATGCCAGGCGGCTTCGACGTTGTCCGTGTCCATGTGGCCGGCCGCCCGCCGGGCAAACACCACCGCCGGTCGCCTATCCCACGGAATCAAATCGGTGCGCTCCAGTAGCAGCTTTGGGTCGCCCTGCTGCAGCACGTCCACCCACTCTTCGACAATGTCCGTGCGCCAGCCAGAGAGCCTTGCCGCATGACGGTAGTTGAGGTCCGCCAGCTTGAGGTGTTGAGGATGCTCCTTGAACTCCCTGTAGACTCGCCCGATCTGGCGATACGCCTCCGCACTCCTGGGCTCGAAGCCCTTAGCCTTAGCGAGTTGATCAATGGCTAGCACATACTGGGGCACGGCATGGGCCATGGCCACCTTGGCCCGCAGTATATGGATCTTGGCCTTGGGGAAGGCAAAGATACCCTCGTCCTGCGAGGCTTCCAGAGCCTTAAGGTGGGCCTCGGCCTCGGCGAGCTTGCGTTTTTCAATCAGGCTCTGCACCATCCGCTCCGGCTCAAGCTGCCTTGCCAGGGCGTGGAAGGTGGTCACCAGGTCTGTCGCTGCCGGACGGTCTTCCGGCAAGGCAGCACACATCTTATCTACCGCCTTGGCGATCTCGTCGAACCCATCCGGCCAGACAAATGGGGGTTCCAAGTCTGGCGATTCGACGATCTGCTCGGCAGCTATGTAGGGATCGACCGGGAGACATTCTGTCCAGTCCGGGTTGATGAGCACCTGCAGCGTCCGTCCCAAGGCATAGACGTCCCCCTTGGGCAGCAGTTCCGGATCGCTGCCCCGGGTGCGCAACACCTCTGGGGCAATGAAAAACAGCCAGATCCCGGCTGGCTGGGGCAACAGCTTAGATAACGGTGGCAGGATCCCGGCCAACGTCGGAAACAGCGCGAACTGGCCATCCATCTGCCCGATGCGGCCAGGATGGACGACCAGTTGGGGAAAGCCCGCCGCGTGGAACTGCTCTAACCAGTGGCACAGGTCGGCCGCCACCTGGGCCAGCCGCCAAGCCGCTAGCGGCTCAGATGGCCGCAGCATGGCATGCAGTTGCGCCCCCGTCACCGGCTTCAGGAAGGGGTTGTAGTGGATCGTGAGCAGACGCCGGGGCCAGTCCTGTTCAATCCGGTTCACCAGGGCGTCGAGCCAGTCTGCTAGGTCCTTTGGTGCGTTGGTGTGCCAGGCAACGTCAAGCGACAGGCGCTTAGCATAATGAGCGCCCGATGCATCGGCTTCCTGGAGGAGATCCCCCTCCAGGTCGCGTCTGACGACCTTTTCTGTTCCCATCCTCAGTCCTCGATTCTCGACTGCACGGCTGCCGCCTCCACTTCCCTGGCGCCACTCAGGTACCAAACGGGCCCATCCCTCAGCCGAGGAACGCGGGCCACGCTCTGCACCAAGGGCAGCAGGCCGCTTTCCCTACAGCACCCCGGACAGCAACTGCTGGAGTTGTAGACCAAGCTGCATGACCTGCATTGCGTCGCCCGCCTGAGCCGCCCGGGTGATCTGGCCCACCAGTTGCATGACCATCTGTTGGCGATCGGCCGGAATCCGAGCAAAGCCCTGCGTTGCCCGCTGGACCAGGTTGTGGACAATGGGGTTCATGGCTGCCAGGGGATCACCCGCCGGTGCCCTGGGCTGGCGACCCGGTGGTGACTGCTGTGGACCTGGCGAGACTGGCCGAGGACCAGGCATTGGCGGGACGGGCTGGGGAGCCGGGATCGGCGGGGCTCGCGGCACCCCATCCAAGACGTTTTCAGAGGTCTGCTGGCGCTGCTTCATGGCCTCCGCCAGCTCTCGCCGCCTCCTCTCCAACTCCTCCTGCGGGATCTGAGTGCTATCATCGTAGTTGATCTGACACTTGACCTGACGCTGCGTGGTCAGATCGGTGGCGTGGGCCACCAGCAGCCCGTTTTCGTCCAGGCTTAGCCCGATCTCCAGCGGCGTCGGCTCGGCCCGGCGTTCTATTTCGATGATGAACTCACCGATCATAGTCACGTCGCCGTGAAGCTCCATGCCCTCCCCCTGGTAGATCCGTACCTTCGACATCGGTGTATAGTTCCCCGCACTCACGAAGTTGTGCTTGGCCGAGGTCGGGATCTGCGTCTCCTTCGGGATCAGCGGGTCCAGTATCTCCCGGCCGAGCCGCAGGTCCATCGCTGCCACACTCAGAGTGTGCCCCGTCACGTCGACCAACTGCGTCAGGAGGACCTCTTCGGTGTCCGGGTCCGCTTGGGCGGCCACGATGCTTGCCCCACGGGCCACGATTTCATCTGGATTCACCCCCTCTGCCACACCCCGGAGCGGCACGCCCGGATAGCGCTCTTCCAGCAGCCGGCGCACATACGGCACCCGCGTGCTACCACCCACCAGCAGGATGTCGGTGATGTCGGTTTCCGTATAGTAGTGCTTTTCCTTGGGTACCTTCATGGCTTCGTCCAGATGCTTCAGCGAGTTCTGCATCAGATCCTCGATGCGCCGCTCGAACGCTTTCATGGTCAGGGTGCCCTGGAACGACACCGGCCTTCCCTGGTAGACAGCCACCTTGGCAATCTGGAACTCGTACGCCTCCCTCGGCGGTGGTCCACAGAGGATCTTCTTACCTTCCTCGGCGTGGGACTTGAGCCGGGTCTTCAGGGCCTGCATCTGCGCCTCATCGAGGGAGTTGATAAACGCCGGATTGGTGGCCTGTATCTGCTCCAGCATCCACTCCACGATCCGGTCGTCAAAGTTCCCCCCGCCAAGCAGGGGGTCGCCCCCGGTACCGATCACCTCCACGCTGCCGCCTAGCATCTCGAGGATGGTCACGTCAAAGGTTCCCCCGCCCAGATCGTAAACCATTGCCAGTCGTTTCTGGTCGGTGTCCTCTAGCTGCAGGCCATAGGCATAGGCCGCCGCCGTGGGTTCGTTCACGATGCGCAGCACGTTCAGGCCAGCAAGCTCCCCCGCCTCCTTGGTCGCGTGACGGGGCTCATCCTTGAAATACGCTGGGCACGAGATGACCACGCCGGTAATGTCCTCCCCCAGGTCCTCCTTGGCCAGCTCCTTGATCCGGCTCAAGATCATGGCCGAGATCTCCTGGGGCGTGTACTGCTTCCCCCCCAGCGTCACCTTGATGCCCTTCTGGCCCATCTTGCGCTTGGTCTCGACGATAGTGTCTTGGGGACGGTCCACCTGGTTGCGCTTGCCCCGCCAGCCGATCACAATCCGCCCCCGGCGGTCGACACCCACTACGGAAGGCAGGGTTGGTCTCCCCTCCAAGTAGATGATCTCCGTCTCCCCATCAATGAACCGGGCCGCCGCCGAATAGGTTGTTCCTAGGTCGATGCCAATTACGGCCATATCACACCTCCTGTAGATAGTTATCCAAGAATCGCTTCACTCTCGCCCTGGTTCGAACCACCACCAAGGTGTCACCACCTCCTGAGGGAACTATGGATCGCAGTGGTGACCTCAGTCGCTCCGTCAACGCACCACCACTTGCGGGAACTGCAAGACGGTGTCCTGCATCATCCAACCGCGCTGCTCCACCTTGACGATGGTATCCTCGGGAATGGGCTCGCCCGATGCGTCGTGGGTCGCCCCCCCCTCCTTAACCGGCACCGCCTCGTGAAACGCCGGATCAAACTGCGTCACGAAGGGTTCGACTACCATTGGTACACAGCCCCATTCGGTCAGGATGAACTCCAACTGGCCGTGCAACATCTTCAGGGCCTCGACCCAGGCCTGTTCCTCCTCGGTCCGCTCGCCGGTGTCGCCCAGGCCCACGAGCCCGTCCAGTTGGTTCATCACCTTGAGCAGGTCGCGGAACAGCTTGTGAAATATGGAAGCCATGGCACGTTGCGGGCCACCCGTCTGGAAGCGCTTGAGTTCCATCCGCAGGAGGTTCTCGCTCTCTTGCAGGGCGCCACTGTGGTGGTTCACAGCCTGCAAGAGGTAGGTCACCTGCTGGAGGAAGAACTGGTTCTGGGCCTCCAGGTTTCGGACACGACCCAACAACTCTAGCCGGATGTGGTTGATTTGGTCGTCGGTGAGGGCGGACGGGGCTGCCTGCGCCGTCTCTTGGGCAACAGCCTCTTCGGCCGACCTCCGGGGCGGCTCCGCCGCTTCCTCCATGGCCACCTCCTCTTCGGCGGTCGCCAACTTTTCTGTGGCCTCCTCCCCAACCGCCCCGCTGGAGACCTCACTTCTTTTCCCGTGTGCCGGCTGATCCTCAACCGGTTCGCCCGTCACCTTCACACCAGCCTCTTGGCTGGTCACTTCTGAGCCGGGCGACTTCACCTCGCTCCTCTGGTTCACTTTCTCCCCTAGGTCATCCATGGTCATTTGCCCTCCTCTGGAACAGCGCGATGCTCGCTACACCTGGCAGAACACCTACTTCTTCTTTTTCGCTATCTCGGCCAACGCTTCCAGGAACTCTCTGAATTCCTCAGCCCTACGCTGCTGCTCGGTTCTGTCCATAGCGGGCCGGGCCGGACGCTGGCTCGGGCGTGGTGCCGCTGTGGGTGGAGCCTTCTCAATGGGTGCGCGTCGTGCCAGATCACCCAGCGCGGCTGCCAGTAGGAGGTCCAGGTCGAGCTCCCGTCGCTCCCCCACTCGCTGGGGCCGCACGGCGACCTCTTCCACCTCCTCTTTCTCGAGACGACCGATGGCCAGAGGAAAGGGCTCAGCCAGGCTGGGGAACTCTGGCTCGACCGGTTGCCCGTGGGCCCCTGCCCGGGCCTCGGCCCTCTCGAGATCAAACGAAGGCCCCATCTGTTGGATCTCGCCGCCCCAGGTGCGCACCTTCTCCTGCCAATAGGCCCGATTGGTGCCTCGCAGCCCAGACCAGAGCTCATCAGCCGTGCCCACGACTTCCTCAAGGGCAGCTACTGGCCCTGGTCCACGTTCCGCGGCGGCTGCTGTCGGGTGGAGCGATCCAGAGGACGCGTCCAGTTCGTCGGTCCCCGCCTCCTGATACCACATATCCAGCCACACTGTGTCGTCGTACACAAAGCCCTTGGTCTCACACTCGCGCTTCTGGGCGATCCGGGCATCGTACGGCTTCTTGAGGCTGTTCAGGTGCGTCTTCTTCTCCGCCTTTTCCTCCTGCCACTGCCTCTCCAGCGCGGCGAACTCCTCCTGGGTGATCTGGCTGCCCTGCAACTGAATTAGTACAGCATCCCGCTGGGCCTGGATCTCCTCCGCGGTCAGAGCGCTCTCCTCAAGCCGGGCGATGAGAGTTGCACGTTCGTCCTCGTACTCCTTCCGGGTTATCTCCCCATCCCGGTACTTGTAGAGCAGATCGCTGCTCCCAATCGGCCCCAGGATCTTGTCGAGTCGCTTCCCACGCTTACTCTTGGTCAGTTGCCCGGCCTCGCACTCGGCCTTCAGTTTCTTGTACCGGAGCTTGGCCGTGATCTCCGAGGGGAGCAGAGAGGTCACGATTTCCTCAAGATCTTCTTTGAACTTCTCCTGAATAATCTCGCCCTTGTCCAGCCGGACCTCCAGCTTGCCATATTCCAACTGCGCCTTTGGGAGTCTGCGTTTCTCCCGCCCCTCTTCGTCAAGGCGGCGCAGGTACTGAGAGTACCGACTCTTGGCTTGCTTCTCAGTGGCTGTGGGCGGGAGACCTAGAATCTCCAGGTATCCGCCTGGCTCACGGCCCAATGGGACAAAGTAGTAACCCAGGAGAGAGGGTCTTTCTACCATAATCCACCATCCTCGCAGTCACGACCGCAACCGTGACAGTCACGGCTCGTAGCAACGTGTCCAGTCGTTGATAACTCAAGGCGCTGCCACGAACTCCCCATCATCCTTCCCCAGCTAGAGCTGCTGATCGATGGCTTGCAACAACGCATGGTATTGCGGCTTGTTGCTCTTGTCCACGTCGTTCAGCTGCGCCAGCAGATCAATCCTCGTCATGTTGACACCGCGTCGCTCCAGCTTGCGCTCCAGTTCGTCTATCTTCCAATCGAGTTGCTGGTACTCCTGCTCCACGCCGTCGATCTGCGAGAGCAGATTGGCTTTCAGTTTCTTCAGCTCCAAGGGCTTGTCTGGCAACTCCCGGATGGCCCGCCGCGCCCCGGCAAAGTCGTGTTTCTCGACCAGTTCCTGGGACTTTTCGATTGCCCCCTTAACCAGCACTTGCTGCGTGTAGGCCTCGTCGATCTTGTCCACGGCTGCCTTCTTGACCGCCGTCCCATGCTCACCCTCCTCCATCTGGTTGATCTCGTGCTTGATCACCGCCACCCAAGCCTCGGCTGGCGACGCCCCCCGCTTCACCCGCAAACCAGGGGGAACCTTCGGCTTCTCCTCGGCGTGGAGGGCATGGCTGATGTTGGCGTTCAGTACGCTCTGCCACAACCCGTAGTTCTGTGTCGCTTCTTCGGGCTCGTCAGGCGGGTTGAGGCCACCAGCCGGGATCTCGGGCACTGCTCGACACGCCACTTCGAGGCCTTCAAACGGGCGCTCGGTCTGGCAGTAGGCCAGGGCCAGGAACATGCGAATCGTCGGGCTGAGCCAGTCAGTGGTATCCGGATCGCCAAAGTGGTCGACCAGCCCCCGCCAGTCAGGTTCGCCATCCTCATCATCCTCAAGAAACTTTCTCAGACGAAACTCGAAGAAGGGCACGCTGCATGCATTCTGAAGGCTCTGGCGTAGGGTCTTGGGTTCGGGATCCCGCTCCCTGTCCTCGGCCAACTTCTTGTCCAGCTCCTGGGTATAGCACTCGGCCGGAATGCGAGCCACACACCCGGCTAGGGCCACGATGTTCTCGGCATGGTCGTCGTGGACCAACTCCGGCTGTTCTTTCCCCTCCTTGGACGCCTGCCTTTTCAGACCAAAGCCAAACCGGTACCACTCTAAAAAACGCTTCAGCAGCCTTTCTGCCGGATCAAAGTAGAGCTGGAGCTGGGCTTCGGCCGAGGGCAGAACCAATTCCATCCCGACGTTGCTGCCCAGGTTGAGGAGGATCGAGAACGCGGGGTAGAAGAGATGAAACCAATAGCGCATGAGCGCCAGCTTGCCCCTCTCGCCGCGCTCCAGTTGCGTTGGGTTCAGGCCGGTCTGCAGGATGCGATGGGTCTTGGGGGCCGACTCGAGCCACACCAGTCCGGCATGTGCCTCCAACCACCGTGGTAAGAAGCCGGGACACGTAATCAGATTCTGCACGTCGTCCGGTGCCCGGTCCAACTGACTGTCGGTTGCGTCGGCGACCCGTACGTAGAAGCGCGTCAGGTCCTGCCAAGCTGCATCGACGTCATCTCCACGTACCATCCGCCACAGAAGAACCTTGACGTAGCGTCGCCAATACCGTTCGTAGGCCTCAGTATCCTGTTGCTCAGCCGTCACCGTGACGAGGTTCCGCAGCACATCGGGCTGGTCGCCGTCCAACAGGAGCATCAACTCCAATACCTCTCGGGCCTCGTCCAGCTCCTGCTCGACGTAGTGACCGCGAGCCTGCTCCGACAGGCGTTCGAGTTCGAGGACCATCTGCGCCAAGGCTGGACGGGCTGCGAGATCCACCCCATCGCCAGCGCCTGCTAGCCTGAGGCCCCTGGGGATCCGGGGCAGCATGTCGGCGAGCGCCTTGTTGGTCTCAGCCAGCTTCTCCAGGCCCGTCCGGGCCCGGTCGCGCGCCTGCTCCTCCTCCAAGATGGAGAGCAGAAGCAGGCCAACCGGTGCGTAGGCAGGCGACGGCCCGTCGGCCTGCCAGAGCATCTTTCCCAGAGGCCCCAGGAACCTCAGGGCTTCTTGGTTCATGCCCAGAGACATCGCGTACCGCCCACCCAGGTAAAGCAGCTCAGGGTCTCGGTACCCGTTGTCGAAGTAGTCGCGGAAGCGGGCCATGAGGCGTCGGCGTGTCCACGCATCGTGCTGTTCAACTACCAGGTGTTCCATGTTGCACCCTCTCAGGACTTCGTTGATTCAACCAGAAGGTCCAAATACATATGTGACGGAGGCGGGCCGGCCTCGTCTTCCATGGTGACCTCCAGCGTCACTTCCAGGCTCCCGGCTGCGATTGCCTGAATTGAAAAGGCGATGAAAATATGGTCGCCAGGCAAAAACATCCCCTGTTTTGTCACTTCCTTAGAAGGGAGTATGCGCCCCTTGCCGCGGAGTTTGGCAGTGATTCGCGAGATGGGGACGGCACCGCTGTTCGTGAGATCGAGGCTAATCTTTCGATATTCGCCCACGAGGAGCGTTCCCTCGACGCCGCTCACAGTGACCTCACATGATGTCGCCAGAACCGCCGGATTGCGATACATTTCGATCCTGTCCGGCAGGATCCAGAACATGAAACGTCCCGACGGGTCGACCCTCAAAGAGCGGATCGGCGGCGTGGAGTAAAGCTTGTGCTTCTGGTTTTCGAGCGTGAACAGCTGCCCGTTCCGATTCAGTCCCATCGCGATCAGGTCCTTCGGACGCTGCGGATCACGTACCGCGATCAGTTGCTGGACGTCCCAGTCCAAATGCAGGGTCGAACTGGAGAACAACCGGAAGGGAAAGCAGGACAGCCACGCCAGGGTGCGGTCCTCAAAGGCCAGCACCACCCAACGCTCGCCCTGTCTGTCCTCGAGACGGGCCAGCGTGGTCACGCTGCTCGGCAAGTTTTCCTTGGCCTGTTGCTCACCAGCTCGTATGCGCGCCACCTGGCAGCAGTCGAGGAGTAGGAAGAAGGTCAGGTTTGCAGCTTCGCCACAGTCCTGGTCTTCCCAAGCCCACATGGTGTCAATTGCACCATCAGCCTGCCAGCGCCAGACCAGTTGCCCCAAGTGGTCGAAGAGCCATATGGTGCGGGCCTGGTCGGCCACTACGATCCTGTCTTGACCGCAGGACAAGAGATGGAGCGGTAAGTGCGGAATGGCGGCCACCCGAGGCTCCAAGATCATGTTGCCCTCTGCATCCCAGGCCAGGAGCTTTCCGTCCCACGTTGCGGCGACCAACTGCCCTGAGGAGCCGACGGCTATCCGGTGAATGGGTAGGTCGTCGTATCGGGCGCTGTAGATGACCTGGCTCTGGCTGTCCGTCTGATTATCGAAGGCATACAGCGATCCGTCCCAGTCAGAGCAAAGGACACGTCCCCGCCATCGCTGGGGAAAGATCTGTTTCCAGCGGATATTGGGCAATACCCACTTGTCGACGGGATGAGGCGAATGTCTGGCGAATATTTCGACCTGCTCGCCGTTCGATGTCCAGAACTGCTCTCCTTCTTGCACAAAGTCCATCCAGTCCGGGGAGGAACTAGGATGGAAGCGCTGTATGAGGATGAGTTCACCGTTCGGTGGAGGAGGGGTTCGGGTTTCGACCTCGTCTTTGCGGTAGGCCGCCAAGGCGTGTTCCAGTTGGGTGTATGCGGACCTCTTGTCCGCAGTTGTGAAATCAATGCGCTGGACACGATCGTAACGGTATTGAACCTCGCACTTCTCGAGCAGCAAGAGAAGGAGTTCGACATTCTCTTCTTTGAGCGCCCAGTGCCACTCGTTTTTGACCTCGCGCGAGTCGACACTGGCCGGGGTCATTACGCCGATGATGACGTCTGAGTTCCTCAGCGCTTCATCGATCTCGTCGTCCCACGGCTTGCCTGGTGGGATGTCGTAAGCATCCATCCAGACGTTGTACCCGAGCGACATGAGATGTTTTCTTACCTTATCGGCGAACTCTCTGTCTGTATGACTATAGCTTATGAAAACCTGGGATGTATCCGGGCTGATCTCGTTGGACGAATTGCGCCGTGTCATTGTGCACTCCTCGCCGAACCACGCTTGGGTTGGAACCACATTCTGAGCTGCCAAGCCTGTTAGCTTGGCACAATCAAATCATGACTTGCAGAGCTGGCCGGCCTCATCACATGGGTTTTCTTTCGCTTGAGTTCACGCGAACGATCTGGAACCTAGCTCAGGTCATGAAGCCCACCCAATCTTGTACCGTGTTGTGATTCTTCTCCTTCTCTGAGTTGAGCAGTGCCTTTTATTCGTGGAAGCAGATTGAGGTTGATCTTGTCTTCTCTGTTCCGAGGAGGTGAGATGATTGCTATCAGCTTCATCCCTGATTCTACAATTATACACGATTACAGCTAACTTCGCAAACCCAAGCAGGCGGATGGACTTCACTGGTCCACCATTTGTGTCTGCAGGGCGACTATTCCTCAATCGAGTGTTTGTGATAATCCAAAACAGGGCCAAACGTCAGGACGGTAGGCTAGACATTGACATGCAGACGGGAACGCAGTACAGCAGATTCGGCTAGTACTCCATCACAGTGATTTTGATAAAACTCCTTCCTGCGGTAAACTATGGTTGAGTTTACCTTTGCAGGAGGGAAACAATGCCCAAGAAAATCTATATCGTCGATCTGACAGAAGAAGAGCGCACATCCTTGCTAGCCCTCATTAGGAGTGGCGAGCACTCAGCGCGTAAGCTCAACCGAGCCCGTGTCCTGCTGCTAGCCGACGAAGGCAAGTCAGACGGAGAGATTGCCGAGGCCCTACATACCAGCACAACGATGGTTCAGCGCACCCGCTAGCGATTTGTTGAGGGCGGTCTGAACAATGCCCTCAACGAGCGACGCCGACCTGGGGCGCACAAGAAACTGGACGAGAAGGGCGAAGCCCTTCTGGAGACATTGGCCCGCAGCGAACCTCCCGCGGGCCGGAAACGCTGGACCCTGCAACTCTTGGCCGATAGGCTGGTGGAACTGAGGGCGGTAGACGACATCTCGTATGAGACAGTGCGCCGCGAGTTGAAAAAAGCGTCTCAAGCCCTGGCTGAAGAAGAAATGGGTTATTCTCAGCGCCGGCGCTGAGTTTGTGTGGCACATGGAAGACGTTTTGGATGTGTACGCCTTGCCCCACAACCCCAAACGACCACAGGTCTGCTTCGACGAGAAGCTGGTCCAACTGATTGTCGAGACGCGCCATCCACTGCCGGCCAAGCCGGGACGGCCAGAGCGTTACGATTACGAATACAAACGCAATGGCACGCGTAATCTCTTTTTCTTCTTCCAGCCCTTGGCAGGGTGGCGTCACGTCTTGGTAACGGAACGTCGAACGAAGATTGACTATGCCCATGCGATGCGATACCTGGTGGACAATTTCTTCCCAGAAGCTGATGTTGTCATCGTGGTGGAAGATAATCTCAATACTCATACACCAGCCGCGCTATACGAGGCCTTTGAGCCAGCAGAGGCCAAGCGCATCCTGGGCCGACTGGAGTTTCACTACACCCCCAAAACGGCAGTTGGCTGAATATGGCTGAGATTGAAATCGGCACCTTGTGTGAGCAATGCCTTGATGATCGGATTCCCGACGAGGACACTTTGAGCAGCGAGATTGCGGCCTGGGAAGCACCAGGCAACGAGCGGCGAGCCACAGTCAATCGGCGCTTCACTACGTCGGATGCTCGTGTTAAGCTCAAGCGGCTTTACCCGGATTTATC
The DNA here is from genome assembly GCA_964390805.1 of uncultured Anaerolineae bacterium. Classification (GTDB taxonomy): domain Bacteria; phylum Chloroflexota; class Anaerolineae; order VGOG01; family VGOG01; genus CAYMKL01. The sequence continues at coordinate 14,976 of CAYMKL010000097.1, read as the reverse complement.
AGAATCATCGTGATGGAGTACTAGGAGCTTCCATCGAAGGGTGAATCCATGAGAGCAGCGACTATGAGCGACCGGCTCAACACAGTGTCGCACGAAATCCACAAGCCGCTCCCCAACTGACGTGCACCTCCTGGAATCCCGCCGTAAGTCATTGCTTCGAAAAGCCTGATAGCTAGCAGGGATTTCGCTTGAGCATATTGAGCGTAGAGCAGAGAGGCTCGATGCTCAAACTAGAGCAAAAGAGGGCTCAAAGAGAGAGCCCCCTCCTCACGCTTTTTGGTTTCCCATCTTCTTGGGCGAACTAATGAAGCTGAGCCAGGTTTCTATCACAACCAAAGACAACTTCTCCCGCATATCGAGTAGGGCGTGCCTCACTGTCAGCTAGAATCGAACGCGGGACAGTGCGGTCATACTTGAGCCCGCCTCACAAATTGCAGAGAGACAACTTCACACAAGTCTCAAGCAGTGCCCAACTCATTAACCCATTTGAGACACAGCCTACCCGCTTCCCTCATCAATCTCCTCTGGCTTGACCTGCTGCAATAGGGACAGCACATCCTCAAGCTTGAATTGCCAGCCCCTCACCCCTTTGACGTGATAAGCTTTGATATAGTCCTCTCTGACCAGCCGTTTCAGAGTATTCTTGGAGATACCCAAAACATCGGCTGCCTCTCCCGTTTTGAGCCACTCTATGCGCTCCCATTCTGAGCGTTTTGACCGATTTGACATTTATGGTTTTCTCCCTATAATTACAGGCAGATTCACACAAGGGTTACGAAGAGTAGGAGGAGAGGTCTTGGGCTCATGTACTTCCCTGGGTATCCGCCAAAAAGCCGCACGTTGGGGCTAGCCACCTGGCAACGTGGACGAGATGCAGCTTATTGGGTTGAGAAACCTGATACTACGGCCCCGCCGCAAACGGGGTGCTGAGAGCGGCTAAGAGCCAAGGTTATCACTGCCGGAGAAACTGATCGAGTCAGAGAGTAGCTGATAAGTCCGAATAGGACCTCTACGGCTAAGTGCTGGCTCGGGGAGAGTAGAGTTCTTTTCAGCCCTGGTAACCACCCTTTGGCGGCATGGCAGGCTCTACTCTCCCCAACTCCGCCCATAGGATACTCGAAAACACGGTTTTGTCAACTTCGACCACGACAGTTCAGCTCTCTTCTTGCCAAAAAGGCTGTTCTGTGGTATGATTGTTATCACCGATCAAGCTCCGCACATGCTGCGAAATGTGAGTCCGCAACAGAATCTCCGTTTCTGCGGATTCAAAGTCCAGCGGATTCTATCCGCAAGTACCTTCGCTTTGAACCCAACAAGTCCGCAGCACTTCTGAACCTCAAAAAAGAAAGCTCTCCTTTTCAGAGAGCCCTCATATCCCCATATGTAGTGTTCCTCGCTGCTAGTACCCCAATATATAGTGGTTTTGGTAGGGCGGGAGGGAGTCGAACCCTCATGGAGTTGCCTCCAGCGGATTTTAAGTCCGCAGCGTCTGCCATTCCGCCACCGCCCCATAGACAAAGGGCTGATAGCAACTCGTTACGCTACCAGCCTCAGTGACCGATACAATATCTAGAGGCGACGGCCGGATTCGAACCGGCGATAAGGGTTTTGCAGACCCTCGCCTTACCACTTGGCGACGTCGCCACTCAGCCCTTTGCTCTTAACAAACAAAGCGGGCGGTGGGATTCGAACCCATGACCTTCTCCTTGGCAAGGAGACGTTCTACCACTGAACTACGCCCGCGTACCAGCTACTCGCCAGTGCCGAGGCCCAGATTTGAACTGGGGACACCTTGATTTTCAGTCAAGTGCTCTACCAAGCTGAGCTACCTCGGCGAATCTGTAGTGAGGTTATTTTATACTATCTTGGCTATCTTGTCAAGCCAGCAGTCAGCGGATATCCACCATGCGCAGGTCTTCTGCTCTACAAGCTTCCCAACTCACCTCTGTCTCTGAGGCTCCGGAACCTCCTCGTCAATACCCATTATCCTCTTGGCGTAGCCGACGTACTCCTCCATCGGCGTGGTGAATCTGACGGCCAGTTTGGCGCCATCCGGGGAGCCGCCGCCGTGCATGCAGCCCGGTATCCCGGCGCCGACGGTCAGCCATTCGGCCAGGCGGGCGGCCTTGAAACGTGTTTCGCCAGAGCACGGCCCCGCTGTCAGGTATCTCTGCAGCAGGTGCCCGTATTCGGGATTGGTGAGATCCTTGTAAGAAGGCATGCAACCGGTCTCGACGATGCCGCCGCCGATCTCTTGAGTCAGCCGCTTGACTTCGTAGGGCAGCGTAGCCACCATGACTTTGTTGGCATTGGCCGTCAGCGGATCGGCGAACCACGCTCCTGAAGGATGGCGAGAACCCATGGCACAAGCCCCGGCTCCCAGCCCATAGGTCACCTGGTTGTTGATGGACATGTCCACCAGCTTATTCATGAACGTTCTCGTGGAAAGGCCATTGGCCCGGGCCATCAGTATGGCAGCCCCGATCATGACATCTCCCTGGCCCGAAACGCAGGCCCCGATGCAGGCTCGGTAATTAGCGGTGAAGTACTGGATGAGCTGCGCAGTGTATTTGTGCTCTCCGCATACGAAAACTCGCTCGTTGGGCACGAAAACATCCTCGAACAAAAGCCATCCCTGGGTGATACCTGTGGCTGGGACTTCGCCCTCAGCGGTTTCCTCGAGCTCCCGCCGGTCGCTGGGATGCGTGGCTTCGACAATCGTCAGCCCTTCGATGTCGCGGGGAACCACGCAGGCCACCGCGTAATCCTGATCCGCTTCGCGGTAGATACCACCGGGCAAGACAAAGATTTCGTGTGAAGCGGCCGTGCCGCAAATCATCACCTTTGCCCCGCGGATGACAATGCCGTCGTCCCGGACCTCCGCTACCCTGACATTGGTGTCCGGATCCGGCTGCTGCGACGGCTTGAGACTGCGGTTGCCTTTGGCATCGGTCATGGCCCCGGCCACCGTCAGACCCTGGCCTTGGGCCGATAGAATCCAGCTTTTCAGCCTCTGTTGATAATCGGTGCCGAACTCCTCGTCAATCTCGTGCGTAACCGCCCATAAAACGTTCTGGGCGTTCCAGCCACAGCAAACCGCGCCAGTACAACTGCCGGTGCGCCGGTAATTCTGGCGTTTCATTTTCATGTTGGCGATGAGATCATCCGCACTTTGCATCATGGAATTCCAGCGCAAGATTTTCTCGCCGGTGAGAATAGAAGCGGTCGTGTACATGTCCGCCAGTTCGGGATCGTTGGCCGCGTCATAATTGCGGGCGTGGCTCTCGACCGTTCTTTTCGTGGCCGGGTGCGTGGTAACGTCCTCGATGAGCTCGCCGAACTTGTAGATGTTCGGGCGCATCTCCCGAAGCGCCGCTAGATAGTCGTCCCTGGTTTTGACTCCCATGATCAAACTCCTTTCACTGATGTATCACCTTTTCCTGGCAACAAACAGAAGGTGATGTCCCATTCCCAGCAACTCGAGTGTTGTGCAAACCTCTAGTTCCAACGCCTTCAGTTTCTCCCACTTCTCCTGGTCGGAGGAGAACATGCTCTTGTCAATTGTGTCCGTAAATGTCGGGGTTGAGGCCACTTCTAGAATCTCGCAACCGGCGTTTTTCAATAGCTCTGTCATCTCACAGTCCAGCGTTCTCAATGTTGATGGCTGCCAGTTCCAGTATCCTGGGCGAGATGTCTCCAAGAGTGACCTTCTTGCAACGCTGCGCCATCATTATAGCGTTGACGCCTGTGCCGCCGCCTGCATCGAGAACCACATCGGATGCCTGGAGATACTTCTTGATGAATTCTCTTTTCAGTCATCATGATCTCCTTCTGCCAATGTATCCGTGCCGGTGCGCAAACTGGCACTGGCACTAGCAGGCTACTTGCTTCTCCTGGTATTCCCTGATCTTTTCAATTAACACTGGAACAAACTCCCGGCAGTCATCAACGATGCCGTAGTCCACCTGTTCAAACACCGCTGATTTGGAATCACTGTTGATGGCTACCATGACTTGAGCGCCGGCTATGCCCACCATGTGCTGCAATTCACCCGACAGCCCCACCCCGATGTAGAGTTCCGGGCTCACCATCTTGCCGCTCTGCCCGATCATGGTCTCCAGGCCGGCCCAGCCCTCATCAACGGCTGGGCGTGTGCAGCCCAGGGCCGCGTTGAGCGCCTTTGCTAGATCAGCTATTTGGCGCCACCCCTCCACATCGCCTGCGCCAGCGCCGCCGGCCACGACGATGGGGACCGATTCCAATGGCACACCCTCCGGCTCTTCATGGACGATTCCCAGGGTTTGAATCCGGCGGGGGAGACCATCCGGCACGTCAAGGGGAACGATCTTGCCCGTCCTGGTCTCATCCAGTTCGGGCATGTGGAAAACCCCTCTGGCGACAGTGGCCATCTGCGGACGCCTCTCCGGACAGACAATCGAGATCAGCCCGCCATAGGCAGGGACTCTCTGCTCCAGGATGCCGTTCTCGTCGAGCACCAGATCAATGCAGTGAGCCGCCAGACCAGTCCCCAATCTGGCTGCTACCAGCGGCGCCAGTTCTCTTCCCATGGCCGTCGAGCCGATGAGCGCGATTTCTGGTTGTCGCTCTTGAGCGAGCTTGACGATGATTTCGGTGTAGCCCTCCGGCTGATAGAAGGCCAACTCAGGGTCGTTGCCCAGATAGACCCTGTCGGCGCCGGCGGCGAATAATGACTGGGTTTGTCCATCCAGCTTATTCCCCAGAAGAACTGCTTCCACCGAAGTGTTCAATTCGTCAGCCAGTCTTCGCGCCTGGCCGATGAGCTGGAACGACACAGTGAGAATTCGACAGTCAATCTGTTCGGCTATGACCCAGACGGGGCCGTATGTGTTTTCCATTGTCATATCACCCCCGCATCAGCCAGCTTCTGGATCAGTCTTTCAGCTTTTTCCTCCCTCGTGCCAGCGATGATCTCAGCTCCCCGCCTGCTGTCTATGGTCTCCATCTTCGAGACACTTGTGGGTGACCCTTTCAGGCCCACAGATCCTTCCGGTACACCCAGTTCGCTGATTCCCCACTGGGTGATTTCCTTCTTTCTGGCCTTGATGATTCCTGAGAAGCTGAGGGCCCGCGGCATGTTCAGCTCTCTGGTTACTGTAAACATGGCCGGGAGTTTCACCCGCACCAGGCGGTATCCGTTTTCCAGGCTGGCTTTTACTTTCCACCATTCTCCGCCAAATTCGACAATCTCTTTCATCCTCGTGACCACTGGGATGCCCAACAACGTGGCTAGTTCCGGCCCGACCCACTCGGTGCTGCCGTCGCTGCTGGCCATGCCGCACAAGACCACATCGTATGAGCCGATTTTCTCTATGCCTTTGGCCAGGGTGTATGCCGTAGCGTAGGCGTCGGCGCCGGCAAAGGCCCGATCGGAGAGCAGAAATCCCTGGTCAGCGCCCAAGGCCAAACACTCCCTGAGCATTTTGCCGGCCTGGGGAGGACCCATGCTGAGCACAGTAATGTGCGCTTCGACCTGCTCCTTAAGCTGAAGTGCTGCCTCCATTGCGTTCTTGTCCAGCGGATTCAGCACCAGCGGGACATCGGCCCTGGTGAGGGTCTTGGTGACAGGATCTATTCGTATCTTGTCGGCCTCTTTGGGGTCCGGGACCGCTTTGACACATACGACGATGTTGAACATTGTGCAAACCCTGTGCAGAATCGGTGGGAAATTCCCCTCTCCCCCCTAACCCCCCTCTCCCAACCCTGGGCGAGGGGGGAAATCAGACGACCCTCTCCCGCTTCCCCCCAGAGTTGGGGGGGACTGAGGAGGGCAGAGGAGTCTCATAGCCTATGAAAGCACCCAGCGAGCGATGATGACTTTCATGATGTCGGAGGTGCCGGCCGATGGCCCCAGAACAGCAGCGTCGCGCCAATAGCGGGTGACGGCAAATTCTCCCATGCAGCCATAGCCGCCGTGGACGTCCACGGCGATTTTCGCCGCTTTCTGGGCTGCTTCCGTGGTGAAGTATTTGGCCACCGCGAATTCGTTGCCCGACCGCAGGCCCTTGTCCTGCATGGCTGCCGCTCGGTATCCCAGCAAACGGCCTGCTTCCAGGTCAATCTTCATCTCTGCCAGCTTGTTCTGAATCGTCTGTAATTTGCTGATCGGCCTCCCGTAAAGGATCCGCTCATTGGCGAATTTCACCGACGCCTCCAGACAGGCGGCCTGTAGCCCCAGGGCGCAGCCGACCATGCCGCCCCTGCCGACATCGCTGATAGCGGCCATAGTAACCCGCAGGCCCTTGCCCTCGACTCCCAGCAGGCTTTCCCTGGGAACCCGGCAATTCTCAAAAGTCAACTCGCCGGTATTACAACCTCGCATGCCGACTTTGTGCTCCTCGTGGGTCGGCCTGAATCCTTCCATCCCTTTTTCGACGATGAAGGCACTGAAAGCGTCGGGATTATCCTCGTCCTTGGCCAGAACGGTAATCGTATCGGCAATATGAGAGTTGGTGATAAAGCATTTACGACCGTTAAGAATACAGTCCTCACCATCCTTCTTGTAAGACGTGCGACCGCCCTTGACATCAGAACCTCCGGTCGGCTCGGTTACGGCTACCGTGGCCAGCCGTTCACCCGTTGCCAATCCGGGCAGATATCTCTTCTTCTGCTCCTCGGCACCGAATTTGATGATCGGCTCGATACCCAGGGCAAAGACCTGGAGCATCATGGCCGTCGCCACCGACACCCTGCTGATCTCCTCCAGGGCGATGAGGCGGGCTACGTAACCCAATCCCAGACCGCCGTACTCCTCTGGAATGGTAATGGCCATCATTTCGGCCTCAGCCAGGGCCTTGACAACCTCGTCGCTGACCTTGTCGGTTTCCTCCATTTCGGGAACCCTGGGCGCGACCACGGCTTCCGCGAATTCGCGAGCCGCTTGCCGGAATAGCTCTTGTTCTTCGGTGAATGTGAAGTCTATCATTTTTGACTTGCCTCCTCTGTTGTGTTAATTCGTCTTTAGACACATCATGGCCTGTCACTTATGAGAAACGTCAAGCGTCAAACGTGAAGACTCAGATTACGTTTGACGTTTCACGTTTGACGCTTTCCCTCGAACCACCCATTTGGGCAGGCCGCTCTGCTCGGCGATGTCGGCCGCGGTCAGAACCGGCTCTGGCAGGTACATGCCGGCACTGACGATGCCGACCGATACGTGGTCTGGTGAGTTCATCGTTCAGTTAGTACTCAACTCGTTTTGCCGGATGCGTTCCAATACGTTCTCCCATTCCAGCGTACCGTGCAGGTTCCCGAATTCCCTGCAATTCTGCGTGTGATTGATATTGGCCCAACCGCGATCAACAGCGGCGTTGAGATACTCAAAAGCCTTATCCCGATTCCCCAATGCCGACCAGGCACGCGCTGCCAGATAGTAGAAGTAATTCGGCGGGTTGTCCGACACGGCAAAGACCCGCTCGTAGAGATCGGCCGTCTCCTGGTGCCGCCCGGCTTTGAAGGCGACGTAGCCCATCTCCGCCAGATGGTGCGCTTCATCCAGGAAGATGTAGTGCATGGTGTAGTCGCGTTCTCTCTCGAACCCGACCTTCTCCGCCGTGCCAATGGAGCCGCGGTTGTCCTCAGGGCAGTGCCAGCCAACCATCAAGAACCCGTTGGACAGGGCATGCTCCACGGCTGCTGCGACGGTGATCGTCGCCAGCCCCCGCCACCGGAAAGCCTCCGCTGTGCGGATGCCGATCTCGCAGGCGTCCCCACTGACGCAGTCCGCCAGCGACCATGACACTGCCTGGCATCGTGGATGGTGACGAAGCCGAAGCCTCTCTCCAGAAAGCCAGCGGTGGAGCCCCAGTTGTTCCCCATCCAATTGTGCATGTGGGCGGGGATTCTCAGCCCTGCCTGGTTCAGGAGCGCTTGGTTGATGCGGTGCACGGCGAAGCCGTCTGGCAAGTTGGCTCGCCAGTCGTATTTCACCTCGCGGCAGACGTAATGCCGCCGGAGCATCCTTATCGGCGGCCGGGGATCGAGCAGGGCCGCCAACCGCACCTCCCAGCTTTCTGGGTGGTAGACGAAGAACAGCGCGCTCACTCTCTCGCCGGGGACTTCCCCGGCGTATATAGCGTGATTCAAGGCGTGGTTGAAAGCCTCGTTGTCCGGGTTTCCAGCCAGATAGCACCCCTCCGGCGAGAACATGAACGCCGTCTGTGGGTTGGCGGGGTCATCAACGAACACCCTGCCCGGATTGTTGCCGTCAAGCACGGCTGCGCTGGTAAGGTGCCACGCGAGCGGGTGGAACAGCGGGCGCACCTTTTCGTAGTCTGGGTTGTTCAGTTCGTAGATCACGTGTCCCTCAGGGTTATGCGTTTGTATTGAGTGAATATTGTGATGAGAGGTCGCTATATTCCCCCTACATGTGCGGAATGTCAAGCTCGCAGCCTGCGCTCTTGTAGTTCCATGAGCGATCAAGGAGCAATGGCAAAGAGGCACTTGAGATATGCTCCCTCTTTGAAGGTGATGGGATGATCCAGAGCGTGGCCGGTGCGTTCAATCTCGTGTAACGGACGACTTGCCCTCATGGCGGCGCGATTGACCGTCTCGAAAAATGTCTCCGCGTCCACCCGGCTCGAACAAGATGCCTGTACCAGCGTACCTCCCGGCTGCAACACACCTAGACTCAGATGACTCAGTCGCTCGTAAGCTGAGATGGCCTGCGCCACTTGCGTTTGTTTTTGGGCAAACGCAGGCGGATCAACGATCACGATATCGAAGCGACGGTTGTTTTTCCCCATCCGCGCCAGCGCCTCGAACGCATCCCCGGCAACGATCTCGTGAGAGGCTGCCGCCACGGCTGGGATATGTCGGTTGCGTTCCCAATTGCGGATCGCGGCTTTCAACGCTGGCGCGCTCGCGTCGACGCTGACTATGTTCCTCGCGCTGCCTCGCGCCGCGTAAACCGAAAATCCGCCCGTGTAGGCGAAGACGTTCAGCACGGCCTTGCCCTCTGCGAGTTTTTCTACACGCGCCCGGTTGTCCCGCTGATCGAAGAAAAAACCAGTCTTTTGACCGTGGACTGTATCGGCCTCGAAGCGCAGTCCGTTTTCCCAGAATAGTGCAGGGCCGTCGAGGTCTGGCCCGGACAAGATCATGCCGTCGCTCAAGCCGAACAGGTGATGGGATTGCTTCAGCATCGCCTGACCGAGACGTAAAACCAGGCGTTCAGCCGGACTGACGCTGACCAATGCAGACAAAACATCTTTCAGATGGGGAATCCAGGCAGGTGTGTAAAGCTTCAAAACCGACGTCTGCTCGTAGCGGTCAATGACCAATCCCGGCAGGCCGTCGTTCTCGCCGTTGACGAGCCGGAAACCGGTAGTGGCTGCTTCTGGTGGCTGTTCGAGCAAGGGCGCGCGCAATTGGGCTGCCGATGCCAGTCTGGCTCTGAACCAGTCTCGGTCAATGGCGGCCGGTTCCCCGTGGTTTAGGATACGCACGCGGAGCGACGAATGAGGGTCGTAAAGGCCCACGGCCAGGAAACGACGTTTGCGGTCAAAGATGACGGCCAAATCGCCAGAACGACCGTCGTGGCTCTGCTGCTTTATCGCTCGGTCGAACAACCAGGGATGCCCATGCCGCAGCGACCGCTCTGCTTCTGGGGTGACGCGCACGGCAATGTTCTGGGCGGAAGGCCCAGGAATATGTGACAGGGTAGGGGGATTAGGAGTCGAAGGGACGGTATCAATGAGGGCGACCTTGTTCGGAGAAAGCATTTCACCCGATTCCTGCCCCTCGTCCAACAGCCTCTTGATCATGGCTCTGAGACCGATGAAGCCTTTGTTAACCTCTCTGGACAAGTGGGGGCGCTGGTCACATAGTTCAACGGAAAAAGTGACGAAGATACAGCTAGACTCATGGTGGATGTCCTTCGTGGGGTAAACGGGGGTAATGAGACAGACCAGTCGGTCTGTTGGTATTTTACCATTTCTTGGAAAGATTGTCAAAATCTTCACGGGTCGGGCCTTTCACTTGACAATTGGCGAACATGTTGTATCATCAGAGGTAGACAACGAGTGGCGAAAGGTGCTGAAAGTGTTCAGGAAAGCAATAGGAGTAGGCTTAGGGATTCTTCTTCTCTTAGTCTTCCTAAGTAGCAGTGCTATCCCTCCTTATCGAACCTTCGACCATAGAATGGGCGCGGTGGTGGCCGGCCACGAGTTCAGCTTTGCCAAGTGGGAAGCTGGAGCCATCACTCGGAAGCTCGATCAGATGCTGACCAGCACAGTGGGACAATTGAGCGCGGCGGAAAACCTCGCTGGGGAGAAAAAGGCCATCGTCTTCGATTATATCTCCCTCATCCAGCAAATCGGTCAATTGGAACGGAACATCCAGCAAACCTACAGCACCGTGGAGGAGGATCCGTCCGCGGCCACGCTGCCCCTGCGCCAGAAGATGGAGGAGTTGAGACGGCGCCAGGCGGAAAAGCAAGGACAAGCGGAAGCTATTCTTGAGGAACAGATAACCCAAGTTCTGCTCTCTGAAGATCTGGATACTCTAGGGATCGTCTGGCCTCCAGTCAAGTTCCAGTTCGAGCGATTGCCTATCTACCTGGTGATCTCACCCCGCCAGGAGATACGGGTGAAGAAGGGGATCTATCTCGAACACGGTTTGGGCCTAGACGTACGAGAGGCTATCGAGGAGGAAACTGACGAGGCCTTTGATGTGTCGTCGCTAACCGTAGGCGTTGGGGGACTATCGGCCTATCCAACCATGGTAATGGAAGTGGCCTCCCTGGGCTTCATCGTCAATACCGCTGCCCACGAGTGGGTTCACGGCTACTTGTTCTTCAGGCCTCTTGGCTGGCACTACAATGACAGCCCTCAGATGAGAACCATCAACGAGACGGTGGCTTCTATCGTCGGTGACGAGATCGGCAGCCTGGTCATCGCCCGCTTCTATCCTGAGCTGGCCCCTCCCCCCCTCCCTTCTATAGAAAGAGAAAGTGAAGAGCAGTCTCAGCCGGAGCCAGTCGAGTCCGAGTTCAACCGCGAGATGAGGCACATCCGACTGACGGTTGATGAGATGCTGGCTCAGGGCGATGTGGAGGAAGCTGAGGAGTACATGGAGGAGCGACGCCGTTTTCTCGTATCCCAGGGCTACCACATCAGGAAGCTGAACCAGGCCTACTTCGCCTTTCATGGCTCCTACGCCACCAGCCCCACCTCGGTGGATCCCATCGGGGAGGCGTTGCAGAGGTTGCGGAGAGAGAGCGCTTCCCTCAAGGAGTTCGTTGATACTGTGGCTGCCCTGGCCAACCATGAGAAGCTGTGGCAAGTTTTGGGTGGACAAGTTCCATAAACTGACATCGGTTGACTGTGCAGTAAGTACCAAAAAAGCCACCAGGGGGTTTCCCCTGGTGGCTTTTGGGTAGCGAGACGATAAGCTACGGACAGATGTCGATGTTGATCACGATGTTCTCACTGGGATCAACGCCATCGTCACCGGGCGGATAGTTTTCAGTATCCTCGGAGACGCCACTGGCAACGACATCAAGGTTCTCACCGAAATCGAAGTCGGGGTAGAAGTCGTGGCCGACCGTGAACTGGTAGAAGCCATTGGCGTCGGTGTACATCGAGTTGTACAGGGTTACGCCGCCGCCATCGTGTAGCCTCACCAAGACGTTTGGCTGCTCCTCGCCGGGATTGAAGGAGCCGTTGTCGCTCACCAACCCATCGCAGAAGACGCGGCCTTGGACAGTGGCGTAGCCGTTGAGGAGACTTACCGACCCGACGTATTCATGGTCCTCGAAGACATCATTAGGTGCGTCGCAGAAGTCTTCGCCGGATGTGCAGCCCGCGGAGTCCGAGCCAACGCAGTCGTCGGCGTTCCACCCGTGTTCGTCGGCGAAGGCGATGTTCTCATCACCGACATCCACAATTCCATTCAGGTTTACGTCCACGTACAGGTCCTCAAAGAGGTCGTGGCCGTCCTTGCTGATCCGCAGGTCCCACGGTGCGAAGGCAAAGGGGCCAACGCCCGCGTCGGGAGTATCGCCAACCAGAGGGACAAACATCCACCAGAGGCCACTGGCGTCAGTGGTGGCAGTGATATGCCACGTCCGACCCAGGTTCAAGGAGTCGACATCCAGCGTCACCTCGGCGCCTTCTATGGCCGTGGCGGTAGCTTCATCCACTGCTGTGCCATATAGGATGCCCTGGCAGACCAGCAGGAGGTCCTGCTGGGTGTCCGCGCCGCACTCCAGATTCACCGTCTCCAGCCACGGGTAGTAGCCAAACTTCGACGCCGTCACCAACCGGAGGCCTTCCGGCACCCGGGTCAGCTCGTAGCCTCCAGCGTAGCTTGTCTGGTCCCAGATCAGAGAAGCTAAATCGAGCACAGTCGCACCTTGGAGAGGCTCGTGCGCTTCGGGATCATCATCAGTTTGCTCGTAGTCATAGAAGGACACCGAGCCGAAGATGTCGCCGTAGCAGGCAGGTGTGTTGTAGGCGAACGGAGTGCCCTCGTAGATGCTGGTGACGTCGCCCCAGGTGTCGGCGAGAGCAGCGACGCCCCCACCCGGACCCGCATAGCCGAGGATACCTCTCTCTACCACTATTACGGAAGGCATGAGGGGCTCATTGTCCACGTGGCCATCCTGGTCCACGTCGCAGAGCTGCTCGAACTCTTCGATTACCACCGTGGCTGAGCCGATGTAACCCGCATGCAGGCAGCCGATGTTGTTGAGATCAATCATCTTCAGGTGCTTGGGATGCAGCCAGAAGCCACCGAGCTCACACACAATCGTCCCGGTTTCGTCGCTGAACTTGAGCCTGGGCTTGATCTTATTGCAGTTGGAGTTGTTGCGGACGGCGATCATTGAGGTCCACGGGGTGTACATGTCCCGAGAGTCCTTGGTCATGAAGGGAAGGGCGATCTCTGATACCCACTCTTTTTGGGAGTAGGGATGGGCGTTATAGCTCCCACCTTGTGCGTCCATCTCCGGCGTCATGGGGTCATCCGGCTTCTTCAGGTCTACCACAGCGAAGATTGGCTGGGCAGGCGTCGTCCCACCTGGGTAATTTACTTGATCGTGCGATTGGATCTCGGCGGCCCCGACGTACTCGAAGCCCAGGTTGTTGACTATCGGCAGGTAGAAGGTGGCGGAACCTCCAGGGCAGACCCAGTCAGCCAGGAAGAGGATCTCATCGCCACTGTTGTCCATGAAGTCCACCGTCACGAAGGTATTCTGCCCAGTGCGGCTCAGGTTCTGCACCTGGATGCTGGCATCCCAGCCGCTCCACTCGCGGAAGAGGAGGTCAGCGTAGACTCTCGTATCCGTGATGACCTCTGTGCCTCTGAGCTCCATCTTGGGTCGAGCGCGATGGGTCAACAAAGTACCCCGATCCACGCCGACGCAGGGTTCGTCGAAGCTAGTTTCGTCAACGACGATACCCAGGGGCTGCTCGGCCGCGATGTGGGCCGACCCCAGCCAGAAGCATGGAATCTGACCTGTATCACACGGCACCCTCACCCGTACGGCCTCACCTGGCGCCAACTGCTCAATGTGGTACTTATAGAGAAGGCTGCAGCTCCCTTGCTCCATATAGTTGATCCACAGCGAGGTGCACGCATCGCCTGAGTTCTGGATGGTCAACTCTGTGTCCAGTCCGTTGTAGCCCTTCATAACGTAAGGGGCGTAGTACTCGTACGGAGAATCCGAGCCCTCCATCTCCTCGGAGATCCCGGTGTAGGTGCTGGAGATAAAGGTGCCATAGTCGTTGGGCCCATAGCGGGTGACCGTAACGGCTAAGTCTTCTCCGTAGGCATCGCCGGGCGCGGGGGGATTATTCCAGCCCCCTCCGGCATCCTCACACGTGCCATACTTCCACTCCTCCACCCAGCATGCCCACGCAATCTTATCACCCTCGGCCAATGCTGAAGCAAAGCAAGCCTCTTGGAACACATCGGGTGAGACCGAGTAGATGATGCCCGACTTGACTTCCTCGGCAATCTGGGTTCTGAGGGTCCAGATGGCGTTTTCTCGGATTAGCTGGCAGTAGTGGACGATAGCCCCTGGGTCATTGGTGGGGCAAAGTCCGGAGTATTCTCCCCATCCTATGAAGATCGCTCCGGTATCGGCGTCCCCCACGTTCTGCGCCTGAATCCAGGTTTCCCACTCACCAGTTCCCAGCACGTCTCCCACGTCTACGCGAGGAATCTGGATATGCACGCCGGGCGTCGGATCGGCTGCTACAGTGCCGACCGTCAATAAGCCCACCAATAATCCCAGCACCAATGTTCCCAGTGCCAGGCCCAACACAGACAAACGTTTCTTGTTCCTATTCATTTTGGAGCCTCCTTCTGATTTCTTTAATATAGTTAGTTCTTGATTGATCAACTTCGTAATTACTCACGCGACAAGCCAGTCCCCCTGCTGGGTTTTAGCCCTAAGCGATCTGTCGCATGGCCACTGGGAGTATGACCCGTTCAGACCGCTGGAGTACCCGGCATATTAAGTGAGTAAGTTACTGCAATTCTAGACGGAGGGCGACAGATCACCTTCGATGATCCCTGCGGAGAAGTCACCCTCGATAATCCCTGCGAAGAAGTCACCTTCGATGATCCCCGCGGAGAAGTCACCTTCGATAATCCCTGCGGAGAAGTCACCTTCGATGATCCCCGCGGAGAAGTCACCTTCGATGATCCCCGCGCTCTGAGAGAAGTCACCCTCGATGATCCCCGCGGCGAAGTCACCTTCGATAATCCCGACGCTCTTGAACGAGGCAAGGCCCTCCAGATTAACACTTAACAAGAGGCCGAGAATCAACACCAGACTGAAGATGCACCAAAGCACTTTTTTCATTTCCACTACCTCCTTGTTTGTAAATGGTCTCGACCTGGCGACATTCTGATCTCAGGCGATGTATATCCTTTTGTTCCAAGAGACGCCAAAACCGTTGCACTGTTCGCGGATAAAACCAACCAGAT
>CAYMKL010000096.1:0-27182 GCA_964390805.1 uncultured Anaerolineae bacterium | reverse complement strand
CATACCACACTATGCCTGATTTGGCAAGCCTGATCCAAAAACCTACCCTTGAAAGGAGTAGGGGGTTGGGGGAACGGACATTTGCACTAAGCAGGTATGTGGGAAAACCCTCCGCATAGTGATTGTCGGGCGGCCCGTACGGAGATAATCTGAATGAAAGAACACTCTGTTTTTGAAGCTCATTCGAGTTACGTGCTCGACCTACTATTCACAAGAGATAGTCGAACTCTCGTGTCCGCCGGGATGGATAACGTGGTTAGGCTGTGGGCTGTGCCGGATTGGCAATTGATTACAACCTTCGAAGGCCACAAGAACAGCGTCAACAGCATAGCCCTCACCGCCGATGAGAAAGTCCTGGCAACGGGATCAACCGATTCCACGGTGAAGCTCTGGTCGTTTCCCGCTGGCGAAGTGCTTCACACACTACAAGATCGGAAGAAAGTGGTCTCTGCGGTAGTGATCTCACAGGATGGCAAAAGGGTGGTAGCAGGTTCGTATGGAGGGCGAGCAGCGATATGGACACTGGAAGGCAAAGAGGTGGTAGGCATCAAAGCCAGCAAGAGAAACCTCTCCTCAGTGGCAGTCTCGCCCAAAGGGAATGTACTCGCCACGGCGGGATTGGGAGGAGAGATCAAGCTGTGGGTGATTCCCTCCGGAGAGCAGATGGGTACTCTCATCGGTCACGAAACAGCGGTCATATCGCTGAAGTTCATCAGGGGCGGGGAGCGTTTGGTGTCGCTGGGGTATGAACAGACGATACGGTTCTGGGACACGGAGACGTGGAAGGAAGAGAGAGTCATTGAGCTGGATGAGGTAGGTGTAAGGGGATTGGTGATCTCGCCGGACGAGAAGAAACTTGCGCTGAGTCTGGAGGGTAGAGTGCAGATCTGGGAGATAGACGAATGGGCGATGGAAGCAGAACTGGAGATAGGCACGAAGTCCATTGGGAGTATGGCGTTCTCGTCAGATGGGCGGTGGTTTGCGGTTGGGGCAGCGGACCGTAAGATTCGGGTGTGGGAAGCGGGAAAGTTCGCAAGTTTGCATACCTGAGCTTTGACAACTGTGTGCCCTTGTAGGCGCGATGAGCCGCTTGGCGGCACATCAACTCCTACTCTCCAGGTAGAGGGGTGACAGCACTGTCCTACGGCGTGACGGAAGACACCATCCACGGGCCGTGGAGGGAGTTCTTGGAGGGGGAGTAGGGGGCTGCAGGAACAGAAGTTTCTGCATATAAGCAACTATGCGTGAACTTCCACATGGTACTTGTTGGACAAAGGAGAATCAAGATGACCGAAGGAGACAACAAGCAAAATGCTATGCCAAAACTCAAGGTGATCATTAGTGTCATCATCGCGACTGCTACCGTCGTCTCCGGCGCGTGGGCGTTCTTCTTCGATCGCACGTTGCAACTCAAAGATGAGCAAATCGCCATATTGGAGAAGAGCGATCCACAGACCTTGGCGAGAGTCGAGGACAAGCTCGACTCCCTTCAGGACCGAGTCATCCCTCTTTCCCTCGCCGTCCGGATGGACAAGTTCAATGGTCGGGTCACCCTTGGTTCCGGTTTTGCAAGTCCCACCGAGATCACCACCCTCATCATGAGCGCGGAGGACCTGAGGAAGGAGAGAAAATTCGACTTGGCTGAAGCCAAATTAGACAAGATTGAACAGGTGCATCCCTCTTTTCCAGGCACACCATATTTCAGGTGTCTAATCGAATTGGACAAAGGGAATGAAAAGGAAGCACTCAGCTTCGCCGAGCAAGCCGTTTCTCAACTTCCGGAGGACTCTCGTATTCTTGCTGCTTACGAGATCGCTGCAAAGGTGAATCTGAAACCGGGAGACAGGAAGAAGGCAGAGGAGTATGCCCTTCAGGCCATTGGGCTTGATCCAGAGAACGAAGCATTCCGTTCCTTCTTCAAGACAGCATTTGGGTACGAGCCGAGCATTCCAGAAGACAAGGAATAGTGTTCAACAAGATGACTGGACACTTACTTTACAAACCGCGCGCGGTTTGTAAAGAAGGTCAATCACGACGTTATGCGACCAACTGGAGCAAAGGCCCTTGGAGGACAACAGCAAAAGGGAGAATTGACAATGCCCAACGTTACCCCGGACAGTTCGATTGACGAACTCGTTTTGATACCTGGCGGGGAGTTCCTTATGGGCTCGGATTCAGAAGGAGATCATAGCCCCGTTCACAAGGTGTACGTTGACTCTTTCTACATGGACAGGTATGAGGTGACGAACGCACAGTATCTGAGGTTCTGCGAAGCAACAGGACACCGCCCTTCGACTGTAAGCAAAGCGGCCTCAGGACACCGCCTGCCAGACTTCTGGGGCATGGGCGGGTTCCGGTGTGGCCCGGACTACCCAAACCATCCAGTGATTACGGTGAGTTGGTACGATGCTACCGTGTATGCGGAGTGGTGTGGCAAGCGACTCCCGACCGAGGCCGAGTGGGAGTATGCAGCCAGAGGGGGACTGGCTGGGATGAACTTCCCCAACGGTGCCACGCTTCATCCGTCCGACGGGAACTACAACCGGTCAGGCAAGGGCAGTCCAGTCGAGGTGGGCAGCTATCCCCCAAACGGCTTTGGCCTTCATGATATGCAGGGGAACGTCGTCGAGTGGGTTTGGGACTTCTACAATCCAGACTACTACTCGCAGAGCCCTTCGGTGAATCCGCAGGGGCCCGAGTTTGGCAGGTTCCGGGTCATCCGAGGAGGTGGTTGGCACTCAGGTGCGTCTTGTAATCGGGTGTACTACAGGAATGCGCTTCCGCCAAGCTGGGTGGATTTCAATGTGGGGTTCCGGTGCGCAAAGGATCTCGAGTCGCACGACGATTCTGACCCGGCGGGCTCGTAGCAGCATGCCCAAGAATGGTCTAGAGAGCGTCTCATCACGGAGGCTTACGGAGTTGGATGGTAGCGAGTTTGAAAAGCTGCTTGGTGTGGTGGGCGCGTACTGTGGTTAGTGGACTGAACGAGCGGAATCGACTCCCAAGTCGCGAATCTGTCAGCGATTTGCTGAAAGAAGGACACCCCATGTGTCCTGGAAAAGCTAGCAAGTCGCTGCGGGGGTACGATGAAGCCGATTCCCTGAAAGGCCCATGAACAGGGGACGCCAACCATCACGACAAGCAAAAGTCAGCCTGGCGCGGGCGCTTTCGAAACTGGGGTATTGCTCGCGAACTCAGGCCGAAGCCTTGATTCAGGACGGACGAGTGCAGGTCAATGGCACGGTCCGGCGAGCGCCGTCCTTGCGGGTAGACGCCCGACGCGATCGCATCACGGTAGATGGTCAGCGGGTCACAGCGGCTGCCAAAGTGTACCTGATGCTGAACAAACCCCGCGGCCTTGTCACCACCACCAGCGACGAGCGCGGGCGCGAGACGGTATGCCGCTGTCTGACCGATTCCTCTCTGCCCTGGGTCTCTCCTGTAGGGCGACTGGACAAAGCCAGCGAGGGACTGCTGCTGTTCACCAACGACACCCAATGGGCAGCGCGTATTCTGGATCCGGCCACGCATCTGGATAAGATATACCACGTGCAGATCAACTGCGTGGCTCATGACGGCTTGCTACTGCAAATGCGCAACGGAGTCGTTGACGCGGGGGAGACCCTGAGAGCCAAAAGCGTGCGGTTGCTGCGTCATGGCCAGCGCAACAGTTGGCTGGAAATCGTACTGGATGAGGGCAAGAACCGTCACATTCGACGGATGCTAGAAGCGCTGGACGTGGGCGTGCTGCGGCTGGTGCGGGTCGCTGTCGGAGCGCTGGAGTTGGGAGACCTCAAGAAAGGCGAATATCGTCACTTGACCGAGGCAGAACGCGAAACGGTGTTGAATGGGACCGGTTGTGTGGGGTAAGAGAAACATCAAATCTACACTTCTAATAGTGTGCCTCAGCATCTTGCTGCTAGCAGCATGTACATCTGCCCCGACTGCCACCCCGACGGCTACCGCTCCGACTCCCAAGCCAACACGTGCTGCTCATACCTTCACCTACGAGGTCGTCAACGCCTATCTCCATGACCGAAATGCTTTCACCCAAGGATTGGTTTTTGAGGACGGCGTTCTGTATGAGGGCACAGGGCGGCATGGATACTCTACGTTGCGCAGAGTGGACTTGGCCAGCGGAGACGTCCTGCAAATCCGCAAGCTACCAGACCGGTTCTTTGGTGAGGGCATAACCATCTTTGGCGACAAAATCATCCAGTTGACCTGGCAATCAGGCGTCGGGTTTGTCTACGACAAGAACAGCTTTGAGTTGCTAGAGGAGTTCCACTATCCAACGGAGGGCTGGGGTATTACGCACGATAGGAAGCGCCTGATCCTGAGCGATGGCACCTCAACCCTTCATTTCCTAGATCCTGAGACTTTTGAGGAAACCGGCCAGATTGAAGTGTGCGACAAGGACGGTCCGGTGACCAGGCTCAACGAACTGGAATACGTTCGGGGAGAAATCTACGCCAATGTGTGGCAAACGGACCGCATCGCGAGGATCGCACCCAACACTGGTGGCGTGATCGGATGGATAGAGCTAGCGGGACTCCTGAGTCCGGAGGATCGCACCGAGCCAGTAGGCGTTCTCAATGGCATTGCCTATGATGCAGAGAACGATCGGCTGTTTGTTACCGGAAAACGTTGGCCTCGGCTCTTTGAGATTGAGCTGTTTCCTCTGGAATAGACCGCGTGAGAAGGAGAAGCGAGCGGAGACAGGGTTCGCCTACGCTGACATCCGCTGCCACCCGTACAACGTTCCTGAGGAATGAATATCTGAACTAGACTGGAGAACGTGACTGTCTACGTGATACAGGGAATTGGCTACGGCTTTGCAGCCGCTGTGCAGCCTGGCCCCTTTCAGACTTACATCATAGCGCAGACACTGAATAATGGGTGGCGAAACACCCTGCCGGCAGCCTTTGCCCCTCTGATCAGCGACGGCCCCATCATCGCCCTGGTCTTTCTGGTATTGAGCCAGGTACCAGAGTGGATGCAACGGTTCCTTTACGTCGCCAGCGGGCTTTTTGTCCTCTACCTGGCAGTGAACGCGTTCATTGAATGGCGCAACTTCAGCACAGAGGGTGTGGCGGCCATCCCATCCAGCCAGCAGAGCCTGCTTAGAGCAGCGATAATGAATGTGTTGAGCCCTGGTCCGTACATCTACTGGAGCCTGGTCACTGGCCCCATCTTGCTGGCAGGTTGGCGTCAAGCGCCGGCTAACGGGATCGCTTTTCTGGTTGGCTTCTACGTGGCCATGATTCTCACTTTGGCCGGCATCATCATACTTTTCGGTACGGCCAGACACCTTGGGCCGAAGGTGAACCGCGCCATGCTGGGAATGTCAGTCGTTGCCCTGGCATGTTTTGGGCTCTATCAATTGTGGCTTGGGGTGTCGGGCTAGCAAGGAGGCGCAATGACTGCTATGAACCACATCCGCTATCTGGCTGAGACCATAGGGCCCCGGGGCTCGACCACGCCCCAGGAAGCAGAGGCGGCCCGCTATGCTGACCAGGTGCTGCGGGATGCTGATCTGGAGCCCGTGACCGAATCCTTCACCAGCGCCCGCTCTGCCTGGTATCCATACGCGCTGTTTTCCGGCCTCATGCTGGTGAGTGAGTTGTTGTTCTGGATTGGGGGACGCTGGGGAGCAATCGCCGCCCTGGTGCTGACGGTGCTGGCCCTGGCGTCGGTGCTGTTGGAACTGGCCTTCCGGCCCAACCCCTTGCGATGGCTGCTGCCCAAAGGACGCAGTCAGAACGTGTGGGTACGGCTTGAGCCCAGTGGTGAGACACGGGAACAGGTGGTGTTGCTGGGCCATCTGGACACCCATCGCACACCCCTGGCCTTCTCCACCGACAGGTGGGTCAAGCTGTTTAGCGTGCTCGTTCCCGTGGGGCTGATCTCCAGCGTGATTCTGATGGTTCTGTTTGCCGTCGAGATTGCTACCTCTGTGTGGCTGTGGCGGCTTATCTCCCTGCCCTTCGCCCTAGTCCTCCTGGGCGTTTTCGTGCTCACCCTCCAGGCCGACTTGACCCCCTACACCGCGGGGGCCAACGACAACGCCAGCGGTGCGGGGGTCGTGCTTCGCGTGGCAGAGCGCCTCAAAGAGGAGCCGCTGGCGCACACCGGTGTGTGGGCAGTGCTCTCTGGCTGCGAGGAGGTCGGCTGCTACGGGGCCGACGCCTTTGCCCAGGCTCATCGCGACGACCTGGGGCGCGTCGCCTGGATCACCTTGGACAGCGTAGGCGGCGCTGGCGCGAGTCTGGGCTATTTGCGGCACGAGACGTTTCTGCTCACCTCCCACAGCGACCCCGACCTGCTAGCGCTGGCCGACCGCGTCGCCTCGCGGCATCCGGAGCTGGACGCTCACGCCTATACCTTCCGCGGCGCCTACACTGAGGGCGCCATCGGCAGCAAGCAGGGGTTCCGGGTACTGACCCTGGGCGGCCACCAGCGCGGCGGGGTGCTGCCGGAATGGCACCGGCCCACCGACGTGGTGGACAACCTGGATCCTGAAGTGGTCGAGCACACCGAGACCTTCGTGTGGGAGTTGTTGCAGGAGATTGACCAGCGAGCGGGTAGAATGGGGTAGTGTTGAGCTACTTCAGCTTCGCCTGGAGAAACCCAGGGGGCTGGATTCTTATTAACAAGCAAAATTGGAGGTGAACCACATGAACGATTTGGTCGAACTCTGGGAAAAACCCACTGCTGACGAGATATACATGATAGCTGGCTGGCACCAATGGGCAGACGCCGGCGCTATTTCATCGGGCTTGCCTCAATACCTCATAGAACAAACCGGCGCGAGAAGAATCGGTACGATCAAGTCTGATGGATTCTACCTGTTCCAAATCCCTGGCACTCACCATTTCTTAAGACCAGAGATAAGACTTGACGAAGGGTATAGGCAAGAATTGAGAATCAGGAAGAACGAGTTCTTCTATTCGGGCGATGATAGAAAGGGCCTTGTCGTTTTCCTGGGAGAAGAGCCTCATCTGAACGCGGAGCTGTATGCCGCGGCCTTCTTTCATGCCGTGAGGGAATTGGGCGTGAGAAGAGTAGCTGCAATTGGCGGAGTGTATGGCGCGATGCCGTATGACAAGGATAGGCAAATATCTTGCGTCTATAGTCTTCCAGGGATGAAAGATGAGCTTACCGAATACGCGGTCAAGTTCTCCAACTATGAGGGCGGGACAACCATTGGCACGTACCTCGTTGACAGAGCAGAACAAGGTGGCGTAGAGTTTCTCGTCTTCTATGCATTTGTTCCAGCCTACGAATTCTCGGAACTCTCCAGACACCTCCAAGGCATGAGGATAGAAACAGATTTCAAGGCATGGTATGACCTCACGAGAAGGTTGAACCACATGTTCGACCTGGGGATTGATCTGTCAGGCCTCAGGAGGCAAAGCGATGAACTCATTTCATCAATGGATTACAAGATTGACGAGCTGGAAAGAGCGATGCCACAACTTGAAGTAAGAGAATATGTGGAGAGTTTGGTCAGAGACTTTGCTGAGATGTCCTTCATGCCCCTTGGCGAAGTATGGGAAAGGGAGTTGGGAGATCTCTTTGAGGATATGGAAGACTAACGCGATGGAGATGAAGGAGTGACCCATGCAAGCAGAGATCATTTCCATTGGAACAGAGCTACTGCTGGGCGCCATCGTGGATACCAACGCGGCCTACATCTCCCGACGGCTGGCCGAGATTGGCGTTGACCTGTACCATCGCGTGACGGTAGGAGACAACGAGGGGCGCATCGCTGACTGCATCGAGGAGGCTTTGGAGAGCGCCGATGTGGTACTCTGCACCGGCGGTCTGGGCCCCACGGTGGACGACGTCACCCGCCAGGCCGTAGCGTGGGCCACGAGGCGGGAGCTGGTGCTGGACGAGGAGATGCTGGACTGGATCGAGGAGCGCTTTCGCGGCTGGGGCCATCCCATGAGCGAGAACAACCGCCGCCAGGCCTTCAAGCCCAAAGATGCCATCGCCATCGAGAACCCGGTGGGCACCGCGCCCATCTTCATCGTTCAGGACCAACGGGGCGACGTGATCGTGCTGCCCGGCGTGCCCCACGAGATGAAGCATCTGATGGAGCACGAGGTGATTCCCTATCTCAAGAACAAGCTGGGCCGCCAGGAGGTGATCAAGGCGCGAGTGCTGCGCACGGTGAGCATTGGGGAGTCACAGGTGGACTCGCGCATCGGCGACCTGATGGCGAGCGCCAACCCCACCGTGGGGCTGGCCGCTCACCCAGGCCAGACCGATGTGCGCATCGTGGCCAAGGCGGCCAGTGAGGAGGAGGCGGATCGCCTCATCGCAGAGATGGAGGGGAGAGTGCGCGAGCGACTAGGGAAGGTGATCTACGGCGTGGGTGAGGAGACGGTTGAGGAAATAGTGGTCCGGATGCTGGCCGAACGGGAGTTGACCCTGGGCACCGTGGAGTGTGGAGTGGACGGCATCGTCAGTCGCCGCATCTTTGACGCACCAGATGGTCCCGCCGTGCTGGGGAACTGCCTGGTCGTTGACACAGTGGAGGAGGCCATCGGCCTTTTGGATCTGCCTCGGCCTCAGTTCAAGAAGGCGGGCGATTTCTCAGTCAAGGCAGCCCGGGCAGCGGCGCGGGAGGGACGCACCTTTCTGGAGGTGGACCTCTGTCTGGCGGTATGGGTGCGAGCGCCCATGGCCGAAGACCCAGCAGAGCGGCAGCCCATGTACATTGCCCTGGACACGGGCCAGAAGGTGACCGTCCGGACCTACCAATACGGGGGGCACACCGAGCGGGCCACGGCCTGGCTGGTGAACCGGGCGCTGGACAGGGTGCGGCGGGCGATGCTGCAACGGATAGACAGCGGATAAACGGATGGGAGCACGGGTGTATCCGTTTATCTGCTTCCATCCGTTGCGGCAGCGGGAAATGAGGAAACAAGTGTAGACAGAATCTGGGGTGAGAACTTGACCGCATCCCACATCTGAGCTACAATCAACATCCAGGCAAACAGCTTTCGCATTTCAAAGGAGTGAAAGGGAAATGGCACAAACAGTGACTTTGGAGCTACCCCATACGATCTACCTGCCGGCCAAGCGCATGGCCGAAGCAACCGACCGTCGGTTAGAAGATCTGTTGGTGAGTGCCCTCCAGGTTTCGCTTCCATCGCTTGACGGGCTGCCTCCGGAGTTGGTAGAGGCTTTGGTTGAATTGGAGAACCTAGATGACAAATCGCTTGAGCAGGTTATGTTGAGCAAGGTGCTGGCCGCACAGCAGCGCGAGCTTGACCGCCTGCTTCGCAAGAACCAAGCCGGCACGCTGACTGAACAGGAACGACGAAAGTTAGACCAACTCCAGCAAGAGGCAGACCGCGTGATGTTGCGCAAAGCCCGTGCCGCCGTGCTACTGCGGTTTAGAGGCCGTCGCCCGGCGGCTGTGGGCCAGCGCTGGTTGGTGGCCTCCAGAGGACTGATCAACCGATGAAGTTGAGCAAATTGACATTGATGGCCATTTTCGCCCACCCAGATGACGAAGCCTTTGGCACGGGCGGCACGCTGGCCAAATACGCCGCCGAAGGCAACGACGTGTACCTGGTGACGGCCACCCGCGGCGAGGCCGGGCAGATCGCCGAACCCGATCTTGCCACCACCGCCAATCTGCCTTACGTGCGCGAGCAGGAACTCCGTTGCGCCTGCCAGATCTACGGCATCCATCCCCCGCGCTTCCTGGATTACGTGGACGGGCAACTGCCCATCGTACACCAGGGCCAGGCCGTGGGCAAGCTGGTGCGCATCATCCGCGAACTCAGGCCACAGGTACTCATCACCTTCGGGCCGAACGGCATCTACGGGCACTACGACCACATCGCCGTACATCGTTGGGCCACCATCGCCGTTGACCTCGCTGCCGACCCCGATTGCTTCCCCGACCGACTGGCCGACTCCTGTCAACCGCATAGGGTGAGCAAAGTCTACTTCCGCGCCCTTCCCCAAGAACAGGTCGCCGCCATGTCAGAAGGCGATAAACCTGCAGCGGTGACGATGGACGGCGTCCCCTTCTATTTTGTCGGGCAGCGCCGCGACGAGATCACTACCGTCATTGACGTGAGCGATTACGCGGAAACGAAACTATGTAGCATCCAGTGTCATACTACCCAGGTAGGCCGCCACAGCCCCTTCGCCGACACGCCCGACGAAGTGAAACGCCAACCCTGGTTTCAGACTGAGCACTTCATTCTGGCCCACTCGACCGTTGGCTGGCCGGAGGGGGTGGAGACGGACTTGTTTGCGGGGTTACGGCAACGGACAAACAGCGGATAATCGGATGATAGCACGCCATATCCACTTATCCGCTGCTATCCGTTGCGGCAAAGTGAGGTTGCCAGACTGGTCGTGGCAGAGTATAATAGAGTACAGGTGATGTACCTCGGGAAAGAGTCACATCATGGCTGACACCCAATCTGCCAACCGCAACTGTTTGACGTAGCCGAGTTGCCTGGCCGGCCGATGCTGCGTTATTGGCGTAACATGAGGAGTGGTTTGCAATGATAGAACAAGAAAAGCCTGATAGTGGGAAAGAAGCTGATAACCCAGCATCTTTGCGAGAGCAATACCAGCGCGAAATCGCGCGGGTTGTCACCATACTACAAGAGCATTATGCCCCGGACAAGGTCATCCTGTTTGGCTCCTGCGGCCGGGGCGATTTCAGCGAAGATTCCGACATAGACTTGCTCATCGTCAAGGAGACCAGCAAGCGCCCTCTGGATCGCATGCGAGAGGTATACGAGTTGGTCTACTCGCCGGACCATTACCTGGCACTTGATCCCCTGGTATACACACCCAAAGAACTAAGCCGGCGGCTGGCATTGGGAGACTTTTTCATCCATGAGGTCATGCAGGAGGGGAGGGTTCTCTATGAACGCGAATGAACAGGAACCAGCTCGTGAGTGGTTCGGCAAAGCGGACACCGACTTGACATCAGCCACCCTGCTGGCAGGCATCCCAGGACCGCCGGAGACCATCTGCTTCCTGGCTCAGCAGGGGGCGGAGAAGTATCTCAAGGGATACCTGGCGTGGCGGGGAGTACCGTTCCGGAAGGTACACGACCTGCTGGAGATCCTCAACGCCTGTCGAGGCAAGGACGACGCCTTTGGAGAATTGGAAGTGGACTGTCGCATGCTCAACCCCTATTCCGTGGAGGTACGATATCCAGGGTACCCCTTCGATTGCACACGTGACGACGCCCGCGATGCGCTGGCCAGGGCAGAGCACATCCGTGACTTCATCCGTGAGCAATTGGAGAATCACTGAAACGCTGCGGGGCATGAGGGCACTGACTCAGCGTGTTCAGTGTTTGTCAGTGGTTTCAGTGGTTCCAACAGTGTCCGAAGGCAGTGAATATTATAGACATGTTGGATGAGGAGTGGTTTGGGGTGATGCCCATTGCCACAGAAGTGGAAGGTGAGTCATGAGCAAGAACGTCATAAACTTCTTCCCCGCAGAGCTTTCATCACGAACAGCAACAATAGTCGCTGGGCGTCGCAGAGACGAGGCTTTCCGGGAATCCCTTCGCAATCGCTATCCAAGCTATGTAGTTTGGTCTGACCGAACAGATTCAAGCCGGCTGTACTTGTGGTCGGCACATGAGGTGATCGAGGAGGCCCCCAACGGTTTCACTGAGGTGACCGTGCGGCTCGGCGAGAATCCTTTTCTCTTTGAGCGACTGCTTCAAGACGCAGTAGAGGACCGAGTCAGGCAGCTAGGACTTCAGCGACGGCGTTACCGAGAATTCGTGAATTTCTCCAAAGGCAACCTCCTCGATAGAATAGAACCGCTCAGTAACGCAATCCAAGAACCGATTGGCATTTATCCAAAGGTGATTGTAGATGCGTTCTTTACTGCATCCGTCAATGAGGAGATCGTCATTGGCATTGTGGTGGATGTTCTGTATGCTTCACGTCTTGAAGTCCCTGTGGCGGAATGGTTAGCTGCCGGTATAGGATTGGGCAATCGCGATGTCTATGTCAAACTGCTTTCAGGAACACCAGAGGCACAGGTGTATCCTAATCTCGCAGGACTAACGATTGGAAAAATCGCACAGGTTAAGGGTGATTGGGTTGAACTCGATGATCTGAGGGATCGGAGTCTTCACCGAGTTCGAAGCTCGAGCATCGTGCCGGAACCGAGACGCGAGTACCTCTATGAGTATCTTGAAGCAAGGTATCAGCAAGGCTTTGCGCGTGGCAAGCAGGATTTGGCAGCGCGATTTAGGAAGCTCATCTCGCCAAAAGAGAAGCACCGACTCATCAAGGCGCTTGTCCGTGAACGTCTCATGAAACCCAAGCAACCCGACCTAGTTGAACCACTCTTACTGCTACCTGATCTCACGGCGAGTCTTGGTGACATGCAGGCAGCTACAAAGTCGACTGATACTTTTCGAGTACAGTTTTTTCAGCGACCGTTGTATAGCTTCGACCCCGCTGGTGACAAGACAAGTCGTCGGCCTGATACGGGACTAAAACTATATGGCCCTTACTCTCAGGAGCGAACTCGAGACCAGAAACATCGTATCCTTGTTGTGTCGCCGGAGGAACACAAAGGTGTAATCCAACGTACCATGAAAAAGCTTCGCGAAGGTGTCAAGATTCCAAAGAAAAAGCAGATCTTCACCGGCCTGAGGCAAATGTACCGGCTCCCGCACCTGCAGTTTGACGAGCGCTATTTTCCTGCGATTCGTGCAGCACCAATGAAGAGCTACGGCGATGCTATTCATCAAGCACTCATCGACATTGGTCGTGAAAACGCAAGCTATGATCTTGTTATAGTTGTGATTCGTGATGACTTCGAGCAGTTGCCGGACAGCGAGAATCCCTATTACCAGTGCAAGGGGTTCTTACTTCAAAGCAGTCCTGCTATTCCGACTCAAACTATAAAGGTCGAGACGCTAAGAGTAGGTGACACTACACTCCAGTACCGACTGAACAACATAGCACTCGCCTGCTATGCAAAAATGGGTGGTACCCCATACGTGCTACGGACATCTGGGGGAGGACCAACGGAACTTGTATTCGGAATCGGGCGCGCAATGCTCAAAGCAAGTCGTTTTGGTACTGGTGAACAAACCATTGGTTTCAGTACAGTATTCCGCGCTAATGGCGAGTACATCTACAATGACTGTACTCCCTATTGTGACCTGGATGGTTACGTAGTACACCTCGAGGAAACTGTCCGTCGCACAGTTACACAAGTGACGGAATTTGAACAGATACCAGATGGAGGCGAATTACGACTCGTTTTTCACATCTATAAGAGGACGGGTAAGCACGAGATTAACGCTATTCAAAACGCCATCGGGAAACTAACCCGCTATGAGATTGAATATGCCCTGATTCACGTCAATGAAGATCACCACTTTCATGTCTTTGATCGGGAGTGCAAGGGTCACTGGGAAGGATATGGAGTTCAGAGGTATCTTAACACCAATTCAGCACTGTTGCCACGGCGAGGCACTGTAGCACGGTTGGGGCCACGTGAACGTTTGATCACTTTTATCGGGCCACAGCAGTACCTAGGCTATGGCTATCCAACCCCGATCCGAATGACCCTGGACGGCTCCAGCACATTTCGCGATATCGACTATTTGGCTCAGCAACTCTTTGAGTTATCCTTTATGAGTGCACGGAGTCTTACCCCTGGCATCAAACCTGTCACGATTCTCTACTCGGAGTTCCTCGCTGACCTCACTGGTCATTTAAGGGCAGTCCAACAGTGGACAGTACAACTGATTCAGCAGAAGCTGAAGCGCCGATTGTGGTTTATCTAAGTGGGGAAACACTATGGAGCACAGGAGCGCTTGGCAGAACAACGAAGTTCGGACACACCTTATAGGACTGCTGTCGGAGAGAATTCAGGATGATGATCTCGATGCTCATCTCGCTTGTTTGGCACTTACCTACGCTTTCCACGATCTAGGTCGGACTCCACTTGTCACGGAAGTCAACGGGTTACAAGAAAAACGCTTCGAAATCGGGGAGGGACGACTACGTCCCCACGATGCTGCCGTTTTAGGAGTTCGCCTCTTTCTTGGTTGGTCAGAAGCGGAGCATAAGGGAGCGTTCCCAGAGATCTGTGTGCTAGAGTTGCGTCGTCAACCACTCCCACCATTAGAGACAGTCTACACCGAGCCCCGGCTCCTTGTCGGCATAGCTGCTGGAGTTGGTGTTGTTGAGCGCTGTGATGAATATCGTCAGGACCTATGGAAGATAGCAGACGCTTTTCGCGAAAGGGAGGACGTTTCTCCGTGGATCTACGTTCTCGCCTGCTGGACGCAGCGTCTTCTCGCGAACGGGGGTGACTACACCCAAGTAGCTATGGACTTTGCCCGCTATCTTAACCGCCGCAGTACGGGGTTTTCAGCACGTGACCGTGCTGCTACACTTTGGGCAGTCACTAACTACGACGTTTTTATGCCGGGTATTAGCAGAGGCGAGTTTGAGCGTCTGGAGGAGTTGCGTGAGGACTTGGAGCGGGTGGTAAGTATCGGGAAGGTAGCAGTCGGATTAACTGGCGCGCTCGATTCGGCTTTCTTGTATGCAGCATTTGGATCAAGTAGCAGACGCAGTAGAAGGCGGCATGCTGTCCAAGCAGCACTTGATGTGATAGAGGTCTTTGATCAAGCATCACGTCGTCTCGCTTACGATCGCAGGAAAGGCAAGAAGCCTTACACTGTAGAAGACGAGTATGATGTTCAAGATCTGTTCTACGCAATGCTTCTCCCCGCGCTGCCTGATCTTGAGCCAGAAGACACGACTATCAAACACGCTGGATCATTCAAGGAGATCGACTTCGTATCACGCCAAGGGCGTATTGCTATCGAAATCAAGCACATTGGAGAGGAGAAGGAGGCGAAAAAAATAGCACGCCAATTAAAGGAGGACATAGAATCCTATCATATTCATCCCGCCTGCAAAACATTGATCAACTTCATCTACGATCCCAAGCATTGTATTCGTGAGCCACGCATTTTGGAGCGTGACTTGAGCGGATCGCGGAGCTTTGATGGCAAGACCATTGAATTGATCACACGAGTTAGACCGTGAGACGAACTCCTTGTTGAGGCACACATATGACCGAAGCATCTGTCAGCTTCCAGGGATCGCTCTGGGCTGACTTCACCACCCAACGCCCCAAACCCGATGACCCGGCCCTGCGCTACGGCGGCACCGGCCACAGCGAGGGCAAGCTGCGCCACTTCACCAGCAAGCCCTTCTACCAGGCGCTGCTGCCGGAGACGCAGAACATCCCTCAGAGTTGACTTTTTCCCTCAGTTGTACTATCCTTTAGACCGCTGCCTCCGGATAGAAGCGGAGCAGCAGCACAATAGTGAGACGGGAGGGCAAATATGAGTCTCAAAGTCCCGCAATGGGTATTGGAAGAAACCAGCGAAGAGGCCATCATTCTCGACTGGTCAACGGCTTTGGCCTTGCGCAAGATGCAGGAGTATGCACGACAGGCAGAGATCTACGAGCGCAAGTACAGCCTACCCTTCGACACTTTTGAGCAGCGAGTTCTATCTAGTGAGACAGAAGACCTTGAGCAATGGGATGATTATGTAGTCTGGCAGGGACTCCACTTGGCAGCAGAGAAATGGCATAAGCGTTACCAGGAGTTGCGAGCGTGGACGAAATCATCGTCGAGTTAGCCCGCGCGCCTTTTGTCAGTGAGGTGGAGGTCATAAACCGGGTTGATGAGCCTGAGCTGCAAGTCCTGTATCTCAAAGCTCGGCTAACCGACGACTCTGTGCTTTACATTCGGGAGACTATCACTCCAGACTTTGATAAGTATTCCTATCACTGGCAAACCGCTGACAATCGGATCATTTGGCGCTGGGACAACGCCGCCCACTGGCCCTCAGTGGCAACCTATCCCCATCACTGTCACGTGGGCAGCAAAGAGAACATTCAACCATCGGAACATCCGACCATAGGTGAAGTGATCCGATATATTACTGAACGCCTATCAGCCAATCAAGCCTGAGCAAGACTCTTTCAACACAAAAAATGGAGGCTGTGATATGAGCACAAAAGACATCCAGAAGATGAAGCAAGCCCACAAGGTGCTGTCCGAGTTCAACTACGAGTTGGGTGAAGTGGAGAGGGGTTATACCAACCGAACTCTCTACGTCAACCTCTCTGACAACGTCATCGCCAGCAAGCCGGTGTCCCAGCAGATGAAAGACACCTTCACTGGAGGCAAAGGCTTTGGCCTTTGGCTGCTTTGGAATGGGGTCACGGGCGACACGAAATGGAACGACCCAGAGAACGAGATCGTCATCGCTTCCGGCCCTATCGGCGGGACCACCCAATACCCCGGCTCTGGCAAATCCCTGGTGGTGAGCCTTTCCCCTACGACCCACTCGGTGATAGACAGCAACGTGGGAGGCCACTTCGGCCCGTTGCTCAAGTTCGCGGGATGGGATGCCCTCGAGATCCAGGGCAAGGCCGACAAAGACGTGATCGTCTTCATTGACGGGAACGAAGGGAAGGTGACCATCGAGGAGGCGCCAGAAGAGGCCGTAGACACCCACCTCATCGGCGAGCAGATGATGGAGATGTTCGCCGAAACCGAAAGGGAGAAGCGCGACATCTCGACCGTTTCGGCGGGCAGCGGCGCCGAGCACGCCCTCATCGGCTGCCTCAACTTCAGTTGGTACGATGTGCGCCGCAAGAGCGTGCGCTTCAAGCAGGCCGGACGGGGCGGCATCGGCACGGTCCTCAGGGACAAGAGGATCAAGGCCCTGGTGGTGAAGTACAGCGGCGGGAAATCGGTTGCCAACAACCCCGCAGACAGGAAGCGCATTACCAAGGTAGGCTCCAGGATCAACCAGGAGATCCGCGATTACGATGCGGTGCAGAACAAAATGCGCAACACGGGCACGGCTTACCTGGTCACCATCATGAACGACTACGACCTGTTGCCAGTGCGCAACTTCAAGTTCGGCGCGCACCCGGAGGCTGAACGGCTGTCGAGGGAAGTGTGGGAGAGCAAGTTTACCCAGGGCCTACCCGACGGCTGCTGGCTTGGCTGCACCATGAGCTGCTCCCACGCCGTGGATGGATACACGGTCAGAACGGGGCCATACAAAGACCAGGTGGTGATCGTTGATGGCCCGGAGTACGAGACCATCGCTGGCTGTGGCTCCAACTGCGGCATCTTCGACCCCGACGCGCTCCTGGAGATCAACTTCTACTGCGACACATACGGCTTGGACACCATCTCCTTCGGCACTTCGACCGCCTTCGTGATGGAATGTTACGAAGCCGGTATCCTCAACCAGGAGATCACCGGCGGACTGGAGCTGAACTTCGGCAACGCCGACGCCGCCATTGAGCTGTTGCACCAGATGGGACGGGGCGAAGGGTTCGGAGCCATCGCCGGGCAGGGCATCCGCCGCATGAAGCAAATCTTCGCTGAGGAGGTCGCTTCGCTTACAGGCGGCGATCCCCAGTTTATGCAGGACATCGGCATGGAGGCTAAGGGGCTAGAGTACTCGGAGTACGTGACCAAGGAATCGCTGGCTCAGCAGGGCGGCTACGGCTTGGCCAGCAAAGGGCCTCAGCACGACGAGGCCTGGCTGATCTTCATGGACATGGTCAACAACCAAATCCCCACCTTCGAGGACAAGGCTGAGGCCCTGCACTACTTCCCCATGTGGCGCACCTGGTTCGGGCTGTGCGGACTGTGCAAGCTGCCCTGGAACGACATATCGCCGCCGGACAACGCGGAGACAGATGAGCCATCCAAGATACCGGAGCACGTGCAGAACTACGTGGAGCTCTTCGCCGGCGTGACCGGACGCGAAGTGACCAAGGAAGACCTCATCACCATGTCCGAGCAGGTGTACAACTTCCAGCGTGTCTTCAACTTGAAGATGGGCTTTGGCGTCCGCGAGCACGATGCCATCCCCTATCGCTCCATGGGGCCGGTGACGATCGAGGAGTATGAATCGCGCGCGGAGCGATACGACAAGCAGCTCAAGGAGCTGGGACTCGCTCCCGAAGGCAAGACCACCGAGGAAAAGATGGCAGCCCTGCGAGCACACCGCGAGGAGCAGTACGAGTTGCTGATAGACGCCGTCTACAAACGCCGTGGCTGGACGCCCAACGGCATCCCCACGCCGGAAACTCTCAAGCGGCTGGGCATTGACTTCCCCGACGTGGTCGAGTTGGTGACGGGTGGATAGGGTAACTGGTAAATTGGTAGACTCTGGGAGTCGGCACCAGCTCACGAATCTACTAACTACCAATTTACCATTAGAAAGATGATACGAGTCAATAACAAGTTCGACGTTGAATGGAAAGAGGGAATGACGGTGAACTCCATCCTGGAGGTTCTCAATTTCACCTTCCCGATGATCATCGTCTCGGTGAACGGCAAGGTGGTTCCCAAGAGCGAGTATGGAACAACGACGATTGAGGACAACGCCGAGGTAAAGGTCATTCACCTCATCGCCGGCGGGTGATGAGGTGTCAATATCCCATACTACTATATCAAGGAGGATATAGAATCAACATGGTCAACAAATCGCAACTACCCGGCCCCAAGGCCAAGACTTGGGTGGAGAAGGATACGGCCGCCATCTCTCCTTCTTACACCCGATCCTACCCCTTTGTGATGGACCACGGCACAGGCTCAGAGGTCTGGGATGTGGACGGCAACCGCTTCATTGATTTCAATGCCGGCATCGCAGTCACGGCCACGGGCCACGCCCACCCCACGGTGGTCAAGGCCATCCAGGAGCAAGCCGAGAAGTTCATCCACATGTCCGGGACAGACTTCTACTATCCCGTCCAGATCAAGTTAGCCGAGAAGCTCAATTCCCTGGTCCCCATCGAAGAGGAAACCCAGGTCTTCTTCACCAACTCAGGCGCCGAATCAGTGGAAGCAGCTTTCAAGCTGGCCCGCTACTACACGGGGCGCCCCCGCACGCTGGCTTTCATTGGCGCTTTCCACGGCCGCACCATGGGGGCACTATCTCTGACCGCATCGAAGTACGTGCAGCGCAAGGGCTTCGCGCCTCTGGTGCCAGGGGTGACTCATGTGCCCTACGCCTACTGTTACCGCTGCCCCTTCAACCTGGAGTATCCGTCCTGCGACATCCACTGCGTAGACTACATCGAGAAAACCCTCTTCCGCCACTTTGTCCCAGCCGAGGAAGTGGCGGCCATCTTCGTCGAACCCATCCAGGGCGAGGGCGGCTACGTGGTGCCACCCCCGGAGTGGCATGGCCGGCTCAAAGCACTGATGGAGAAGTACGGCATCCTATACATTGCCGACGAGGTACAGACAGGTTTCGGGCGCACCGGCAAGATGTTCGCCATGGAGCACTGGGGTGTGGAGCCAGACATCGTGACCCTGGCCAAGGGCATCGCCTCCGGCATGCCCATCGGGGCGATGGTGGCGCGCAAGAGCCTGATGATCTGGCCGCCTGGCGCTCACGGAAACACCTTTGGAGGGAATCCCGTCTGCTCTGCCGCCGCACTGGCGACCATCAAGCTGGTAGAGGGTGGCTTCATGGAGAACGCAGCCCTCATGGGCCAGCGGATGATGGATCGTCTGAACGAGATGGCAGAGGATCACCTCAGTATGGGCGACGTGAGGGGCAAAGGCTTGATGATCGGTATCGAGCTGGTGAAGGACAAGGCGACCAGGGAACCAGCACCGGAGATACGCAACCAGGTCGTCCAGCGTGCCTTCGAGAAGGGTCTGCTCCTCCTGGGCTGTGGCCCCAATACCATGCGCTTCATGCCGGCCCTAAACATATCCCAGGACATCGCGGACGAAGGTCTGGCCATCTTCGAGGAGGCCTTAACCGAGGTCGAGAAAGAGGTTGGGCTCTAGCGAGTCAACGAGTGATGAGTTAACGATTAACAAGTCAGAAGGTCATCAACATTCAAACGTTGGTGGCCTTGTTTTTCTTCCAACCCCGCTTGAGCCCGAAAGGACAGCTTGATGAATAGGGGATGAAAAGTTTGATTTACAGAAGAAACCTTAAGAAATGGGCTTAAAACACCAAATATCACCAATATCACGCTGAAACTTCCGACTATTATATTATAGTAAAGTAAATCGCATGATATAAAGTGAAAATGTACGCATCATCGCCAACACTGGCAGGAAATCGAAATAGCGCTTGTGAGTGCGGACTTCATACGCCACCCGAAATTTAATGGTACTGTCAATTGGCAGTCCACGACGGCGCAAATTGCGGTTATGGGCAAGTTGTGCTAGAATAGGTGCCAGGCACTTCTGAGAAATCGCCCAGAGGAAGACGCAAACATTCAGAACATGACCTTCAGACCAAAGCGACCATGTAAGTGCCTGGCACCTGGACGCTTAGTGGAGTGACCATGATAGACTACCAACTGCGCCAGCGCGAATATCTTCTGCAAATAAGCCGAGCCATGACCTCGCGGCTGAACCTGCCTTCGGTGTTGCGCCTGATCCTGGAGAACGCCGCGGAGATGCTGCAGGGGCAGGCTGGTCTCATCGCCTTGGTCCAAGAGGATGGCAGCCTCCGCGTGCAGGCAAGCTATGGCCTGCCACCGGACATCCTACACTTTTTCACGCCTCTGCTGACCGACATCCCCGCCAACGCCGAACGCGAATATCTCATCCCTTCGACGCTAAGCGAAGCGGCCTCAGGACACCGCCGTTGGACGATCCCTAACCTGCAGATGAAGCTGAGCCTGGTGGTACCAGCCATCGGACTGGGCCTGCGCCAGGTGGTGGCCCTGCCCCTGATCATGGAGAGCAACCTCATCGGCGTGATCTACATCTTCCGCTCCCGAGGCGGCGCCTTCTCTGCCAATGACCGCCAGGTGCTGGCCAGCTTCGCCGACCAGGCGGCCATCGCTGTCCACAACGCCCGCCTCTACCAGCAATTGGCGCACGAGGAACGCCGCCTGGCTGCTATCATCCAGAACAGCGCAGACGGAGTGATGATCCTGGACACCCAGCGCCGCATTCGGGTCTTCAACCTTGCCCTGGAGGAGATGACGGGCTGGGTCGCCGAGGAAGCCCTGGGGCAACCATGCTCCCGTGTGCTGGTCCTGAAGGATCGCCGGGGACAGGATATATGCGAAGCCACCTGCCCCCTGGTGCAACCCGAGCCAGAAGAACACCTCTACGTAGAAGGCGACATCAAATGCCCTGACGGCTCAGTCATCACCGTGGGCATCACCTACTCGCCCCTCTACGATAGGGAAGGCAGCCTGGTGAGCATCATCGCCAACGTGCGGGACATCACCCGCTTCCGCGAGGCCGAGGAGATGAAGTCCACCTTCGTCTCGGTCATCTCCCACGAGCTGAAGAGCCCCGTCTCCATAATCAAGGGCTATGCCGACACCCTGCGCCGCGAGGATGCCCAGTGGGACACGGATACGCTGAGGCAGGGCCTGGCCGTGATAGCCGAGGAAAGCGACCGCCTGAACAAGCTCATAGACAATCTCCTGGACGCCTCGCGCCTGCAGGCCAGTGCCTTCAAGCTAGAGCTTGGCTACCTGCAGGTAGCCAAGCTGGCCAAAAAGGTGATGGAGGAATTCCGAACTCAGTCGAGCGAGCACATGTTCACCCTGGACTTCCCCCCTGATTTCCCGGCGGTGCGGGGCGACACCGAGCGGTTGCGGCAAGTGCTGACCAACCTGCTCTCCAATGCCATCAAATACTCGCCCCGGGGCGGGCTGATTCGCACGGGGGCCTGGGCCGATGACGATTGGGTCTACGTCTACGTGGCCGACGAGGGCATCGGCATCCCCAGGTCGGAACAGGAGCGTATCTTCGAGCGCTTTTATCGGGCGGAGAGCCCCCTCACCCGCCGCACCGAGGGAGCAGGGCTGGGCCTCTATCTCTGCAAGGAAGTGGTCGAGGCCCATGGTGGAAAAATCTGGGTGCAGAGCGAGCCGGGCAAGGGAGCCAGGTTTATTTTCAAGTTGCCGCGAGGCTATAAGGCGGAGAAGGAGTGAGGAGCTACTTATGAAAACAACCATCCTTTGCGATTTCGATGGCACTATTATTCCCAATGAAGTGCCTGAAGAACTGCTAGTATATCATGGTGGCCCTGAATACCATCAATTGATCGCCCAGTGGGATGAGGGAGAAGTCAACACCCCAGAGGTGCTACACAGGTTATTTTCCCTTATGCAAGCTACGCCGAGCGAGTTCAACCGCTATTTTGATAGCGTATCCATTTATCCCACCTTCCCTCCATTTCTACGCTTCTGTCGGGAGATGGGTTACGATTTCCATATCGTTAGCGATGGATTCCTATGGTATATCGAGCGCATTCTAGATCGTTATGGTTTAACGCCCATCTCTATCTTCACCAGTGTGGTAACCTTCGATGGAACAGGGTTTCAGATGTCCTATCCCTGGCGTAACGAAGATTGCGAGCCTTGCGGTGGAGTCTGCGGAACCTGCAAGAGGGACGTAGTGCTGAGTTTCAAAAGGGACGGGACACGGGTAATCTTTATCGGCAACAGTGTTGAAGATCGCTACGGCGCCATGGAAGCAGACCTCATCTTTGCTAAAGCGCGCCTCCGAGAGCAGCTCCAGGCTATGGGACACCCCTTTATCCCCTTTCACGATTTCCACGATATAATCGCCGCGTTGTAAAGTAGAGGAAATCGCCCAGGCATTGAATGACGTGGACATCATCGTCAGCGGCGTGAACTCCCTGGGGGCACATTGGATCGGCCAGACGATTGGTCCCTATGTGCAGCCGGGGCAGTTAATCATCGCGGTGACGAAGGGGTTGGAGGTTGCGGAGAACGGCGATCTCATCATCTTGCCGGACGTGCTGAGCAGAGAGCTACCGGCGGATACCGGGACCAGGTAAAGCTGGCTGCCATCGGCGGGCCGTGTATCGCGGGGGAGTTAGCTGGACGCGGCCAGAGCTGCGTCGTCTTCGGATCGCGTGATTGCGATGCCAAAGTAATCCATGCTGCGAATCGTTGAGACCAGCCAGGAAGCACTACAGGGTTTCCTGGATCGGGAGTGGGCGGCCGAGAATGCACGACGCTTCAGCCGCTACGAGCCAGGGATGTGGGAGGAGCGGCGGGGCACTCTGGCCGCCTACAAGGACGACGAGGTCGTGGGTGCGGCTCTATTCACCATCCAGGCAGGAATAGGGAAGATCAACGAGCTCATCGTGGCTGCCGACCATCGGGGTCAGGGCGTGGGGAGCGCCCTCCTGACCGAACTCGAAGGGATTTGCCGCCAGGCTGGCTGCCACAAGGTGACCCTCAAGACCTTTTGGAGGTCAGATCCTCTCCGTTTCTACCAGCGGCGGGGCTACATGGTGGAGGGAGTCCTGCGCCGCGACCTGCACGGAGTGGACATGTGCCAGGTGGCCAAGTTCCTGACCGTGTGACCCATCCAGAGAAGTCGCTCCCATCCAAGTCTCCTCTGCCCAGCGAGATTCTGCGAAGGGCAGTAGCCCTGGGCTACAGAGCCATCGCCATAACCGATCACGCCGATACGTCCAAACCCGAAACCCGTCCTTCCACCTGACCAAAACAGAAAGGAAAATCAACCATGTACCCACCACAAACCGTTTCCGTACCCTGCCCCCTCTGCGGGCGCCAATTCGCTGCCCAGGTGCAGACCATCATTGACGTAGGCCAAGATCCAGAGGCCAAATCTAAACTCCTGCGAGGCCAGATCAACGTCGCTACCTGCCCTCAGTGCGGCAACGCAGGAATGTTGAGCGCTCCCTTTGTCTACCACGACCCGGAAAAGGAACTACTCCTCTGCTTCCTGCCACCCGAACTGAACCTGAAAGGCGACACACAGCACAAGTTCGTGGGCGACATGACCAACCGCCTGATGAGCTATCTGCCTCCTGAGAGGCGCAAGGGCTACCTCTTGCAGCCCAAGACCTTCCTCAGCCTGCACGGGCTGATGGACGAGGTGGTGCGGGCTGAAGGCGTCACCGAAGAGACGCTGAAGACTCGAAAGGCCAAGTTGGACTTACTCCGTCGTTTTCTGGATGCGACCAGCGACGAAGTCCTGCGAGTCCTGGTCCGAGAAAACGATGGCCAACTGGATTACGAGTTCTTCTACATCCTAACCGGCTCGATAGAGATGGCCAAGGCCGATGGCGACGAAGACAGGGCCAAACGCCTCTTGGGACTGCGGGAGAAGCTGCTGGAGTTCAGCAGCCTGGGCAGAGCCAGCCGAGTCGAGCGCGAGGTCACCGCGGCTCTGGAAGAGGGAATGACACGAGAGGAGTTCCTGGAGAAGGTGATAGAATGTGAGAGTGACGCCGAGCTTCAGACTGTGATAGCCCTCGGACGCGGCATGCTGGACTATCAGTTCTTCCGCAGCCTGACCAGCAAGATCGAGGCCCATGAAGGCGAGGAGAATGCCGAGGAGGCTCAGCGGCTCAAGCGCCTACGCTCTCGCATCCTGGAGATCAGGGATAGACTGGATGCCGAGACCCAGGCCATCGTGCAAAAAAGGGCAGACCTGCTGAGGGAGATCTTCGAGAGCGAGGACTTGGAAGAAGCACTGCGAGAGCGCGTGGAGGAGATTGACGAAGTCTTCTTTGCTGTCCTCTCGGCTAGCGCCGAGCAAGCCGAAGCCGGAGGGGACAAGGAAGCGGCCACAAGGCTCAAACGCCTGGAGACCCTGGCCTTCGAGTTGCTGGAAGAGAGGACACCTCGGTCCATCAAGTTCATCAACCAATTGATGGAGGCTCAATATCCCAGAGAGACGAAGAAGCTATTAGAGGAGAATGTCGAGCAGGTGGACAATGAGTTATTGAGAGTGATGGATCTCATCATTGAGAATCTAAACCGAGGCGGAAAGAAGAGAACGACCCGACAATTGAGGGAGATCAGGGATCAAGCGAGGGGCACGTTGCAGCAGCAGTCGTCATGAGGGTATTCTGTCCAGGCGGAAGCCGTGGCCGCGCACCGTGACGATGTACTGGCGATCGGGATCAACTTCACCCACCCTCTCGCGCAGGCGGCGGACCAGAGCATCAATGGCCTGGTCAGAGACCCCTTCCTCAGCCACCTCGGGCCAAACCGCTTCCACGATCTCGTCACGGCTGCACACCCGCCCCGCCCTATCGTACAAGAGTTCCAACAGCCGATACTGAGCCAAAGAGAGCAGGGGGCTAAGCTCTCGCCCTCCGATAAGAACCGCATGCCTCTCTTTATCCAGGTAAAGACCGGAGCGCTTCCGCCTTTCGAAAACCAGCGGGGCCGTGGCCTCAGCGCCGACGAAGCTCAGCCTGACGCACAAGGCGATCTGGATCTCGTCGCCATCCTGCAAGACATAAGGCTCTATGACCTCGCGACCGTTGAGGTAGGTTCCGTTCCTGCTCCCCAGGTCCTCCAGGACGTATGTAAGCGAAGCGGCGCTGTCCAGGCGTCGAATCTGAGCATGACGACGGGAAACCCGGCGCTCCCTGAGCACAACGTCGCAATCCTCGGCACGCCCAATGATAACCTTCTCTTTCTCGACAGGCCAACCTCGGCCAGCTTCCTGGCCCTCTTGCATGATCAACGTAGGCATCCCTATCTCGGCCATCGTGCAGCGCCTCCTGTGTTACGACAAAGCGGTTTGACAATAAGATGATTATGAGTTAAGCTATAAGCAGATTTTGTTACGAGGGTAGAGGCATTGATCCTACCGTTAGCACTCGGCACCGTCCTGCGATCAAGATACAAAATAGTGGAGTTGGTGGGCCAAGGCGGCATGGGCGCTGTCTACCGAGCCGAGGATATGCGCCTGGAGGGAAGGCAGTGCGCCGTCAAGGAAGTACAACTCGAGACCGAGGCCGACTTCGCAGCCCAATCTCGGGAGCAATTCCACCGCGAAGCGAGCGTATTGGCCAGGCTCGACCACCCCAATCTGCCCAAGGTCTCCGACTATTTCTCAGAGGGAGGTCGGGACTATCTGGTCATGGACTTCGTGGCTGGCCGCAACCTCAAGGAGATCATGGACGAGGCCCGTCGCCAGGGCCGGTTCCTGGAGGAGAAACAGGTGCGGGCCTGGGTCGATCAACTCTGCGACGCCCTGGAATACCTCCACAGCCTGGACCCTCCAATCCTCCATCGGGACGTCAAGCCCGCCAACATCAGGCTCACTCCTTCGACTGTAAGCGGAGCGACCTCAGGACGCCGCCCTGGCGGCACCCTCAAACTGGTGGACTTCGGCCTGGTCAAGCTCCTGGCCCCCGACGACTCCAGAACGATCACCATCCTCCAGGGCCGCGGGACGATCCAATACACCCCGCTGGAGCAGTATGGGGGAGACACGGGGCACACCGACGTCCGATCCGACATCTACTCCCTGGGGGCCACCCTCTACCATCTGCTTACCAACCAGCCCCCAGCCGACGTCAAGCAGCGTTTTCTGCAGCCCGATTCGCTGCCCTCCCCGCGCAGCCTCAATCCTCGGCTGTCCCCTCGTGTCGAGAGGGCCATCTTGCGGGCCCTGGAGATGCACCCCGACAAGCGGCCATCCAGTGTAGCCGAGTTCAAAGCCGAGCTACACTCCTTCCCCATCCCCGAGCCCTTGATTGACCTTCTCCCAACCGAAGGAGAGTGGGTAATTGCAGTTCAAGAGAACAGGAGTCTGTTAGCCATCACTCTGGTACTGATCGCCCTGGCCTTTCTGATTACCTTTAACAACGGACTGTAGAATCTAACGGACTTGCTCCCCTGCTCCCTTTGGATTTTGAGCTTTGAGCTTTGAGCTTCAGCCCCCCCCTGCTCCCCTGCTCCCTTGCAGCCTTTCCCACACCTGCTGGCCCAGCACATAACCCAGAGGTAGCAAACCGAAGAGCAGGCACATCAAGAAGGCTCCCCAGCTTGATGAAAGCTCGTGAAACAGCCCTGCCCCCGGCACGTTCAGCCCGTAGAGGCTGTAACCTGCCAGCCCCCCCACCAGACTCAGCAAGAAGAACCTCAACCGCCGCGATAGAGAGTGGCCATCGTTTAGCTGCACCACGTAGCTCACTCCCCCAACCACCACGCTGCCCAGCACGGCCAGCAGAAAATCGCTCATATCCACTCGACGCCTTGGTGGCTCGACAACCTCCTCCTCTGCAGGAGGGGTCTCAGTCGGTGTGGACGTTGAAGATGGCTCAGGGGTGAAGGTGGGCGTAGAGGTGG
>CAYMKL010000095.1:0-27214 GCA_964390805.1 uncultured Anaerolineae bacterium | reverse complement strand
AGCCTGCCGAAAAGCGGTGCTATTCAGATGTTAAAGAGCGACTTATGTTAAATGCGGACCCCAAGTGCGCTTGGCAGAGATCTGCCTACTATTCTCCGATACACTCTTAATCATGGTTGTGGCTATCTCGGCCATATCAGCGCTCTACGTATGGCGCCGCCGTGCGCCTTGGTATAGAACAGGGGCGTTGCTGCTTCTGGCCGGCGCCGTATGGCTGCTGGGGTACGCACTAGAACTGGGGGGTGCTGAACTGCCGACCAAGATCTTTTGGAACAAGGTACAGTACATTGGCATGACCATAGTGCCCACGGCCTGGTTGATCTTAGTGCTTCAGTACACCGGCCGCGAGAAATGGCTGACGCGCCGCAACCTGGCCCTGCTCAGCATTGTGCCCCTCATCACCTTGCTATTGGTCTTCACCAACGAAGCCCACGGTCTGATCTGGTCCTATGTTGTGCTGGACACCGATGGGCCATTCTTGGTATTGGAGCACCCCCTCGGCGTAGGGTTCTGGGGCCACGTGGTGTATTCGTACATATTGGTTCTCATTGCCGCCCTTATGCTTGTCCAGGTGCTCATTCGCTCGCGCCACCTCTACCGCTGGCAAGCAAACGCGTTGCTGTTTGCCGTAAGCGTTTCCTTAGTGGGGAGCGGTCTTCAAATGTCCGAATTGAACCCTTTTCCATACCTCGACCTGACAGTGGTGGCGTTTAGCTTGACCAGCCTGATGGTGGCATGGACCCTCCCTCGCCTGCGGCTGGGAGACATCATGCCGGTGGCGCGCGGGACCGTTATCGAAGGCATGGGTGATGGTGTTGTAGTACTAGATGCCCAGAACCGTATCGTGGATCTGAATCCTGCGGCCCAACGTCTAATCGGTCACACTCTTTCGGAGGCCGTTGGGCAACCCGTGGAACAAGTATGGCCTGAGTGGCCTGGCCCGATGGAACTCCCCTGGGATAAGGCGGAGGTGAGTAGGGAAGTGGTGCTGGGTAAAGGAGGGGGGCAGCGTACCCATGATTTGCACATCTCCCCTATAACTGATTGGCGTGGCCGCCTCATAAGTCAAGTGGTTGTCCTGCGCGACATCACCGAGCGGGTACGGGCGGAGGAGGCTTTGCGAGACAGTGAGAGAAGCTACCGTCTACTTGCCGAAAACGTAACAGATGTCATTTGGACAATGGATATGAACGGCCGCTATACCTATTTCAGTCCTTCCATCACACGTCTGCGAGGCTACAGCGTTGAGGAAGCAATAGCCCAGACCATGGAAGAGGTTTTGACTCCTACCTCCCTTGAGGTTGCCGTGAAGGCTGTTGCAGAAGAACTAACCGCAGAACAGGTGGAGCAAAAGGACCTGTCGAGGTCGCGGATGCTGGAGCTTGAGCTCAAATGTAAAGATGGCTCCACAGTCTGGACCGAGGTCAAAATGACCGCCCTGCGTGACCCAAATGGCCGCCCTGTTGGCATTCTGGGAGTCACACGCGACATCGCCGAGCGCAAACGTGCGGAGGAGCAAATCAAGGCCTCGCTCAGAGAGAAAGAGGTGCTTCTGAAGGAAATCCACCATCGGGTCAAGAACAACCTGCAGGTTATCTCCAGCTTACTGTACCTTCAGTCCAAGGGCATCGAGGATGATCAGGCCCTGGAGATGTACCGGGACAGCGAGGGCCGGGTCAGATCCATAGCCTTGGTCCACGAAATGCTGTATCAATCCCAAGACCTGGCGAGGACTGACTTCGCTGAATACGTCCGAAGCCTGGCAACCGATTTGTTCCGGTCCTATGGTGTCAATGCGAAAGTTATCCAACTGAAGATCAACGTGGAAGGTGTCTTCCTGGGTGTTGATATGGCCATTCCTTGCGGATTGATCATCAATGAGTTGGTTTCCAACTCCCTGAAACATGCCTTTCCTGATGGCAGGGCGGGCGAAATCCGCATCGAGCTTTGTGAGGATAATGAGGGTCAGTTTATCCTGATGGTCAGCGATGACGGTGTGGGCTTCCCGAAGGGTTTGGACTTTCGAAACCCAAAGTCGTTGGGTTTGCAATTGGTGAACACACTAGTAGATCAGCTTGAGGGAGCCATTGAG
Source organism: uncultured Anaerolineae bacterium (assembly GCA_964390805.1). Classification (GTDB taxonomy): domain Bacteria; phylum Chloroflexota; class Anaerolineae; order VGOG01; family VGOG01; genus CAYMKL01. The sequence continues at coordinate 25,122 of CAYMKL010000095.1, read as the reverse complement.
CTGGATAGAAGTGGTGGAACGGCGTTCAAGATCACCTTTGCCGAACCGGAGCCATTATTTAGAAGGGGTAAGACAAAAACATGAATATTCTACCCTTTGCCCATTTCTTCGGCTTTCTGGCATATTTGTACCTAGCGATTTTCATACTATCCAGGAATCCGAGATCTCTGCTTAATAGAGTTTCATTCGGGTTTATCCTTTGCTTGTGTGTGTGGAGCTTTGGAGCAATCTTTCTCCATGCCCCTGATGTCTCCAAAAACACGGTCAGACTGTTTGTGAATATCAACTCCCTCGGATGGTGTGGGCTTAGCAGCTTCTTTGTATGGTTCAGTCTTGTCTTCACTAAAAGCGAAAGGGTATTGCAGAGAAGGATCACCTATCTATTCCTTTTTCTGCTGCCACCCTTGTTTGTATATAAACAATGGACAAATGCTTTGATAGTAGACTTCAGGAGACAACCCTATGGATGGGCATCCGTATGGTCACAGTCAATTTGGCCATATCTTCTTGAGTTCTATTATGTTTCGTTCATGCTGTTAGGACTTGTCCTGATCTATCGTTTCAACAGAAAGACGGAAAGCTCAATTCGGAAGAAGCAGTCAAGAATAATCCTTGTTACCTGTATGGTTTCTCTCCCTATTGCCTCCTTGATGAGTGATATACTTCCAAGACAGGGTATCTATGTGATACCAGAATTAGCAGACCTTACTGGACTTATCTGGGCATTAGGCATAGTATATGCTATTGTCAAATACAAGTTCTTAACCATTACACCAGCTACTGCAGCAGAGAATATCATTTCGACCATGATGGATCCGCTGATACTACTAGATCATCAGTATAGAATCGTTAGTATGAATCAGGCAGGCTTGGATTCATTGGGGTATGAGAAACATGAGTTGGAGGGCAAATCGGTTGACATCTTACTTGCCGCACAGGGAACTAGGACTAGTCCATTAGCCAGAATTCTTGGCCAGGAAACTGCTAAGAATTATGATTTGCGTCTCAGGACCAAGGAGGGAGGAGAACTTCCAGTAGTCCTTTCAACCTCGCTGCTTAAGGACGAAGAGGGCAACACAGTTGGCGCTGTCTGTGTGGCCAAGGACATCACCGAACTCAAGAAGGCGGAGGAAGAGATACGGGAGAGCGAAAGACGCTATCGGACTCTTGTCGAAACAGCCCCCGATATTATCTTTAGTCTTTTCTCTGAAGAAGGCACTATTTCATCAATGAATCCCGCCTTTGAAACAATCACAGACTGGTCATGTGATGAGTTGCTCGGGAGACAATTCGTAAAGATTGTACATCCTGATGATGTGCCTATCGCCGTAGAGAAGTTCGAACAGGCGTTGCGTGGGGAGACTACACCTGCTCATGAACTGCGTATTCTTTCTAAGTCTGGTCAGTATTTGGTCGGAGAGCTTATAGCCACTCCAGAAATTAGGAATGGAGAAGTCGTGAACGTCATTGGATTCGGGAGAGATGTCACCGAGCGCAAACGGGCTGAGGATCAGGTTAGGGCATCCTTGAGGGAGAAAGAGGTGCTTCTGAAAGAGATTCACCATCGGGTCAAGAACAACCTGCAGGTCATGTCCAGCCTGCTCTACCTGCAGTCCAAGAACATCAAGGATATAGAGACCCTCGAGATGTTCCAGGACAGCCAGAGCCGTGTCCGATCCATGGCCCTGGTCCACGAGAAGCTGTATCAGTCCCAAGACCTGGCGAGGATTGACTTCGCTGAATACGTTCGAAGCCTGGCAAGCTATCTGTTCCGGTCGTATGGCGTCAATACGAATGTCATCCGACTGAAGATCAACGTGGATGATGTTTTCCTGGGTGTTGATGCAGCCATTCCTTGCGGATTGATCGTGAATGAATTGGTTTCGAACTCTCTGAAACACGCCTTTCCAGGGGGGAGGCGAGGCGAGATACGCATTGAGTTTTATTCGGAAGATGATGGTCAGTATGCGCTGATGGTCAGTGATGATGGTGTGGGCTTTCCAGAGGATTTGGACTTCCGAGATACGGGATCGTTAGGTCTGCAATTGGTGCACACACTGATAGAACAGGTGGGGGGAATCATAGAGCTTGACAGAAGCGATGGAACGAAATTCAAAATTACCTTTACCGGACTGAAGTAAAGGAAGGGGGATACCATGGCCAAGGCACAGATCCTGATTGTCGAGGATGACAATATCACCGTAATGGACCTGCGAGACAGGTTGCAGGGGTTGGGATACACTGTTGCTGCTGTAGCTTCTTACGGAGAGGAAGCCATCAAGAAGGCGGCAGAGATGCGCCCGGATTTGGTGCTGATGGACATCAGGTTAAAAGGGGCTGTGGATGGCATAGAAGCTGCCGAGGAAATCCATGTCCGTTTCGACATTCCGGTGGTCTATCTCACGGCCTATGCCGATGAGAACACGTTGCAGCGAGCGAAGGTAACGGAGCCCTATGGCTATATCATCAAACCGCTGGAAGAAAGGGAATTACACACTGCCATTGAGGTGGCCCTTTACAAGCACAAGGTGGAAAGGAAACTAAAAGAGAGTGAGCGATGGCTTGCCACCACACTGAGAAGTATAGGCGATGCTGTGATAGCCACCGATGAGAAGGGATTGGTAACATTTATGAATCCCGTTGCCGAGGCCCTGACGGGTTGGAAGCAGGAAAAGGCTTTGGGGAAAGATTTGACAGGGGTATTCAATATCGTAAACGAACAAACACGCACCCTTGCTGAGAATCCAGCGACGAGGGCAATGCGTGAGGGCATTGTTATCGGTCTGGCGGATCATTCCATACTCATTGCCAAGGACGGGGAGGAAACACCTATTGATGACAGCGCTGCGCCCATCAGGGATGACAAAGGAAACGTCACCGGTGTGGTTTTGGTCTTCCGTGACATCAGCGACCGCAAGCGGGCGGAGGAGGCGCTGCGGGAGAGCGAGGAGCGGTACCGTACGACGATCAACGCGATGAGTGATCTCGTCCACGTCGTTGACCGCGACTTGCGGCTCGCTCTGTTTAACGAGGCGTTTCTCAGGCGTGTCACTAAACTCGGGATCGAGGGGGATCTAACCGGTAAAGACATCTTTGAGTTATTTCCCTTCCTCTCGGCCAGGGTTCGCGAGGAGTATAAACAGGTATTGGAAACCGGCGAGCCGCTTGTTACCGAGGAGTCAACGGAAGTGGGGCAGCGCATTGCGTGGACGGAGACGCGCAAGATCCCAATCCTCGATGAGGAGAGAAGAGCCCATCGGGTTATTACGATAGTCCACGACATCACGGACCGCAAGCGGGCAGAGCAATCACTCCGTCAGCACACTGCCCAGTTGGAGGCGCTACGTCAGGTGGGCCTGGAACTCACCGCCCAGTTGGACCTGGCCGCTCTTCTCCACTCCATCGTCTCGCGGGCAGTGGAACTGGTGGGCGGAGACTCGGGCGGCCTCTACCTCTACCGACCGGAGCGGGACGTGCTGGAGTGGGCCATGGCTGTCGGCCCGAACCTGGCGCCTATCGGGACCATCCTCCAGCGGGGTGAGGGCCTCTCGGGCAAGGTCTGGGAGACGGGCGAGCCGCTCATCGTAGACGACTACCAGGCTTGGGGATGGCGGGCGGCCGTCTACGAGGGCTATCCCTTCAGGGCCACAGTGGGGGTGCCGATTCGCTGGGGGGACAAGTTCCTGGGGGTGTTGGACGTGCTGGCCGACCCTCCGCACACCTTCTCCTCGGCCAATGCTGAACTGCTGAGTCTGTTCGCCACCCAGGCGGCCATCGCCATTGAGAACGCCCGGTTGTACGAAGAGAGCCAGCGGCGTGCCCTGGAGCAGGAGACAGTGAGTCGCATCGCCTATGCCCTCAACACCCCGGACGTCCGTGAAGCTTTCCCCCTCTTGGTGGAGGGGCTGCAGGACCTCACCGGCTGCGACCTGGTGAACCTGGTAATGATAGACGAGGCTGGCGAGCAGTTCATTACGTCTGTCCTGGAGTCCCCCTTACCCATGCCGGGGGAGGGAGACGTGATGCCGCTCTCGGCCACCGCCGTGCTGGAGAGCCTCAAGGCCGGTTGCCCCCACCTGACCGCCGATCTGAGCACAGAGACACACTTCCCGTTTGAGCAAGCCCTCTATCAGACTGGCCTTCGCTCAAGGCTCACCCTGCCGTTACTGGTTGGTGGCGAGGTATTCGGGGCGCTCAACCTGGGCGGCAGTGATACGGGCCTGTTCCGGGAGGACCAATTGCCGGTCCTCCAGCAGATCACCGATGCGTTGGCCCTTGCCCTCCAGAACAGCTTCATCTTCCAGGCGGAGCAGAAGCGGCGCCACATCGCAGAGACCTTGCGCCAGGCATCCACGGTTCTCAGCTCTACCCTGGAGCTAGATGAAGTACTGGGGCTGATCCTGGAGCAACTGCAACAGGTGATACCCTACGACAGCGCTTCTGTCCAGCGACTTCAGCACGAACGTCTGGAAATCGTGGTCTGCCAGGGATTCGAGGAGCCGGACAAGGTGGTGGGCCTGGTCTTTCCGCTCGACCCCAAGTTCCCCAACTATCACGTGATCACGACCAAAGCGCCGCTCGCCATTGAGGACGTCATTCAGGATTACCCTCACTTCAAGGAGGAGGCGGATAGCTATGAATCGGGCCGCATCCGTTCCTGGTTGGGGGTACCGCTGATAGTGAAGGGCGAGGTCATCGGCATGATCGCCGTTGATCGGCAGGAGGTGCAGCCTTATACTACTGAGGAGACGCAACTGGCAATGGCCTTTGCCAACCAGGCTGCCATGGCCATCGAGAATGCGCGGCTCTACCAAGAGGCCAAGCACCTGTCCATCACCGACGGGCTGACAGGTCTCTACAACCGCCGTCATTTCTATGAGCTGCTAGAGAGGGAGGTGGGGTCAGTTAACCGCTATGATGACCTCGTCTCCTTGATCATGCTGGACATTGACGGTTTCAAAGCCTACAACGACACCTATGGCCACTTGGTAGGGGATGCCCTACTGGGGGAGTTGGTCCAGATACTAGCACGAGACATCCGCCAGGTGGACATCGCTGCCCGGTACGGCGGTGACGAATTTGTCATCTTCCTCCCCCACACCGACAAGAAGCAGGCAGTGGCCCTGGCGGAGCGGATCAAGACAAGCGTAGAGGGACATCGTTTCCCGGGCGAGGAGGGGTTCAGCAGCAAGGTCACCATTAGCCTGGGGGTGGCCGCCTGCCCTGAGGACGCGGTGGACTCCGAGGCCCTGGTGAAGGCGGCCGACATGGCCCTTCTTGAGGCCAAGAAGCAGGGAAACAGGGTCTGCGCCTGGGCGAAGATGGGATAACCACCAATTGAGGTAGAATTATGGCCTGGCAATGGACACCTTACACGATCCTGCCGCTCGTGGCAGCGGCTACGTTAATCATAACGGCGCTCTACATCCTTTGGCAGCGCCGTCACAGGCCAGCTTCCCGAGCAGGAGCGTTGGTTCTGTTGACCTGCGCCGAATTGATGGTGGCGTACACACTGGAAATAGGGAGCACCAACCTGCCGATCAAGCTATTTTGGAACAAGATGCAATACGTGGGCCTCGCCATCGCGCCGACAGCGTGGTTGGTCTATACACTGCACTACATCGGCCGCGAGAAATGGCTGACGCGTCGCACCCTGGCTCTGCTCAGCATCGTGCCCCTCATCACTCTGCTGCTGGCCTTCACCAACGAGGCCCACGGTCTGATCTGGCGCCACGTCTGGCTGGACACAGATGGCCCATTCTTGGTATTCGATAAGATCTACGGCGTAGGATTCTGGGTCTTCGTGGTATATTCGTGTATATTGCTACTACTCGCTACCTTCCTGTATATTCAGATGTTCATTCGCTCGCGCCACTTTTACCGCTGGCAAGTCAGCGCATTGGTGTTTGGCGCACTCCTTCCGTGGCTGGGGTCCATGCTTGATGTGTTCAAACTGAGCCCCTTGCCGAAATTCGTCCCGACATCGTTGGGGTTTATCGTGGGCGGCCTGACAGTGGCATTTACTATCTATCGCTTGCGGCTGGGATACATTGTGCCGGTGGCGCGCGGGGTCGTTGTCGAAAGCATGATTGATGGGGTCATTGTGTTGGACGCACAGAACCGCATTGTGGACCTAAACCCTGTTGCTCGACACCTGATCGGTCACACCCTTTCGGAGACCATTGGACAACCCATGGAAGAGCTATGGCCTCATTGGCCTAGCCAAATGGAATCCCCCCTCAATGGGGCCAAGGTAGGTAAAGAAGTGGAGCTAGGGAAGGCAGGCGAGATGCGTATCTATGACGTGCGCATCTCCCCTCTGGTTGACTGGCGTGGCCGCCTCGTAGGCCGGGTGGTCGTCCTGCGCGACATCACCGGGCGGGTGCGGGCGGAGGAGGCGCTGCGCCGGGAGCGTGACATGGCTGAGGCCCTGGAGGAGGCGGCTGCTGTCGTCAGTAGTACCCTGGACCCCGACCAGGTGCTGGACCGCATCCTGGAGCAGGTCAGCCGCGTCGTTCCCAACGATGCGACCAACATCATGCTCATTGATGGCGCCCAGGTGCTCATCGTCCGCTGGCGCGGCTACGAGCGGTTCGGCGGAGAGGAGTTGGTCTCTACGGTCGTCTTGCGCATCCCCGAAGTGGCCAGCCTCCAACAGATGATGGACAGTAGGGAGCCGATGGTCATTCCTGATACCGCCACCTACCCTGGCTGGATCCACGTGCCGTTGACGGAGTGGCTGCGCTCGTATGCGGCGGCGCCCATTATCGTGCGAGGTGAGGTGATTGGTTTCCTGAACGTGGACAGCGCCACCCCTGGCTTCTTCACCCAGGCTCACGCCGAAACCTTGCGTGCCTTCGCCGACCACGCCGCTGCCGCCATTGAGAACGCCCGGCTGTACGAGGCCGAGCAGGAGCGGCGCTACATCGCAGAGACTTTGCGCCAGGCCTCCGCCGTTCTCAGCTCGACCCTGGAGCTAGATGAAGTGCTGGAGTTGATTCTGCAGCAACTGCGACAGGTGATTCCCTACGACAGCGTTTCTATCCAACGACTGCAGGACGATGCCCTGAGCCCGACTTCGGAGAGATTTCGGCGAGCTCAGTCAAGCCGCTCAATCGAGCCGTCGAAGGGTGAGCGTTTGGAAATCGTGGCCTGCCAAGGATTCGAGAAGCCGGACAAGGTAGTGGGCCTGGTCTTTCCGCTCGACCCCAAATTCCCCAACCATCGAGTGGTCACGACCAAAGCGCCGCTCGCCATCGAGGACGTCACTCAGGATTACTCTCACTTCAAGGACGAGGCGGATACCTACGGGTCGGACCGCGTTCGATCTTGGTTGGGGGTGCCGCTGATGGTGAAGGATGAGGTCATTGGCATGATCGCCGTGGATCGGGAGGAGGTGCGCCCTTACACTGCTGAGGAGGTTCAACTAGCAATGGCTTTCGCCAACCAGGCAGCCATTGCCATTGAGAACGCGCGGCTGTACGAGCAAGCCCAGCAAGAAATCACCGAGCGGGTGCGGGCCGAGGGGCAAATCAAGACCTCGCTCAGAGAGAAGGAGGTGCTGCTGAAGGAGATTCACCATCGGGTCAAAAACAATCTGCAGGTCATCTCCAGTCTGCTCTACCTTCAGTCCAAGAATGTCAAAGATCAACGGTCCCTTGAGATCTTGCAGGACAGCCAGAACCGTGTCAGATCCATGGCCCTGGTCCACGAAAGGCTGTATCAATCCCAAGACCTGGCGAGGGTTGACTTCGCTAAGTACGTCCGAAGCCTGGTAAATCATCTGTTCCGGTCGTATGGCGTCAACACGAATGTCACCAAACTGAGGATCCAGGTGGAGGATGTTTTCCTGGGTGTTGACACAGCCATTCCTTGTGGATTGATCATCAACGAGCTGGTTTCCAATTCCCTGAAACATGCTTTTCCCGATGGCAGGGAAGGCGAAATCCACATCGAGTTTCGTGCGAATGATGGTCAGTTTAGGCTGGTAATCAGGGATAACGGTGTTGGCTTCCCGACAGACTTGGACTTTCGAAACACCAAGACATTAGGTTTGCAATTGGTAAGCACGCTAGTCCATCAGCTTGAGGGCACCATCAAGCTGGATAGAAGCGGTGGAACGGCATTCGAGGTGACATTTGCCGAACCGAAGTAATGGGAGGGTAACCATGGCCAAGGCACAGATCCTGGTTGTCGAAGATGACAACATTGTAGTGCTGGAACTACGAGACGGGTTGCAGAGTTTGGGATATGCTGTTTGTGGTGTGGCCTCTTATGGAGAAGAAGCCATTGAGAAAGCAAGGGAGACGCGACCGGATCTGGTGCTGATGGATATCAGGCTAAAAGGGGATGTGGATGGTGTAGAAGCCGCCGAAGAGATCCGTGTCCGTTTCGACATTCCGGTGGTCTATCTCACTGCTTACGCCGACGAGGACACATTGCAGCGAGCGAAGGCAACGGAGCCCTACGGCTATATCATCAAACCGTTTCAAGAAAGGGAACTACACACTGCCATTGAGGTGGCTCTTTACAAGCATAGGGCGGAGGAGGCGCTGCGGGAATCGGAGGAGAAATATCGGACATTGGTCGAGCTGTCACTTCAGGGACTGGTAGTTGTCCGAGACTCTCGCATCGTCTTCACCAATACCGCCTTCGCGGAGATATCCGGATACACTACTGAGGAGTTGCTGTCCCTTTCACCTGAAGAGGTGAAGGCGACGATACACCCTGAAGATCAAGCACTCGTCTGGGGGCGCTTTCGGGATCGCTTGGCAGGGAAGCCGGTGTCTCCCCGCTACGAGTGTCGCGGAATTCGAAAGGACGGGACGGTGTGTTGGCTGGAGATGTTCGCCAGCCGCATCGAGTACGGCGGGAAGCCCGCCATACAGGGCGCCGTCATGGACATCACCGAGCGCAAGCGGGCAGAGGAGGCACTGCTGCACTCGGAGGAACGGTTCAGAACTCTCGTTGAGACAGCCCCCAGTCTCCTTCATATCAGTGATGCGAAGGGCAACAACATCTATGTCAGCCCTAACTGTGAGGAGATTACTGGCTACACTCAAGAAGAGCTACTAAGTGGAATTAGATGGTGGGTGCATGAGGATGACACACCGAGGGCGAGGGAGGTCTTTGATCGCGCCTTCCGCGAAGGGGTGGGAGGCAAGAACTTCGAGTATAAAGCGGTGAAAAAGAACGGAGAAGTATGGTATGCTTCAAGCTCCTGGGAGCGGCTTAGAGATAAAGGAGGGAAATTCCAGGGTGTTGTTCTCCAGACGATTGACATCACCGAGCGCAAGCGGACGGAGGAGGAGATTCGGCGGCACACGGCCCAGTTGGAGGCGTTACGGCAGGTGAGCCTGGAGCTCACCGCCGAGTTGGACCTGGATGCTCTCCTCCGCTCCATCGTCTCGCGGGCCATCGAACTGTTGGACGGGACCTACGGTGGCCTCTACCTTTACCAAGCGGAGCAGGACGTGCTGGAGTGGGCCGTGGCTGTCGGCCCTGACCTGGCGCCTATCGGGACCGTTCTTCGGCGGGGAGAGGGTCTCTCCGGCAAGGTCTGGGAGACCGGTGAGCCGCTCATCGTGGACGACTACGAGCAATGGGAGGGGCGGGCGGCTGTCTATGAGGACTACCCCTTCAGGGCCACGGTGGGCGTGCCAGTTCGCTGGGGTGGGGAGTTCCTGGGGGTGTTGGACGTACTGGCGGACCCGCCGCACACTTTCTCACTGGCCGACGCCGAATTGCTGAGCCTGCTTGCTCAACAGGCAGCCATCGGCATCGAGAACGCGAGGCTGTACGAAGAGGTTCAGCATCGCCTGCGGGAAATGAATTCGCTGCTGGAGATCAGCCGGAACATCACTTCCACGCTTGAGGTAGACGAGGTGCTGCGCCGGGTTATCGAGGCCGCTATAGCCACATTAGGCCCTGCTGAAAAGGGAACGCTGCATCTCCTGGACGAAGAGCGAGAAGAGCTGGTGGTGCGGGCCAGTGTTGGCTTCAGCCCTGAGACCGTCGCCGCAGCGCATTTCAAGCCTGGCGAAGGATACACCGGCTGGGTCTTTGCTCACCGGCAACCTGTCATCATCGGCGACGTGAAGGCCGACCAGCGCACCAAGCCGATTGATCTGCCGGAAGTGCACGATGAGAAGTCCGCCCTTTGTGCCCCTCTCGTCGTCCGGGATAAGACCATAGGCACACTGACCTTGGACAACGTTACCCGATACGGTGCCTTCGCCCCCGAGCATCTGGATCTGCTGGCTATCTTCGCCAACCAGGCGGCTGTGGCCATCGAGAACGCGCGATTGTACGAGCGGGCGCAGCGGGAGATTGCAGAGCGCAAGCGGGTGGAGGAGACCATCAAACGAATAGCTCATCACGACGAGCTCACCGGCCTGCCCAACCGGCGACTGTTCAATGACCGCCTCCACCTGTCACTGGCCCACGCGCACCGCAAGCGGCAAAAGCTGGCTGTGATGTTGCTCGACCTGGACCATTTCAAGGATGTTAACGATACGTTGGGGCATAACGTGGGAGACCAGTTGCTGCAAGTTGTTGGCGAGCGACTGACCAGCCTTCTGCGTGAGGGCGATACTATCGCTCGTATGGGCGGCGACGAATTCATGCTGTTGTTGCCAGAACTCGTAGGAAGCGAAGATGCAGCCGCAATTGCCCAGAAAATCCTGGGAGCTTTTCGAAGGCCGTTTGTCTTTGATGGCCACGAACTGCGTACCACAACCAGTATTGGGATTGCCATCTACCCTGAGGATGGTGAGGACGGTGATACGCTGATGAAGAACGCGGACATTGCCATGTACCGTGCTAAGGATCGGGGTCGGGATGACTATCAAAGCTACACTCCGGCTGTGGAAGCCAAAGCCTGAAATGACAGGCGGTAGCTACCCCTTTGTTGGGAGGCACACAAAGAAGATGGACTCAAGACCAGAGAGGACTTGCTAGCCGGGCGGCCAGGCAAGTGAGCGGAGCAGGTGCATTCATGAATGATCCTGAGAAGATTAAAGCGCCTCCGCGGCTAGAACGCTACGTTTGGGTCTTGGCGGTGGTGTGGACGGTGGTCGTCGCCGCGTCGCTGGCGTGGAACGTGGGCCAGGTGAGACAGACAACCCTGGGGGTGGCACGCACTCAGGCGCGAGTTGCTTACGAGAAAGACGTCATCTACCGCCGCTGGAACGCGGGATACGGCGGGGTCTACGTGCCGGTGACCGAAGAGACGCTGCCCAACTCCTATCTGTCCCCCATGCCTGAGCGCGACATCACGACGCCGTCGGGCAAGCCGCTGACGTTGATGAATCCGGCCTACATGACACGCCAGGTGCATGAGCTGGCGGAGAAGGAATACGGTGTTCGCGGACATATTACGAGCCTGAATCCGATCCGCCCGGAGAATGCCCCCGACCCATGGGAGACCGAGGCGCTCCAGGCCTCTGAGCGCGGGGAGACCGAGATCAGTTCAGTTGAGCAGATGGAAGGTAGAGAGTACATGCGCCTGATGCGCCCCTTGGCTACCGAGGAAGGCTGTCTGAAATGCCACGCCGCGCAGGGATACCAGGAGGGAGATATTCGGGGTGGGATCAGTGTCTCGATTCCCATGGAGCCTCTGTGGGCCATTGCGCGGGTGAACGTGTTCACGTTGTGGCTGGGTCACGGTCTGCTGTGGCTGGTGAGCCTCGCTGGGATCGGCCTGGGGGGACGGCAGCTGATGCAGAGCGAGCGGGAGCGCAAGCGGATGGCTTATCACGACGACCTCACCGGCCTGCCCAACCGGCGACTGTTCAATGACCGTCTCACTCTGGGGCTGGCTCATGCACAGCGCAACCGGCAGAAACTGGCCGTGATGTTGCTGGACCTGGACAACTTCAAGGAGGTTAACGATACGCTGGGGCACAGCATGGGGGACAAGTTGCTCCAGGCTGTTGGCGATCGCCTGACAAGTCTTCTGCGCAAAGGCGATACTGTTGCCCGCATGGGGGGCGATGAATTCATGCTGTTGTTGCCGGGAATCACTCGGCTGGAGGACGCGGCCAAGACTGCCCGCAAAACCCTGGAAGCATTTCGGAGGCCGGTTGAGTTTGATAGCCACAAGTTCCGCATCACCACCAGCATTGGGATTGCTCTCTATCCCGACGACGGTGAAGATAGTGATACCTTGGTGAAGAATGCCGACATTGCCATGTACCGAGCCAAGGGAGAGGGCCGGGACAACTACCAATGCTACACTTCGGCTAATAGCTGAAAGAAATTGGCTGAAGTCGCCGTCTGCTTTGGGAGGCACACGATGTGAAACGTGCTTTCCCTGGTGGTGGGGAAGGCGAAATCCGCGTTGAGTTTCGTTCAATTAATGATCAGTGTACCTTGATGGTCGGTGATAACGGTGTGGGCTTTCCGGAGGGTTTAGGCTTCCGAGATACAGGATCGTTGGGTCTGCAATTGGTGAACACCTTGGTTGACCAGCTTGAGGGAACCATTGAGCTTGACAGAAGCGGTGGAACGGCATTTGAGATCACATTTGCCGAGTAAGGCTGAAGGGAGGATAGTAACTATGGCGAAGGCGCACGTCCTGATCGTTGAGGATGACAACATCACAGTCATGGAACTGCGAGAGAGGCTGCAAGGTTTCGGATACGGTGTTTCTGGTGCGGCGGCCTACGGAGAGGAAGCCATCGAGAAAGCAGAGGAGACGCGCCCGGATGTGGTGCTCATGGACATCAGGTTAAAAGGGGATATGGACGGCATAGAAGCTGCCGAACAGATCCGTGCCCGTTTCGACATTCCGGTAGTCTATCTAACTGCCTATACAGACGAGGACACATTGCAGCGGGCGAAGGTAACGGAGCCCTATGGCTATATCCTCAAGCCGTTTCAAGAAAGAGAATTGTATATTACCATCGAGGTGGCTCTCTACAAGCATAGGGCGGAGCAGGCACTGCGTAGAGCGGAGGCCGAGGCTCGGAGGCGACTGAGGGAGCAGACCGCTCTCCAAAAAGCTGGGGCTGTCATCACCTCGACGCTGGACCTGACTACGGTGTTGAGCCATATTGCCGAGCAGATGGGCCAGGCCGTAGATGCCACCAGCGCCTATATCAGCAGCTACGAGCCAACGACAATGATGGCTCGCGTGCTTGCTGAGTATATCGGTCCGCGGGCCTGCGTCCAAGAACAGACATCCGATCTGGGGGCAGCCTGTGTGGCAGATGCTGAAGACGAGTGGTTTGAAATGATGTGTGCCGGTCAGCCCGACATGTCTCACATAGACGACCCGGGCCTGACTGAATCCGAGCGGGCCCACATGCAGCAATTCGGGGCCAAAACGATACTGTACGTCCCACTGCGAATCAAGGACCTGCTTGTTGGGTACATTGAGGTATGGGAGAGTCGGCGGCGACGGGAATTCACGCCGGAGGAGATCGCCTTGTGCGAGGGCATAGCCCAGCAGGCGGCGATCGCCCTTGAGAACGCACGGTTGTATGAGCAAGCTCAGCAGGAGATCGCCGAGCGCAAGCGGGCGGAGGAGAAGATCCGGCGCCATCTGGAGCGAATGGAGGCTCTACGGGAGAGTGACAAGGCTGTCACTTCCACCCTTGACTTGACTGACGTGCTCAACGTCATCCTAGAAGAACTAGAGAGGGTCATCCCCTATCACAGCGCCGGCATCTTCCTCTTCTCCGATGACACAGCCAGGCTAGCTGCAGGCAAGGGTCTCCCAGACCTGGAGCGTGCTTTGCAGATTTCCTTCCCCGTGAAAGAGGACCCTCTGACCCGCGAGCTCTTGCGGGAGGAGCGTCCTCTGGTCTTGGCCGATGCCCAGACCAACGAGCGTTTCCTGGCAAGGGGGGGCACGGAGTACGTCCGTTCTTGGATCGGCGTTCCTCTGATGGTCAAGGGTAAGCCAGTGGGCTTCCTGACCATAGACCATAGAGAGCCTGGCGTCTATGACGAGGAAAGTGCGGAGATGGCGGAGGCCTTCGCCAGTCAGGCGGCCATCGCTATTGAGAACGCCCGGTTGTATGAGGAAGCTCAGCGAGAGCTGGCCGAGCGCAAACGGGCGGAGCAGTTGCTGCGAGCGCTGAACCTAGCAGCTCTAGCTATGGAGAGAGCCCTAACATCTGAAGAGATATTCGCCGCAGTTGCGGAGGAGCTCAAGAAAGTCGGCTTCTTGTGCGTGGTTCTCCTTGTGGACGAGAGCCAGAAGAGACTCTCCCTCGATTATTCTAGCTACGAGGCCGTAGCGGTCAAGGCCGCCGAGAAGCTGCTGGGCCTCAAAGCCGAGAGCTTCTCTGTACCTGTCGAACATGTGGACGCATGGAGAAAAGTGCTCTGGGAGAGGGAGACCATCTTTGTGGAAAGTGGGGAAGAGCTCCTGCGGCAGTGGCTACCTGGACCGGCAAAGAGGTTCGCCAAGCAAATAGTAAGCATGCTGAGAGTCTCGAAAGCCATTGACGCTCCCCTCATGATGGAGGATCAGGTCGTTGGCCTTCTCTCGGTGCAGTCGGATGACTTGACCGAAGACGACGTGCCGGCCATCACTGCCTTCGCCTATCAGGTAGCCGCTGCCTTGCGCAAGGCCCAGTTGATGCAAGATTTGGAGAGGAGCCTAACCGAAGTGAGGCAGGCACAGGAAGAGCTTCAACGTACCGCGGAGGATTTGCGAAGAACCCTGGGGGCAACCATCCAAGCCATGGCATTTACAGTTGAAACGAGGGATCCCTACACAGCGGGCCATCAACGGCGGGTGGCCAGTCTTGCCCGTGCCATAGCCACAGAGATGGGCCTTTCACAAGAGCAGATCGAGGGAATCCGCATGGCCGCAGCTATTCACGATATCGGCAAGATAACTGTACCCGCTGAGATTCTCAGTAAGCCCGGCCGGTTAAGCGACATCGAATTCGGTCTGATCAAGATGCATCCCCAAGCCGGATATGACATACTGAAGACGATAGCGTTTCCATGGCCGGTGGCCCAAATGATATTCCAACATCACGAAAGGATGGATGGTTCTGGATATCCTCAAGGGTTGTCGGACGAAGAGATCATCTTGGAAGCAAGGATCCTCGCTGTGGCTGACGTTGTCGAGGCTATGGCTTCTTTCCGACCTTACCGGCCAGCTCTCGGCATAGATAAGGCCCTGGAGGAAGTATCACAGAATAGGGCATCGTTTCATCCAGCCTGGAAATGACCAGAGATCGCTTTACACTTTTTCCGCGATTATGATCCAAACGGAGCGCAAAAGGCCCCCAAAATGGCCTCCAGAGGGGCAAAATGGCTGTTTATGTTCACTTGGGTCTGCACTCCACCAAAAAAGTGTAAAGTTGCTATTTTGGCGATTTGAAACGATGCCCAGAATAGGGATGTCCTCTACGAGCCTGAGGTAGTAGACGCTTGCTTGAGGCTTTTCAGCGAAAAGGGGTTTGCGTTCGAGTGAGGGGTGAGGGTTGACCGACTTGCTGGCCCCAGCAGCCCAGGCCAAAGGGTTGACCGAATCAGGAATGATGCACCACGTCAAAGAGGCGCGGCGACGCATCTGGCAGGAGAGGTAGCCCCCTTAAGCAGAGATGATCTTAAAGATTCAGCCGCAAGTTCAGAAGGCCCTTGATGCCAACTCACCCATCGTCGCTCTGGAATCCGCCCTGATCTCTCACGGGCTGGCCTATCCGCAGAACCTGTGGACGGCCCAGGCCCTGGAGCAGGCCGTGCGGGAGAATGGAGCGGTTCCGGCCACGATTGCCATCGTCGAAGGGAAGATCAGAGTGGGGTTGACAGAAGGGGAGTTGGAACGACTGGCCACCCAAAAAGTGGTTCGCAAGGTCAGCCGAAGGGATCTGCCCATCGCCGTGGAGCGGGGCGAGGACGGGGCGACGACGGTGGCAGCGACGATGTACATGGCCGCCCTGGCCGGCATCGAGGTCATGGCCACCGGCGGCATCGGCGGGGTGCACCGGGGCCAGCCCTTAGCGAGGTTTTCCGCCGATATCTCGGCCGACCTGCCAGAGCTGGCCCAGACTCGCGTGGCCGTGGTCTGCTCAGGAGCCAAGTCCATTCTCGACCTTCCGCTCACCCTGGAGTGGCTGGAGACCCACGGCGTGCCCATCCTGGGCTACGGCACCGATGAGTTCCCCGCTTTTTACTCCCGCCAAAGCGGCCTACCGGTGGACGCCCGCGTGGATACTCCTGAGGAAGCGGCCAGGATTATCCGCACGAAATGGGAGCTGGGGCTTGAGGGCGGCGTGCTGGTGACGGTTCCCGTGCCTGAGGAGGCTGAGCTGCCTAGCGAGCTTGCGGAAGAAGCCATCGCGAGGGCTTTGACAGCGGCACAGGAGCAGGGGATCACTGGCAAATCGCTGACCCCTTTTCTGCTCAGCCGAATCGCCCAGCTTACCGAAGGGGCCAGCGTAGAGGCTAACATAACTTTCTTGAAGAACAACGCCGCCGTGGCCGCGCGGATTGCGGTGGCGTTGAAGGCGGTGTCCTGAGTAGCCGAAGGCATATCGAAGGGGGGAGGAACCATGACATCAGACTGGCAAGCCTTAATCATCTCCTACGTCTACGTCTTCGCCATGATCGGGGTCGGTGAGGGGTTGCGTAAGTGGCTAGGCCAGGCAAAGCCTGGCACGTACTCCACAGAGTTCACCCGCAAGGTCATCCACATTTCTGTGGGCATGTGGTCTTTAGGTACGGTGCTCCTCTTCCAGCACTGGCACTTCGCCATTATCCCGCCCCTCTCTTTCGTGGTGCTCAACTACATCTCCTATCGCCAAGAGATATTCAAGTCCGTGGAGACAGGCGAGAAGGGCAACCTGGGCACGGTCTACTTTCCCATCTCCTTCGCCATCATCCTCTGTCTCTTTTGGGAGAGGCCCAACCTGCTGGTGGCCAGCCTGATGCCCATGACCTGGGGCGATGCGTTGGCGGCCATCCTGGGCCGGCGTTACGGCCAGCGAAAGTACAGTGTCTTGGGCTCCACCCGCTCCGTGGAAGGCTCGCTGGCCATGTTCCTCTTCAGTTGGCTGTCGACCTTCCTGGCCCTGTTGCTCCTGCCGCCCCTGGGCAGTGTCCTGAGCCTGCCGAAGGGCTGGCGGCTACCGCTGACGAGTCTGCTCTACTCCCTGGCTGTGGCTGTCTTCGCTACTCTGGTCGAGGCTCTCTCCCCCTGGCACATTGATAACCTGACCGTGCCTCTCTTATCCGCCGCTTTGCTTTACCTGATAACGTGACTATCGAGACTGGTTTGGAAAAAGGGCTGCCAGATTTGCATCTCCAATCAATCCAGGTTATTATACGAATAATAGGATTCTCTCATCACCGGTCCGCCCGATTTGGTGGTCGAGATCATCTCTCCCAGCACTCGCCAGTTTGATGCCCACACCAAAAAAGAGGGCTACGCCTCATGTACAAAAAACACCGGAGAGAATGAAGGTTCCCTCCGGTGTTTTTGATTGGTCTACTGCTCTAATTTACGCTTCCTGTTCGATCAGGACTTCCTCTTTGACGAAGTCCCCTTTCTCGACCGGGACTCCTTTCTGGGCAAAAACCAACCCTTCCTCACCGACATCTATGACCACGGTATCGCCTGACTGGAAGATGCCTCTCAGCAGTTTTACGGACAGAGGGCTCTCCACCCGCTGCTGCAGGGTGCGCTTCAGGGGGCGGGCTCCGAACTGGGGATCGTAACCCTCCTCGGCCAACCACTCCCGCGCCACCTCGGTCAACTCTACGGTCAAACCCCGCTCGGCGAGACGGGCGCTGATCTCCTTCATCTGTAGGTTAACGATCTGCTTGACCTGCTCCTGGCTCAGCGTGTGGAAGATGATGATCTCGTCAATGCGGTTGAGGAACTCAGGACGGAAGGTCTTCTTGAGGTTCTTCTGGATCGTCTGGCGCGCTTCTTGCTCGGCGGGAGTGACTGCTTCCCCTGGCTTCTGGAAGCCCAGGGTAGCCCCCTTCTGGGCGAACTCCGTGCCGATGTTAGAGGTCATGATGATCACCGTGTTGCGGAAGTCAACTATGTGACCCTGTCCGTCGGTCAGTCGTCCGTCCTCCATGATCTGCAGCAAAGAGTTCCAGACGTCATGATGGGCCTTCTCGATCTCGTCGAAGAGAACGATCTGATAGGGCCGCCGCCGCACCGCTTCGGTGAGTTGTCCCCCCTCCTCGTAGCCCACGTAGCCAGGCGGAGCGCCGAAGAGGCGGGAGACGGTGTGTCGCTCCCGGTACTCGCTCATGTCAATGCGTACCAGGGCCTCCTCATCGTCGAACATGAACCAGGCCAGCGTCTTGGCCATCTCAGTCTTGCCTACCCCAGAGGGGCCCAGGAAAATAAAGCTGCCGATGGGTCGCTTGGGGTCCTTCAAGCCACTTCTCGCCCGGCGGATGGCGTCGGAGACGGCATTGATGGCCTCATCCTGGCCGACGATTCGCTCGTGCAGCCTTTCCTCCATACTGAGGAGCTTTTCGGCCTCGGTTTCCAGCAGACTGTGCACAGGGATTCCTGTCCAGCTAGCCACGACCTGAGCGATGTCTTCCTCGTCCACTACCTCATCCAGGTTCATCTCCTGTCGCCAGGCATCGCGTTTGCTGTTAAACTCTGTCTCCAACTGCAGTCGCTCGCTCTTGAAACTGGCCGCCCGCTCGTAGTCGCGAGCTGCCCAGGCGGCCTCCTCTTCGGTGATCAGCTTCTGCAGTTCGGCCTTCATAGTCTTGAGGTCTGGCGGCATGCTGTAGATGGCGACGCGCAATTTCGCTGCCCCCTCGTCAATAAGGTCTACGGCCTTGTCGGGAAGACGGCGCTCTGTCACGTAGCGCTGGGAGAGCCGAGCTGCCGCCACCAGTGCCTCGTCGGCAAGGGTGACCTTGTGATGGGCCTCGTAGCGGTCGCGAAGTCCCTTCAGCATCTCAATGGTCTCCTCGACGGTGGGCTCCTCCACGTAGACTGGAGAGAAGCGCCTCTCCAGAGCAGAATCCCGCTCGATGTACTTGCGGTAGTCATCCAGAGTCGTGGCCCCCACGCACTGCAGCTCCCCGCGGGCCAGGGCGGGCTTCATCATGCTGGAAGCGTCAATGGATCCTGAAGCAGCGCCCGCTCCGACCACGTTGTGCACCTCGTCAATGAAGAGAATGATCTCCCCCTCGGCTCGCTGGATTTCTTCCATGGCTGCCTTCAGTCGCTCCTCGAACTCGCCACGGAGGCGGGAGCCGGCCACCATGCCCCCCAGATCCAGGGAGACGACTCGTTTGCCCATCAGTATCTCAGGCACATCGTCTTCGGCGATCTTCTGGGCCAGCCCTTCGACGATGGCTGTCTTTCCCACACCGGCGTTGCCGATGATAACCGGGTTGTTCTTGGTGCGCCTCGACAGCAACTGGATGACCCGCAGAATCTCCTCGTCGCGGCCAATGACCGGATCCAGTTTCCCCTCCTTGGCCAGTTGGGTCAGATCACGGCCATACTTTTCGAGGGTGCGGTAACGGCTCTCGGCGAATTGGTCGGTCACCCGTTGGCCGCCGCGCACTTCCTTGACGGCCTCGTGGATACGGTCTTTGGTAACGCCGGAGTCAGTCAGAATGCGAGCCGCGGGGGTACCCCGCTCGCTGGCGATAGCTAAGAAGAGGTGCTCGGTTGAGATGTACTCATCCTTGAGCTTGCTGGCCTCCTCGTTAGCCAGGTCTATGACCCGCTTGAGGCGGGGAGTGATGAACACCTGGCCCGTCCCTCCGCCGTAGATGGCGACCTTGGGGCTGGCCTTCAACACCCCGTCCAGGCGGCTTTTCACGGTCTCAATGTTCACCCCCAGCTTCTCCAAGACCTGAGGGATGACGCCCTCCGGCTGCTCCAGGAGAGCTAGCAGCATGTGCTCGGTGTCCACCTGGTTGTGGCTGTAACGCTGTAATATCTCATACGACCGAGAGGCCGCGTCCAGCGCCCGCTCGGTGAAACGATCAAATCTCATCATGGTAATCCACCTCTATTTCAATGCTGGCTTCAACCAGCTTGCTATCGGCTGCGGTGAACGCGAATCGTTCTGCATCACGCATATGGGGTGTCCTCTGCTTCCTTTCCGTTGTTCTCACCCTAATTATACTCAACTTGCTCCTTTTTGACAAACATGCTTGACTTGCCAACTCGTCACTCGTTACTTGTTCACTCGTTACCTAATTTCTCGAACGCCAGTTCTCCATTCCTCACGTCCACTATCGCTGTGTCCCCATCCTTGAACTCGCCCTCTAAGATCTTAAGAGCCAAGGGGTCCTGTAGCTCCCGCTGGATGGTTCGCTTCAGGGGGCGGGCACCGTAGACAGGATCGTAGCCTTTCTCGGCCAGGAGCCGTTTGGCAGCTTCCGTAAGATCCAGCTCGATGTTCCGCTCGGCCAGTAGTCCCTGGAGCCGATGCAACTGGATGTCCACAATCTGCGCTAGGTCTTCCATGGTAAGGGAGTGGAAGACGATGACCTCGTCAACACGGTTCAGGAATTCAGGCCGGAAGTGGCGGTTCAGCTCCTCCAGCACTTTCTCTTTGGCTGCATCAGGTCCCAATTCTTTGATCCAGTGCCCACCTACGTTAGAGGTCATAATGACCACAGTGTTCTTGAAGTTCACCGTCCGCCCGTGGCCGTCGGTCAGGCGGCCGTCGTCCAGGATCTGCAGCAGGGCGTTGAAGACCTCAGGGTGGGCTTTCTCGATCTCGTCGAAGAGAACCACGCTGTAGGGATGCCGCCGCACCGCCTCGGTCAACTGGCCGCCCTCCTCGTAGCCCACGTAGCCGGGCGGTGCGCCGATCATGCGGGCCACGGTGTGGCGTTCCTGGTATTCGCTCATGTCCAGGCGGATCATGGCTTCTTCGTCGTCGAAGAGGAACTCGGCCAGGGCCCGGCCCAGTTCCGTCTTGCCAACGCCGGTTGGCCCCAGGAAGATGAAGCTGCCGATGGGCCGGTTGGGATCCTGTAGGCCGGCGCGAGCGCGGCGCACGGCGTTGGCGACGGCGAATATGGCTTCGTCCTGCCCCACTACCCGGCGGTGCAAGCGCTCCTCCATGTGAAGCAGTTTCTGGACCTCCCCCTCCATCAGGCGGGAAACGGGGATGCCGGTCCAACTGGAGACCACCTCCGCTATGTCCTCGGCCTCCACCTCCTCCTTGAGCATGCGGTGATCCTGCTGGAGCTCCTTCAAACGGCTTTCTTGCTCCTTGAGCTGAGCCTCTAGCTCCCGCAGGGTGCCGTAGCGCAGCCGGGCTGCGTTCTCCAGGTCAGCTCGCTGCTCAGCCTGCTCGATGTCCAATTTGGTCTGCTCGATCTTCTCCTTGGTCTGGCGGATGCCTTGGATGGCCTCCTTTTCCATCTCCCAGTGCACCTTCAGGCGGCTGCTCTCCTCCCTCAGCTCGGCCAACTCCTTCTCCAACCTGGCCAGCCGCTCTCGCGAGGCCTCGTCCCGCTCCTTCTTGAGGGCCTCCCGCTCGATCTCCAGTTGCATGATCTTGCGGTCAATCTCGTCCAGTTCGGCAGGCTTGGACTCAATCTCCATGCGCAAGCGCGAGGCGGCCTCATCAATGAGGTCAATAGCCTTGTCGGGCAGGAAGCGGTCGGAGATGTAGCGATGGGACAACGTGGCGGCGGCTATGACCGCTGGGTCCTGAATCCGCACCCCGTGGTGCACCTCATAGCGCTCCTTGAGACCCCGCAGGATGGAGATGGTCTCTTCAACAGAGGGCTCATCTACGAAAACTGGTTGAAAACGCCGTTCCAGGGCGGCGTCCTTCTCGATGTACTGGCGGTACTCATCCAAAGTGGTAGCCCCGATGCAGTGCAGCTCCCCGCGAGCCAGTATAGGCTTCAGCATGTTGCTGGCGTCCATGGCCCCTTGGGCTGCTCCCGCTCCTACCACGGTGTGGAGCTCGTCAATGAACAGGACGATCTGCCCCTCGGACTCCGTGACCTCTTTGAGGACAGCCTTCAGCCTTTCTTCGAACTCGCCGCGGAATTTGCTGCCGGCGATGAGGGCACCCAGGTCCAACTGCATGATGCGCTTGCTCTTCAATCCTTCGGGCACATCGCCGCGCACGATCCGCTGGGCCAGCCCCTCGGCGATGGCCGTCTTGCCCACGCCGGCCTCGCCGATGAGGACCGGGTTGTTCTTGGTGCGCCGCGACAGCACCTGGATCACGCGGCGAATCTCCTCGTCGCGGCCGATGACGGGATCGAGCTTCCCCTGGCGAGCCAATTGGGTCATGTCCCGGCCGTATTTCTCGAGAGCCTGATAGGTGCTTTCCGGCGTCGGCGTCGTCACCCGTTGAGAGCCCCGGATGCCGGTCAGCGCCCTCAAGATAGCATCCTTGGTGATGCCCTGGCTTCTCAAGAAGGTGGCTGCATTGCCTGTTGCCTTATCTGTCAGCGAGATGAGCAGATGCTCTGTGGACACGTACTCGTCGTGCATCCGCCCCGCCTCTTGTTCTGCCAGATCCAGGACAGCCCGCAGGTCTCGCGAAAGGCCGACCTGGGTGGCCCCCCCGTATACTTTGGGCCGACGAGCCAGGTCTTGCTCCAGTTCCTGCTGTAGCGTGCGAGGGTTGGTTCCTATCTTCTGCACGATCTGGGGCACAACGCCGTCCGTTTGCCGCACCAAGGCCAACATTAGGTGCTCTGGCTCGATCTGACTGTGACTGTATTCGCTCGCCAGGCTCTGGGCCTGAACGAGTGCTTCTTGAGCTTTCTCGGTATATTTGTTGAGGTTCATGATACAATTCTTCCAGCAGTCTAATTATAGCCTACTCGTGTTAGAACTACGTAAGAAAAGTGTTAGAGTTTTGTTAGAAAAAGTTGAGCGGGCTGCGCCAGATGCACAGCCCGCTCAAGAAGCGCTCAGTAGCGCAAAAGCGCCCCGATGTGACCTGCCTTCTCCTGGGCCGGGCTGTCTCTCACTACGGTGACTTGCCCTCCCTGATCAATGACCTCTCGTATGATCAGGTCTACAGCATCATCTATTTGTCTCACCTTGCTGCCGCAGAAGGGGCATTTCTTCTTGGCTTGAGCGGCGATGTAGCCGCACTGCTCGCAGCGGTAGGCAGTTGCCCTGTATTCTTCGTCTAGCAGCAAGATGCGCACTCGCCCCTCATGCACTGCCCCCAGGGTGTCCGCCAGGCCGATGACTCCAGCCCCGCCCTTGGCTGCCGCGGTGATAACGCTGTCTACGAGCTCCTTCTCTCTCTCGCGCTCCACCTCCGCTATGATCTCCAGCGAGTGATCCAACACCTCGATCTCCGAGGCGGTCATAACTGCGGGGAAACTGCCCACTACCTGGTCTTGTATGTCCTTGGGCAGCATCTCTTGGAACTGGGCCACGGTCTGCTCCGTGCCGCCCAGAATGATTTGGCTGCATCGCCCTCTTTCGCAGAACTTAGCCGTCAACTCGGCTGCTTCCCTGAGATTGCGTTGGGCTATCTCTTCCTCTCTCCGTCCTGTGCGCCCTGCTACCCCACCCCGACGGCCAGCCGCCGAGCCGCGGCCGTGCTTCATGCGCTTCACCTCTTCACCAATGGTCCCGCTGGTCTCCTGCAACTCTCCTAGTTGGAAGAGGAAGAGGCGCGCTCCCTCTTGATCCACCAGCACGACCCCGTAGCGCCCATAGGCGTCGAGGATGTTGGTCAAGGGCTTGATGTAGGGTCGCTCGCCTACGTTGATATGGTTTTCTACCGGCACGGCTAAAGGATAGGCCCGCCAAAAATCTCGTTCCAGGCAAGAAAACACTAGCACACCCTTGCCTTGCCAGTCATACTCATGATCGAAATACCTCTCCACGGCAGCAATGTCTTTGCGCAATGCCTGACCTGTCACCTCCTTTAGCAGGCCCCTCAGCACCAGCTTGTATTCGTCGGTGGTACGCTTTGTGGGGTCTACGTCTAGATACAAGCTTAGCACCGGCGCTTCCTCGCTGTGAAAACCTACTAGCTCTTGTAGATCGTTTTCGCTGAACATGCTCTAGCCTCCTTTTTTCTGAATTTGTGTTGCTGTTTTAGATGGCTTGACCCTTGCCCAACCATCAGGTTCACAGATCTTCGGGCATTTCACCCAGCTTCACTTCGATAGTCATCTCCTGCTCACCGCGCCAGATGGTTAGCGTCACTGTCTGCCCAACCTCGGTTTGCTCTTGCAGGTAGGCGTCCAGGTCGTCCCAGTTGCGCAGCGGCATGCCGTCAATGGCCGTCAGGATGTCGCCGCCGACCAGCAGCCTACGCCGCCGATAGATCACTTCCTCGGTGGCGCCACGCAGACCTGCCCTCATGGCCGGGCTGTTGCGATAGAGCTGGGCGATCAGCAGCCCACTACCCACCGGTAGTTCCAGAGCCTGGGCCAGCTCTGGATAGAGATCATAGCCAAGCCCCTCAATGCCCAGCCAGGGATGGGGATAGCTTCCGTTCTGGATGAGCTCCGGCACGATCTGTTTGAGCTTGTTGGCCGGGATCGCCAGGCCCACGCCCGCCGAGGTGCCGCTGGGCGAGAAAAGGGCTGAGTTGACGCCGATCAGCCGTCCACTGCTGTCCAGCAGTGGGCCACCGGAATTGCCTCGATTGATGGCGGCGTCGGTCTGGATCACGCCGCGCAACACCTGATCATCGTCGGTCTTCACTGTGCGGTTGACGGCGCTGACCACACCCACGGTCAGCGTGCGCTCAAATTGGCCGAAGGGGTTGCCAATGGCGATGGCCCGCTGGCCTACTTGCAGGGCATCAGAGTCGCCCAGAGGAATAGGCTCGACGCCTTCTGGCACGCCGCCTTGGCCCTCATCCACCTGCAGCACGGCCAGGTCGTTCAGGGGATCAACGCCCAAGACTGTGGCTGGTAGCTCTTTATCCTTACCGAAGCTGACCACAATCTCACTGGCGTTTTCCACCACGTGGTAGTTGGTGATGATGTGGCCGTCGTAATCATAGACGAAGCCAGAGCCGCTGCCTTCCTCGGGGATGAGGCCGTAGAAGAAGCTGTGGCGCAGTACCTGAGTGGTGATGTTGACCACGGCGGGGCTGGTGCGCTGGTAAACGGCGATCACCCGTTGCTCTTCCACGTCGGCTGCTTCTATCATCTCCGGTGGCAGGGGCGTCGGCGTGACTACTATCACTATGG
>CAYMKL010000094.1:0-27761 GCA_964390805.1 uncultured Anaerolineae bacterium | reverse complement strand
GGTAAGACAAACTTCGCTCTCTATTCAGTTTGAAAAGTGCGAAATGTAGGCTAAGTGCGAGGGGATCCTAACCCTGTTATCATTCGAGACGAGAGCTCCCGCTTGCCTCAGGATGTCCACGGCCTCAGGCTCGTGAAACACGACTCCTGTTCTCTCCAGTATGTTCAACGTAGCTCGATGAAGAGTTTCGATCTGATCCGTGGAAAGGTAGCGGATTTGCGGGAAAGCACGACTAGAAGAATCGGCGTTCATAGTCTTACCTCCTGGGAGTCTACTCGTAAATAGGGGGTAACGGCGCTACTGCCGCCACTCTATCCTGTCAAGTTTGCTTCAATTGGATCAGTGACTGCGCAGGTCCGATCGAGTTAGGGTTCACCATCGTAGGCATTAGAGCTTCATCGTAACACCCACGCCAGCCCTCAGCGTCTCGAGCGGGATGATGTCTTCGTGCGTTACGTTCCCGATGTTAACGTCCGGCCCGACATTCTCCACCAGCCAGATCATCATCCGAAAGATTTGGTGGGCATGAACGTTGGCGAGCCACGTTCCTGGCAGTTCGAACATGAGGTCGGCGGGGTCTACTTCTCCGAGCAGAGCCTCCACAAGAGAGGTATCCAATCCATCCTCCGAGACGAACTCCGCGGCTTCCACCAGCACTTTCCATGCCCCTGCTTTCAGGGAGGCCCTGATGTCGGCGATTAGGGTCTTTGGGTCCGTTTCCACGTGCTTGCTCCCGACCTCACCCATCACGCGGAATCCGTACTCCTCAACAGCCTGGCGAATCAGACGCTCTCTCACCTGCTCGGAAAAGTGCACCACATTGTCGGATACCTCAACGAGACGATATCCCACGCGGCGACACTCTTCGTAGTATTGCGCTACCTTGCCTTGTTTATAGGCAAGCTCCACAAACATCCCCCCTGGAAAGGACTCGACCCCGGCTTCGCGATAAGTCAAGATCTTCTGCACGAGGGCGTCTTCTGAGATGAGGCCAGAAATGCTGATGGCCACTTTTGCCAGGTCAATGAACTCGGATGCGAAGCCAAGCATATCCCGCTGCGCACCGGGCGGTAACCCCCAGTCGACCATCATGGTCACACCTTCGGTGCGCGGTTTAGCCGGACGGCTAGGAATCTCGATTGCCGAAAAAGCTCGTTTCATGAAGTCCTCCCTTCCGAGACCACAACGGTCGCGCTTTTTCCAATGCTCTTCTGGTACGATTTGCTAAGAATCACGTAATAATACACCCCCTATATCCTATGGTCATCACTTTGCCAGTCCGGCAAGCACCGGACTATTTTGCCAATTGCGTTGCAGCGTGGCTTCAATTTCTACGGCTGCCAGGTTAGAGTGCTCAACCACCATGAGTGCGGCCTCTGGGTAAAGAAACGGCATCTGGCTGCCGAACACGAAACGGTCCACGCCGTGAGCCTGCATCAATGACTGTAGACCGTCAAACGGCTTATCCATCGCGCCAATGTCCAGGTATACCCGATCCAGAGACAACCCCGTCTCCCACAAAGACAGCGCGTGCTCTACCTTGAGGCTATTCAGCACGATAGTCGTCTTCGGAGCCTGTCGAAGCAATCCCACGATCTCAGCAATCGGTATCGCAGGGACACGGATAGCAGGATGCTGTAGACGCTCTTCATCTACGTAGAGCGCTATGAAAAGGGGGCATCCTGCGTCAGCGAGCCACTCCGCCAGGTTCACGGCTTCCGGCGCGTCGAACGTGTAGTCATGGTAGTTGGGGTGCAAGCGAAAGCCGGCAAGGTCTAGGCGGCCGAGACCATCTTCCAGATCCTCCCGCCAAGTCGGAACGGTCGGGTCAAGCACGCCGATGGGCCATAGCCGCTCGCGATATCCTGCGATAGCCTTGACCAACTGCTCGTTGGCCCTGCGGGCATCGAATGCAAACATGCCTCCAGCCAGTGAGACACAGGCCGCGTCAATACCACAACGATCCATCAAAGAGAGCAGCCCAGCGGCAGTGTGATAGGGAAGTTCGTAAGTCGGCCAGGCACCTAGTTCGACAATGTTAAGTTTAGACCTCCGAGGTCTCCAATGGGTGATTGCACCCGTCGAAATGCCTGCAAAAGCTACGATTTCGCCATCCTAGAGCTGTTTCACAGACCTCGGAGGTCTGACGCAGGCGAAGTTAACATTGTCAAGCTAGGTACGCGCAGAAGTCAACAATCATGCTCTGTGTTTTCGCTGAAGAACAACTGTGCACTGTTCTTCCACAGGATGCGACGCTTGGCCGCCAGAGGTATGTCTGCTCCGACCACATCGCGACAGGAAAGCCATAGCTTAATCCCAACCACCTCAGGCTGGCAGAGGCCTTCTTCCAAGATGCTCAGCGTTTCGGAATGGTTCGGATTGACGTACACATACCCATAGACGAAACCGGCGTGCCGCGCCGCCAGGGCATAGACTTCCTCGTTACCGCGTCTTACCTCCTCTAGCGAAGGATATTCGACAGCGTCACTGTAGCCTATGGAGCACATGATGATGCGCGTGATCCCCACCCGCTGCGCAGCTGCCAACATGGCTCCCGTCTTTGCACGCTCGAAGGGTGGGTGCACGTGCATATCAAGCACAGGTCGGACATAAGAAGGTAGTGCTGCCAAAGAGCTACGCAATTCCGCTCTTCCTGCTCGTGCGTGGCCTCTCGGAGACTACTCTCCTGATCGTTTGTCGTTGACTAATGCGGTCTACGCTCATGGATAAGCTCTATCTCTGATAACGTTCAGCTAGTGTATACACGACTTGTCCGGCATGGACCGTAGGGAGAAGCCGCCGCATGACCACGTACCCTGATGTTGGTGCACGCACCTCTTCCAGCACGTTGCCGGCCAGGTCGCAGATGGTTCCCAGCAAGTTGCCGGTCTCTACCCAGTCCAGCAGGCCCGGCCCAGGTACGAAATACCCACTCTTTGTAGTCCTGGCTCCCATGGATTCTAGATCTGAGCTACCAGAGAGGTGGTATCGAGATGGCTCTCCCTCAAGCTCTCCATCCAACATACCTAACACCCGCATGGCATTTCGCACACCACGTTGGTAAGCTTGCACATCGGTAAGGCTTACGCATCTGCTAGCCGGGCACTCAGTATACATATTTGGGATACCATGCTCCACTGCACAACTGAGGGTGCGACCAGGCGGCTGCTCCGGACGTGCCCAAATGGCCTCGGTGTGGAATGCCTCGGCCACGCGCCTGGACAGTCGAGCTGTAGGCCCTTCACCTATCAGGTATCCGCACAACTGGGGCATCTCCATGTCGCTGCCACTGGAATGGAGGTCAATGTAGAAATCGGCCCTTGCGATAAGTCTCTCTCCCATCCAGTGCGCGATTTGCTGGGTTACAGACCCGATTGGGTCACCAGGGAAGACCCGAGCCAGGTTGAGCCCGTCAATCGGGCTACAGCGGGTGCCAGCCTCGAATGCCGGCACGTTGGCCACCACCAGTCCGACAAACGTCCCTCTGATATCCGCAGGCTCCAGCTCCCTGAACAGACGAATGATGGTAAGGGGTCCCTCATACTCATCACCGTGCACACCGCCCGAGACTACTAGAACGGGGCCAGCCCGTCTGCCGCCAACGACTAGAATGGTCTGCCGGATTGGCGTACCGCCGGGTGTGCATGTTACATCCAGATAAACGATGTCCTTCGTGTCGCGCTCTATCTTGCGGGTATCAAACTCTTGAGATTGCATTTCATCTTTGTTCCAATCTACGCCGGGTGGGATCGAGAGCGTCGCGGAGAGCCTCAGAGAAAGAGTTAAGACCGAGAACCAGCACCGTGATGAAGAGTCCGGGGAAGAAACCATACCACCAGGCACGTCGCAGGTGCCCGCGGGCAGCGTACAACATGGCTCCCCAGGAAGCATCAGGGGGTTGGGTGCCCAAGCCCAGAAAGCTCAGGCCTGCCTCCAGCAGAATGGCATAAGCCAGCGAAAGCGCCATCTGGACGAGAATGGGCGCTGTACAGTTAGGCAAAATATAAGGAGGCCCAGCCAATAGGCATCCCTCCTTTCCCGCTGTGAACCGGCTACATCTCGGACCAAACCTCTTCAAAGAGTCGCAATAAGTTGTCTCCCATGATTTTCGCAACGTCGCTCTCGCAGTACCCTCTGTCAAGCAGGCCGGCGGTGATGTTGGGAAAATCGGAGGCCGAACGGATCCCCTCCGGGAATACCACCGGCAACTCAAGCGGCTTGGAGTGTATCCTGCCCCTGCGTAGCCCGAAGAAGAACTCCTTAGGTTGTCCTTCGACCAAGTCCGTCCCTATGGCCACATGATCCACTCCCACCAGTTTGGCCAGATAATCAATAACATCCAGGAAATCGGCCAGTGAAAGACGGGCTGAATGATCCGGACCCCCAACTCCTTGAATACAGACAATAGGTTGAGATCATTCTCAACAGGCGAGATGTTCTGAAAACCAAAAATGATACCTACCTTGCCTCTCTCTTTAGCCTCCTTGATATCGGCCACGGTCCTGACGGGCATAATAATGTTGTCGTATTCTTGGAAATACTGATGCCATCGAGCAATCTCATGGATTGTCTGGTTAAGATCCTCCCACACAGCTATGGTGGCGTTGATGGCCGTCACCCCTCCCTGATGCAGCTTCAGGAACGTCTCCTCCTGCCAACGGCTCACGTTCAACCCATCAATGATAACGGACCGGGCATGAAGTGCAAGCCCTCTACTTTCCCTCATCCGTATTCCTCCCTCGCTAAGTTCCCTCGCTGCTTCAAACACTCGTCCTGGCTCTGTTTTGCTCAACCGAGTCCTCTGTCCTGAACAGTGCGGAGTAGGCAGCTATCCCTAACATTGGTCTAACCTTTTAATATTATACCGTCTTACTATGGAATTGTCAAGTCTGATCGCCCGTTTACCTTCTACCCAGATTCTCACATCGGTCATACCAGGTACAAAGTAGCCCCTTCAACTACAATTAGTATGTTTGACGTGTTATAAACCCTACAGATTGTAGTAATGGCTTGGAAATAGTTATGTTCTGTCGCCA
Source organism: uncultured Anaerolineae bacterium (assembly GCA_964390805.1). Classification (GTDB taxonomy): domain Bacteria; phylum Chloroflexota; class Anaerolineae; order VGOG01; family VGOG01; genus CAYMKL01. The sequence continues at coordinate 22,725 of CAYMKL010000094.1, read as the reverse complement.
TTAACCGACGCTCGACAACTCGATCATGTTGGTGATGTGCAGACGTCCCCACTTTGACAAAGTCATTATACTGTGATATGATTCACCAACAAGGGTCTGACCACTTTGCCCATCCCAACCCATCGCAGGCGGGCGTGAATGGGCGACCGATAGCAGAGGAGGTGTAGATCAGCTTATGGAAGACAAGCTAGACAGGATAATCGACTTGCGAAGCGACACCGTGACTGTGCCGACCGACGAGATGAGGGAGGCGATGCGCAATGCAGAAGTTGGGGATGATTGCTTCGATGAGGACCCAACCGTCAACAGGCTTCAGGCCATGGCAGCGGAAAAGGTCGGCAAGGAAGCAGCACTCTTCGTCACCTCGGGCACAATGGGCAATCTATGCGCTGTATTGGCTCACACAACACCAGGCCAAGAGGTGATCCTGGGAGATAAGACGCACCAGTTTCTATGGGAGGTGGGGAGTATCAGCCGTATCGCTGGCTGTGTGACACATGCCGTCCCATTGCATGATGGCTCTTTAGATCCCACCGAGGTGGAGGAGGCTATCCGGCCCGATAACATCCATGCTGCTCAGACTGGCCTGATTTGCGTAGAGGACCCTAGCAACCGTGGGGAGGGCGTTATTATTCCACCGGAACATCTTGCCAAACTAGCTGAGGTGGCCAAACGCCATGATATACCTATGCACATGGATGGCGCACGCATATTCAACGCTGCGGTTGGGCTTGGCGTGGATGTAAGAGAGTTTACTAAGCACGTGGATTCGATCATGTTTTGTCTATCTAAAGGGCTCAGTGCGCCGATTGGTTCAATAGTGGCGGGCAATGGGGCGTTCATCCAGTGCGCTAAGCGTGCCCGCAAGCTGCTGGGCGGGGGCTGGCGACAGGCAGGAGTGATCGCTGCAGCAGGAATCGTGGCATTGGAAAAGGGAATAGAACGCTTGGCAGAAGATCACGCCAACGCACGGAAATTGGCGGAAGGACTTGTGGAATTGTTCCCGGGATGCGTGGACCTGAAGAAAGTGCAAACTAACATGGTCTACATCCACACTGATACCTTTGGCATGCCTGGCCAGGAGGTTGTAGATCGCATGGCCGCCTACGGAGTGCTCTTCCTCGCCAGTGGTCCGTACCGAGTCAGGCTGGTCACGCACCGCTGGATTAGCTCGGAAGATATCGACTACACACTGGAAGCTTTTGACAGAGCGCTGAGGCCTTCATGCTATTACACACTGACCCATTTGCGCAATCTTCCCATCTGGATATAATAGTCCTAGGTGCACGTCTCCAAGATGGCCGACCGCTACGTGAAGAACCCGCTGGAGGTGGTCTCAGTGGGCGACGTGGTGGAGGTCAAGGTCGTCAGCATTGATCTGGAGCGGGGGCGGATCGGGTTGAGTATGAAGAAATAAACGGTAGATCCAGAATTGCTCTGAGGGGATTGCCAAATCCCCGCTTTGGCCCTGGATCTGGCGATCCAGGGCGAGCAGAATCAGGTGTGAAGAAATCGGCGCGGTCTCATACCTCTCTCTTCTTCCATCGCCCCAACCGGAACCAGAAGGCGAATAACAAGCCGTTGGCCACGTTGGCGAGGGCTCGCCCGACCCACACCCCGGTGATGCCCAGTCCTGTCCATTGAGACAGGCCGTAGGCCAGGGGAACTTCCAGGCCCCACAGGGTCAACAGGTTGACGAACATGGCCGGCACGGTGTTGCCGGCCCCGTCGAAGCCGCGGGCCAGCACCACCCCCACCGCGCTGAAGGCCAGTGAAGGGGCTATTATACGCAAAGCTTGGCCCCCAAGGTCCCCCACCTGCGGTGTGGTGTCGAAGAAGGCGACCAGCGGGCGGGCAAGGGCGAAGAACACCACTGCAAAGACAGCCAACAGACTGATGTTGTAGGTGACCACCCACCACGCGCTGCGTTCGGCCCGACGGGGCTGGCGGGCGCCCAGGTTCTGCCCTACCAAAGTAGCGGCAGCATTGGCCAGGCCAAAGCCTGGGATGAGGGCGATGAGCAGGATGCGGTTGGCCACACCGAAGCCAGCCGTGGCGAAGGTGCCGTACAGGCCCACGATGGCCAGGATGGCCAGCCGTGAAGTGGAGCGCAGGGTCATCTGAGCGGTGCTTGGCAGGGCAATCTTGACGATGTGCCACATCAGTGGCAGGTCGGGCCTCAGGTCGCGGAGATTTATGGCAATGCGAGCCCGTCCGCTCAGCAGGATGGCCATCTGGAACAGCGCTCCCGCTCCAAAGCCCAGCACCCCCGCCCAGGCGGAGCCGTTCACTCCCAAGGCCGGAAACGGCCCCCATCCGAAGATGAGGAGCGGCTCCAGGATAAGGGTCAGGCCCTGGCTCACCACCAGCACCCATAATGCCAGCCGGGCCTCGCCCGCGCCGCGCAGCAGGGAGTTGATGACAAAGATCAGAACGAGGGTGAACAGGCCGCCAAAGAGAATGCGCAGATATGGCACTCCCAGCGCCAGTACTTCAGCGTCGGCCCCGAGGATGCGCAAGGTCGGTTCGGCCACCAGGATGCCCAGGGCCCCCAGCACGATGGAGGCGAACACGGCCAGCAGAACCGCCTGCCAGGTAGCGTGGTCGGCCTCCGCCCTGTCGCCGGCCCCAATGCGCCGCGCCACCACTGCCATTCCGCCGATGCCCAGCCCGTTGGCCATGCTATTGATGACCCAGCGTAGGGTCATGCTGATGGTCACGGCAGCCAGCGCCGCCGAGCCTAGCTTACCCACCCAGTAGGTATCCACGATCTGAGTCACGCTCAGGGTGGCCATTTCCAGGATCATGGGGACGGCCAGGATCCAGATGTTGCGGTGGATGCTGCCGGTGGTGAGGTCTCGCTTCCCCGCCAATTCCCCCTTAGCGGGCAATGGGTTTTCAGTGTCGGTCATGATTTCCTTTCCGAAGTAGAGCGTGGCTCTGGAGCAGCCCTCATCCCCCTAGCCCCCTTCTCCCAACCCTTCGGCAGGCTCAGGACAGGCCCTGGGAGAAGGGGGAACTAGCAACTTCCCCCCCAGAGTTGGGGGGGACTGAGGGGGGGCGAGACACGGGGATTATACTCCAATATGCAGTTGCCCGCAAGTGCCGGACGCCGCAGGTTGACAGCAGACGCGAGACGCGATATACTTACACATCACTTCACCAGAGACAGGAGACAGCAATGAGCGGGGAATACATCATCGCCCACGATGTGGGCACGCGAGGTAGCAAGGCGGTGCTGACAGACCCAGGGGGGCGGATCTTTGGCAGCGCTTTTGAGAGCTATGAAGTGGACTACCCCCAAACCCATTGGGCTGAGCAGGATCCAGAGGGTTGGTGGCAGGCTGTTACCAAGAGCACGCAGCGCCTCTTGGCCGAGTGCAGGGTGTCGCCTGAAGACGTTCTGTGTATGATCTTCTCCACCCAGATGTTGGGGATCATACCTATGGGCGCCGAGGGCGTTCCCTTGCGGCCAGGGATCATCTGGCTGGACGGGCGGGCAGCTCCCCAGGCCCAGCAACTGATGCGCAAGCTTATCCACCCCAGGATATTCGCCGCCGTCGTTGGAGCCGAGGCCACGGGCAAAGACGTGCTGCCCAAGCTGATGTGGCTCCAGCAGAACGAGCCCGACCTGGTGGCCCGGACTCGTAAGTTCCTCGATGTTAATGGCTATCTGGTCTATCGTTGCACCGGCCAGATGGTGGCCGACTGGGCGGCGGCATCGGCCACCGGGCTGTTCAACCTCAAGAGCAAGAAATGGGATGACTTTCTGATACGCTTTCTGAGCGCGCCGGGAGACAAGCTCCCCGAGCTGTTGCCCTCGAACGAACGAGTAGGCGGCCTGACGACGAGCGCGGCTCGTGACTTGGGCCTGCTGGAAGGGACTCCCATCATCTGTGGGACTGGCGATGTCCTGGCGGCGGCCGTAGGCTCAGGGGCCGTGGGCGAGGGCGAAGGGCACATCTCCCTGGGAACATCGGGCTGGGTAGGGGTGATTACGGAGAAGTCGCCCACCGGCCGGCACGGCGTGGCCACCATCCAGTCGGCCGACCCGACCAAGTGTTTCCTCATCGCCGAGACGGAGACAGCCGGGATATGTCTGCAATGGATCGCCGACCAGTTTTATCGCCAAGAGCAGAGCGACCCGTCGGTGGAAAACGTCTTCGCCCTGATGGACGCTGTGGTAGAGGAAGTCGAGGCTGGAGCGGGACGCACCCTCTTCACCCCCTGGATGTACGGGGAGCGCAGCCCGGTGTCGGACGTCTACGTTCGTTCCACATTCTTGAATCTAAGCGTTGATCACCGACGCGAGCACATGTTGCGGGCCGTGTACGAGGGCGTGGCGTACAATCTGGGCTGGATTCTGGAGATCATGAGTCAGAAGTTCGGCTGGCAGCAAGACGCGATACGGGTCATTGGTGGGGGCGCCAAAGGAGATCCCTGGTTGCAGATCATTGCCGACGTGACAGGCAAGCGGGTGGAGAAAGTGGCCAATCCCCAGCAAGCCGGCGCCGTTGGTGCGGCCCTCATCGCCGCCGTCGGCCTGGGCCTCTACCCAGATTTCCAGGCCTTGAAAACGGTGATCCAGGTAACCCGCACCTTCGAGCCTAGAGCCGAGAACGCGGAGATCTACGCCGAGCTCTTCGACGCCTACAAAAAGGTCTACGACGCGCTGAAGGGGATCCATCGGCAGCTTAACCAGAAGGATGGCGATTGAAATCGCACCTGTGAGGGCACTCCATGCCGGGCGACCACCTACGTGGTCGCACCTGTCCACGTAGGTGGTCAGCCAGCTTTAGCTCTTCAGGCGCGGTTTCAACCGCTTCTTCGAAGAATGAGGAGGAAGCTCATGACCAAAACTACCGTACACGTGCAACCAGTTGCCACCCCACAGGACCTCAAGCTCTTCGTTCGCTTCCCCTGGCGTATCTACGCCAATGACCGATATTGGGTGCCTCCCCTCATCAGTGAGATAGAGAAGAGGCTGGACACCCAGCGCAATCCTCTCTGGGAGTACGCAGAGCGCGAGCTATTCCTGGCACGCCGCAACGGGGAGGTGGTCGGCACCGTCGCCGCCATTGTCAACCACCAACACAATCAGCAACTCAACGACCAGACAGGCTTCTTCGGCTTCTTTGAGGCCATCAACGATGAGCAGGTGGCTGAAGCGTTGATCTCCGCTGCCGCTGACTGGCTACGGGAGCGAGGGAAGGATCTCATGCGAGGCCCTATCAACGGAGCGCCGACCGACGAGGTGGGGGTGCAGATAGCTGGCTATGATAGGCGGCCATCCATCTGGGAGGGCCATACTCCCCCCTATTATCGGCAGTTGATAGAGCCCTTGGGCTTTCGAAAATATGACGACTATTTTGCTTACGAGATATGGTTCAAAGACATTGATTGGGATTTGCGCAATTTGCCGTCAAAGATGTGGCGTGTGGCTGAGAAGGTGCGTAGCAGGACGGGTGCGAACATCCACAAGGTAGACATGAGCCAGTGGGATTCGGAGATAGCCAAGATTCACTACCTCTACAACGTGGCCTTTCGCACTATACCAGGCCACATTGACATGAGTCTGGAGAAGTTCTCCAGTATGGCTGCCTCCCTGCGCCCCTTCCTCGACCCAAATCTGATCGTAATCGCTGAGGTTGATGGCCAGCCCGTGGGCTTCGCGGTAGCTCTGATGGACCTAAACGAAGCGCTATGGCACTTCAGAAGGGGTAAGCTTTATCCCTGGGACCTGATTAGGTTGAAGTGGCACATGGGGCGCATTCGCACTGCCTGTGGCAAGATGGCCGGTGTGCTGCCTGAGTACCGGGCCCGAGGTCTGGAGGCTTTACTGGGCATGGAACTTGGTCAACGGTGTATAGAAGTTGGCTATGAACGGTTGGAGCTTTCGCTGCTGCAGGAAAAGAATACCATGATCAATCGCATTGTCCAGCGCGTGGGCGCGAAGCCCTATCTGCACTACCGCGTCTACGAGAAGCCTCTTTAGCGTGGGTGGAGAATAGTCAAGCGATGAAGACCAAATTCTGGTCTAACTTAGTGCGACCCTCTACCAGGGCCTTCGCGCGAGAGGCACGGCGCACGCCAGGTTACTCTCTCTTTGACTGGTTGCACGGATACATCTATGCACGCTGGCCATATCTTTACATTGGCATCGGGACCGGGGAACATCCGTTGGCTCGTGTAATTGGCCCGCTCGTATGTCAGTTGGGCCGGCTGCTTCCACCCAAGTGGCCTGATGGTGCTGACCGCGGTACCTGGGCCGATGATTACCACGGCAAGGTCGTGCCCCTGGAGGCGGCAAAGCAACTGGTCACTGTCGAGGAAGAGATCAGCCTGACCAACCTGGAGCAGCTAATCCCATACCCCCGTGCCCGCGACATCGTGCTGCAGAACCCCACTCACATCGTGGCCCTGGAGTGTCCCTGCCGCGCCGCGCGCCCCAATCCCTGCCAGCCTCTCGACGTCTGCCTTATCATCGGCGAGCCTTTCGCCAGTTTCATCGCCGAGCACCATCCACGCCGTTCTCGCTGGATCACGTCGGAAGAGGCGGTGGAGATCCTGCGTGCTGAGGACGAACGAGGCCACGTGCACCACGCTTTCTTCAAGGACGCCATGCTGGCCCGCTTCTACGCCATCTGCAATTGCTGCGCCTGCTGCTGCGGGGCGATGCAAGCCTGGCATCACGGCACCCCGATGCTGGCTTCCTCCGGCCACGTCAGCCGCGTGGCTGCGGAGTTGTGCATCGGCTGCGGCATCTGCGCCGACTTTTGTCAGTTTGGGGCGCTTTCGGTGGACGACGGCATGGTTGTTGTGGACACCGCCGCCTGCATGGGGTGCGGCGTGTGTGTCTCCAAGTGCCCTGAGGGAGCACAATCACTGGTGCGCGACCCAACCAGGGGCGAACCTCTGGAGATCCGCGCCCTCATCGCCAGCGGTGCCCGCGATTGAACCTTGTGTCATTGCGAGCAAAGCGAAGCAATCTCCTGCCAGGTTGGGGATTGCTTCGTCGCTATGCTCCTACTTAGAAACTTCCCCTCACCCCAGCCCTCTCCCCAACGGGGCGAGGGAGTAAGTCCCCTCTCCCTGCGAGGGAGGGGGTGGGATGTTTCTGCTCCCTACGGATGGCGAGATGCGCCATGGAAGACTCGCAATGACAGGTAGAAAAACCATGAGCGACAGCGAAACCTCCATTCATCCACGCAAAGTACTGTTTCCTCTGGGTCTGGGCACGGCCCTCTCCCTCATGGGCGACGGGGCGCTGTACACCGTGCTGCCCACCCACACTGCCGAAGCCGGTATCGCCCTGAGCAGCGTGGGGATCATCCTGGGCGTCAACCGGGCGGTGCGGGTCTTTCTCAACGGCCCGGCGGGGCTGGCCTACGACCGCTGGCCGCGGCGGCGGCTGTTCGTGCCGGCCCTGTTCATTGGCGCGCTCTCCACAGTGGTGTACGCGGCCACCCGCGGCTTCTGGCCGATGCTGGTCGGGCGGCTGCTGTGGGGGCTGGCGTGGTCAGGCATTTGGGTCGGCGGAGCCACGGTCATCCTGGACGTGACGACGGCCCAGGATCGCGGGCGCTGGACGGGCCTGTATCAGACCTGGTTCTTCCTGGGCGCGGCGCTGAGTACCTTGGCCGGAGGCCTGCTCACCGACTGGTTGGGCTACGGCGCGACGATGTGGGTCGGCGCAGCGGTGACGGCCGTGGGCGGTGTGGTGGCGTTGATCTTGTTACCAGAGACACGTCGCGCCCTGCCCAACCCAGGCGACTCGCCAGTTGAAGAGAGCAGTCTCCGGCTGCGCGCTAATCGGGGTCTGTGGGTCGTTGCATCATTGCAGGGGATAAACCGCTTCGTCACTGCTGGTGTTCTGGCTGCTACCATGGCGTTGTTGGTGCGGGATCAGTTGTCATCCGCAGGCCTGACCCTGGGGGTGGCGACGCTGACCGGTGCACTCACGGCCGGGCGGACCCTCCTCAGCATGGTAGCCGCTCCGCTGGCGGGGACGGTGTCGGACTGGCTGGGGAGTCGCTGGGGGGTAGCTGCGTGGGGGCTGGCCATCGGCATCATCAGCATGGCGCTGGTGGCCTGGGGCGAGCCGATAGCCATTCTGGCCGGCGTATCGCTGGGCGCTGTGGCCGGGGGCAGTGTGCAGGCTCTCGCCACAGCCCTCACCGGCGACCTGGTAAGCCAGGCACAACGGGGGCGGGCCATCGGTCTGCTGCACACGGCCGGCGACCTGGGCAGCGCCATCGGACCGCCGGTGGCCTATGCCTTGATGCCGTGGATTGAGCTGCGGGGGTTGTACCTGCTCTGCGCGGGACTGTTTGCGGCAGGGTTGGCGCTGGCGATGCTGTTTCGTCCACACGCCCGAGGCATCACGTGATAAGGTCTTTCGGCAGGAAGTCTACGCGGTTCAGATAGCCCAGCCAAATCTCATCCTCATTGAAATCAATGCGACTGATGCCTGTGTTGCTCAGAACGAACCAATAGCCTTCTCTCCCTGGCAGATTGAGAATGGCCGCCAGCAAGTAATTATAGAAGCCGCCGTGACTGACCACGGCTACCCGATCATCGGTGTGGCCGTGTCTCTCGATTAGATCGCGTAAAACACGTCTGGCGCGGGGGAACCTTTGCTCAGGGTCCTCAAAAGGGCGATTCCACCAGCCGGTCTCGCCCAGGTAGTCGGGCAAAACGAGGTCGGGAAAATGCTGCTCAAAGTAGGCGCGATTCCGGCCGGGCAGTCCCATGCGCTCATCGGTTTGTCCATCTCGCAGGTAGATGCCGCCATACTCGTGCAGGTCCTCCCAGGCCACCAAAGGCAAACCGAGCGCATCGGCGATGATGGTCGCCGTGGCTACAGCCCTGACCATCAGGCTGGAGTAGAGGTGGGTGATGCCAAATCCAGCCACGTTCTGAATATCGCTATCAGTGACCGTTGAGGCTGGATCAGCCTGGCCCAAGAACCGGGCCAAGAACTCAGCTTGTTGTCTACCAACTTCGGTCAATCCAGGGTCCTCGCTGCGCCATTTATGAGAGCCGGTTCTCATCCAGAGTTCATTGTTCTCCGATTGGCCGTGCCTGATGAAGTATAGTTGCATATTTCTCGCTGTCTCCTTGAACTGGATGTTGGATGTTGGATGCTGGAGCAGAATCCAATCTCCAATTTCCCACCGATTATACCAAGAAGCCGCTTTCTGCGCAAGCAAGAGTGGCTCTAGCATTCTCGACAATGGCATGAACAAGTCCACGGAGGCGCGCGCCTCCTTATCCAAAGCTGGTGTCGGCAACCGACGGCTGATGATCACGCTGTACTCCATAGCCGTCTTCCTGTACTGGATAGCCCTCTACCTGTATGTGCCCACCCTACCCACCTACGTCCAGAGTAAGAGCGACAACCTGGTGCTGGTGGGCGTTGTCCTCTCCATGTATGGTCTAGGGCAGGCGATCATGCGACTGCCATTGGGCATCGCTGCCGACTGGCTGGGATGGCGCAAGCCGTTCATCGTCTTCGGCCTCGCCCTGGCCGGGCTGGGCGCGTGGACCATGGGCGTGGCCGACAGTGTGAATGGCTTGATCATCGGCCGGGCGATCACTGGACTGGCGGCCAGCACCTGGGCGCCACTGGTCGTGGTGTTCAGCAGCCTGTTCCCGCCCCACGAGGCAGTACGGGCCAGTGCATTGCTTACCGCCGTAGGCTCAGTAGGGCGCGTGTTGGCTATGAGCGTTACTGGGCCGCTCAATGAACTGGGTGGGTATTCCCTGGCCTTCTTCCTGGCGGCTGGCGCAGCGGCGCTAGCCATAATTGTCGTACTGCCCACTCGGGAGGAACGTCGCCGGCCACAGCGACCTTCGTTTGCAGGCATTGGCGGCCTGATCACCCGTCCCGACGTGCTGCTTCCCTCTCTGCTCGCTGCTCTCAGCCAGTACGCCAACTGGGCCATTACCTTTGGCTTCATGCCCATTTTGGCCAGGCGACTGGGCGCAACGGATATCATGCAAGGCGCACTGATGAGCATCCACACCGGCGTGGTCATTCTGGGGAGCCTTCTGGCGACAGCCATCGTCAACCGCGTCGGCGCCCGGCGGCTGGTGTACTTCAGCTTCGTGCTTTTGTCCGCAGGGGTCGGAGGGGAAGCCCTCGCCCCCTCGCTGCCGTTGCTGTTTGTCTCGCAATTCTGCATTGGCTTGGCGCAGGGCGTCAGCTATCCGGTGCTGATGGGCATGAGCATTCAGCATGTGGCAGATGCTGAACGCACCACAGCCATGAGCTTGCACCAGGCCGTGTACGCTATCGGCATGTTCAGCGGACCAGGGGTGAGCGGCAGGCTGGCCGACGCAATAGGCATTCGGCCAATGTTCGGGGTAACGGCGTTTTTCTGCCTGTCATCGGGTCTATTCGTTGCTCGTTGGCTTACCGATAAGCGGACCGATTAGGCATCCAATAGGATCATCAATGTCCCTCTCCACGCTTCTGAGCGCCTGGCAAACCGATCCAAGTATCGCCTCCAACATCGCCGCGTGGCGGACCTTCCCCACGCGCCCGGCGCAGTTTGCGCCGTTCCCCGATGACCTCCATCCCGCGCTGGTGGACGCCCTGCGCGCTCGTGGCATCGGCGCGCTGTACACCCATCAGGCGACGGCGTGGCAGCGCGTGCAAGCCGGCCAGCACCCCGTGGTCGTCACCGGCACGGCCAGTGGCAAAACCCTCTGCTACAACCTGCCCGTTCTCGACCGCCTGCTGCGCGATCCTAAGGCCCGCGCTCTCTACCTCTTTCCCACCAAAGCTCTGGCGCAGGATCAAAAGGATGCATTGAATCAGCTTGTCACTCCCAACACCCAATATCCAACACCCAATATCCATCCTGAGATTCGCATCGCAACTTACGATGGCGATACCCCCGCCGAGGCGCGCGCCGCCATTCGCATCACGGCGCGGCTGATTATCAGCAATCCCGACATGCTGCACACCGGCGTGCTGCCCCATCATACCAAATGGGCCGATTTCTTCGGGAATCTACAGTTCGTGGTGGTAGACGAAATGCACGCCTATCGCGGGGTGTTCGGCTCGCACGTGGCCAATGTCCTGCGCCGGCTGAAACGGATCGCCCGCTTCTACGGCGCGTCGCCCCAGTTCATCTTGACCTCAGCGACCATTGCCAACCCGGTTGAGCTGGCAGAGCGGCTGATCGAGGAGACGGTGGTGCTGGTGGACGACGACGGGGCGGCCCAAGGTGCCAGGCATTTCTTGATCTACAACCCTCCCGTGGTGAATCGCGACCTGGGCCTGCGGCGCAGCGTGCTGCTGGAGAGCGTCCGCCTGGCGGGAGACCTGTTACAGCACGGCGTGCAGACCATCGTCTTCGCCCGCGCACGGCGGACGGTCGAACTGATCCTCAGCTACCTGCGCCGCTCTCTCCCCTCTCTCGCTTCCCCCCCAGAGTTGGGGGGGATTGAGGGGGGGCGGGGAGGGGCCAAAGTCCGCGGCTATCGCAGCGGCTACCTGCCGCGCCAGCGCCGTGACATTGAGCGCGGGTTGCGCGAGGGACAAGTACGCGCCGTGGTCGCCACCAACGCTCTCGAGCTGGGGATAGACATCGGCGGCATGGGCGCGGCCGTGCTAACCGGCTATCCGGGCACCATCGCCGGCACGTGGCAACAGGCCGGTCGGGCTGGTCGTAAGAATGAGGCGTCGCTGGCGGCCCTGGTCACGTCGGCCAATCCGCTGGACCAATTCCTGGCTCGTCACCCGGACTATTTCTTCGGGCGCTCGCCCGAGCAAGCCCTCATCAACCCCGATAACCTTCTCATCCTGCTGGGGCATCTGCGCTGTGCGGCTTTCGAACTGCCATTCCGGGTGGGAGAGAGTTTTGGCCGTGTGGAAGGGGCACGGGTGGTAGAATTCCTCCAGTTCCTGCAAGAAGGCGGGGTGCTGCACCAATCTAGAGACAAGTTCTTTTGGATGGCGGACCAGTATCCGGCCCAAGATGTCTCGCTGCGCAGCGCGTCGCCGGAGGCGGTGTTGCTTCAGGCACGGGATGGCGACGAGTGGGCGACCATCGGCCAGGTAGACCAGGCCAGCGCGTTTTGGATGGTGCATCCGGGCGCCGTCTATCTGCACGAGGGGCGGGTGTATCTGGTGGAGGAGCTGGATCTGGAGCAGCGCATCGCCCGACTGCGGGCGGTGGAGGTGGATTACTACACCCAGCCGCGCCGCGAAACAACGGTGCAGCTCCTGGACAAGCTGGACGAGATCGAAGCGCGCGGCGCGACCAAGGCCCACGGCGAAATCGCCGTGACGACCCAGGTGATCGGCTTTCGCAAGGTCAGATGGTTCACCCAGGAGCAGCTTGGCCTGGGCGAGGTCTCCCTACCGCCGACCGAGTTGGTGACCACGGGCTATTGGGTGGCCCTGACGGAAGAGACGGTGGCGCGTTTGCGAGAGCAGGGGATGTGGACCAGCGATCCCAACTACTACGGGCCGAACTGGCTGGCACAGCGCGACAAGGCGCGAGCCCGCGACGGCTATCGCTGTCAGGCCTGCGGTATACTGGAGGATGGGCGATCCCACCACGTCCATCACAAAACCCCCTTCCGCGCCTTCGCCTCGTACCGTCAGGCCAACCAATTGTCCAACCTGGTGACCCTTTGCCCGCGTTGTCATCATCGGGTTGAGCTGGCGGTGCGTATGCGCAGCGGGCTGGCTGGCCTGTCCTTTGCCCTCGGCCACCTGGCGCCGCTGTTCTTGATGTGCGATGCCAGCGACGTGGGCGTACACTCCGACCCCAGGTCGCCCCTGGCCGATGGCCGGCCGGCGGTGGTGATCTACGACCAGGTGCCGGCCGGCATCGGGTTCAGCGAGCGCCTGTTTGAGCTGCACGACGAGTTGATGGGCCGGGCCCACGAATTGGTAGCAGCCTGCGAGTGCACCGACGGCTGCCCGTCGTGCGTCGGCCCGGCCGGTGAAGGGGGCCTCGGCGGCAGGCAAGAGACACTCGCAATCTTGGAAGCACTGTCAACAGGGACGGTGGATCCGAAACCGCTCTGAGGGGATTGCCAAATCCCCGTCTGTGGCCTGGATCTGGCGCTTGTCCTGAGCAATGCCGAAGGGATCCAGGCTGAGCGGCACTCTGCTGGGACAAAAGGAACACGCAATGGATATAGTCACTACAATCAGCTTGATAGCGTTGGGCCTTGTAACGTTGCTCGGCTTTGGCGCATTCGGGCTATTCTCGATCCGGGAGGGCGAGCATCGCGCAGCGCGCGTGGCGTTGGGAGCGGTGGTATTGACCTCGCTACCCTTTTTCCTGGCCTCGCTGCTGCCAGTGGTGGTCAAGCTGGTTATGCTGGGTGTGGTAGCGGTAGCCGTCGGCGGGGGAATAGTTCTGTTTCTCTTGCCCATAGGCCGGCTGGAGCGCGGCAACGACGTGCCCCGGCAGCGCTTCGACGAGCGCGACATCATGTTCGCTCGCGCGTGGCTGGTCCCGGGCAGCCCCAGATACGAGACCTACTATGCCATGCGCCCGGAGAACCGGGCCAACGACGACGAGACTCGCGCTCTACCGGGGTTGCTCTCTCCCACTGCCAGCAAAGCCAATCCGCTGGCCTTTGCTTCGACCGAGGCCAGCTTTTCCCTGACCAGGGCGTTGCGTGAAGAGGTGGATGGACCGGTAGCTTCAGACCGCTCGAAGTTCACGGCTGAGCAGATGACGCCTTACATCAAGGGTCTGGCCCGCTATTATGGCGCCTACACGGTGGGCATCACCAAACTGCAGCCTTACCACGTCTACTCGCACATCGGCCGCGGGAGCGGCGAATATGGCGCTCCCATCACCCTCGACCATCGCTATGCCATCGCCTTCACCGTCGAGATGGACCACGCCATCACGGGGACGGCTCCTAACGCGCCGACAACGATGGAATCGGCGCGGCAGTACGTGGAGGCGGCCAAGGTTGCCTTGCAATTGGGCTACTTGATCCGCTGGCTGGGCTATCCGGCCCGTGCGCACATTGATGGCAACTATCGCGTCATCGCGCCGCTGGTGGCTCGCGACGCCGGCCGGGGCGAGATCGGTCGAATGGGACTGCTGATGACGCCCGAACTGGGCCCGCGGGTGCGCCTGGGGGTGGTGACTACCAACTTGCCTTTGATCCCCGATCGGCGCGACGACGATACGTCGGTGATTGACTTTTGCCGCATCTGCCAGAAGTGTGCCGAAACTTGCCCCAGTCGGTCCATCCCCACTGGTGATCGGGAGGAGATAGACGGTGCGCTGCGCTGGCGCATCAACTCCGACAGTTGTTTCCGCTACTGGAACCGCGTCGGCACAGACTGTGCGCGCTGTATGGCCGTTTGCCCCTACTCGCACCCCAACAACCCGGCCCACAATCTGGTGCGCTGGGCCGTCCGTCGTTCGGGCGCTGCGCGGCGTGCGGTACTGTGGATGGATGACGTTTTTTACGGACGCAAGCCGCGACCCCGCCTGGCGCCTAACTGGGTACCAAATGAACCTTTGACCTCTTGACGTTTTACGTTTCACGTTTTACGAGATAGCATGGACACCTCTCTCTCCGAAAAGCTCAAATCACTGGGCGTGAAGATCGGGATGCGCGATTTGCCGCCGCCCCGGCCGCGCAAACCTTATCCCATTGAGCGGGTCGTGACGGGCCGCTTTCAGGAGACACCGCATGGCGAGGTATACATCGTCGAGGAGCGGCACCCGCTTGAGCATCGGCATGGATGCGCCGCGTTGCAGATCACGGCACCCCTGGGTGTTATCGCCGAGTGGGCACACGAGCCTCGTCTGGACGACGCTGAGCTGAATACCTTCGCCTTCCTCGACACCGAGACGACGGGGCTGTCCGGCGGCACGGGAACCTACGCCTTTTTGGTCGGAGTCGGTCGCTACGATGGGCAAGAGTTTCACCTGGCCCAGTTCTTCATGCGCGATCCGATGGAGGAGCCAGCGTTGCTGGCCGCCCTGACCGAATTCCTCCGGCCCTGTCAGGCGTTGGTGACGTTTAACGGTAAGGGGTTTGACGTGCCGCTCCTGAACACCCGCTACATTACCAATGGCGAGCGATCTCCCCTGGCATCCATGGCCCATCTCGATCTGCTGCCACTGGCGCGGCGGCTGTGGCGTTCCCGCCTCCCCAGTCGCGCCCTGGGCTATCTTGAGGAGCACATCCTGGGCCTGGTTCGCGACGAAGAAGACGTCCCCGGCTGGGTGATTCCCAGCCTGTATTTCGGCTACCTGCGTAGCGGCGACGCCCGATCTATGAAGAGCGTCTTCTACCACAACGCGGTGGACGTGCTCTCGCTGGCCGCGCTCCTGAGCCACGTCGCAGGCATGCTCGACGATCCGCTCGGCGGGGCCGTCGTCCACGGATTGGACTTGGTAGCCATAGGAAAACTGCACGAGACCTTGGGGAATACTGAAAAAGCTGCGCAGTTGTACGAATGTGGGTTGACGCACGATCTGCCTGAGGAGGCTCATTGGGACGCAGTGCGGCGGCTGTCTTTCGCCCAGAAGCGGTGCGGCAGTCTATCAGCAGCGACCGCGCTATGGCGCGATGCGGCGCACAACGGACAGATCTACGCTCACGTCGAGCTGGCCAAATTCTACGAGCACAAACAACGTGACTACGCCGAGGCCGCGCAGTGGACGCAAGCAGCACTGGCTCTGGTCAACGCGCCCGATTTTCCTCGACACGAGCGCAGCCGGTGGTTGGCCGATTTGGAACACCGTCTGGCGCGTTTGCATAGAAAGCTAGATAGAAACAGATGCGATCGCAACGACGATTAGATCAAGTAGTTGGCATCGGGTTGGTGAACCTGGCCACCCTCACCTGGGCCACCAACATGGTGCTGGGGCGCTGGCTGCGGGACGACATCGGCCCGCTCACTCTGGCTGCAGCGCGGTTTTCCATCGCTTCGCTGCTCTTCGCGGTCCTGCTACAGCAACGGCCACGGGAGGAGCGTCGTCTGGGGCAAGACCGCTGGCTGCTGCTGGGGATGGCCTTGAGCGGCGTGGCCATCTTTGCTCCCACTCTGTATCTGGGACTGCGCTTCACTACGGCTGTCAGCGCCACGCTGATCAACGGCTTCGGCCCGCTGGTCACTGGCCTACTGGCTGCTGTGGTGATTCGGGAACCCATGTCCAGACGCCAGTTTACCGGCGCTGTCGTCGGTCTGGCCGGCGTGATCACCCTGATTTCTGGCGGCTCCCTCGCCTTCTGGCAGGCGGTGCGCGGTAACGTCGGCGATCTGATCGTGCTGGGGGCAGTAACGCTGTGGGGACTGTACTCCATCCTGGGCCATCGGGTCATGCGCCACCGTTCGGCCCTCTCCGCCACGGCTTTGTCGGTCTTCCTGGGCCTTCCTCCTCTGTTGCTCGCTGCTGCCTGGGAAGTCCAGACCTTCCCGGTTAACATCCGTCCTGAACTGGCCTTGGCCGTGCTGTACATCGGTGCCGCCCCGGCGGTAATTGGCTTTCTATCGTGGAACGCGGGGGTGCGTCGCCTGGGGGCCAGCGGGGCGATGGTGTTCTACAACATGCTGCCCCTCTATGGTGCTCTGCTGGGCCGCCTGTTCCTGGGCGAGTCCATCGGGCCGGCCCATCTGGTCGGTGGAGCGCTGGTTATCGGCGGTGGATCGTGGGCCGCGCGGGGACGCGGTTGATAGGGGAGGCCAACGGTGACGAAGCGATACATCCTCCATCTGGACATTGATGCCTTCTACGCCTCCGTCGAGGAGATCCTCGATCCCTCTCTCAAAGGCAAGCCCGTCATCGTGGGGGCACGACCGGAGCAGCGGGGCGTGGTCGCCTCCGCATCCTACGCTGCCCGTGCCTTCGGCGTTCGTTCGGCCATGCCCACCGCTCAGGCCCTGCGCCTTTGTCCCCCGGGTCGTCATCATCGCTCCGCATCGCAAAGTCTACATGGAATACTCGGCCCGGATGATGGCCATCCTCGCTGAGTTCAGTCCCCTGATCGAGCCCCTCTCGCTGGAGGAAGCCTTCCTCGACTTGACCGGATGCGAGGCCCGCTGGGGCTCACCTGAGGAACTGGCCCGCCAGATTCAGAAACGCCTGGAGGTGGAGCTTGGCTTGTCCGCCTCCATTGGTTTGGCAGCCAGCAAGCTGGTGGCCAAGATCGCCTCTGGCCTGGGGAAACCTCGCGGGTTCGCGGTGGCGCCTCACGGGAAGGAGGCCGAGTTCCTCGCCCCACTGCCGGTGGAAAAACTCTGGGGCGTGGGCGAGGTAACGGCCAGGAGTCTGCATGAGATGGGAGTCTTTACCATCGGGCAACTGGCTCAGTTGCCTGCGGCTCAACTGGAGGCCAAGTTCGGCCGTCGAGGGCGCGATCTCCATCGGCAGGCCAGGGGCATAGACGACAGTCCAGTAGTGGTCGAGCGGGAGGAGAAATCGCTGAGTCGCGAAGTGACCTTCGCCCAAGACATCGGCGACCGGCGGGCGTTGAGAAAGGCCCTGCTCTCTCTCAGCGAGGATGTGGCCCGTCGGCTGCGGAAGCGGGGACTGCGTGGGCGGACCGTCAAGCTCAAGCTGCGCTACGCCGATTTCACCACCCTCACCTATTTTCCGCTTCCCCGCTTTTTCTCGATCCTGGCCCAGGTATCCCGCAGCGACACTGTCCGATTGAACACCAGTTTCCCAGCGGTCGAATCCGGATCCACACAGAAATAGCCCTGCCTCTCGAACTGGCATATGCTTCCTGGTGCTGCACCCGCTAGACTTGGCTCCACGCGGCACGAGGTCAACGTCTCCAGCGAGTTCGGGTTCAGACTGGCCGTGAAATCCTCGCCCTCCTCCACATCGAGGGGGTTGGCTTTCAAGAAGAGACGATCGTACAGGCGCACCTCGGCTTCGAGGGCGTGGGCGGCCGAAACCCAGTGCAGCGCTCCCCTGACCTTGCGCCCGTCTGACGACCAACCCCCGCGTGTCTCCGGATCATAGGTGCAGTGCAGCTCGACCACCTCACCCTGTTCGTCCTTGACCACGTTCACGCAGGTGACGTAGTAGGCGTATCGCAGCCGCACCTCGCGACCGGGGGCCAGACGGAACCACTTCTTCGGCGCGTCCTCGCGGAAATCCCCCCGTTCGACGTACAGCACCCGCGAGAAGGGGACCTTCCGCGTCCCCATGCTGGCATCCTCCGGATTGTTGATACAATCCATCTCTTCCACCAGGTCCTCCGGATAGTTGGTGATGACGACCTTGAGGGGCCGCAGCACGCCGAAGACGCGCGGAGCGCGCTTGTTCAAATCTTGGCGGAGGCAGTGCTCCAGCAGCGCTATATCAACGATGCTGTTCGTCCTGGGCACTCCAATGCGATCAAGGAAGTCGCGGATGGCCTCTGGCGTGTAGCCCCGTCGCCGCAATCCCGACAGTGTAGGCATCCGTGGATCGTCCCAGCCGTTGACGTGCCCGTCTTGCACCAATTGAACAAGCCTTCGCTTGCTCATGGCAGTGTAACTGAGACCGACACGACCGAACTCGATCTGCCGTGGATGATAGATTCCCAACTGGTCAAGGAACCAATCGTACAGAGGACGATGGTCTTCGTATTCCGACGAACAGAGAGAATGGGTGATCCCTTCGATGGAATCCGATTGACCGTGGGCCCAATCGTACATCGGATAGATGCACCACTCGTCGCCCGTGCGGTGATGGGTGGCGTGCAGGATGCGGTACATGACCGGATCGCGCAGGTTCATGTTGCCAGAGGACATGTCAATCTTGGCTCGCAGCACGTGGGCGCCGTCCTCGAACTCGCCGGCTCGCATGCGCTGGAACAGGTCGAGGTTCTCTTCCACCGAACGGTCACGATACGGGCTGTTCTTGCCCGGAACACCGAAGGCCCCTCGGTACTCCTTGATTTCCTCTGGACTCAGACTGTCCACGTAGGCCTTGCCAGCTCTGATCAACTGCACAGCCCACTGGTAGAGCTGCTCAAAGTAGTCCGAGGCGTAGAACAGCCGGTCCTCCCAATCGAAGCCCAGCCATCGGATGTCCTCCATGATGGCGTCCACGTATTCCTCTTCTTCCTTGATGGGATTGGTATCATCGAATCGCAGATTGTACAGCCCCCCGAATTCCTCGGCCATACCGAAGGTAATGGAGATGGCCTTGGCGTGACCGATGTGCAGATAGCCGTTCGGCTCCGGTGGAAACCGGGTATGCACTCGCCCGCCGAACCTGTTTGTCCTCAGGTCTTCTTTAATGGCATCTCGGATGAAGTCAGAGGGGCGTTCGGAATCGGTTGTGGTCATGTTTCTATCTCCCTTCTCGGTCTTGTTTCAGTTTTTGTGTTCTTACTTCACACTTCTGTCAACAGGCCACTCATTTATAGCACAGGCTGGCTCCACCCAGCAAGGCTGCGATGCCCTCGCGTGCGAGCTCGTAGGGCACAAATTGGGGCAGCAGGGGACGCAGGTCCCGCTCCCAGTCGGCGCGGACTCGCTCCACGGCCTCCTTCAGCGCTCCAGGATCCCATATCATCTCGTAAAGGGCCAGTTTGCGTTGGATGAGCGCCGCGTCGGGCTCTACGCCCTGGTGCAGCAGCAACCAGATGTCGTACAGGTCGCGCGGCTTGCTCCGGACCAGCAAGGCCCGTACCTTCTCCGCCATCAGGTGCTCTAGCGTCAGCACCGTCACCACGAAGGGGCGCACGTCGTCGTACTCAGAAGTGACCAATTCCCGGCGTGTCTGCACCTGCTCTGGCCTCCGATTGACATCAACCCTTACCTTTCCCTTGCTGCGATCTCGCCCGTTGTGAAGCGGCCCTTGGAAACTGACGTCGAAGCTGTAGCCCACATCGGAGAGCCAATCGCTGCGCATCTCGGCCACGATCCCAAAGTCCCCTAGCCCGGCGATGACCTTCTTCCAGAGTGATTGTAGCATGGCGACGTCATCAGGCCCATTGAAATCCAGGTCTTCGGAGTAGCGGTTGCCGCCGTAGACCAGTCTCAGGGCTGTACCCCCTTTGAAGATCAGTGCCTGGCTGCGGGAATAGAGAAGCCACAGGACCAGGTGCTGCACGTAATCCCGCTCCTGCGCCTGCATCCCGACCCCGTTCCGCTGGGCAATACGTTGGATCTGGGCTTTGGTCAACATCAGCCCACCCCCAGTGGCATCATTTCGGCCTCGGAGATGTTAGCCACGACCTGCCACCGGGCAGCCGTGCAGCCGACACGGGGACGGCTTGGATCCAGCTTGATGGGACTGATGGAGCTGATGAGTCCCTCCGCAGGATATCCGAGGGTTTCCAGCAGATAGCCCAGTCGGGACCCCAGGCTCTTGTCCCCCATTCGGTTCGCATAGCTGACCAAGGTAGGCACGTCCACGGTCTCCAGCGCTGCCCGCAAGGCTTTGGCAATCTCTGTGATGCCGCCGGCGTAGTGCGGGAGATCCAGGCTGTCCACGATGGCCTTGGCCTCGTCGGCGACGACCACTGGCAGGTCGCCCAGCATCTCCCGTCGGTAGCCGAAGAACTTATGTGGTTTGATGGTGACAAAGCGAAAGCGAAAATTGTGAAAGGTGACAGGGCGCTTCTTCTTCGTCGTGGCCACGAAAGTGGTGAGGGGCACCTGCTCGGTGAAGCCATAGTAGTGTAGCGCGGACCAGTAGGAAACGTAGGCCGGGGTGACCAATTGGCTGGCGATAAAGATAGGGTTGGAGAGCACCCGCTCTGGCTCCAGCCCCAGCAGCAGGTATTTTCCCTTTTCGACCTCATCCACCAGGCCTTCGCCCTTGAGCCGGGCGACCAAGCGGTACATCTGTCTCCGCTTCAGGCTGAGCAGATCAGCCAAAAGAGAGGGAGTGAAGTAGAATAGACCCAGTTGATGAAGGCGCTGGGCAACATAAGTTGAGGATAGATGTTCTGCCATTGGCGGTAATTCTCCCCTCGATTTATGGGCCTATTTTACCACAACCGAGGGACAGACGCAAATCAGAGAGCCGCCCACATATACCTCACACTTCCGCCGACAAGTCACTCATCTCCATCTCACGCCAGAAAGCAGAGTGTATCGCTTCGGTGGTCGTGACTCCTCAGCGAATACCCCAGATCTTTGGCGAAAAAGGCCCGAAAACTATTGACATTGAACCCGAATTATAGTACAATATGAGTAATCCACTTAGTGGAGGTGGATGGCCATAGGCCATCGGGAGAGCGCCCGCGAGGGCGTTTTCTTTTGGATTTGCTATTGACAAAATGTCAGTTTTCTGATATAATATCAGTGCAGGTCGAAACCCGTCTATAGTGGCGGGGAGAAGTCTTGCAAATGCGCCACTGGCCACCGAAACCCGTACCGAGCGTACGGTGAGCCCCCCAACGGGGGGAGTTAGGGGCCAGGGCGTTTTTTGTTCCCCCAGTTAGCCAGATGGCCGCCACTTCCAGATATTTACTTTGGCAGCCGTGGGACGGGTAGCGAGACGCAGAGTCGGCCAGCTAAGACGTTGCGCGATGTGAGCTGCCAGGGCCAGTTTTGCCGGGCTTCCCCGTCGCTGATTCCAGGCGTAGGCAACTGCACCCAGCAAGATGTCAGCGAGTTGGATCAGGTCCTCATCATGGGAACGCCGGGGCTCAACGTTGCGCAGGGGTTCAACGTCGGCCCGCCTTTTCCACCACCGATTCACCGTGAGCTTGAGCACTTCCAGACGATAGGACTTGCGGTTTTTGCGTTCATCTGTGAACAGCCAGTACAGGTTGCCCGGGGTTAGGTTTCGGCTGACAAGCTGAAAATAGAACTTGTAGAAGCCCAGTTCTTTATCTCCTCGGTGAAAAGTCTCGTAGTCCAGAATGTGTGTATCAACCACGATGCACTTGAAGGAGACAAAGGTATCAGTGAAGAACACATCTACGAAGTCCTTGTAGGCCGGCAACATCGTCTTGGACACCTTGGTCCACTTCATTTCTGCCAGCAGGTTGTGTTTGGCCCTGACCTCAGACAGCGCCAGTCTCACGGCTGGCTCAGCTTCCCAGGGTACCCACAGGCCACCGATAAGCATGTAACGGGCACCCGTCGTTGAGGCTTCGTCGCAATACAGGTTATATCGCATCCTCAATATCTCTCACTCTAGTTTCTCCAACGACCTCTGAATCTCCTCCAACTCCTGCTCACTGAACCCCCACAACTTGGCCGTCAGCCCGTCTATCTCCGCCTCAATCTCCCGCACCCGCGCCGTGCCCCTGGCCGCCGTGGATTCGTATGCCTTCGGATCACGAAAGCCGCGAAACGCCGCGAAAGTCACGAAGCACTTTCGCGCCTTTCGCGGTTCTTTCGCGCGTTTCGTGATCCAAACGCCCCCGTTCGTCATTGTCAATCCCTCAACCACCCCGCCTTGTCAATCTGTGCTTACACCAGAGCTACCGTCGCCTCCATCCTGCACCAGGAAGTAGAGTGTATCGCTCTGGGGGGCGCAATGAACTACTGATTTGCTCATAGGCCGATTTCCTGCTCGCCTCCAAAAGCGGCCTTGTGGTTGGCACAATCGCGTCAGGTCTGCCCGTTACTCAGCAGCCCCCATACAGATTCTTATGCAGATGGCCTTGGCGTGCCCGATATGCAGATAGCCGTTCGGCTCTGGCGGAAACCGGGTATGCACTCGCCCGCCGAACCTGTTTGTTCTCAGGTCTTCTTTAATCTTTAGTTTCCGGTAACCCGTCCGCCGCTGGTGGGCGGCAGCGTCCAGTCCGAAA
>CAYMKL010000093.1:9671-28173 GCA_964390805.1 uncultured Anaerolineae bacterium | reverse complement strand
CCTATTAACTTACAGACGGATACTTGACTTATTCTCTATAGTATGCTTCGCAAGGGTTCGGTCAAGTGGATAAAGCTTATGTGGGGGGGAGTGGGAAATCTACTCCCCCCTTATCTAATCAGGTTGCACGAAATTGTTGACACAAATGGTATCTTGTGGTATCATTCTAAGGGTGAGTAAGAATAGCGGAGAGATTTTGAGTAGACGGTTGACGTGGAGGGAAAGAACTGATGAAGGGCGCACCAATGATTAAAGGCGTGTTGCATTTTTCCTTGGTTGTCCTTTTTCTCTTTCTCCCCTGCCTTGCTTTCGCTGAAGATCCAATGCCGACTACAACCAACCCAGTCCCCTTTTCATCCCCCCCTTCATTTTCCCCAACCCTTCGACAAGGCATCACTTCGACAGGGCTCAGTACAAGCGACAGGCTCAGCCCAGCGGCTCAGGACGTCGCTCTTGGGGGGAAAGAGGGGGGAGGTGACGCAACGGAGTTCAAGGCGGGCGAGATCATTGTCAAGCTCAGAGAAGGCATTTCACAAGCCAGCATCTGGTCTTTGCTCCTTGCTGAAGACGTGAGTATCCTGGATGAGCTGGACAGCCTTGGCCTCATACTGCTATCCGTACCCGAGGCCCAGGAGTTAGAGAAGGCAGAGGAGCTAAAGTGTAACCCCCTGGTGGAGTATGCCGAGCCGAACTACGTCGTTCAGATTACGGACCCTATCGCGGCCGATCCCCATCACGATAGCTTTCGCGCTCCGCAGGTCACTCCCGATGATCCGTATTTTCCTTCACAGTGGAACCTGGCGCTGATTGAAGTTTCCGATGCTTGGGAAGTCACCACTGGCAGCGATAAGATCGTTATCGCCTTTGTTGACTCTGGCGCTGATCTTGATCACCCTGAGTTTAAGGACAAGATATGGGAAAACACAGACGAGATACCGGGCAATGAGATAGATGACGATGACAATGGCTACATTGATGATGTGCAAGGCTGGGATTTTGTCAATTGGCATGGCGAACCTCAGGACGATTACGGGCATGGCACCTTCGTTACCAGCATCGCCACGGCCGAGGCAAACAACGGCATTGGGATGGCGGGAGTATCCTGGGGGAGCGAGATCATGCCCATCAAAGTGTTGGATGAGCGAGGCTACTCGCACCATTGGCACACAGCGGGCGGGATCACCTATGCCGCTGATAACGGGGCAAAGATCATAAATCTAAGCTGGACGCTTATCAGTGGCATTGACCCCCAGCCGTTGCAGAACGCAGTGAGCTATGCTTATTCCAAAGGCGCTCTTGTTATTGCTGCCGCCGGGGATAGTTTCGACAGCTCCTACAAATATCCAGCAGCTCTTGATCACGTTGTTTCCGTTGCTGCCACTAACCGTGAAGATGAACACCCTGATTTCTCAACCTACAATGACAAGGTGGACATCGCCGCGCCCGGATCCGACATCTTGGGCCTTTACCAGGATACCTATGGCCGGTACTTTAGCACCCGCATGGCCACCCCTCACGTATCGGGATTGGCAGCACTGATCTGGTCGGTTAATCCCAATCTGACTCCCGACGAGGTGGAGAGCATCATCGAGTCTACGGCTGTTGACCTGGGAGAGCCTGGCAGAGACGACGAGTTTGGCCACGGGCGCATTGACGTCACTGCCGCAGTGATGACAACGACTCACTACCTCCAGGTAGAACCAGATAGCCTTTACTTCCTGGTCTGTGATGACAGTGTTCCTCCCTTTGGAAAGATCACCAATCCAAGCACAAGCTATTCCACGTGGAGCGCCACAGCGGCGGTTCCCTGGCTCTCCATCAGTCCTCCTGAGGGCTACACGCCATCTTCAGTAACCGTTTCCATAGACAAGGATGGCCTGACAGATTTTGGCCTCTATACCGCGGCCATCACCGCTACCAGCACAATGACCAATCACGTGAATAACCCTAAAACGATCACCGCAACCGTGAACTATTCCTCGCAGTGCTGGAAAAACTACCTGCCTTTGCTATCCAAGGAATTGTAGCTCCTTTGTAACTGCCCAGCCTACCCTTGCGAAGGCTTCGCCGTGAGCGCTCAGCCGAACGGTTGCGCATCGCCTTGTCTGGGAAGTAACATTCAGACGATGAAGTCGCTTTCGGCTTGAGAATAGCCACAAAACCTTCACAAGGGTTCGATACCTCAGTAGTCATCCTCTGGCAAGAACGTCACGGCAGAGGGATCCACGAAGGGAGGAATGGCCCAATGACAGCGAAGCTGACAAAGATCGTGTTGAGCACCGTTATCGGCATACTTGGCCTGGTACTGGTGATGGCGGTGCTTGCTGGTGCAGGACCTGTGACGGCCCTGGACGAGGTGGGGCAAGATGGGGGCAGCGCTTCGGCTGCTGGCGTTCCCAGTGATGTGCTAGTGGGTGCTTCTCCGGAAGAAATCCGGGGCGATGGCGAATCCAATTCGACTATCACCAGCACAGTTAGGGATGCGGGCTGCGGCCCAGTGCCTGGGGCTTTTATCGCTTTTACCACCAGCTTGGGCACCATTGATCAGATCTGCTATGCGGAGGCAGAAGACGCTCCCGTGAATAAGTCGTCCGGCGATTGGGTCACTGAGAGCTACCCTGGGGCTAGTGGAGGGCAGTATGTCAAGTCGTGCGGCACGGCCCACCCTAACGCCACTCTGAACTGGACTTTCACGGCGAGCGCGCTTTCTATGTTGTATGTAAAAGATCCCGAGGGCGGCGTTGCTGAGGTTGAGGTGGATGGCAGCACAGCCATCACTGTGGACATGTACGCTGTCACTAGAATGGCAGCAGAGAGGGTAATAATTGCTGGCCTGGGTTCCGGCCCGCATGTTGTGACCGTGAATTATCTAACCCGGTCCCCAGTTGGATTGGGAACTTGCATCCGAATTGATGCCTTCCGCTGCGGGGACACGACCGACGTGGGTGGCAAAGGCGCGGCCACTCTGACTTCGACAATCTTGTCATGCGGATCGGAAGACGCCACAGTGACCGCTCTTACCGGCGACCCCTCCATCCCGTACATGATAACCAATACGAAGTCAGTTAGATTCACGGCCAGTGTGCCTGAAACTGTGACGGTCACGGCCACCCCCAATCAGATTGCGGCGGATGGGGCTTCTATCTCCACCCTTGAAGCCGCAGTACAGGATCAGTTTGGCGAGTATGCGCCCGACTGCACCATGGTTAGCTTCGCGACCGATGAGATTAGTTCCGACCCTGGTGTCTGGGCCATCCTCCCTTATGAGTTGGTGGAGGGGGAAGACCCAACCGAGGTGATAACCGATGGGTGGAGCATAGACTCCAACGTGGGTCACCATGACGGGCAAGCGATATACACCAATACCTTGGGGGCTACCGCTAGCTGGAGCTTCACGGGAACGGCGGTTTCCCTGATGTATGCTAAGCTCATTACTTGTGGTGTGGCCAGTGTCGCTGTTGATAGCGGCTCGCCCATCACTATTGACATGTATGCCTCGTCACCGGAATTCCAGGTTGAGCACGTTATCACAGAGGGCTTAAGCTTCGGGCCGCACTTCATAACGGTCACGGTGGCTGGGTATACTGTAACTGGGGGCACGGATACAAATGTCAACGTAGATGCCTTTCGCTCTGGCACGTGTACTTTGGGCGGCACGGCCACCGGCGAGCTGACCTCAGGGACGCAGGCGGGAGTGTTGTGGGTTGAGGCCACGGCTGTGGGAAGGCAATGCTGCGAGACCGACAGCGTGATTACAGATACAGTGCCCATAACTCTCACGGCTGGCGCTCCGTACACCCTGACCATCACACCTGCTGACGTCTCCATCACTTGCTGTGTCACCAACACCCTCCAGTTCACGGTGACCGATCAGTACAGCAACGTAGTGGGGGCGGTGGTTCCCAGGACACTAACAGTAGACTTCACCAGCACGCCACAAGGTGATTTCTCGTCCTCCAGTGTTGAGATCACCAATGGCGTTGGCAGTGTGGAATTCCATGGCTACGAGGCGGGAAGCGGGGCCATCACGGGCACGGTCAATGGTGTTATAGGGACAGCGACCCTGACTGTTGCGGCGGCCCCTTGCCATGCTCTGACAATCCGCCCCGATCATCAGCCATGGATCTACGTCACCGACACTAACACCTCCCTTTTGGCGGACTTCCCCTACACCACGACCATAACCGCCGAGTTGAGCGACAGTTGCAATAACCCTGTCCAGGATGGCACGGCGGTGACCTTCACCACCAGTCTGGGCAACCTGAGTCCGGCTAATCCCATCACCACCGTCAATGGCCTGGCCATGGCGGTGCTTACTTCGGAGCAGTTGTCTGGGGTGCCTACAGATACAGCCTACATCACCGTCACTGGTGCCGCTTGTCCTGTAACAGATACGACCAGCGTTGGCTTCAGGCAACATGTGTACACCCTGACGGTCACGGCCGATCCCGACCAGAGGGAAGTTGGTGGGGAGACCTCCGATCTCACCGCCGATGTAGATAATGGTTTCGGGGATCCTACACCGGATGGCGTCATGGTAGGTTTCACCATCACCCCTTCCATCAGGGCCTCGGTTCCGTACGAGTACGTGGAAGCAGAAGATGGTAGCGAGGTAACAGCACCAGGATGGTCAGTAGCTGCTTCTTACATTCATACAGACACCGTAGGCGCCTGGGCGTCCTGGAACTTCACAGGAACGGCAGTTTCCTTTGTGTATCATCAGCAACCCACTGCAGGTTCAGTCAACGTTGCTGTTAATAACCCTTCGTATGCCAGGGTCATAGATATGTCAGGGCCTGACACCTGGGTGGAGAGGGTCATCACCACTGACTTGAGCCTTGCCTCTCGGTATGTGACCGTAACCGTACAATCCGGATCAGTCGAGATTGACGCCTTCCGCTCTGGCGCGACTATCGGGAGCGGCACGGCCACGGCCATAGCAACCTCTGGGACCGAGGCGGGGATGGCGACGATTGAGGCGGCGGCCATAGGGAGCATAGTCACGAACACGGCGCCCATAACTCTCACGGCTGGCGATCCGTACGCTCTGACCATCACTCCCGCTGACGTCTCTATCATTTGCTGTATCACCAACACCCTCCAGTTCACGGTAACCGATCAGTACAGCAACGTGGTGGGGGCGGTGGTTCCCAGGACACTGACGGTAGACTTCACCAGCACGCCACAAGGTGATTTCTCGCTTTCCAGTGTTGAGATCACCAATGGCGTTGGCAGTGTGGAATTTCATGGCTACGAGGCGGGAAGCGGGGCCATCACGGGCACGGTCAGTGGTATTACCGGGACGGCGGCCCTGACTGTTGTGGCTGCCCCCTGCAATAACCTGAACATCAGTGCCGCTCGGCCATGGATCTACGTCACCGACACCAACACCTCCCTTTTGGCGGACTTCCCCTACACCACGACCATCACCGCCGAGCTGAGAGACAACTGCGATAACCCTGTCCAGAACGGCACATTGGTGACCTTCACCACCGGTCTGGGCAACGTGGATCCGGCCAATACCACCACAGTCAATGGCCTGGCCACGGCGGTGCTTACTTCGGGGCAGTTGTTGGCAGGGGAGCCGACAAGGGATGTTTATGTCGGCGCTACTGGCGCTGGTTGTCCTGCACCAGATATAGCCACTGTCACCTTCGGGCGGCATGTCTACACTCTGACGGTCGGGGCCGATCCCGATGAGATGGCAGTCGGGGGGGAGACCTCCGATCTCACCGCCGATGTGAAAGATGGCTTTGGTAACCCCACGCCCGATGGTGTCATGGTGGGTTTCACCATCAGCCCCACAGCCATGGCCTCGGTCGTTCCGCCTGCGGATGTGGCAACAGGAGGTGGTGTGGCCACGGCCATCGCCACGTCTGGGAGCGAGGCGGGGGTGGCGACGATTGAGGCGGCGGCCATCGGGAGCATCGTCACCAATACAGCTCCTATCACCATCACGGCCGGCGATCCGTTCACTCTGACCATTACCCCCACCGACGTAGACACAACCTGCTGTGTCACCAACACCATCCACTTCACGGTGACAGATCAATACAGCAACGTGGTGGGTGCCACAGTCTCTCAGCCAGTGACAGTGTGCCTGGATTGCGACCCGGACAATCTAGTGGACTCCTGGTCGCCTGCCAGTTGCGTTGAGATCACCAATGGCGTTGGTAGTGTGGAATTCCACAGCTATGGGAAGGGAACAGGAACTATCGAGGGTTATGCCCAGGGGTTCTCTCTTTATGCCAAAGACACCTCAAATATCACCGTTGCGGCGGGCTCTCCCGCCACACTGAACGTCACCCGCGCGCCAGACTCCATTCTAGCTGATGGGTTCGACACCACTACCGTCACGGCTACGGTCAAGGATTCCTGTGAGAACCCTGTAGCCAGCGACATAGTAACGTTTACCACGGATTTGGGCAGCTTCGAACCGCCCCCCACTACAACGCTCAGCATCACCGCGACCACAGACGCTAGTGGTGTAGCTACGGCGACGCTGAGATCGGTATGCGTATCAAACAGAGTCAATATCACGGTGACGGTAGATCCTCTGACAGAAACCACCTACGTGGACATGGTGGGCGTTGCCTGGGATGTGCAACTGGTAGCCGATCCTACTAGTATCCTGGTGGGCGGATACATATCCAACCTTACTGCTACCGTTGAGGATCAGTTTGGACACTTTGTACTTGATGGGACGGTGGTGACTTTCACTACCAGCTTGGGTAATCTCGGCAGCGATACGGTAGCCAAGACCACCACAAGTGGGGTGGCTGCGGCCGTTCTGACCTCGTCGAACGCCACGGGCACGGCGTTCATCACGGCCACAGCCGGTATCGCGGTTGATGCGGTCGCTGTGACCTTCGAAGCCGGCCCACCTTATACGGTGACGTTAGTAGCTTATCCGACGCCCATCACTGTGGGTAATACCTCGGCGCTTACGGCTACAGTGACGGATCAGTATGGCAATCCTGTGGCCGATGGAACCGTTGTGACCTTCACTACCGACCTGGGCAACGTGGGAAGCCAGTTGGCCCTCAAGCACACCACTGGCGGCCTGGCCACAGCCGAGCTAACCTCCGAAGTGGATGGCACAGCAACGGTTACAGCTACGGCAGACTCGAAGTACGACACGGTTCTTGTGACCTTCCTGCCTGATCTGCCCGACACACTGACCCTGGCGGCCGATCCGACCACTCTGACCGTAGGGGAAACCTCGACGCTCACGGCCACAGTAACCGATCGGTATGACAACGACGTGGCCGACGGGACGATGGTGCACTTCGAGACCAATCTGGGCAGTCTGGGGAGCACCACGATTGACAAACCCACCACCAGTGGCATAGCTGTAGCCACGCTGACATCCCTGTTGCCTGGGACAGCGGCTATCACCGCCACAGCCGATCCTGTGTCTGACACGGCAGGCGTGACCTTCGAAGCCGGTCCACCCTATACTGTGACCCTGGAAGCCTATCCGATCAGCATCCCAGTTGCTGGCGCTACCTCGGCCCTCACGGCCACGGTGGTGGATCTATACAACAACCCTGTGGCCGATGGGACGCCAGTAACCTTCACCACCAGCCTGGGCAGTGTAGGAGGCGCCGAGATTGTAAAGCCGACTTCTGGTGGAATAGCTCTAGCTACTTTGACCTCGGAGACCACAGCAGGCACGGCGTTTATCACCGCTACCGCTGATTCCAGGTTCGACACGGCTACAGTGGAGTTCACGCCTCTCCTGGCTTACACAGTGACCCTGGTGGCCTATCCGCTTGATCTCACTGTCGGGGAGACCTCGGCGCTCACGGCTACGGTGAAGGATCAGTACGATAACAATGTGACTGATGGGACATCGGTACTCTTCGAGACCACCTTGGGGAGCCTGGGAAGCGTCACGATCACCAGGGATACAATCAACGGCGTGGCGACAGCCACGTTGACCTCTCAGGTTCCGGGCACCGCGACGGTTGCCGCCACAGCCGACGGCGCGTCCGACACCGTAGACGTGCACTTCGAAGTCGGCCCACCCTACACTGTGACGCTGGAAGCGAATCCGACCAGCATCCTGGTTGGCGGCTTCACCTCAACCCTGACGGTCACGGTGGTGGATCTGTTCGGTAACAACGTGGCCGATGGGACAGGGGTGCACTTCGAGGCCAGTCTAGGGAGCCTGGGAGACAACGGGATAGTTGACAAGGCCACGCTCAGCGGAGTCGCCACAGCTACCCTCACCTCGGGCGATGTAACAGGCGTGGCAATGATAACGGCCACGGCGGGCTCCGAGGTTGCTACCTCGGTGGTCACTTTTACCCCCGACGTACCAGACGTGATAACGTTGGTTGCTGATCCAACGAGCTTGACTGTGGGAGAGACCTCGGCGCTCACGTCTACGGTGAAGGACCAGTACGACAACAACGTAGCCGATGGAACCGTGGTGACCTTCACCACCAACCTGGGCGATGTGGGAAGCCAGTTGGTCCTCAAGACCACCACTAGCGGGGAGGCCACAGCCGAGCTGACCTCCCAACTCCCAGGCGTGGCCACGGTCAATGCCATGGCGGATTCCAAGGTTGCCACAACCACGGTCGAATTCCAGCCCGGCCCGCCTTACACCCTGACCCTGGTGGCTCAGCCGACTGGTCTGACGGTTGGGGAAACCTCGTCCCTCACGGCCACAGTGAAGGATCAGTACAACAACAATGTGGCCGACGGGACAGTGGTGAACTTCGAGACCGATCTGGGTAGTGTGGGCAGCACAACAATTGACAAGACCACAGTCAACGGGGTTGCCACAGCCACTCTCACCTCTCAGGTGTCGGGCACCGCAGTGGTAACGGCCACGTCGGGCTCGGAATATGACACGGCCAACGTAACCTTCAACCCCGGCCCGCCCGACACGGTGACAGTAGAGGCTGACCCGACGAGCATTCCCATCGGTGGGTTCACCTCGGACGTAACCGCCACGGTCAGAGACCCATATGACAATCTGGTGGCTGACGGGACGGAGGTGACCTTCGTTACAGATTTGGGTAGCATTGGCTCAAGCAGCATCGTCAAAACCACCGTCAACGGTATAGCCAATGCCACCTTGACCTCTGGCCTGACCATCGGCACGGCGAGCATAACCACCACCTCGGGTTCGGCGTTGGGGCAAGCCCAGGTGATCTTCACCGTCGGGGCGCCGCAAACCGTCGTTGTGGAATCGTGGCCGCCCACTATTGAGGTGGGTGGGAACACAGCCACCATCACAGCAACAGTGAGAGACATCGGCAGCTACCCGGTGGCCGACGGCACGCCTGTGGTCTTCACCACTGACTTCGCCAGCCTGGGCAGCAGCACAGTCACTAAATACACCACTGGCGGAGTGGCTGTTGCGACCCTGACTTCGGGGACGACGCCTGGCGTGGCCCACATTACGGCCGAGTCCAACTCCAAGTCCGACACAGCGATCGTTAAAGTCGCCGCCGGACCACCCTTCGACATACAAGTTACGGCCGACCCGGCCTACATCCCCATTGGCGGGGCCACTTCGCGCATCACGGCGACGGTGAAAGATCGCTACGACAACAACGTGATCAATGGAACCAACGTAGACTTCATCACCACCCTGGGCACTTTATGGCCTTCCTCCGACACCACAATCGAGGGCACCGCTGTGGTCACCCTGACCTCCGGACTAGTCAAGGGCCCGGCTACAGTCACTGCCATTTCTGGCCCAGAAAATGGGTGGGTTGATGTGATCTTCACTGTTGGCCCCCCATCCTTCGTCAGCGTGGAGGCAGATCCAACCGCTATTGGCCTCGATGGGCAGACCTCGAATATCCAGGCCACGGTAAGGGACCTCGGTGGCAATGACGTGGCCGATGGGACAGAGGTAACCTTCAGCACGAGCCTGGGGGTACTTGGCAGTGACACAGTCATCAAGACGACCACCAATGGCGTCGCTACGGCCATGCTGACTTCAGAAACCATAGCCGGCACAGCGACCATCACCGCCACGGCAAATTCGCATTACCACACAACCCAGGTCGTCATCAACCCAGATCCACCCGACGACGTGGCGGTGACAGCAGACCCGATGGCCATTCCCGCCAATGGAATATCCACGTCCACGATTCGGGCTCTGGTGACCGATCAGTACGACAATCCGGTGGCTGATGGTACCAACTGTAGCTTTGAGACCACCCTGGGAAGCATAAGTCCCCTCTTCGACGCCACCCTCAATGGTGTGGCTGAGACCACTCTGACTGCCGGTCATGGTCCTGGCCTGGCCGCTGTGAGAGCTACCTGTGAAGGTCTACAGGACACGATCCACGTAACTTTCTACGTGCCCGCGTTCAAGGTCTATCTGCCCCTGGTCTTCAAGCGCTACTGAGATCGCTCAAGCCGGTCTCATCACCCACGACGATAAAAAGCCATCGGGAAGATTCACCGGTGGCTTTTTGTTGGAGTGAGTGAGATTATAGAAAGGATGAGGTATGAAGACCATAGCGACAGCCGTCATCATTCCTACCTACAACGAAAGCGACAACATTGAGCCTCTAGCAAAAGAGATCTTGGCCCTTCAACTGGGTTCAGGACAGGCTTCGGCTGACATCACCGAAGCGATAGCCATCATCATCGTTGATGATAACTCGCCTGACGGCACAGGGGACATCGCCGATGAAATGGCAACGGTGTATGGAGGTATCAAAGTCATACATCGCCCTGCCAAGCTGGGCTTGGGCACGGCCTACATCGCGGGCTTCCAAGAAGCGTTGGTCTCGGGGGCCGACCGCATTGTGACCATGGACGCCGATTTCTCCCACCACCCTCGCTACATTCCCGACTTACTGGCCGGGAGCCAGGACGCTCAGTTGGTCATCGGTTCTCGCTACGTTGATGGAGGGGGTACAGTTAATTGGGGTTTGCAGCGGCAGATTTTCAGCAAAGGAGCTAATACCTTTGCTCGCCTGGTGCTGGGGCTCAAAGCTCACGACTGCACCGCTGGCTTCCGCTGCTATCGCCGGGAGGTGCTGGAGTCCATTGAGCTGGATGAGATCTTCTCCGACGGCTACTCTTTCTTGATTGAAATGCTCTACAGGTGCCAGCGAAGAGGGTGGAGGATCGGCGAAGTGCCCATCATCTTCGAGGACAGGCATCACGGAGTCTCCAAGATCTCGCGGCGTGAGATCTTCAAGGCCCTTTACACTGTGTTGTGTTTAGGCTGGAAAAGTATCTTCCCCTTAACCGCCTTCGCCCGAAAGAACTAGCGCAGCCTAGCGGCGCTTCTTTTCCTTGTCCTCGTCCTCATCCCTTATGAGCATGGTCAGGACGAAACTGACCACGCTTATCACCAGCGCGCCCAGGAAGGCCGACCAGAAGTTTCTGACATAGAAGCCTAGCCCAAACTGTCTGCCCAGCCAGGTAGCCAGTTGGA
Source organism: uncultured Anaerolineae bacterium (assembly GCA_964390805.1). GTDB lineage: Bacteria > Chloroflexota > Anaerolineae > VGOG01 > VGOG01 > CAYMKL01. The sequence continues at coordinate 16,751 of CAYMKL010000093.1, read as the reverse complement.
GCATCAGGGCGTTGATCACCAGGGTAAAGAGACCCAGGGTGAGCATAATCAACGGGCAGGTCAGGAACTTGAGGATGGGGCGGATCAGGGCGTTCACCAGGCCGAAGATGAGGGCCATGACCGCCAACACCTGCCAGCCTCCATCCGCTTGGATGCCTGGCACCAGTTCGGCGGCCACATACAGGGCCACGGCGTTGATCAGCCAACGCAGTAGTAAGTTTTGTCGCATGACACACCTCCTTGTTTTTGTCCGTTTAATCCGTTCGTCCGTTGTGTTTTCGTTGGCGAAGGCGCGTGAGCACCTTCAATTTCCTCTTAACGCCAGCCGCATTTGGGCCAGCGTCCTCTTCTCGGTGAAACCGTATTGCTTAAGGACTTCGATGGCCTCCTGATGTTCAACAGGGTGACTGGCAGCCACACCCCGCGCCGGATATCCCCCCAAGATGCTGAGGGCTTTCGTGACCAGCATTTCCTCCAATTGGCCGCGATGATCAGAGTGAACAATCATCTCCAGGCTGTGCTCGCCTCGCCAGCGAGAGGCTCGCACGGTGAGGGTGGCGATGAAGCGGTCACCTTCCTCTACCGCCAACCGATGTTCCCTGCGCCCCGTGACCAGATTGCTTAGCCATTTAGAGAACCGCTGGTCCAGTCCGACCATAAAATCATGGGCGCGCACTGGATTGAGCCACTGGGCCTCCTTCGAGGTGGCGGCTGAAGCCAGCTTATACACTTTCCTCCACTCGCTGTAGCTCCTTCTGCGCAGCACGGGGCTTTCGGTGAGGGCTACCGGCTTCACTCTTTCCAAACGCAACTCTGTCACGGCGGCGATCTGTTCGAAGCCCAGGTTCTGATAGAGCCTGCAGGCAGGAACGTTGTCGGTGTGTACCTGGAGGATAGCCCACTTCCCTCCGCGCTCCCCGGCCAGGTCAATGGCCGCCTGCACCAGATGATGGGCGATGCCCCGGCCCTGGTAATCGGACCGAACGGCGACGTTGCTGATAAGCCAGCGGGGGGAGTAGGGGCCGACCCTGCCCACGTTGACGTTGCCGACGATGTGGCCTTCTTCTATCCAGACGAAGCCGCGGAAGGTCTCGTGAAATCCAGGGCTGGTGCGATCTAGCAGCCAGAGGAAGGGACCAAAGTGACTCATGATTTTCAGCTCGCGCAGAGCTTCTCTACTCTGTCGGCTCAGACTGTCGGCAAACGCTTCCTCCATGAGCGCTGCCACCTGCCTCATATCGCGGCTGGGGTCTACGGGCCGCAGGCCACTGAACACTTTGCTTTGACGAATGGCTTTAGCTACCATTCACTCCCACCCGATGATCCACGCGCAGAGGCCAGCCAGTAGGACGGTGCTGGCCACCAAAGTCGCCAACTGCCCTGGCAAAAGCCCCACATCTTTGGCCGCCCACAGAAGCATGGGCACCATAAACACCGCCAGGACAAACCAGGCCACTAGGCGCGGACGCTCACTGAAAAACTTTCGTACAGACATTACAACTCTCTCCCACTCGATCTTCGATTGCCGATTTGCGATTTGCGATTTGGAAATCGGCAATCGAAAATCGCAAATCGGGAAATCCTCTCCCACTCCCTCTTCACCTGTCGCCAGGTCTCACCCAGGCTGCCACTGTTGTCAATGACCACATCGGCCAGGGCCAGCTTCTCCTCTTGAGGCGGCTGGGACTTGATACGCTGGTGAGCCTCATCCTCGGTCAGACCCCGCTGCTTCACCAGGCGGGCTAGTTGCTGCTCCTTGCTGCAAGTGACCACCCAGAGGGCGTCGCAGTTTTTGTCCATGCCTGCTTCGATGAGCTTGATGGCTTCGACCACAATCACAGGTTCCTGGCTACTCCCAATCAACTCCTCGGTGCGGGCGATGACAGCCGGATGCACGAGGGCCTCCAGGCGGCGCAGAGCGACTTCATCGGCGAAGACGATGCTTCCCAGCTTCTTGCGGTTGATGCTCCCGTCGCTGCACAGGATGCCTTCGCCGTGTCCTGAGCCTGCCGAAGGGCCAAATTCCCGCACCACAGCCTGCCAGACGGGCGCGCCTTTTTCCATCAGTTCGTGAACCAGAGCGTCAGCGTCAATAGCCTCGGCTCCCAGGCGTTCCAGCATCTCCGATACGGCGCTCTTGCCGGTGGCGATGTTGCCAGTCAGGCCAATGATGTACTTCACGCCGCACCCGCCTCCGCCCATTGGGCCAGGAGCCGTTGCAGCTCTTCGTCTACCCGCTGGTATTCCGACCCCAGCTCTCGCAAGCTCTCGACATTCTTGGCTGTACTGGCGGTGACCAACTCCTCACCCAGGGCTGCCAACTGTGCCTCCAGGGTAGCGATGTCTTCCTCCAGCTCCGCTGTCCGATCAACGACAACTTCCTTTTTCTGCCTCTTTCTCCTTTCCCTTCTTTTCTCCTCTGTCCCTCCTGTCTCCTCTGTCCCCCTCCTCTGCTTCTCGTAATCAGAATAGTTGCCGTCGTAGACCCGCAGCGCTCCACCCTCGATAGCCCAAACCTGGGTAGCCTGGGCGTTGATCAGGTAGCGGTCGTGGGAAACGAGGAGGATGGTGCCGTTGAAGTCAGTCAGTACTTCCTCCAGTATCTCCTGGGAAGCGATGTCCAGGTGAGTGGTAGGCTCGTCCAGGAGCAGGAAGTTGGCCCCCTCCAGGGTCAGCTTGGCCAGGGCCACTCGGCTTCGCTCGCCGCCCGACAGGTCTCCTATCGGCTTGAAGACATCGTCGCCGGAGAAAAGGAACCGCCCCAGGAAGCCACGGGCCTTCTCCAGGGGCAAATCATGGAACTCGAGGATCTCATCCAGGATGGTCTTCTCTTTGTCCAGGTCATCGTGGGTCTGGGCAAGATAGCCGAACTTGACGTTTTGCCCGATCCGAACCAGCCCGGCCAGGGGGGATACCTGGCCGATGACGGTCTTGAGGAAAGTGGTCTTGCCTGAGCCGTTGGGACCCAGGAGGGCTGCCCGTTCGCCACGGCGCAGACACAGGTCTGGACAGGTGAAGAGAGATGCACCAGGCTGATAGCCGATGACCAGGTCTTCTGAGACCAGGACGAGATCGGCGCCGCGCAGGTCGGTCTTCATAGAGAGACTTATCTTCTTGGCCTCGCGGGGGCGCTCCAGGCGTGGCAGGCGATCCAGCCTCTTCTGGCGCCCCTGCGCTTCCTTGGTCCGTTGGCCGGCCATGTAGCGGCGGATGAAGTCCTCGGTCTTCTCGATGTGCTTCTGTTGGGCCTGGTACTCGGCCAGGCGTCGCTCCATGCGCTCGACCCGCAAAGCCGTGTACTGGCTGTAGTTTCCGGCGTAGTCCTCCACGCGGCCAAAGGCCAGCTCCCAGACCCTTCCCACTACCTTGTCCAGGAAGTAACGATCGTGGGCTACCACCACCAGGCTGCCCTTCCAGTTGGCCAGGTACTCCTCCAGCCATTGGGTGGCCGCCAGGTCCAGGTGATTGGTAGGCTCGTCCAGGAGGAGCAAATCTGGCTGGGAGAGGAGCAGCTTAGCCAGCAGTGCTCTCGTCTTCTGGCCGCCGCTGAGGATGCTGAGGGGTTGGTGCTGTTCCTCCTCCGGGAAGCCCAGACCGGCCAGGACCATCTTGATCTCGCTCTCGTACCGATAGCCGCCAGCCAACTCAAACGCTTGCAGCTCTTCCCCGTAGCGCTGCATGGCCCCTTCGCGCTGGGCGGGATCGGCCATCTGCTGTTCCAGACGGCGCAGCTCGGCCTGTTGGGCCTGCAGGTCGGTGAAGACGGTCAGCATCTCCTGGTAGAGAGTGCGCTGGCCTGGCAGCTCAGCCGCTTGGGGCAGGTAGCCAATCCGCAGCTTTCGCGCCCTGTGCACCCGGCCTGCCGTTGAGGTATCCAGGCCGGCGATGATGCGCAGCAGCGTCGTCTTGCCCGTCCCGTTGCGCCCTACCAGAGCGATCTTGTCGCCCCTGGCGATTTGCAGGGAAACGTCCCAGAAGACGTCCTGAGGGCCGTAAGATTTGGCTAGTTTGTTGGCTATTACAATAGACATCTCTCGATCAACCTCTTGGCTCCAGTGGAAACAACCAGAATTATACCACATTATCCCCGCACGACCAAACTTTTGTGTGGCGAACTCTCCTTCTTCCAACCTCGATCTTCTGCCACGCGCTACTTCGACAAGACGTTTCTGTGGCGCTTTTTTAGAGAGGAGTTGGAACAGAATAGCACCCCAAAGCGGGGGGATGGGGAGAGCATTAAGGGTGTGAGGCGAGCAGTTAGGCATCGTTTTGGGGGAATCGAAGGCGAGCCTGTTTGCTCAGATAAGAGAGGGCGAAGATGGCTCTGTTCACCTGGGGGTAGACGGGGAAGCCCTGGCCCTCGATCCTCGCCACTGCCTCCCTCACGGATTCATCGTTCCCCTCGACGCAGAAGAGCACCGGCTTGCCGGAGGCTCGGAGAAGGTCGAGATCAGGGATGTAGGTCTCCCAGCGGGGAATGGCGAAGAGATTGATTATCAGCGCGTCCACCCCCTCGTCACGCAACAGCGTCTCGATGGCGCGCCCGTAGGCCGTCTCTACCCAATGCCGTTCTATGGCCGGCCAGAGGTCTATGGGATTCCTTACCCTGTGCCAGGCGGGCGTTATCTCTCTGAGGGCTTCCAGCGTGGGGGGCGAAAACTCGGCCAGCTCCAGCCCCTCCTTCTGGCAGGCGTCGGCGGCAATGACGCAGGCCGCCCCCGTGTAGTGAATGACGCCCACCCTGTTTCCCCTGGGCAGAGGACAGAACTTCCCCCCAAAAGCCTGCCCTGAGCAGGGTCGAAGGGTTGGGGGGGATTGAGGAGGGGCGAAAAAAGAGAAAGCCTTGACCACGTCGAGCATTTCCTCGAAGTTGTGCACCCTCAGTATGCCCGCCTGTTTGCAGGCCGCCTCGAAGACCTCGGCCCTGCCGGCCAGGGATGCGGTGTGCGACAGGGCCGCCTCGGCGCCAGCCTCGGTGATTCCCGCTTTGAAGACGACGAGGGGCTTCTCCCTGGCGATTTCCTTGGCCACCTTCAGGAACCGGCGGCCGTCGCTCAGGCCCTCGACGTACATGGCCACGACCTCGGTCTGCGCGTCGCCCGCCAGATACTCCAGGATGTCGGCGTCGTCCACGTCGGCCTTGTTGCCCAGGCCGGCCACCTTGCTGATGCCGAAGTGCTGGGCAGAGAGGATGTGCTCGAATAGTATCCCCAGGAAGAGGCCGGTCTGGGCGATGAAGGCCACGCTCCCGGAGGGCAGCTTGTTTATGGGAAGGAATGAAGAGGTGAAGCGATTCTCACTGTTCAGGATGCCGGTGGTGTTCGGCCCGACCAGGCGGATGCCGGCCTGTCGGGCGATGGCCATCACCTCGTCCTCCAACTGCTTTCCCTCCTCGCTCCCCTCAGAGAAGCCGGAGCTGATGATGATGACGGCTTTGACTCCCTTGCGGGCACAACCTCTCATCACGTCCACTGCGACCCTCGCAGGCGTGGCGATGACGGCCGTGTCCACCTGGTGGGGGATTTGGTCAACGGCGGGATACGCCTTGAGGCCCAGGATCTCCCCCGCCTTCGGGTTGACGGGATAGACCTGGCCCTTGTATCCCAGCCTCAACAGATTATCCACGATGTTGAACCCCGCCTTGTTGGGAGTGGCGCTGGCTCCGACCACGGCCACGCTCCGCGGCTCGAACACCGCCGTGAGGTCCCCAGACCTGACAGGTTTTGGAAACCTGTCAGGTCTGGCCAGGATCATCCTGGCGTCAACTACCAGGCTCCCATCAGGGTAAGCCAAGACGGGATTCAGGTCCACCTCTTTGATGTCCGGATAGGACGTCACCAGCTCAGAAACCTTCAGCAAGATGCCCTTCAAGCTGGCCACGTCAGCCGACCGTCTTCGGCTCTCCGACTCGCCGATCCGCTGATTTGCTGATTTGTTGATTCGCTGATTCGCTCGGTAGCCCTGGAGAAGCTCGTAGCCCCTGATCTCCTCTATCATCGCCTGGGCGTCGCGCTCGGTCACAGGGATGACCCTGAAGGAGACGTCCTTCAGCACCTCCACGAACACGCCGCCCAGCCCAAACATCAGAACGGGGCCAAAGGTAGCGTCTCGTGTCGCGCCGACTATCACCTCCAGCCCCGGCTGCGCCATCTCCTGCACGCTCACGCCGACGACGTGGCGATCCTTGAACCTGGCGATTAGCTCGCTGTAAGCCCCCCGCACATCCTCTCTGCCCAGGTTAAGCTTCACCCCTCCGGCGTCTGACTTGTGGATGATCTCCGGCGATAGGATCTTCAACACGACGGGGTATCCTATCGCCTCGCTCATGCTGACGGCTTCTTCCTCAGATTTGGCGACGACCCAACTCGTGGTGGGCACGCCGATGTCTCTCAGGATGGCTTTGCACTCGTGCTCTAGCAGGTACACCCGTTGCTCTCGGCGTGCACGTGATATGATCTCTGCTATTGAATCGGTCAATCGCACCTCCCCTTGAGGCTTATTCCCATGCGCGTCAAGCCAAGACAATGGCTTGCGAAAAAAGGGATTGCTGGCCAGCTCCGCCGTGGCATGAAGTGCCACGGCTACGAAGCTGCCACCCCGTAAAACGGGGTTCTTGAGCCCGATTTCATCGGGCGGGAGCTTTGTAGCACGGCCACTTCATGGCCGTGCGGCCTCGGCGAGCACGATCGCATCCTTAACTTCACGCGCATGGACCTATTCCCCCCGTTGTCTCAGAAACTCCTCCACGTACTCCTGTGCCTTCTCCTCAGAGCCAAGCAGATCTACCAGCCAGCCCCCAACTCGCTGTGCCAGGTGTGCAGCGCCCAGTTGAGAAAAGATGAGAAACGCCCGGGTGTGGTACTGGGCTGCCCGGTCAGTATCTCCCCTTCTGGCATAGAGGTTTCCCAAATTACCATACTGATTGGCTGATGTAGCAATAGCCCCTAATTCCTCTGTGATTGCCAACGATTTCTCATAGAAAACAATCGCCTGATCATAATCACCTTGTCTTGTAGCGACAATTCCCAGATTGCCATAGGTGCTGGCCATCCCGTGGATGTCCCCCACCCGTTCCATCGT
>CAYMKL010000093.1:0-9571 GCA_964390805.1 uncultured Anaerolineae bacterium | reverse complement strand
GCCCAAGTTGCCGAAGGTGCTGGCCATCCCGTGGATGTCCCCCACCCGTTCCATCGTCTGCAAGGCGTTCTCATAGAACTCGATGGCCCGTTCCCACTCCCCTTTGTCGGCGTAGACCAGGCCCAAGTTGTTATAGGTCTGGGCCATCCCGTGGATGTCCCCCACCCGTTCACTGATTTCAAGGTCCTTCTCATAGAACTCGATGGCCCGATCCCACTCCCCTTTGTCGGCGTAGACCTGCCCGAGTTCGTTATAGGCCACTCCCATGTTTCTCAAGTCACCCACTGCCTCAAACGCCTTCAGAGAGGTCTCAAATGCTTCGGCAGCAGCATCCCACTGCCCCTGATTATGGCGCAACTGACCAAGTGTGCCACTGACGATGGCTATCATCTGGCTATCCTCAGGAGCTTTCAACTTCCCCAATGCCTGCTGTAGATGGCTGCCGCCATCTTCCCACTCCCCCCGCTTTCTGGCCAGGATACCCATGTCGTTGAGCAGCGTCGCCTCCAGCCTGGCATCGTCCAGGCGCTCCTGCACCGCCGCCCGCGCCCGCTCCAAACGCTCCATGATCTCCGGCCAATAGCCCATGCGATCCAGGCTGCCCACCAGGGCGGAGGAGTTCTCTGCAAATTCCTCCCAGGCTTCCGCCTGTTCCCATTGGTCGCACCCCTCAAGCGCCTCCTGCGGTGTACCGCCTTCCTCCTTGAGCTTGGTGTTCAAATATTGCGCTGCCAGGCGGTGGACGGCGCGGGGGTCTTCGCGGTCGGACAGGCGGGCGTAGGCGTATTGGCGCACCAGGGCGTGGTAGCCGTAGCGCACCCCGTCGTAGCGCAGCAACGAGCGGCGCACCAACTCCTCCAACCGCCTGACCGCCTCGTCCACCTGGCCCACGCTCTCGGCCGCCTCCTCTTCCACAGAGATGGCGAACACGGAAAGACGGGTGAACAACTGCTGCAAGAGGCTGTCCTCGCCCAGGGCGTCGTAGGACAGTGCCAACGACGCCTCCACACCGCCCAAAGGACTGGCCCGCAGCTCGGCCCACACTTTGCTGACCCGGCGGCGGGCCACCAGGGGCACGAACAGGGACAAGGCCAGGGGATGGCCCTCCAGGAACTCGATGAGGGCGGGGATAGCCCGCAGGTCTTCCGCAGTGGCGATGTGGACGTTTTCGTCAACGGCCAGGGCCGCGAACAACTCGCTCATCGCGTCATCGGCCAGGCCGCCCAGGGGCACGGTGCGCCAGCCCCGCACGTCGGGGTCGGCGCGGCTGGTCAGCAGGGCGCGGCAGGAGGCGGGCAGGCGGCCCAGGAAATGGCGCACGTCCTCGTCGCCCTCCACGTCCTCGTAATTGTCCCATATCAGCAGGCAGTCCTCCAGGCCGGCCAGTAGCCCGTGCACCAACGCCGGCTTTCGGGCTGGGTCGGCCTCTCTGAGGTCCTGCCCACAGAAGGCGCCCATAAGGTTGAGCAAGGTCTCGAAGGCCGGCGCACCCTGACAGCTCAGCCACAGCACCCCGCCCGGCCAGCGCCAGGAATGGCGGTGGGCTATCTCGATGGCCAGGGCGGACTTCCCGATGCCCGCCGTGCCCCACACCACCGCCACCTGCCGCTCCTCCAAAGCCTCCAACGTCTTCCGCATCTCGTCGGCGCGACCCACGAAGTAGGGATTGGACGGCACGCCGTAGAGGACGCTGGTGGGTTTGGCCACACCTTTAGCGGCCACGCCAGCCAGCGTGCTTCGCAGCTCGGCCACCTGGGAGCGCAAGCCGCGCAAAGCGGCCATCTGTGTGGGATCAAACACCGCGCCCTGGCGGCCAGCAGCCTCTTCCAGGCCGTCGAGCGCATCGCGGCGTTGGCGCAGCACCTGGCGGAGGTCGTCTCGTTCGGGGGCTGCCTCAGCTTCAGGCGGGCGGGGGCGGAACAGGTGGAACTTCCCCCCCAGAGTTGGGGGGGATGGAGGGGGGGCAGCGGTGCGGGCGTAGAGCACGGGGATGAACCAGGTGTCGCGGTAGCGGCGGCCCACCAGGGGACGGCGGCCATCGGCCACGGCTTCGTTAAGAGGCTTGCCGTGGGCCAACGAGGCGTAGAATTGGCGGGCGAAGGCGGCGGCGGTGTTGGTGGGCACGGAGCACTGCATGGCCACCACCAACGGTACGCCAGCCCGCAGCAAGGCTGGCGCCGCGCCAGTCCACATCCCCTCGGCGGCAGTGACCGCCGTCTGGCAGGCACTCAGCACCACCAGCCGCACCTCGGTATTGCGCAAGGTGGCGGCCATTTCATCGGCGGATACATGCTGTACACTGCCGTACTCGTCCTCGAAGACGAGATAGCCCTGGGCAGCGAAAACCCCATGACCATCGAAGTGCACCACGTGGTAGCCGCCGGTGGTAGCCGCCTCGGCCAGCATCTCCTGGGTGGGCGGGCGCAGCACGTCCACCACCACGTCCTCCTCCTCGGCCAGGGTGCGTAGCCCGTGCAGCAGGGCACGCCGTTCCTTCTCAGGGTCCAGGGGCGCCACGCCCGCCGGGCGGGAGATTACCAGCAGCACCCGCAGCGGCAAGTCGCCCAGCGACTCGGTCACGGGCACGGCTGCTTCGGGATACCGGGAAAGGGCGATGGTGGTATCCCGCACCAGGAAGCGGCCCCGGTCGCAGACCAGCTCCCAGGGCAGGCGGGCCAGGCGGTCGGTGCCCGCGCCGAAGCGCATCTCCACCTGCAGGGGCTGGCTGACCAGCTTGGCCGCGTCCAGGGTAGAGACCATCCGCTGGCGGACTCCGTCGTGGGCGGTCAGTGCACCGTACAGGGCCTCGCCCACCGTGGGCAGCAGCTTGACCAAGCGGTTACCCCTCAGCACCCCCAGGTCGCGCAGGGCCTGCCGTTCTTCGGGCGGAAAGCACCGCTCGTCGTACTCCCGCTCCTCCAGGGCCCGCAGCAAAGCCCGCTCCTCCACCTCGGAGAAGGGCAGCGCCAGGGCCGCCTCGGCCTCGCCCATCTATGAGCTGGCCTTGAGGTGGTAGCCATCAGCAACTTGGCTGAGTTCCAGGGTTAGTTTGTGAGTCATCGCTGCCATCTCCCAACTAGCCACTCTCCATTTATGGCCAAAGTCTGTCCGGTAGTCTCTTCGAAATATGACAGCGAATCTCAAGGATTCATCGAACTCAGACCAGCCGATTCGGTGAATCCTCCCGATTCGTTGTCATATTGGACCCTCCCGCTCCTAAAACGGAGCTCACTCTTCGGCCAAGACAAAGTAAACGTCCGTCGGCTTGAACTTGGAAAGGCGCAGGTACTTGGCCTTGACCTTCTTGCCGATCCAGTCGGTGGTGGCGTCGTAGGGATCAACGCCCAGGAGACGGCCCAGGAACAGGGTGTCGGCCCCTTCAAACTCGACCTGAACGAGAACGAAGGGACACTCTGGCAGGAATTCCTCGCTCCCGAAGTGGCAGACGGTGAAGGCGTGGATGGTCCCCTCGTCGGGGAAGCGCACCCACTCGGTCTCCCGGCCGCTGTACATGCAGTGCCCCCGGGGAGTGGCATAGGTGTAGCCCGTCTCCGGCTCACGACAGCCCAGAAAGACCTTGTTGGTTAGCCCGGCGAAGAAGGGAGAATCCTGCCCGTAGGAGTGCAGGTAGGTGACGCTGTAGGGTTGTTCAATCAGAATGGGCTCCATCTGCTTGAGCAGGGCCAGCGTTTCCTCGTTCAGTTCTCGTGGGAAGGGAACATTGTGGAGAATGTAGCCGCCCAGGGTCTCTTCTCTTTTGCTGACAATTTCCTTTTTGTCCATTGTTCGCTCCTTACTCCCTCTCCAGAATACTGACGGTGACGTAGGTACCCGTTCCCGCGTGGCTGTGGATCGCGCCGCGCACAGCATCAGGCACTTGCAGAGTGGAGTCGCCAAAGTGCTTGCCGATGGTGCTCTGCAACTGCCAGATGGCGAAGACGGCCTGCATTAGCCCCGTTGCCCCCACAGGATGGCCGCAGGCGATAAGCCCCCCCGAAGGGTTGACCGGGCAGGCCGGCTTCTCCGGCAGGTCCAGGCCATAGTCTACACCGGGCATGAACGCCTTCCCGCTGGCGGCGAACTTGCCACCCTCTCCGTAGCGGCACAGGCCCATGTCCTCGTAGGTCTGGATCTCGCTGGAGGTGTAGGCGTCGTGTAATTCAACAAAGTCAATCTCCTTCAGCGGATCAGTGATGCCAGTGTTCTTGTAGGCTTCTCTGGACCCCATGCGACCAGCGCGGAAGGAGTGGATGCCGGGGTAGCGGAAGCCTTCGTCCCACAGACCTCTGTAATAGCTCCTGGAGTCATCGTCCATCTCGTTGGGCAGGGCGTTGTAGCGGTAGAAGTCCTCGTAGGACTGGTGAGGGCGGTCGGCCATGCGCATGGCGTCCGTTCCCCGCCCGATGCCAGCGACCTTGACCAGCGGACGGGCAATGGTTGCACCCGCTCTCTCCAGCTTGGCCAGCCCCTCTTCACTGCAAAGGATGGTGCTGGCTGCGCCATCGCTCATCACACAGATGTCCAAACGGGTCAGCGGCCAGGCCACCATGGGCGAATTGCGCACATCCTGGATGGTGTAGCGGTTTCGTTTCTGAGCATACGGGTTGTGATAGGCGTTGATGTGGTTCTTGACTGAGACGTGGGCCATCTGCTCCACAGTGGTTCCGAACTCGGCCATGTGGCGGGTGACCATCATGGCGTAGTACCCGGAATAGAAGCCGCCCACGGGATAGTCAAAGCTCACGTCCGAAGCCAGGGCGATGAACTCATTGCCCTTCCAGGTCTCGACGTGGGACATCAACTCAAAGCCATAGCACAGGCAGATGTCCATGTAGCCCGAAGCGATGGCTTTCCATCCTTCCTGGAAGCAAATTCCGCCCGTGGCCCCGCCCCCCTCCACCCGGTGGGATGGCTTGGGGCACATGCCCAAATAGTCCTGGGCGATGATGCCGGCCATCAGTTGGCGGGAGAAGTGGTCGGAAAAATAAGAGGCCACCGTGCCATCTACCAACTCGAAGAACTGAGGGTGTTCTAGCCCGATGTCGGCGATGGCGTAATCGTAGGCCTCTTTGACAATGGCCGGGTAGGTCTTGTCGTGGCGGGCCTTGGTGAACTTGCTCACCCCGCCCGACACAGCGTATACAGTTCGCATCGTTGCGTTCCTCCTTTTACTAAATTGCTTGGGTGTGTTCAAAACAGGTTGTAGGGGCGAGGTTGTCTCACCCCTTGGGCAGGGCCCTGCCCCTACGAAGCGTTTATCAACTGAGATTGGGTGCACCCCAATTGGTTGCTCTCTAAAGCAGAGAGCGAGACCCTACATGAGGCATCTCGCTTCTCAAACTCTATCCAAGCTTTGCAAGCACATCTTCCAGCGTCGGCTGGCCGATCTCCTGCAACTCGTAGCGCACCCGCTGGGTGGAATGGCGAATCTCCACAACCCGCCTGAGGTCAATAGGAGTGGCGACGATGACCACATCGCAGGGGGTGGCGTTGACGGTCTCCTCCAGCTCCTCGATCTGCTGCTCGCCGTAGCCCATGGCCGGTAGCAGCGGCCCCGTCTGGGGGTATTTCTCAAAGGTTTCGACGATAGAGCCCACGGCATAGGGTCGGGGGTCCACGATCTCCGCTGCCCCGAAGCGCCTGGCGGCCACGATTCCAGCCCCATAGGCCATCTCCCCGTGGGTCAGGGTAGGTCCGTCCTCCACCACCAACACTCGCTTGCCTTGGATGGCCGCCGGGTCCTCAATGAAGATGGGCGAGGCAGCCTCGATGATGACGGCGTCGGGGTTGGTGGCTCGCACGTTCTTCCGAACGGTAGCCACGCCCTCCAGATCGGCAGTGTCAATCTTGTTGATGACCACCGCGTCGGCCAGGCGCAGATTGGCCTCGCCAGGGTGATAGGCCAGCTCATGACCAGCCCTGTGGGGATCGGTCACCACGATGTGCAGATCGGGCTTGTAGAAAGGCAGGTCGTTGTTGCCTCCATCCCAAAGAATAACATCGGCCTCTTGCTCGGCCTCCCGCAGGATCTTTTCGTAATCAACGCCAGCGTAGACCACCACGCCCCGGTCAATGTGGGGTTCGTATTCCTCCCGCTCTTCGATGGTACACTTGTGGCGATCCAGGTCCTCGTAGGAGGCGAAGCGCTGGCAGATCTGCTCTGTCAGATCGCCGTAGGGCATGGGATGGCGAATGACCACCACCTTCTTGTCCATTTCCCGCAAGAGATCCGATACGCGGCGAGTGGTCTGGCTCTTGCCGCTTCCGGTGCGCACAGCGCAAATGGAGACGACGGGCTTTTGGGCCTCCAGCATGGTCTCTTTTCCGCCCATCAGGCGGAAGTCGGCACCGGCGGCCAAGACCATCGAAGCCCTGTGCATCACGTAGTCATAGGACACGTCACTGTAACCAAAAACAACCTGGTCAATGTCCAGGTCTTTGATCAGTTCGGCTAGCTTGCTTTCTGGATAAATGGGGATGCCATCAGGGTAGCCGGGGCCACGTCCTGAGCCTGCCGAAGGGCCAGCCAGTTCTGGGGGATAGATTCTTCCTTCAATGTTGGGGATTTGGGTAGCGGTGAAAGCCACCACTTCGTATGCTTCGCTGCCTCGGAAATAGGCGTTGAAGTTGTGGAAGTCGCGCCCGGCGGCGCCCATGATGATGACACGATCCTTCGCCATTGAATGGTTCGCTCCTTTGCTCGTAGTCTTTATCTCTGGGCTCTAAGCCAGCCTGGCTAGCAGTATGCCGATCTCGTAGAGGAGTATTAGCGGCGCCATTACCAGTATCATGTTGAAAGGGTCAGGGGTGGGAGTAATGACAGCGGATAGGACGGCTATAACCAGGATGGCGTATTTGCGATTGCGAGAAAGCACCGCGGGAGTAACGATGCCTAACTTGGCCAAAAAGAAGATCAAAAGCGGCGTCTCGAAGCTTAAGCCTACCCAGAATAGGAGGGAAGTAATGAAAGAGATGTATTTGTCTACAAACCAGTTGGGCTGGATGATGTCGCCTAGGAAACCTTTGAGGAAAGGTATAGCCGTCGGCAGCATAACGAAATAGGCAAAAGCTATGCCCACCACGAAAGAGATGGTCGCACCAGGCACGACAAAGTAAAGGTATCTCTTCTCCTGCCGTGTTAACCCTGGAGCGATAAAGCCTATCAATTGATAAACGAGGACGGGCATGGCCAGAGCTACACCGCTGATGAGGGACACTTTGGTGAAGACAACAATATTCGTGGTGGGGGACGAACTCACGGGTGGAGTTCCTCCCATGGGAGCAACGAGGATTTCCAAGAACTGCCTGGCGAAGATGAAGCTGAACAGAGTAGTGACAGTCAAGGCAATGACCGACCTTATCAGCCGGTCCCGCAGTTCCTCCAGGTGTTCGACGATGCTCGCTTGTTTCTCTTCAGCCATTAAGCCTGATCCCCTTGAGCTGGTTTCTCGGAAAGGTTTTGATCCGCGGTTTTCTCAGCCTCGTTCTCTTTGGGGTCCAAGGAGACACTAAGCTCTCGCGTTATCTCCTCCGTGAACTCCTGTGATATTTTCTTTACGTCGCTGACGATTTCGCCCAGGCTCTGGATTGGGCTCTCAGAAACGTCTTGGTCCGCGACTTTCTTAGCCCCGTTCTTTTTGGAGTCGGAGGAAACACTCAGCTCTCGCGTCATCTCCGTTGTGAACTCCTGCGATATTTTCCTGACGTCGTTGATGATTTTGCCGAGGCTCTGGGCTATTTCCGGCAATCGGCGTGGCCCGACGACGATCAGAGCAATGACGAAGATAAGCAGCAATTCAGCAGTGCCAATATTGAAAAAATTCATCTCTCACCTTGTTTCTATAGGTACTTTTTCCCAGTGGCTTGAGCCAACACCTTTGGACACGATGGACCCCAGAACGCCGTTCACAAAGCGTCCTGAGCTGTCGCTGCCGAATACCTTGGCCAGCTCCACAGCTTCGTTGATAGCTACTTTCACCGGCGTGTTTCCCTCGACAACGAACTCGAAAATGGCCATGCGCAGGATGTTTCTGTCTATGACGGCTACCTGATCCAAGGGCCATTCGGGGGCGTTGTCCTTAATCAGGGCATCCAGCTCGGCCTGATGCTCAAGGGTGCCCAGCACCAGAATGCGGGCGAAATCGCAACCTGCTTCGGGAAGGGGTTTATAGGCGAGGCGCTGTTGCAGGACCGTTTCGGGATCGTGATGGGCGATATCAATCTCAAACAGAGCCTGCAAAGCCACAATTCGAGCGCGATGTCGGTCTTTCACTACTGGTATCCCGTTCTACTCTTTTGTTAATCTTCTTTCAGCGGAATCTCAACATCCTGAATGTGGATGTTGACCTCTTTGACCTCCATGCCAACCATGTCATGGATGGCGCGGCTCACTTCGGTCTGGATCTCTTGACTCAGCTTCAGCATATTCACGTCTTGCTCAACGACGATGTACAGGTCAACGCTGACGGTGTCATTTTCGACCTCTATCCTGACCCCATCGCCTGGCCCTCTACGCCGTAGCAAACGCCCCATGCTATCCGTCCAGCCGGGGCTCATCCTCACCACTCCCGGCGTGGAGAGAGTGGTAAGTCTGGCGATGGTAACTAACACACTGGGAGCGATAATAACCTTTCCCAACTTCTCTTCCAATCTAACATCTCCTTAGCTTGACTCGCAAGCCGCTTGACTCGCAAGCCGCTATCCCATCATGGCCAGGCCGCCATCAACACGCAACACCACGCCGGTGATATAACTGGCCTCATCGGAGACCAGGAAGGCCACGGCGTTGGCTATTTCTTCCGAAGTACCAGGCCGTCCCAGCGGCGTCATCTCGATGGCCCTCTCGACCAGCTCCTGGGGCAGACTCGCCGTCAGGTCGGTGGGGATGTAGCCGGGAGCCACGGCGTTGACGGTGATGTTGCGCGAGCCGACCTCCTTGGCCACGGCCTTGGTGAAGCCCACCGTTCCTGCTTTGGCAGCGGAGTAGTTGGCCTGGCCTGGGTTGCCCGCCAGACCCGCCACCGAGGTGATGTTGACGATGCGGCCATGGCGCTGGCGCATCATGGGCCGGATGGCGGCCTTGGTGCAGTTGAAGGCTCCCTTAAGGTTGGTATTGATGACCAGGTTCCAGTCATCCTCCGACATGCGGGCGAGCAGCGTGTCGCGAGTGGTGCCGGCGTTGTTCACCAGGATGTCCAGCCCGCCGTAAGCCGTCTGAGCAGCCTTGATGAGCCTCTTGGCATCGTCAGCATCGGCAACGTCAGCCTGGACAGCCATAGCCTGGCCGCCCAGGGCCCCAATGGCTTCCACGACCTCCCGGGCCGCCTCGGCATTACGGTGATAATTCACCACCACCTTGGCCCCCAAACTTGCCAATTTGAGAGCGATGGCCCGCCCGATGCCCCGCGAACTGCCTGTAACTACAGCGACTTTATCTTGTAGAGTCATCTTTTTCCCCGTTTCTTTCACTGCCAAAACGCCTCCACTTCCGCCACGTCTCCCACATTCACTCTCCGCACGTAACTACTCAGGCCGTAAGCGTTCGTCAAGATGTTCATAAAACCTCCACGAG
>CAYMKL010000092.1:5461-28178 GCA_964390805.1 uncultured Anaerolineae bacterium | reverse complement strand
GGGGCGGCTCATGGCGCAGCAACATACCGGTTGCTCGCAGCACTTACCGCCTCTGGTACAAACCTACCATCAAGGACGAATACATCGGATTCCGTTGCATCAGGTAGTGCAGCGTCACTTCGGCTACGCTCAGTGCAGGCCTGAGCCTTGCCCTGAGTAGCCGAAGGCGTATCGAAGGGTTGTCGAAGGATTGGCTTTTCACTTGCAGAAAGAGAGTCCGGCAATCGAAGCCCCGGGCTCTCTTTGACTATAGACTGTTTTGTTGGTATAATCAGGCCAGCACCTGAGGCGCTAGACTCATTAGTGAGTGAGGCGAATTGCATGGCTAAACATCTTATCTTAGTGGCTGGAAACATCGGCGTGGGCAAGACGAGCCTGACGGAGCGGCTCGCGGCCCGCCTTGGCTGGCAAGCTGCCTACGAATCTGTGGCTGATAACCCCTACCTGGCTGACTTCTACGACGACATGCGAACCTGGAGCTTTCACCTCCAGGTCTTCTTCCTGGGCCACCGAGCTGCCCAACACCGAACCCTGGCAGCCGCACCTACCTCGGCCATCATTGACCGCAGCATCTACGAAGATGGCTATGTCTTCGCCCGCGCCCTGTACCAATTGGGCAACATGACCGAGCGAGACTATTATGCCTATCGCCGCCTCTTCGATTTGGTGGTGAATAGCTTGCCTGTGCCCGCCCTGCTCCTGTATCTACAGGCCTCCGTACCTACCCTGACGCATCGCATCCGCAGCCGCGGTCGAGACATCGAAGCCGGCATCGCCGACGACTACCTGGCTCTCCTCGGTTCCTTTTACGAGGACTGGCTAGCCGACTTCGATCTGTGTCCGGTGCTGACCATCCCCGCCGATCGGCTGGACTTCGTCCACCACAGACGCCACCTGGATATTATCGTCGGGCGCATCGAGGATAAGCTGTCTGGCAAAGAGGTGGTAGTCTTTCCAACGAATTGTTAGACTTCATTCAAACAAAGAAAGGGAGAGATAGAAACCATGGACCCCATCGCTTTTCATTTAGGCCCTTTGCCTGTACATTGGTACGGCATTATCATTGTAGCAGCGACCCTGGTCGGCGCTTACGTGGCCAACCTGGAGGCCAGGCGCCGCGGCCAAGATCCCGATCACGTGTGGAACGCCTTGCTCTTCTGCCTGATCCTCGGTATCATCGGAGCTCGGCTGTATCACGTCTTCTCCAGCCCACGGGGCGGGATGTTGGGCTGGGATTACTACCGGCAGAATCCTATCGCCATCCTGCAAATCTGGCACGGCGGCCTGGGTATCTATGGGGCAGTGGCTGGTGGCCTCTTAGGCGTGTATATCTACGCTCGCTTAAACAAGCTGAGCTTCTTGCAGTGGGCAGACATCGGCACGCTGGGCCTCATCCTGGCCCAGGTCATCGGGCGCTGGGGCAACTTCGTTAACCAGGAACTCTATGGCTACCCTACCAGCTTGCCCTGGGGCATTACCATTGCCCCACCTTATCGCATCCCCCCCTATAATGACCTGACCGCGTACCCGGCGGACACCCGTTTTCACCCCGCTTTTCTCTACGAGTCATTGTGGAACTTGTTGGGTTTCCTCATCTTGATGTACGTGGCCCGTCGTTACTCGAAGCGTCTGCTGGACGGCGACGTACTCTGCCTGTATGCGATCTGGTATCCAATAGGGCGTATCTTCGTCGAAGCTTTGCGCCCAGATGCCTGGTTAATTAGCGGTATCGCCGCTGCTCAGATCTTCGCCGCGATCGCCGTTGTTGTCTCAGGCGCTATAATTCTCTATCGGCATCGCTCCGCTTACGGGCGAGCTCGTTCGGCGGCCGAGCTACCACTGACGGAAGAAGAGCTCTCGGAAGAGTAGGACGGTGACTATGGCCCAAGAGAGGATTCTGGTTGTTGATAGTGATCCCGATGTCCTTGAGCTTTGCTTACGAAGCTTGAGCGCGGAAGGTTACACGGTTCAAGGCGCAACCAGCGGTCACCAGGCCATCGAGATAGCTCGGAAAGAGCAATTCGACCTCCTGCTGGTGGACATGGTGATGTCTGACCTGAACGGGCTGGAGGTATATCAGAGCATCAAAGAGTTCACTCCGGAGATGGTCGGAGTGATCATCACTGGTTCCAAGAGTACTGAGGAGATCATCAAGGCCCTCCGATTGGGCTTTGATGATTTTGTCGTTAAGCCCTTCACCCCGGGCTGGTTGAGTGCAGCCGTGGCCAAGGCTTTGGATAAGAGACAGCTGGAGAGGGAGAACGTCCGCCTGAGGACGCTGATGCCCCTGTTTGAGTTGAGCAAAGCCTTTCTGACAACTTTGGACCTGAACAGTTTGTTGGATCAGATAGTGCAGACGGGCCTGCAGGAGACCAAAGCCGGTAGGGCCTCTCTGATGTTGCTGGAGGGGCAGGAATTAGTCGTCAAAGCCTCCGTCGGCCTTCCCTCGGAAATCGCCGCTATGGCCAGGGACAAAATCGGCCAGGGAATTGCTGGCTGGGTCGCAGATAGAGGGGAGGCGCTGCTGTTAGCCGATGGTGCGTCGCTTAACCCTCAGATCAGGGAAGCGATGATCAGGGAAGAAATCGCCTCTGCCCTTTGCGTGCCGCTTTTGCTCAAGGGCGAAGTTATCGGGGTGCTCAATATCAGCAAGCTAGGAGAAGGCCCGGCCTTTACCCAGGGTGATCTGGAGTTTGTTTCCATTCTGGGGGGTGAGGCTGCCATCGCCATTGAGAATGCCAGGCTCTATAGGGAGGCCATCGAGGAAAAACGCAAGACAGAAGCCATCCTGGAAGGAACCTTCGATGGCCTGATAGTCATTGATAACGACATGCGGATAACTAGCTTCAACCCAGGGGCAGAAGCTATCACTGGCCACACCGCGGGTCAGGTCTTGGGCAAATCCTTGCCTGAGATTTTCGGGGCAGAAATTGGTGGGGAGGGGAGCCCTCTGCGTATGGCAATGGAAGCGGGCCAGCGAATCTCCCCTGTTGAGACCACCATCTCCGGCAGGGTGGGGGTGCGGGATGTTTTGGAGGGCGTTGCTCCCCTCCACGAGACTGGGGGCGAGGCCTTTGGCTATCTACTCAGCTTTGCCGACATCACCCGTCTGAAAGAGGTGGATCGCCTCAAGTCTAGCATCGTGGCCAACGTCTCCCATGAACTGCGCGCCCCTTTAGCTTCTATCAAAGCCTATACCGAGCTCCTGCTGGACGAGTTGGAGGGTGAGGATCGTGAGCTGCGCCAGCGCTTCCTAAAGGTCATTGACCGGGAGACAGATCGGCTTACCGGGCTGATCGGCGACCTTCTCGATCTCTCACGCCTGGAAGCAGGGCAATTTGTCATGAAAAAAGAACCCCTACACATAGGAGCGGTTGTTGACGACATCCTCGGTCTCTTCGGCATCCAGGCCCAGGAGAGGAAGATCTCCCTTCACACCGATATCCAGCCCGATTTACCCCCGATTGTTGCCGACAGAGAATTGTTAAACATGTTGATCAAGAACCTGGTGGGCAACGCCATCAAGTTCAGTCATGAGGAGGGGCGCGTGGATGTGGTGGTGCGGGAAGAGGACGCCAGGCTCATCCTCAGCGTAATTGACCGAGGAATGGGCATCCCGCCCGATGACCTGCCCCACATCTTCGAAAAGTTCTATCGGGTGTGGTCAACGACGGAATCAGGCATCAAGGGTGTGGGGCTGGGTCTCGTGCTGGCCAAAGAATCTGCTGAGGCTCATGGAGGCATGATCGAAGTAGAGAGCGAACTGGATGTGGGCAGCCGCTTCATCGTGACCTTGCCGATGGCCGGTCAGGATGCCGATACTTCGACAGAGCTTACCTGAGCGGAGCCTGTCCTGAGCGTCGCTTCGCTAACGGCTTCGCTCATAGATGAAGGGCAGAGGGCCAAAGAGTTCAGTACGGGTCGGGAGGCAAGTTGATGAGTGATAGAAAAGGCAAGTTGTTGATCATAGACGATGACACTAACCTGGTCGAGGCCATTGAGCTGTATCTGAGCGGGGCGGGCTATGACATCGTTACCGCCGCTAATGGGGTCCAGGGGATGCAGCAAATGTACAGCCAACGACCAGATATGATTATCTTGGACGTAATGATGCCCAAGATGGATGGCTGGGAGGCCTGCCGGCGTATTCGAGAGATTTCCGACGTACCCATCATCATGCTCACCGCCAGAGGGCAAGAGTCCGACAGAGTGATGGGGCTGAAACTCGGCGCCGACGATTATGTGGCCAAGCCCTTCAGCCTTAAGGAACTGGAGGCTCGGGTGGAGGCTGTTCTGCGCCGGACCAGGCCATCCCATCCTGACAAGGGACGTATCCTGTACGCCGATGACGAACTGGTAATAGATTCGGAGAGATTCGAGGTCAGCAAAGGAGGGGAAAGGGTGCAGTTGACAGGCACCGAGCAACGGATGCTCTTTTACCTGGCCGAGAATGCTGGCCGGGTGCTGGCGACTGAGCAGATACTGGAAACTGTCTGGGGGGCGGAATACGTGAACGAGGCGGACTACGTGAAGCTGTACATCTGGCGTCTTCGTCGGAAGATAGAAGAAGACCCCCATCAACCCAGCTACATCCTCACTGAGCGGGGAATCGGTTACCGTTTTGCGAAAGCGCAGTAGAAATCGAATTTGTCAGCGAGTGATCTGAATCTTGGACCTCGGACATACCCGCTGAATCGCCTAGGGCTTGGAAGAGCTAGGAGACACTTCCAGGCCCTCTTTTTTGTTCACTTCTTCTGGGCCTCCAATTGAGCGATCAGATCGTCCAAAGCGGGCCACTCTTCCTCCGGCGCCAGGTCTCTGGCTGTCTTCGCTTCCTCAAGCGCCTCGTCAAGCCGGCCCAATTGCAGATAAACCGAGGCCAAACCTTTGTGGCTCTCATAGAGATCAGGAGCCATCTCGTTAACTTTCTGATAGGCTTCTGCAGCCCGACTTAGCTCACCCAGAGCAGAATAAGTTTCCCCCAGATGGAGGTAGGTTTGGACCATGTCGTCGTTGAGCAGGTACCCATGATTCAAAGGGCTTAGAGTCACTGCTTGGTGGTAGTGTGCCAGAGCCGCCTCCAACTTCTCGGCCTTTTGTTCCAGATCGGGCATCAGGCTGCCCCAGTTCCAGTAGATGTGTCCCAACTTGGCTATGATGTCAGGATCGGAGAGGCTCATCTGTCGGGCATGCTCTAGGGTCTTAACGCTATCCTCGAACCAAGCAACCCTTTGATCGGCATCTGAAGCGTTTACTGCTTTCAATCCATACGCCCAGCCCAAAGAGGCGTGATACTGACTCCAGCGAGGCGCCAACTGGATAGCTTGGCTATACACAGAGATGGCCTTATCTATCTCCCCTTTTTCTTCCGAGGATAGGGCAAACTTGTAGTAGATGTCCGCCTGAGCGGCCTTCAGATTGGAGTTGAGGATCAACAAAAAGCTCAAAATCCAAAATCCAAAGCTCAAAATCCAGAATCTCAAGCTCGAAGTTCGAAGTTGGGAATGTGAGCTTTGAAGTTTGAGCTTTGAACCTGGAATGCTCCCAATCAGCAAGGCAACTGCTACTGCGAGGACAACCAAGAAAGTGCAGGTGTAATAGATAGATGTAGCCCTTTCTACGCCGGCGCCTGGCAATACTATCGCAGCATGAACGGCCATGAAAGGGAGAAAGCAGAACAAGCTACCCAGGACGTAGGTCCGGAGATTGGAGATTGGAGATTGGAGACCTGCCCTGAGGTCCCTCCTGAGCTTGTCGAAGGGCCTAGCCGAATGGTTGGAAGCCTTTCCTGAGCGCCGCTTCGCTAACGGTCGGAGGATTGGAATTGTTATCCCGCCGAATAGCCAAATCACAAATAGGAGGCCGAAGATAACAGGGCCGTTGGCATTGAGCTCGAACTGATGAGTGATCAAGTCAAAACCGATGGTTGCCAGGATCAGCCCTACCAGGAGAGAATGAGTAAGAAGCTCAAAGCTTGTACTGAGCCCGGTCGAAGTGTTCAAAGCCCAACGCCCAAAAGGGCGGTCGGCCTTTCGCCTCCGTCCTCTCCGCCGTTGGCCGCGCCGCTGGCGTGAACTGTCGGGGGGCGAGGTCTCTGCTGCGGCTTCAGGTAAGGGCTCCTCCTGCCAGCAGTGGCCGATGATAACCAACAATGCAGCGTAGATCCAAAAATAAGTGCGGGTGACAGTGATAGCGATGCCGAACTGGATTTCGACGAAGTGGGCCACAAAGGCTGAGAGGAGGGCGATCAACAGGATTTGGAAGCTGGACTTTGGAAGTTGGACTTTGGAAGTTGGATTGTGACGGAAAAGGGATGTCATCAAGTATATGACCAGGGCCAGCAATATGCCAGCAGGTATCCCCACCCCGGCCCATCTTAACGGCCCGTCTACGAGCCAAGGAATCAGTACCCCTGAGAGCCCTCCCGCCAGACATGTAACTACGAAGAAGGTGCGCTGTCGGGAATTCACTATCAGCCCAAGCCACTTAAGACCGTAATAGAAGATGCTACTGAAGAGGACCAGGTAGGCGGAAAGCCCGATGAGGCCGCCCGTTACCCAGGCATCGAGGGTCTCGTTGTGACAACGGTCGGCTACCTCTTGGTAGCCTTTCATAGCGACCCAGTCGGGGTGCATGTAGGGATAGAAGATGAGGCCCATGGATTCTGGTCCATAGCCGATGACAATCCGGGTCCTGTCAGCCGCGATCATATTGACTGCTCCACTCCAGATCAGACCTCTATCATGCACGATGTCTTTGTAGATTGCGGTCAGGCGCTCGACGTAGGGCATCCCTTTAGCAAACGACAGAGGCGTGTTGGGCAGGTTCAAGACGGCCAGGATAGTGAACAATGCAATGGACACTCCGACAGTCGCTAGCGCCAATCCCCTTTGGCCTCTTAGGACAGCCCATAATAGACAGAAGAACAAGACCCCGGCCATGAGGCCCATTACAGGTCCCCGACTCTGCGTGAGCACCAAACAGATCAACTGAAGGAGCAAAAGGAGGATATAACATCCGAATAAGACCAGCGAACGTCCGGCTTTCTTCCCCTTGGTGCGAACAGGGGAGAAAGAGCGAATACACTGCCACACTGTCAAAGGCACAACCGTTATCAGATAGGCGGCAATCAAAATGGGATTGCCCAGGGTGGATTCGACACGCTGCACGTCTCTTCTCATCCAGGCTAAGGGTCTGACCCAAACTAAGGGATCCACCTCATAGTGCTGCATAATCCCATACAGGGAGACTGGCAGACTGACGATTAGGATGACTGTGATCAGGCGCTCCAACTGCTGACGAGTGCGCAGGGTCTCTAGCACCAAGAAGAAGATTGCTATGTAGCAGAGGACAACATAGAGACCTTGTCGTCGGTGATAAGAGCCCCAGAAGCTGACTCGGGGGGAAACGGAGGTCACAGTGCTGAGGAGATATGCGCCTGCGAAGAATAGCACAGGCACGATCAGAGGTGTGCGGAGCGAGGCAGAGGCTAACTTGCGATTTTGTCTTTCTCCAGGCAGCCCCTTCTCCAGGGTCTTGATCAGCCAGGCTGCCAACATCACCACAGTGATGGAGCGAAGCAAGGCAACCTTGCTGGCTTCGAAGACGCGGTTGCTGTACCAATTGAAGAAAAGGGGGGTAACTATGGCCGCCGCCAGCCAACCGGCTTCTATGATCTTGTCACAGAAAAGACCCAGTTTGGTTTGCACCTGGTAACCTTTCGCTCTGAAGAAAGCCGCACCGCCCAACAGAGGTAAATCCTGTGGGGTCTTTGGGAGTTGGCGTGAGTAGCGAGCCGGAGTCCCAGGCAACCGCAGGTTGCACCTTGTTGGGGGTGTCGCGTGGCAACCCTCAATAAGTTGGGGTCTCCAACGCCGTGATCCTGCGAAATCCCAAAGAGCCCTCCTGTGCAGCCCTTGGGAGTGAACTAATTATACCATACCGGAAAGCAAAAAACAAAACAGTGAAATCGGTAGAGCTCACCTCCCGTAGCGTTGCCACGTAGTCCGCCGGCGTGCCAGCCGCGGCCACGCAGGCCAACCAGGCCAGCAGGGTCTGGACGTCGTCGGGCAACTGGCCGCTCACGGTCATATCGGTCACCTCACAACTCGAAACCCGCAACCCGAAACTCGAAACATGTTTCACCGCATCAAACGAGCCAGCCCATGGACAACCTTCCCAGACGTGCTGCCCTTCCATTCCACTCACTAAAACAGACCAGCCTGAAACACCCAGTAGTAGATCAAGTACGCGCCGGCCCCCATCAGGAACAGGGCACTCACCCGATGGATGTGGGGAACGATCCGGCGCAGCAACCTGGAGACCGTCTCTTGAAACAGCGCGGTACCCACCGTCACGGCGATGAGGACTGTCCCCATGCCCAGGGCGTAGCCGATGAACTGTCCCAGAGCGGCCAGCAAGCCCTGGTTCGCCAGGCTGCCGCCGACGACCACCAGAAAGATCGGCAGCGTGCAACTCAGCGAACCGATGGCGTAGACGATGCCGAACAGGAAGACGTTGCTCAGGTTGCGCTGCGGACTGATGGCCACCCGGCTGGCTGCCATGATGCCAATGGTCCTGTGCGTCACCAGGAGCCACGCCCCCAGGACGACCATTGCGCCGCCGATGGCTAGTCCTGTAAAGGGGAAAGTGCTGATCAGCCACTGGCCGCCGGCCGCGAGAATGCTCCCCGCGATGGCAAAGATAGCAATGAACCCGGCCGTCGCCGTTCCGCCGATGAGGAGGGCCTTGAGGGCTCGCCTTGCCGCCGGCACAGCGTCGAAGTCCGCTTTCTCAGTGCCGAGCTGATACAGGGCGTAAGAAGGGAGCAACAACACCCCGCACGGGTTCACGCTGGCCACCATTCCCGCAGCGAAGGCATAGCCCACCGGTAGCAGCAGGGCCAGATTGGCCACGGTGGTTTCGATGCCGCCCTGAAAGCTGATCAGCAGGAAGAGAAGGCCGACGACGAGCACCGCAGGGATGACGAACGTGGCCGCCAGCACCAGCCTGCTGCCCGCGGTCTTGATGGAGGTTGTGTCTTTCATCTTTCTGAAGCGCCGAGCAACGCTTCTATGTACTCATCCAACTGGTTTGAGGTCAGCCTTCCGGTCCACTGTTGGATGATCTCGCCGTTGGGCTTGAAGAACAGCGTGGTCGGCGTCCCCAGAACCTTGTAGTCCCGCACCACACTGACGTCGGGCGTGGTCCCAGCGGGGAAAGTGATGCTCAGTTCATCGAGGACGGCACGGGCATCCTTCTCGGAGCCCAGTCCGACGAACGGCCCGATATCCACCCCAACGACTAGCACCCTGCCCCCGTGCTCTTCGTGCGCTGCTTGCAGTTCCGGCATCTCGGCGCGGCAGACGGGGCAGAGTCCCGCCCACAGGTTGAGAACGACCGGCCTACCCTGGGCAAGTACCTCTGAGAACATGACCGATTGTCCTCCCAGTACGTCCTCTCCCTGATAGACAATGATCTCGAAATCGGAATCGAGCTCCACGGTCACTCCCCCTGAAACCGCCGGGAGCGCGTCGGAGGTGAGCTGATCGGCGCTATAGATGCGCGTCTCTGGCCTGAAGGCCGCCCACGAGAACCAGAAGTGGTTGATGCTGACCACAGGCTCCAGTTGACGTCCTTCCAGTGATCCGCTCACAGCCTGGCCCAACACATCCCACTCGCTGCCCGTCTGCTCGTCCACGATCCGGTCGCCGTCGAAGACGAAAGTCAGCGTCTGCCCGTCCACCTGGCGGGAGAAGGTAGTAGCCGCGCCGACGTCGTTTCCCCCAGCGACGCTGGCTGCATCCAAAGCCGAAGCGGTCCCAGGATCCCACAGCACCACGATGGCAACGCCGCCGACGGTGTCGTTGACCACGTGCAGTTCTTGCAGGACGTCGTAGGGATAGCCGACGGCCTCGCCATTCAGATCAACGGTCACCACCCGCGCCATCGGGGGCAGCGCCCCGGGCGTCTCAGGGCCAAGGTACAGGAAGGGCGAGTTGTTCACGTCGTCGTAGCCGGTGTAGGGGTTTGCACCGTAGCTGCGACGGTAGCCAGTTTCCCGTGAGAGCACCTTGCCACCCGGATGGGCCGCCTTGAAGTCGGCCCAGGAGATGAGGGACGCGGGAACCAGTGTCAAGTGGCGGCCGGTGAACTCACCAGCGATGGCCTCGCCGGTGGCCTGCTGCCACCAAGTCTCCGTCTGGCGGTCGTACATGATCAGGTTGCTGTAGCGCAGCCGCCCCGTGGTGCCGAAGTCCAGCACCTGCCCATCAAACGTTCGCTCGAAGGCGACGCCGGTGTTGCAGAGGGGACAGAAGGTCACAGTCACAGGCACTCCCCCCACCGTGTCATTGACGATCTCGTGCCACATCAGAATCTGGATGGGGTAAGCGCGCGCATCGTCTCCAGCCTGAACCATGATCACCGGCTCCTGCGCTTCAAGCCAGTCATTGGCCTCATCCACGCTGACGAACGTGGGCTCGTCAATGGCTGGAATGCCGTCCTTGGGCGGCCCTCCAGAGAGGATCTCGCTGTAGGGTACGCTGTGCTGGCTGAAGTCGGTGCTGAACTGGGACTCGGCTCCTCGCGGCGGGGCCTCCTCAGGCAACAGGGCCTTGGAGGTCAAGGGCAACGGCGTTGGCGTCGCAGGCGGCGTCGGTGTGTCGGGAGGTGGCGGGGGTGTCGCAGGTAATGACGCTGATGTCTCAGGAGATGAAGCCGGTGCGGAGACGGACGCTGTACAAGCACTCAATACAACAAGGGCCAAAAGGCCAATAGCTAACCAAGATGTTGAACGCATCGTTAACCTCCTCACATTATCAGGTCTCACTGAACGAGTCAACGAGTACCGAGGTAATGAGGTAACGAGTCGTAACCGATTCACCCATTACCTCATCACTCATTGACTCGTTAACTCACTCACTAGATGAAGCGAGGAGGCCACATCTTACCCCATGCTTGAGAACAAGCTAGCCGAGGGGTTCATACTCAAAAACCAGGTAACCATGTGTTTGTTTTGTGGATACAGCAGAACTTGCCAAAATGAGCATTTTATGCTAGAATAATGCTAAAATAAGATGAAAGGAGGTGAAATACAGTGAATGTGGAAGCCTATTGCGTCAAGTGCAGGAGCAAGAGACTGATGAAAGACGCGAAGGAGGTAACCATGAAGAACGGCCGCCTGGCAGCCAAGGGGACTTGTCCCCACTGTGACACCAGGATGTTCAAGTTCCTACCCAAAGGAGGGGCAGTAGGAGAATCCTGATGGCACGAATCGAGGCTAGCAATCGAGATAACCCGCTCTGGGGACACAAGTTGGAACGCAGTCTCACGGAGCGGGTTCTTCTTTTCAGGGTAACTGCTCAGGTGTCTGGCACTTATAAGAGTGCCAGACACCTTCAAGCGGCCAACCTGAGCAGTTACTTTTCAGGATTGCTCGGAAGCAAGGCTTTAGTATCGTTCCGCTCTCCTGGCATACGCTCGGAAGGGAGTGCGCGGCTCGATGCTGAGCCAGTCGGTGGTCTCGTCCAGACGGGACAGAGACCGCAACAGGTCGAATGTAACCCAACGAGACGCCTGCGGGCGCGGAGCGTATTCCCACAGCCCATAGAGGCCCTGCTGCTGGCGGACGAATTCGACCAACTCAGCGATGCGCTCGTCCTCGCGGCTGGCGCCCACCCGCCAGCACAGGTCGAGCACCAGCGCCAGGTCGAAGCGGGCGAAATAGGTGAAGACGCCACGCGCCGGCTCGGCGCCGATCAGCCGGGCCACCTCAAAGCCGAGGGCGTGCCTCTCCCGCGTTTCCCGCGCCAGCAGCAGATCCAGCGCCCGGTGCGCCTCTGGGCTTGTCCTGCGCTCTGGATGCAGGGCCAGGCAGATCAAGACCCCTGTGGTGTTGGAGCGGCAGCCCCACCGGGAGTGGGCCAGCCTGCGGTAGCCAGCCACACCACCGTAGTTCCCCGAAGCAATCCCCGTTGGCCAGGCGCCATCCTCCAATCGCCGCGCCAGCAGCCACTCGTAGGCCCGTTCTGCCCGTGGATCGGTGGCGTAGCCGCACGCCGCCAGGCCGCGCAGTGGGATGGCTGTTTGCAGCGGTATCATCTGATAGCCCTCGGCCTCCCCTTCCCGCACAGTTGGCAGCGGCCACGAGCCGTCTTCCCGCTGCTGGGAGAAGAGGTACTCTGCACCGCGTTGCACCGCCGGGTGCTCCGGCCCAAAGCCCAGGTAGCCGTGCCGCATCAAGGCGTGTGCCGTGGCCACCAAGCGACCTTTCCGAGCAGTCTGCCCCAGGTCCACGCTCCGCCACGAGCCATCCGTGGCCTGCAGGCGAAACAGGTCAGCGATTAGCGGATCCGCCTCTCGCATCCCCACCAACTCACGCACCTCGGCGTCATTCTCTGGACGGCCAAGCAACTCGCGCAGCACGAGCAAGCGCAGACATGGCGAAGGGTCGGCTAGCAGAAGGGGAGCTAACGTCTGGAACAGACGCGTCATTGTCCAGCCTCCAGAACCTCTCTCAAGTAGGGCGCAGTTGGCGTGTTGCTGCTGGCCAGGGTCTCTGGAGTGCCGGTGGCGATGATCCGCCCGCCGTCAGGTCCGCCCCCTGGACCGAGCTCGACCAGCCAGTCGCAGGCCGCCAGCAGGTGGGGGTGGTGCTCGATGACCAGGACGGTGTGACCCTCGTCAACGAGCCTGTGCAGTACGCCAACCAGCCGTGCTACGTCCTCCAAATGCTGGCCAACGGTCGGTTCGTCCAGGATGTAGAGCGTCTCGGTCCGCGTTTTGCGCCCCGGATTCTTTCGGGCCAGTTCTTTGGCGATTTTCAACCGCTGCGCCTCTCCGCCCGACAGCGCATGGCGCGGCTGGCGCAACACCAGGTAGCCCAGCCCAACAGCGCGCGCCGCCGCCAGGGGTCGAGCCAGCGTCTCTACATCGCCGAACAACTCGTCCACCTGGTCAATGGTCAGGGCGAACACCTCCGGCAAGGCCAGCCCGCGCAGCCGCACATCCCATGCTTCCGGCAGAAAGCCAGTGCCACGGCAGGCCTCGCAAAGTGTGTGGACGCTCGGCAAGAAGCCCATGTCAATTCGTATCGCGCCACGCCCATCGCAGGCCGAACAGGATCGCTTCAGATGTTCCTCACCCAGCCCCAACGCATTGGCGTCGTCACTGGCGGCGTAGAGCCTGCGCAACGGCTGGGTCAGCTTGAGGAAGGCCGCCGGGCTGGTCACGCCCGCGAGGGCTTGATCCACCAGGATGGTTCGAGCCGGTGCGCCCTCGATAGCGTCGTGAGGGCCTGGTTCGATGGGCTCGTAGGCCACCGAGGTGGTGAACTTCTTGGGTGCCAGCGCTCGGCCCAGCGTGTCTATGAGCAGCGTGCTCTTTCCTGAGCCGGAGACGCCGCAAATGCCCACCAGCGTCCCCAGTGGGAAGCGAACCGTCTCGCCGCGCAGGTTGTGGGCCCGCGCACCGCGTATTTCCATCCAGCCGCGTGGTTGGCGGCCGTTGCGGTGAACGGCGATTCGCCGTTCACCGCTTAGCCAGCCTGCCGTCAGCGTGTCGCTTTGGGCCACCTGCTCCGGCGTGCCCTCGGCCACGATCTCACCCCCATGCACGCCGGGCCCAGGTCCGAGGTCAATCAAATGGTCTGCATGCCGGATCAGCAGCGGGTCATGTTCGACGACGATCACCGTGTTGCCCTCGTCGCGCAGTTGCAGCAACGCTCCCAACAGGGCCTCGAGCTCGGAGGGATGCATCCCGCGCGATGGCTCGTCCAGGAGCACAGTGAGCGAAGTCAGCCCGCTGCCCAGCAATCCTGCCAGCCTGATCCGCTGCGCCTCGCCTGCCGAGAGCGTTCCCGCCAGGCGATTGAGATGCAGGTATCCCAGGCCGACCTGAGTGAGGAAGCGCAGTCGCTTACGGGCCGTGTGCAGGCTGGGGGCGGCGAGCTCAGAAACCAGGGTTTTCTGTAGCTGCTCGGCCCGTGTCATTGCGAGGAGCGTTCCTTCGACTTCGCTCAGGACAGGTTTTTGCGACGAACTTGGAAGTGGAAACGGCGCAATCTCCTCCTTGCGACTTGGGGATTGCTTCGCTTCGCTACCAAGAAACAAACCGTCGTGTGCAAAACCTGACGAGCGAGCGCCGGTTGAGTAGCGTAGCGTATCGAAACCAAGCGAGCGGCTCTCTGCATAACCCGCTTGGCCTCGATACGTCGCTTCGCTCCTACTCGGCCGGCGCTGACGGGTTTCCAACACCCGGGCCAGCTCCGACAGGGGCATCTCGCTCAGCTCGTGCATGTTATGCCCGTTCAAGGTCACGGCCAGGTACTCAGGGCGCAGGCGCGCTCCCTTGCAGTCCGGACAGACTTCCGTCTCTGTGTACATCCCTCCCACGTCCCAGTCCCGTATCCAGCCGTAGAAACCGGGGAACGCGACCACCTTTGTGCCGGTCCGCGTTCGGCTGCGGAATGTTACTTCCATCGGCTCAGGATCGCCCAACAGGAACGCCTGCTGGGCCTCGAGTGTCATCTCATTCCAGGGTGTGGTGGCCGGGCCAAAACCGTAGCGGTCGCCCAGCGCCCGCGTCATGTCGTACCCGCTGTTGAACGGCCTACACAGAAACCCCTTGGGGAAGAAGCCGGGGGAGTGCATGGCTCCCGCGCAAAGCGGCTTCTCAGGATGGACGATCAGCTTCTCCGGCCGGGGAGACTGGAAAGAGCCCACGCCGTGGCACGTCAGGCAGGCCGCGGCGTAGGTGAGGGGCGAGAAGTGCCTCGGCTGGGCGACCGATGCGGTCAACCCGCAGGCGGGGCAGCGCCATTGCCCAGTGTGGCTGCTCCGCTCCAACGGCAGGCGTTCCATCGCGGCGCCACATTCCAAACATCGCTGTTCACCGATCAGGGACAGCAGGACAGCCAGGTGCCGTGCAATCTCGGTGGCCGTGCCCACGGAAGCCCGCCAATCATACCGCAGGCGGCGCTCGGTGCCGACAGGGATGGCCACCCCCAGACCGCTCACCGATCCGACCAGCGCTTCCGCCCCCTCGTGCGTGGCCTGCCGCTCGTAGAGCGAAAGGGTTTCCAGGAAGCGCCGCCGGGCTTCGGCCTCCAGCACGTCCTTCACCAGGCTGGATTTGCCCGAACCGGAGACGCCGGTGACCACCGTGAGCGCCCCCTTGGGAAAGTCAACGTCCACGCCTTTGAGATTGTGCACCCGCGCGTCTCGAATAGAGATGAACCCTTGCGAAGGTTTGGCAAGAGACTTCCAGTCCAAAGCCCTTTCGTCCACCGACAATGGTTCGCTTATGGGAGTCACCGGCAACCTTCGCAAGGGTGGACGAACGGAGGCTTCCTCCCTCAGTGACTGCCCGGTGAGGGATTCCTCCTCCCGGGCCAGCCCCTCGGGCGGGCCGGCGTACAGCACACGGCCCCCGGCCGGCCCCGCTCCTGGCCCAAGGTCAACCACCCAATCCGCCGCGCGGATGACGTCGGAGTTGTGCTCCACGACCACGATGGTCGCGCCCCGGCGCACCAGCCGGTCCAGCACAGTCAACAGCGCCGCCACGTCGTGCGGGTGCAGGCCGGTGGTCGGCTCGTCCAGCACCAGCAGTTGTTTGGACAGGGCGCTTCGTCCCAGGTACTTGGCCAGCTTGACGCGCTGCGCTTCCCCACCCGAAAGCGTGGGCGAGGGTTGTCCCAGGATCAGGTATCCCAGGCCCACGTCGTGCAGGGCCTTCAGGATGCGCCGGGCTCTCAGGCGGCTCTTGTCCGGCAAGCGCTCCTCTTCGGCCAGCAGGGGGAGCGCCTCCGCAACCGAGAGCTCGTAGAAGTCAGCGATGGAAAGCGGACGCTCGCCGAACGGCACCTGCGCCGCCAGGACCTCGTCGGAGAAACGCCGTCTCTCGCAGGCCGCACAGGGAATCCAGGTAGACGGCAGGTAGCGCATCTGGACCTCGATAGCGCCCATGCCTTTGCAGGCGGGGCAAGCGCCCTCTGGCCGATTGAAGGAGAAGTGCGAGGCGGTGAGCCCGGTCACGGCAGCGAAGAGGTCGCGGACGACGTCGGACAGCTTGGTGTAGGTGGCGGGATTGGAGCGCGGATTGCGCCCGATGGGGCTTTGGTCTACCAGCAGCGCTTTCAAGGTCGGCCCTTCAATGGCCTGGCAGCCGACCAGCTCCTGGCTGGACAGGGAGGCAACCAACACGTCTTCGACCAGCGTGCTCTTGCCCGAACCTGAGACACCGGTGATGACCGTCAAGCGGCCAAGGGGAATGGGCAGGACGATGTCGTGCAGGTTGCGCAGATGGGCGCCGCGCACGGTGAGGAAGCGCTCTGGCTTCGGCCGGGCTTCGGGCGGCACAACGCGCTCCCGCAGGCTGAAGTAGCGGCCAGTTGGCGTGTCGGCCTGCCACAGCTCTGACGGCGTGCCAGTGAAGAGCACCCGCCCCCCATCACTGCCTGCCCCTGGCCCCAGGTCTATGGCCTGATCCGCAACCGAGGCCGCAAAGCGATCGTGCTCCACGTAGACTACCGGACCAGCTAACTCGCGGAAGGCAGGCAGCAGCCGGGCCACGTCGGCGGGATGCTGGCCGATGGTTGGCTCGTCGAGGACGTGCAGCATGTCTTCCAGGCGGCTGGTCAATGCCACTGCCAGCCGCACCCGCTGCGCTTCACCCCGCGAGAGCGAGGGAGAGGGGCGAGCCAGCGTGATGTAGCCTAGCCCCACTTTGTCCAGCGCCTCCAGCCGCCGTTTGATCTGGGTCTGCAAGCGAGCGGCGGTGGAGGGAAGCTCGCCGTCGGCGAAAAGGGTGCGCACTTCGTCCACGGAGTGGGCCAGCAGCTCGGGCAATCGCAGGCCGTGCAACTGAACTGCGGCCGCCTCCGGGTGTAGGCCCGTCCCGCCGCAGCGCCGGCAGCCCTCTCCATTGCAAAAAGGACATCGAGTCCCAAAATGGACTGGCCTGAGGTCGCTGAACCAGGTGCCGCACTGCGAGCAGACCGGAGCAGCGGCGAACCTCACTGCTTGCCCATCGCTGCGAGCCACAACTGCGTGGGCACCCAGCGCCCCCGCCGACTGCACGACCTCGCGCACGTGCGCTGCAGAGGTCTCACCCGTCAAGCGAGCAACTTCAACCTCCAGGTCGTGGGCTTCCTCTGGGTTCAGGTCTTGGGAACGCCAGGGATGTCCATCCACACGCAGTGCTTCACTTCCAAACTCATCGGCCAGCAATCGCAGCAGGGTGCGGTGGCTGCCGTGGACACCCTGCAATAGCGGCACGAAAAGACAAAGCGGCCCTTGCCTGGCCATAGCCAGCAACTGCTCGACAATCTCGTCCTCGGTCGAAACGATGAGCCCTGCGCCGCAGCGTGGACAGTGCCGCTCGCCGAAACGGGCATACAACATGCGGAGGAACAGGTGAAGGCCGGAGGCGCTGGCCAGCGTGGAATTGGGATTGCGGTTGAGCAGATTCTGGCCCACGGCAACAGCCGGGCCGATGCCAGTGATGGCTCGCACTTTGGCCGGGGCCAGCCGCAGGTTAGTCGAGCCTAGCGCGAACACCTCCAGAAAGCGGCGCCGGGCCTCGTGATACAGCGTGTCAAAGACCAGCGAGGTCTTGCCCGATCCAGACACCCCGGTCACGACCGTCAGGCCGTCGCCGAATTCAACATCAATCCCCTGCAAGTTGTGTTCATTGGCACCCTGGACGTGGATAGGCATGGAAACCTCTTCATCACCTCTTGATCTCTTCCGCCAGGTGGATGAGCAGAGTGGCTATCAACAGCAGGATGAGGGAGGTTCTGGTGTCCATTCTACCACATCTTGTCCATCCCCGCAGAGCTGTTGACTTGCCTGGACGCATAACCCCCCAGCGCATCGGGCACCTGGGGGGCATTGGGCAAGTGTTCAATCCTCCAGACTCCATTGGAGTGGCAGTTCAGCTCCAAGTTGTGATTAAGCGCACTAACGGCACCGAACTCAGGCGCCGCGCGGGGCTTGCAGCGCTAACCTCAACACAAGACCACCTGCAAATGCAAACGAGCGCCGGTTTGCCGCGCGCGGAGCGCGGTCGCCTGTAGTGAGATGTTAGGCCGCCTCCCCCTCAGCATGCAAAACCGCCCCACGCTGAGAATGAAGACAGCCATTGTGCGTCAGACCAGATGTCCTGGTAGCACCGCAAGACAGCGTGGAGTCGTAGAGGGGTGTTACCGATCCCCAAACCACACGGCGAAAGACACTGCAGCAGCCCGAAACGTTGCAATTCCGGGGCAAAAAACGCCAGATTGATCATCGTTTACCAGGCACAAAGCGGGTTTCACGGTCTGTCTGCGCCCAAAACTGGACTCCACGCTATTCTGTAGTGCTACCGATGTCCTAGCGGAAATAGAATAATCCGCGCAACAACCCCTCGATATATCTTGGCAGTTGTATCATAAGCATAAGAAGTATTGCCACTAACAGGATGTCGGTGGGGGTATATACTATAGGAGCTATAGGAAAACCCTTTAGCAAGTGCTCTATAACCAAGTTTATTGCCAGCAAGGTTAATGCGGCAATACCTATGCAGAAGAGAGAATTAATAATAGCAGTTGCCCATGGCTCTAGCGCTTTACTCACACTAGGGGTTACTTTCGGCTTCAGCCTGCCAACCGTTGGCGACAGCGCAGGGATCCAGGATTGGCGGTCTATACCCTCTAGAACTGCGAGGGCCATTCTCTGAGCATCAAGATAACTCAGTTTCCAGAGTTCCACAGCGAACTCCTCGTCAGTTGGTGGTAGTGTGAGGCCCTTATATTTTTCCCGTTCGCGTTCGTCCAGCACACATTGCCTCAGGTAGCCTGTTTTCGTCATAGCAGCGAATCCTGACAAGAAGGCCAGTATAAACCCTTCCGATTCTGGATCATCAGTGAGAAACATCTTAGACAACCTGAGTTCTCCAACCCCATGAGCGAGTATATGCAGGCATAGTCGCTCCGCGTCTGCTCTGTCAAGAGTCCACTCCCGACCCCCAGCTTCCACTCGAATACGGGGTTCCACAGCCGTCCCGCTGCACGAGTAGAGGGATACTGAGTCTTGTTGGAACACTAACTTTTCTTGCATTTTAGTCTCCTATGCTACAGTAAATCGCTCACCAGTGAGCTGACCTATCTTGTGATTGACCGATGGTCTTGGAGGACGATGGCACGGCGGAAAACTCATTGCTTTCGGCATTGGTGGTGAGGAGCGGCTCGCTTTGGAGTCTCACTTCACTTCTGCGTTTTTGCACGTTCTTGTTTTCCACGCCTTTGAACCGTACAGGCCTTTACACTGTTTGTGATTTCGCTTTCAAAGTGCGCTCACCCTTCTACGTTCTTGCCACGGTTATGGCTGGTCGTCGTAATGCCTCTGGGCGTCTTCAGACTTCGCCCACGCATTCATCAAGATTGCGTAGGTGATGAGACCGATCACAAGACTGGGGATTCCTGTACCCGCAAGAGGCATACACACCAGTATCACCAAGGCATCTCCTGCCAAATCGCCGGCTGCTCCAGAGCTTAACCACAGCGCCGGGATTCCACAGGCAAGAATAGGCCAGGAAATCAAACCCACAACCACAGAGATAACCAGGGCAGTAGCCTTCTTTGCCTCAGTCTTGAGTGGCGGTCCCATACCAAACTCCTTCCCTTCATCCTCGAGTTATCAGAGGCGGGCTAACTATTGATTATCTGGGATGTCCATTATTGGACATAGCCGCCTTGTACGTCTGGTATCTTTCCGGGTTTCAGAAGACCTCTTCCACGATGATCTCAACCGTAGCTGAACGCACCCTTCCACTTACGACATAACTTTATTATACACTCAACTCTCGTTTTTGTCTAACATGTCAAGAAACACAGGTGCATTTCAGTTTTCGGGCAGGTTTTCCCGAAGGCCACATCACGTAAGCATTTTGGAGCGTTTCAGGCGGTTTCTGAGTGCTCATTATAACGGACCGGGCCTCCGCCGCCTCGCAGGTCTTGCAACGTCAGCCACAACAAAAGACAACCAAGAAAATGGCCAGCCATTCTTCTGATTTTATGTTTCTCCCCAATGCACCGCCACCAGCATGATGTCCACGAGCACTAATGGTTCTGATGAAGCAGCGGGAGATAGACCCGGTAGGTAAATGTTGAAGTAGGTGTAGCAGTCGGCGTGCCGGTTGCCGTCGCAGTGGACGTGGCCGTTGGCGTGGGCGTGCTCGTCGGCGTGGCCGTTGGGGTGTTGGTCAGTGTGGTTGTTGGCGTGCTGGTTGCCGTCGGTGTGGGCGTTGCCGTCGGCATAGGCTCAGTGATTGTGAACTGCACGGAGGCGTTGCAGTCCTTGGTGGAGTCAAAAGCTATGTAGGTATAAACTCCTACAAGCCAATCCCTCGCCGTGGCCATGATACGAACAAACTCTCCAGATGAGTCGGCGTAGAAAGATGCATTGTAATAGTATTCCTGGTTGGGATCAGTGAGGCCCTCGTGTACAAGGCCGTTGGGTGTGAAACGTGAGCCAGTGAATGTGAACTCCTGTCCAGCGTATCCCTCCACTGGGGAAGCAGCTACCACTGGCCCTGGCGTGGGCGTGCTTGTTGGCGTGGGCGTCGCAGTCTCCGTAGGAGTGGCCGTTGTGCTGGGTGTCGCCGTGGGCGTGCTGGTTGCGGTAGGAGTTGGGGTCTCAGTGGGAGTTGGAGTCATAGTTGGGGTTTCTGTCGATGTTGCAGTTGGGATAGGAGTTGAGGTTTCGGTGGAAGTAGCAGTTGGGGTGGCAGTTTCCGTTGGTGTTGCAGTTAGGGTAGGAGTTGAGGTCTCAGTGGAAGTCGCAGTTGGAGTTGGCGTTTCCGTGGGTGGAGGCGTCACGGTTGGAGTAGGAGTGACCGTAGGCGTTGATGTTTCTGTGGGAGTAAAAGTGATCGTCGGCGTCGGAGTTGCTGGACACCATGGAACTGGTTCTGGATACCAATCACAGTCATCTAGCCGTGTCCAGGCATCCTTGATCGTACAGCCAGTAATTCTTTCGCCTGGGAACATCTCTTCCAAAGCTTCTTCGCCCTCTAATTGCTCCCAGGTGACAAAACACGTACCGTCTCCATATGGACCAAAATTTCTGCCTGCGTGTACTGTAACTAGCACTCCTTCCTGATTGGCGAGCAAAATAGTCACTCCATGTCCACCCCCACCCTCTACTGAAAAGGCAAGACCAGCAGCATGACCTTCAGCTAACGCTTGGATAACACTTTCCCTGCTACCTAAATTATCTTCAGGATTACTATTA
Organism: uncultured Anaerolineae bacterium; assembly: GCA_964390805.1. Taxonomy (GTDB): domain Bacteria; phylum Chloroflexota; class Anaerolineae; order VGOG01; family VGOG01; genus CAYMKL01. The sequence continues at coordinate 6,906 of CAYMKL010000092.1, read as the reverse complement.
TGACGCAGGTAAGTGGTACTAGAATCAGCTAGTCTATTTGGTATAGCCCAAGGATCATTGATATCAACAGAAACAGCAAAACAATCTCCTCCATAGGCTTCATAATTCAAACGGTCCTCGGCCAGGGCTCCATAGTATTTAGCTACATATAGCGACCCGTAGAATGCCGACCGGCAACCCTCTACAGGAGCTATCGAGGTGAACCACATAGGAGAAATACGATGCTCATCAGGCCAAGGCTCATCAGGTCCAAGCTCGTCCTGTAAACCGAACTGGTAGCAATGAAGAATATCCATCATGACCGCGACTGTGTGGGCCGCGCAGTCTAGCTGTAGTTGTTGCCGAGCGGGAGGAGCGCAATCTCTTTGATCAACTTCGGTTACCGGATTCGCTAGATATTTTTCTTCAAGCTCTCTTACGTGATCTCTGCCTCTTTGGAGTTCTTTCTCAGTAATCTCAGCGAGAAAGTCCAGATTGTTTGTTCTCTCGGGAGTAATTGGTGAAGTAGGGACAGTCAGATGTAACTCCCCAGGTGGGATCGGAGGCCCTGCGGCTTCGGGGTGTACCAGCAGGCTCGCCGGTATCATCATAACGACAACCAGAATTATCGCCCTCAACCACTTCTCTTGCATCTCATCGCTTCCCTTTAATCACTTTGTCCAAACTCCAATTCATTGAGCCACCTCGATATGTATCGCATTGAGGAGTGCTCTGCAATTCCTGATTCACCCCCCTCACTCACACTCCTCACTCACACTCCTCCCCCCAGTGCGCCACCACGAGCATGATGTCCGCGATGTCAATATCGCCGTCTTCGTCGAGGTCACCAAAGAGAACGCAGGACGTACTGGTGGGCGTCGGTGTGTTGGTCGGCGTAGCTGTTGGGGTGTTGGTCAGCATGGCCATGGGCAGATCTGGTGTGATGGTCGACGTCCCTTGAGCACAATAGGGAGCAAGACATACTACTCCTGCCACCGCCGCACGTAGATTTCACAATCCCCACTACTGTCGTCGTACCACGCCACGTAAGGCGTACCGCCCGGCGAGATGGCTACGGAAGGGACATACGACTCGCCGCTGTTGTCACTGATGCCTCCGCCACTGGCTGAGCCAGCCCCCACTTCTTCCCAACCATTTCCGTTCCAGCGCCGCACATAGATTTCACCGTTCCCGTTACTTTCGTCTTTCCAGGCGACATAGGGCGTGCCGTCCGGGGCAATGGCCACCGAAGGGGACACCGACTCGCCGCTGTTGTCGCTGATGCCCCCGCCGCTGGCCGAGCCGGTCCCCACCTCTTCCCAACTGCTACCGTTCCAGCGCCGTACGTAGATTTCATGATTATAGAACCCGAGACTGTAGTCTTTCCAGGCGACGTAGGGCGTGCCGTCTGGGGCTATGGTCATTGAAGGAGCCTTCGACTCGGCGCTGTTGTCGCTGATGCCTCC
>CAYMKL010000092.1:0-5361 GCA_964390805.1 uncultured Anaerolineae bacterium | reverse complement strand
TCTTCCCAACTGCTCCCGTTCCAGCGCCGCACATAGATTTCATCGTTCGGGCCGCTGGCACTGGTGTCCCACCAGGCGACATAGGGAGTGCCGCTTGGCGCAATCGCCACCGAAGGGGAAAACGAGTTGCCGCTGTTGTCGCTGATGCCCCCGTCGCTGGCCGAGCCGGTCCCCACCTCTTCCCAACTGCTACCGTTCCAGCGCCGCACATAGATTTCATGGTTCCCGGCGCTGTTGTCGTCCCAGGCGACATAGGGCGTGCTGTCTGGCGCAACGGCTATAGCCACCGAAGGCCACTGCGAGCCGCCGCTGTTGTCGCTGATACCGCCACCACTGGCCGAGCCGGTCCCGACTTCAACCCACTCGCCCGACGAAACGCCACAAGTCTCCCCCCAATGCGTTACCACGAGCATAATGTCCACAACGTCAATATCGCAATCCCTATCCATGTCGTAGAAGGGGTCGTAGCATGGGTCGTCACATTTGCAACGCCATCTACTTGCCACCTGCATGATGTCAGCGACGGTCACCTGCCTGTCTCCATTGAGATCTCCGTAAAGACCGCATATCGATAAGTCGTAGTTGGTGCCACACCCCCCAACGTTGGGGTTCCAGTGTTTGGCCAAGACGTAATAGATTCCATCGGCTGGAGCCTTCCAGGTGATTTGAGATGCCAAAGTACCACCGTAGTCATCATTCGCAGCAAGGAGCGTTGTACTGTCGGTGTCGTACAGATAGAGATAGGTATCAGCGCTAACGCCTAAATTCTCTGTTCTGGGGGTGTAGATTAACCCGGTCTCGGCATTGAACTCAAACCAGTCCTGGTCGCCAACGGCGTGGAAATTGTGAGTTTGAGCAATCCCATCTGTAGTGATGGAGACAGCAGTGGTTACTGAGTTGTCTGTCTCATGATCATCTCCAGAGGCGAGACATACCTCGATCCCTGGCGAAATGTTGTTGGCCTTGTCGGGTTCACTAATAACGCCAGTGAAATCCACTTGGACATGAAGGGTCCGGGTGGTTTCCTGTGGGACATTGCTCTGAGTGGCAAGACCACTGCCTGAAAAGGTGCCCTCGGTGAGGACAGTGGCAAGGGTGAGCGTAGTACCCCCTTCGATCGGGCTTGCCACCCAGTAGCGGATGCTGCCGGTCAGGTCACCGGGACCTGTGGGCTGGTGGTCGGCGTAGAGGTCAGTATAGAAGCCATTCTGGGTGCCGACCTCTTCCCAATTCTGGACAGTTGCCTGTACAAGGACTCCGCCACCGGGGTTGGGATAGGTGTCCAAGTTAACCACGGCCAAGTCTGGTGAGCCGGTGACAGGTGGGTCAATGGGATCACCAACGGCCGTTGTCGGTTCGTCGGTGATGGCTGCGAAGGTGCCGTACGAGAACGCTGTCCGCTGCCCACTGGACAAGCGGAAGAAACTCATGTCACCATCGAACCGCCTGATGTCCTCAGCTCCCCCAACCTGTAAATAGGCACTGGATGAACTCCAACCAGTTTGGTTGAGCGTCTTGACGCTGTCCAGGCTGCCATCGATGTAGAATGCGACCTGATTTCCACCGTCGAAAGTTACTGCCACATGATGCCAGTCCGTATCCTGAATCCGTCCGTTGCTGCAAACCCCCGATGCACCGCAGGTAGTACAAGGCCAGATAACGAGGTCTAGCTGATCGCCCAGGAGCCTTAACAAGTACTTCGGCGGAAGCCCACTTTCGAGTTGCCCGGCCAGGCGACGAACACCCGGTTCTAGCGAGTTCCGCTTGATCCAGGCTTCGATCGTAAATGCGCTTACGTTCAGCCCATTGTTACCGCAGTTTAGGGCGGGACCATCTGGGTTCTGACCGGGAAATCGAAGTGCAGTTGCTCCAAACTTGCCCGTTGTCCAAGAGAGAGAGCCTGAGCCAAAAGAGCAGTGGTTTCCATAGCTGCTGCTGTCGGCCACAGCCGTGCCTGTTCCTTCTTGCATCCACAGCAGGGCGCGAGCTTGGCTGTCCACACCGGGATACCATACGCTGTTGGGGTCGGAGGGCGGACTGGTGGCCGAAGCACTGCCGTAGTAGAGCTGGTGATCTGTATAGTTGGATGATCCACCAAGAATGCTGACCTGCGTGCGGAACCAGATGTCTATCGCCGTGCTGCTGCAATTCTGCACCACTCGATCCAGTTCGGTCGTGTCGTCGTAGACAATGCGAAAATCGTTGCACTTTGGGTTGGATTGTGAGGCACTGTATAGTTCAGCCGCTGTTGGTGTAGTGCTGCTATCGAAATGCAGATGAACCGGGTAGCCTATCGGGAGGGTTGTGTCCGGCATGTTGTTGAGGATAGTGATGTTTCGTTTCTTGCTGTAGGCGCTGTCCCACCACGGCGTCTGCGGACGGGCAGCCGGGTCCACTTTGGTGGACGTGTCGGCGTTGGCTGGATAGTCGCCCGTGTTGTTCGCGTTATCCGTAGCGCGGCAACGGAAGGCATAGGTATGGCCGGGCTGACCGGTGAATAACTCATACGTCTTAATTGATGGAACACCCGTTAGCCAGTCGCTCCATGTACCCCGATCGGAATCCATGTACTGAATATCAAAGGTTAGGGTGCCCGCTAGGTTGTCCGATCCGTACCAAGTGACCTGGAACACGCTTTCGAAGGTTGTTGCGGGAAGTGTCTGTACAGTACAAGACGACGCCACGCGGTCTATGCCAAACAGTTGGTCGCCAGAGGCATTTGTCCCTGCGTCGTTAGCTGCCGACACCTGCCAGTAGAGCGTGGGATAGTCCTGGCTGAATGTGACCGTATGTTGGGTGACGCTTGAGTCAAATGTCTGTCGGAAGACAGGATCGGGATCGTCCTTGGGGGATAGATTGGTACTAACGTGCAACGTGTAATTGCTGGCCCGGATGGTAGGCTCCCAGTGGAAGGTGATGGTACGTGAATTCAGGTAGATGGCTTCGCGGATGTCCCCTGACGGGGGAACTGGGGCCAACAGGCGGGTGCTGGCCGGACGGCGGTGTGGTAGGGTGTAAGTCGCCTCACGCACGGCCGCTCCGTCCCACCCGGTGCTGCTGCCGTGAGCCTCAACGCGCACGCGGTGTGGCCCATCGCCATACTCCAGCGTGGGCCAGATTGGGGCATCTTCTTCATTGAAGCATGGAACGCCAAGTTGTTTGATCTCATGCCAGGCTCCATTCCCTGAGCCGTCGTTGGCATCGTTCACGCTGACCCGCATTGTGATTCCGACGCCACCCTGACCCTCAGTGCAAGCCCGAATCTTAACCTGCTCGCTGTTGCTGTCCTGCGGCTCAAAGTACAACTCGGTGATTGTCAGGTTGGGGTTGACGATGGTAAAGTGCCAGCTATCGCTCCAGTCACTCTCTGCCCCATGGCTGTCCCGAACTTTCACACGCCACTGATAATTGTACGGGGCCAAAGCACCCGTGGTTACGCAGTTGCCCCCCACCCAGCCGCTGTTCCACAACTGGGCACTGTCGTAAATGTCGAAGTAGTAGCCGGTGATCGCATCCCCCACATCGGGATCACCGTTGGCCTGAGCGCAGAGCTGGGCCGTATTGCCGCTGTAGTAGACGTACCAATCATATGGACTACTTGGGCTAGGGCGATTGGGAGCGTGGTTATCTGGAGACGGGTCGCCTTGCAGTGTGTAAATCATAACGCGTCGCTCAGGACGGTTCCACGAGGTATCGGTCTGGTCGGCGACCTCCAGAACAATGGTATGGTCGCCACGGCTGGCGCTACCAGTGTCCCAGTCAAAAGTGTACTCGGTCGTAGCTGTCTCTCCGATTGTCTGATTATCTACCCGGACCCGCATCGCCCGAAACTGTGGCCACCAGTTGATTCTGGCATACAGGCGCACAGTGCTGGCGCTAGAAGGCGATGGCGGGTCAGCGGTAAATGCAGCAATGTGATCGCTGCTCGTTGACTCGACCACATTGATCTTGACCCAGATGGTGTCCCCGAAGAACACCCCCTGGGCATTGCGCATCCGCCAGTTGCCCTGGTAGGAGCCTTCTGTACTGGGCGCGGTCATGCTCACGCTGATGTCGGCTGTGCTGCCCGGCGCAGTGGTAGGCACGGAGACGGCGCTGGGCGCACCCATCTGGTCGCCGCCCACAAACACCAGTTGGTAGCCACTGCCCCAGGTGGAGGTGCCGCTATTGCGCATGCGCCAGGTCTTGACGAAGGATTGATCGGGGGAGAGAAAGGTGCCATCGTGGATAGTGACGTCGGAGACGAAGGTGGCGTCGTCGAATATGACATCGTTGTCTGAGGACTCAACCCGGAACTTCCATCGGGTAGACCAGTTGCTGTTCATGCCGAAGTCGCTTGCCTTTACACGCCAGAAGTAATGTGCACCAGAGTCCAGGTCAATGAGCGGAGTTATACTCCTGGTCGACTGACTGGTGTTAAGCAACACCCTTGCAAAGTTCGGGTATTGGGATAATTGGAAGAAGTAGTTTGTGACACCTTGCGATGCCTGCCACTCGAAGGTCGGCCGAAGCTCCTCAGTCGTCTCTCCATTAACTGGAACTTGCAAAACGGGCGTGGCTGGCGGAGGAATCGGAGACACAGGGCCATAGAAGTCTATAACATGGTTGATATCCTCACTTGCCAAATCCCGTCTCAAAATGCCCAACCATTTGCTTAAGTCGTAAGGGAACATCACCGAAAAGGGATTCCACGAATGTACAAGCCCAACTACATGACCCAGTTCATGTGTGGCTATACTTTGTAGATCTATCTCAGTTGGCTCAGGATCGTCGTCAAGTGACCATCTATAGTCTAGGTCGTTCAGAACAACCAGAGCCGCTAGTGTTTGGGTAGGATCATTTGGTTCTCCGTAGGGCCAGGTCCACCCCGGGAAGCTATGCCGACTTTGCGCAGCAATCTGCGAAGCGAGTACAATGCGGACTTCGCCCACGGCAAGGCGGAACCCAACAGCCCGCCCCATTTCGTCAATGGCGTCTATGGCTCGCAGGTCATCAGCGATGTTCATAAAGCCAAACAGGAACTTGGTGCCCACATTCGTCCATGTATTTGCAGCTGCCTGAACTCTGGACTGCCAACTCGATGGTAAGTCATTCAAAGTCAATACAGGGGGGAGGCAAGCACATGGGTACTGACGTGCGCAGTTGTCCGACCATTTTGGCAATGCCTCCTCTAATGCTACTGTCGAGTCGAGTGGCTTCTGCAAAGAAAGTTGTGGGTAGTCAGAATATCCTATCGCGATGCGGGATTCGGTGGAGCCATTGATAACCTGCAGGGGGCGTGTGACCTCGGCCGAGCTTGACCCCAAACTAAGGATCTGTCCAAGAATAACTTCGTACTTTAACGAGCGTGTCCCCGGGGTC
>CAYMKL010000091.1:1759-28541 GCA_964390805.1 uncultured Anaerolineae bacterium | reverse complement strand
GTCCTGATGTTTTCTTGTGTTAGACCCTCCACGATGTGCTGATGGATGACAAGTACCATCTATGCGGGGAGCATCGTTTCCGGCAGTGTTCGCATGACCGATACCCCCGGCGGCGCGGAGATGACTCAGTTCGCCTCTGCGATAAGCGTGGTTTACCTTGTCTTCGACTACTCTGACATGCATAACGAAGAGTTCATGGTAAGAGTCTATTACTACTCAGGCGAGATGCTATTTGAACAGTCGAAGGTTTACACCGGGTCTGGGACAGAGTCCGTCGAGATCTCACTCGCCGGGGGAGGAGCTTTCCCCGATGGGCGGTATCTCACCAATTTGTACAGCGGTTTGTTTCCGATTAGCACCATCATCTGGGAAGTTGGTGGAGCGCCCAAGATCAAAACCTTCTTGCCCTGCATTGTCAAGCAATGGCCGCCCTCTGTCACCCCAACACCCACTCGCACGCCTGCCGTCACCACCACACCGTCGCCTACCCCAGGCTATGATCTCTACGAACCCAATAACTCCTTCTCGATGGCGTACCCGATACTCTCCGCTGAAAGGTACTTTGCCTACATGAACCCAGGTTCAGATCTGGACCATTTCCGCTTCGATGCCCAGAGCTCGTCCCCTATCGTGGCCAGGCTTACGATCCCTGACCCTGAGAACATGACCTACGTTCTCGAGCTCTACTTCTACGACGGTGCTAATTACAACCGCCTGGACACTAAAGCGAACCTGGCCGGCGAGGAGACGATTACTATCACCTTCGATCCTCCAAAAACGGGGAGGTACTATGTAAAAGTGTACAGCGTCCAAAACCGCTTCGACCCTAGCAAGGCCTATGAATTGATGGTCGTTTTCGACAGAGCCCTGACGCCTACCCCCTCCCCCACCTCGACGCCGACGGTGACCCAGCCTACCACTGGCACGCCTACGTCCACACCAACACCCACGCCGACGTCTACGCCTGGAGCCGGTGAGTGGGTCATCGAATGTGTAGACTGCCCCAGGCAGTTCTCGCAGATGACCGATCGCAGCCTGCGGCTGGACACCGCAGGCCATCCACACATCGCCTACGGCGAAGATCACCTCTATTACGCCTGGTACGATGGGGCGGGTTGGCAGTATGAGACAGTCGATGACGCGCCTGAAGTCGGCATGTACGCCTCCCTGGCCCTGGATGGGAACGGCTATCCGCACATCAGCTACAGCGGCTACTACTATGGCCTGAAGTACGCCTACCAGGACGCTTCCGGCTGGCACATTGAGACCGTGGATGGTGGCATAGATGACGCCAGGGACACCTCCCTGGCCCTGGACAGAGACGGCTATCCGCACATCAGCTACTTCTACTGTGACGCTGGCCCCCCCTACGGTGCCTGCCAAGTTGGCGACCTGAGGTACGCCTACCAGAATGGCTCCGGCTGGCAGATCGAGACCGTTGATAGCGAGGGCATTGTCGGCGGGTTCACCTCTCTGGCCCTGGATAGAGACGGGTATCCGCATATCAGCTACTACGGCAGCTACTACGGCCTGAAGTACGCCTATCAAGACGCCACTGGCTGGCACCTCGAGACCGTGGACAGTGAGGGAGGCGGGGACACCTCCCTGGCTCTGGACAGGGACAGCTATCCGCACATCAGTTACCACGGCGGATGGCCCAACAACGCCCTGAAGTACGCCTATAAGGATGCCTCTGGCTGGCACATCGAGACCGTGGACGGCGAGGGGCGTGTCGGCTCGTCCACCTCCCTGGCCTTGGATGGGAGCGGGTATCCCCACATCAGCTACCATTACTGTGGAACTTCTTACCCTTGCAATGTTGGCGACCTGAAGTACGCTTACCAGGATGCATCCGGCTGGCACATCCAGACCGTGGATATCGAGGGGGATGTCGGCTGGTTCACCTCCCTGGCCCTGGATAGAGACGGGTGTTCGCACATCAGCTACTTCGACTGGAGCCACGAAGACCTGAAGTACGCCTGCCAGGATGCATCCGGCTGGCACATCGAGACCGTGGACAGCGAGGGAGAAGTTGGCGAGGGTACTTCCTTGGCCCTGGATAGAGATGGCTATCCGCACATCAGCTACTACGACAACACTAACTACGACCTGAAGTACGCCTACCAGGACGCTTCCGGTTGGCACATTGAGACCGTGGACAGCGAGGGAAATGTTGGCTGGTTCACCTCCCTGGCCCTGGATGAGAGCAGGTATCCGCACATCAGCTACTACGACGACACCAACGATGACCTGAAGTACGCCTATCGGGACGCCTCCGGCTGGCAGATCCAGACTGTGGATACAGGGCTCGGTTGGAATGGCGGGCATTCCCTGGCCCTGGATGGAGACGGGTATCCGCACATCAGCTACTATTACTGTGGAACTTCAATCTACGCCTGCGATGTCATAGACCTGAAGTACGCCTACCAGGATGCCTCCGGCTGGCACATTGAGATTGTGGACAGCGAGGGGGGTGTAGGGTGCGACACCTCCCTGGCTCTGGATGAGAGTGGGTATCCGCACATCAGCTACCACGGCGGCTACCCCAACTTCGACCTAAGGTACGCCTACCAGGACGCTTCGGGCTGGCACATGGAAACCGTGGACAGCGAGGAGGATGTCGGTAGATTCAGCTCCCTAGACCTGGATGAGGAAAGCTATCCGCACATCAGCTACTATTACTGTGGGGCTTCGTGGCTCTGCGATGTCGGCGACCTGAAGTACGCCTACCAGGATGCTTCTGGCTGGCACATCCAGACCGTAGACAGCGAGGAGGAGGAGTATGTCGGCTTCTTCACCTCCTTGGCCCTGGATGGGAACGGCTATCCGCACATCAGCTACCACGCCAGCTACCCCAACTTCGACCTGAAGTACGCCTACCAGGATGCATCCGGCTGGCACATCGAGACCGTGGACAGCGAGGCGAATATCGGCCAGTACACCTCCTTAGCCCTGGATGCGGGCGGCTATCCGCACATCAGCTACTACGCTGGCTACCCTTACCACGACCTGAAGTACGCCTACTACTCCGCACCCTGGCTCAACTGGCGCGATCCAGGCCGCCCGCTGCTGCTGCCACTGCATGGCGCAACGATGGATATCGTATACCGCAACATCGCCGCCCCCGCCACCCTCACCGCCACCCTGAGTGGACCAGCCATCTTCACTGACGGGAGCCAGGTGCTCACCGCCAACGTCACTGAGGCCAATGGTACGTGCGCCCTCCACCTGAAGCCAGCAGCAGGCGCTATGTACGGCGAGACCTTCACCCTCGAGGTCATCCTGGCCGACTTGCGGCTGGAGCGCGTGGGCGCTATCGCCTGGGAGGTCTATTTGCCGTTAATCCGCAAGGGGGCACCGTAACCCATTCGCCCATTCACAGACAACTGATGACCGCGATTTCAATGCTGGAGGAGGGAGAAAGATGACAAGAAAACATACAGCGAGGCATGTGGTTCAAAGCAAGCGCTGGCGGAAGGCCCTATCCCTGCCATTGGTGCTGGCCTTCCTACTGGGCCCATTCCTGGGCCTTCAGGTAACCCCCGCCAGCGCAGATGGGTGGGTGATCGAATGCGTGGACTGCCCCAAGAAGTTTTCGGAAATGACCGACCGCAGCCTGCGGCTGGACGCCGCAGGGCATCCCCACATCGCCTATGGCCGTGATCATCTCTACTACGCCTGGTACGATGGAGCGGACTGGCACTACGAAACGGCGGATGATTCTCCTAACGTCGGCTGGTACGCCTCCTTGGCCCTGGATGGGCACGGGTATCCGCACATCAGCTACTCTGGCGGCGGTCACCTCAAGTACGCCTACCAGGACGCCTACGGCTGGCACATCGAGACCGTGGACAGTGAGGGGGGGGTGTACACCTCCCTGGCCCTGGATGGGGATGGGTATCCGCACATCAGCCACTACGGCAACGACAACCTGAAGTACGCCTACCAAGACGCCTCCGGATGGTACACCGAGACCGTGGACAGCGAGGGGGATGTCGGCGGATACACCTCCTTGGCTCTGGATGGGGGCGGGTATCCCCACATCAGCTACTATTACTGTGGGACTTCCTATCCTTGCGATGTTGGTGACCTTAAGTACGCCTACCAGGATACCTCCGGATGGCACACCCAGACCGTGGACAGCGAGGGCGATGTCGGCTACGACACCTCCCTGGCCCTGGATGGGGAGGGGTATCCACACATCAGCTACTATTACTGTGGCACATGGCGTCACGGCTCCGGCTGCGATGTCGGCGACCTGAGGTACGCCTACCACGATGGCTACGGCTGGCACATCCAGACCGTGGACAGCGAGGGGTATGTCGGCAGGTACACCTCCCTGGCCCTGGATGGGGACGGTTATCCCCACATCAGCTACTATTACTGTGGGACAGTTTCATGGCTCTGCGAAGTCAGCGACCTGAAGTACGCCTACCAGGACGCCGCGGGCTGGCACATCGAGACAGTGGACAGTGAGGGAGGCATGTACACCTCCCTGGCCTTGGACGGGGACGGATATCCACGCATGAGCTACTACGACGACTTCCCCAACTGCGACCTGAAGTACGGCTACCAAGACGCCTCTGGATGGTACACCGAGACCGTGGACAGCGAGGCGAGTGTCGGCAGGTTCACCTCCCTAGCCCTGGATGGCAACGGATATCCCCACATCAGCTACTACGATGACCTCCCCAACTGGGACCTGAAGTACGCACACCAGGACGCTTCCGGCTGGCACATCGAGACCGTGGACAGCGAAGCAGAGGTCGGCTGGTCCACCTCCCTGGCCCTGGATGGAGGAGGGTATCCGCACATCAGTTACCCTGGAGGTGGCCTGAGGTACGCCTACCAGGACGACTCCGGCTGGCACATCGAAACCGTGGACAGCGAGGGCGGCGCGTACACCTCCCTGGCCTTGGATCAGGACGGGTATCCCCACATCAGCTACCTCGGTGGGACAGACGGCCACCTGAAGTACGCCTACCAAGACAGCTCCGGCTGGTACATCGAGACCGTGGACAGTGATGAGTATGTCGGGTACTCGACCTCCCTGGCCCTGGATCGAGATGGCTATCCGTATATCAGCTACTACGACTCCAGCAACGCCGACCTGAAGTACGCCCGCCAGCACGCCTCCGGATGGCACATCCAGACCGTGGATAGCGAGGGGGGCGGCCACACCTCCCTGGCCCTCAATGGAGACGGCTATCCCCACATCAGCTACTACGACGGGACAAACGCCGACCTGAAGTACGCCCACCAGGACGCTTCCGGCTGGCACATCGAGATCGTGGACAGTGAGGGGAATGTGGGCTCAGACACCTCCCTGGCCCTGGGTGGAGACGGGTATCCCCACATCAGCTACTACTACTGTGGGACACGGCCCGTCGGCTATGTCTGCGATGTCGGCGATCTGAAGTACGCCTACCACCACGCCTCTGGCTGGCACATCGAGACCGTAGACAGCGTCGGAAGTTGGTTCTGGGGCGACCACACCTCTCTGACCCTGGATGAGGGCGGCCATGCGCACATCAGCTATTACGACGAGACCAACGAGGACCTGAAGTATGCCTACGCCGTTCCCTGGATCCGCTGGCGTGATCCAGACCGCCTGCTGTTGCCGCCCCTTGGCACAACGGTGGACGTGGTGTACCGCAACATCCCTACCCCCGCTACCCTCACCGCCACCCTGGCTGGGCCAGCCCTCTTCGCCGACGGCAGCCAGGTGCTCACTGCTACCATCGCCAGTGCCAACGGCAGCTACGCCCTCCTCTTGAAGCCAGCGGCAGGCGCCACGCCCGGCATCACCTTCACTCTGGAGGTCACCCTGGACGACCTGCGTCTGGAGCGCGTGGGAGTTATCGCGTGGGAGGTGTATCTGCCGCTAATCCTCAAGGAGACACCGTAGCCGATTCGCCGTTCAACAAGGATGCACAGATGGAACGCCCACTATTGAAAGACAAACTGCAAACCCTCCCCACCAAGCCCGGCGTCTACCTGATGAAGGACGAACAGGGCGAAGTGATCTACGTGGGCAAGTCGGTCAACCTGAGGCACCGGGTGCGCTCCTACTTCCAGGCTTCGGCCAGCCACTCCCTCAAGCTACACCGTCTGATATACCGCATCGCCGACTTCGATTTCATCGTCACCGACTCGGAGATTGAGGCCCTCATCCTGGAGTGCAACCTGATCAAGGAATACCGCCCCAAGTACAACATCCGCCTCAAGGACGACAAGCGTTATCCCTACATCAAGATCACCTGGCAGGAGGATTACCCGCGCGTCATCGTCACCCGCCGCATGGAACGCGACGGGGCCCGCTACTTCGGCCCCCTCACCGACGTCCGGGCCGTCCACCAGACCCTGGACATGCTGCGCCGGCTCTTCCCCTATCTCACCTGCGCCCGGGAGATCACAGGCCAGGACAAACGGGCCTGCCTCTATTATCACATCGGCCGCTGCGCAGGGCCCTGCATCGGAGCCATTTCCAAGGAAGAGTACCGGGCCCTGATCAGACGCATCTGCCTGTTCCTGGAGGGCAAGGCCGAGGAGATCGTGGCCGATCTGCAAGCCCAGATGACATCGGCAGCCGAAGCGCTGGACTTCGAGCAGGCGGCCGCCCTTCGCGACCAGATCAGGGCCGTGGAGACGGTAACCAAGCAACAGAAGATCGCCCTGGCGGTGGGAAAAGACGAGGACGTGATCGCCCTGGCCCGAGAAAACGACGACGCCTGTGTCCAGGTGTTCTTCATCCGGCAGGGAAAACTCATCGGCCGCGAATACTTCATCCTGGATGGCACCGCGGAGGAAGACGAAGCTCAGATAGTGGCCTCCTTCGTCAAGCAGTTCTACGATGAGGCGGCCTACGTGCCCATGAAGATCATTTTGCCCACCAATGTCGAGGAGGCCATAGTCATCGAGTCCTGGCTGAGGAGCAAACGGGGCAGCAAGGTGAAATTGCACGTGCCCCAGCGGGGTCGAGGGAAGGAGCTGGTGCAGATGGCTGCCGAGAACGCCGCCGAGACCCTGGCCAGCCTGCGGTCCCAATGGCTGGCTGATGAGGGGCGGAGCGTCAAGGCCCTGGCTCAACTGCAAGAGCACCTTGGTCTGGATGAGGCGCCCACCCGCATCGAGGGCTACGACATCTCCAACATCCAGGGAACGGCGGCCACGGGCAGCATGGTGGTCTTCGTCAAGGGGGTGCCTCGCAAGAGCGACTACCGGCGGTTCAGGATCCGCACGGTGGAGGGGGCGGATGATTGCGCCATGATGCAGGAAGTGCTGCGGAGGCGCTTCAGGAGAGCCATCGAAGGAAGGGCTGACGGAAGTTCAGAGCTCAAAGTTCAAAGCTCAAAGTTCAAAGAGGGCGACGTTTGGACTATTCTGCCCGACCTGATCATCATTGACGGCGGCAAGGGGCAACTGAACGCTGCCCTGGAGGTGCTAGAGGAACACGGCTTGAAGGACGAAGTGCCCGCTATGGGATTAGCCAAGAAGCAAGAGGAGATATTCCTACCTGGCCGCTCGGAGCCCCTGGTCCTACCCCGCGACTCCCAGGGATTGTACCTGCTGCAGCGCATCCGCGACGAGGCGCACCGCTTTGCCATCGGCTACCACCGCAAGCTGCGAGCAAAAAAGAGTCTGGCCTCGATTCTGGAGGAAGTCCCCGGCATCGGCCCCAAGCGCCGCCAGGCTCTGCTCAAGCACTTCGGCTCCGTCGAAGCCATTCGCCAGGCCTCGGTGGAGGAGCTGGCCGCCGTGAAGGGGATGACCAGGAAGGCGGCGGAGATGGTGAGGGAGAATCTGTGATGTGGCTCGGCACAGGTCCCCACCCCCAGCCCCTCCCCCAACCTTAGGCGAGGGGAGTCTGTTTCCCCCCCTCGCCCAGAGTTGGGAGAGGGGGGCTAGGGGGGAGAGGGCCGCCCCCGATCAAGCTACCCGGCTGGCACTGGCGGCAGAAGTTGGTGAGCCGCTGTCGGGCTTTGATCTCGGAGATGGTCGTGCCGCAGCGAGGGCAAGGCTGGCCACCTCTGCCGTGAACCTTCAGAAAGTCCCGTATCTCCACGTGGATGTCTGCCCCCACCCGCTCCCGCAAGGTAATCATCGCCTCGTTCAAAACCTCGTGCATGGCCTCATAGAGACGCGCGATCTCCTCTTCCGAAAGCTTGGGGCGTTTGCGGAAGGGATAGATCCCCGCCCGCCAGCAGATCTCGTCGGCGTAGGCGTTGCCAATGCCAGCCACGAAGCTCTGCCTGGTCAGGATGCCCTTGATCTCCCCCCGATACTTGCGCAACCGCTCTCTGAAGAGCTCCAGCGTCAGGTTGGGATCGAGAGCTTCGGGCCCCAGGTCGGCGAGGCCGGGCACCTTGATCAGGTCGTCGGTCAGGTAGACTTTGCCCATTGTTTTCGCGTCGGCGTAGCGCAAGTCCATGCCGTCGGTCAGGTGCAGCACCACGAAGGTCTTGCGCAGACTGCGCTTCCGTCGCGGCGCGTAGTGCAGCCGCCCGGCCAGCATGGGGTTGATGACCAGGTAGTCGCCTGAATCCAGAGTCAGGACGAGGAACTTGCCGCGCCGACTCACCTGCTCTATCCGCTGGCCCGTCAGGCGGGTGGCAAAATCGCCGCCCGCCAGGTTGCGCACCACGATAGGGCGCACCACCTCGACCTCGGCTATCTGCTGACCGACGATGTGGTCTTGCAGAAACTCTGTGATGACCTCCAGATCGGGCAATTCAGGCATGGCCACAGTATAACACAAAAGGCCCGGCATGCCAACAGGCAGCCGGGCCTTTTATTCCCCACCCTTGCGAAGGTGTCACTACTCAGGCTGGCGGTTGAAACCGCGCCTGGAGAGCTAAAGCTGACTGTCCACCTACGTGGACAGCGACGTCCACGCAGGTGGACGCCCGGCTGAAAGCCCTGGAGAGGCGATTTCAATCGCGGCAAAGGGTAGCCTGAGCAGTTACGCGAAGGTTACGAATAGTCTTGGCAATGGGCCGATTTTCAGTGGACAAAGACGCCCGTAGTCCGAAAGCCACCGCCAATCCTTCGCAAGGGTTCCACTCGCTCCCTCACTCCTCCGCCAGAAGCTGTTCGATGGCTTCCTGGAGTTGGTCCGCAGGGGCGTAGCCGCCCTGGTCTCCCTTGAAGATAAAGAACATCGGCGCGGGGGGGAATTGGTTCTGCTGCCCGATGGTGAAATCCTGCATCACCTTGTCTATCGTCTCGCCCTCGTCTATGCACGTAGCGAAGGCAGCAGCATCTAAACCCAACTCAGCAGCGTACCCCTTGAGCGTGGCCGTGACGTCTTCTATCTGGCTCCATTCGTCCTGTTTCTCAAAGAGCAAATCGTACATGGAGCAGAAGTCGCCTTGCTGGCCGGCACATTCGGCTGCTTCGGCTGCTGTGAACGCCTGGACATTCTCGATGGACGGGAAATGCTTGACGATAAGCCGCACTGTACCCGGCCCCAAGTATTCCTTCTCCAATTCAGCCCACTCTTTCAAGAAGTGGTTGCGGTTTTCCGCCGACTGGAAGTCAATGAACTGGGCGAGGATGATCTCTGCCTCCTCTGAGCCGCAGAAGGCATCGCCGGTGTAGGTATAGCCGGGCTGCTCAGGGTTAGCATCGAAGGGCGACACACCGGGTGGCAGCGGCGTGGGCGTGGGGGCCGGATGCTCCCCGCGCAGCGCGGCCTCGATGGTCTGCTGGAACACCTCGAACGGTTGCGCGCCAGAGATGAACCAGTCGTTGACGAAGAAGGCAGGAGTACCACCCACTCCGGCCGCTGCACCTCGTTCCAGCTCCGCCTGAACCTGCTCGGCTGTCTCTCTCGACTCTATGCAGGTGGCAAAGGCATCGGTATTGAGGCCCAGCTCAGCGGCGTACCCTTTGAACAGTTCACTGGTGTTCTCTTCACTACCCCACTCTCCTGCTGTCTCGAAGAGGTGCTCGTGCATGGCCCAGAAGGCTTCGGCTCCCTGCTTGGCGGCGCAGAGGGCGGCTTCGGCAGCCGGCCGCGCATTGGGGTGGAGGGAGTCCATGGGAAACTGAAGGAAAACGTGCTTGACTTTGCCTGTGACTATGTACGCTTCATACAGAAGCGGATCCGTCTGTAGAGTATGACGGGCACAGAACGGTCACTGGTAGTCGGAATACTCGGTCAGCGTTACCGGCGCATCAGGACTGCCGTGGTAGGGCGCGCCCTCCTCAGTGAAGCCCATAGGCACCTCATCACCCACACCAATGGACGGTATCAGCACCTCCGTAGTCGCTGCCGGCTTTGGCGTGTCGGTCGGTGGCAACGGCTTAGCTGTTGGTGCCAGCGTGGCCGTCGGTTCCGGCGTGGCCTGTGGACTGCAAGCAGTCACGAGCAGGGCCGCTATCAGCAGTCCCAGGCAAAGAAAGCGTTTCAGATTCATATCACCTCCAGGATTTTGTTGTTGGGGTTATGTTCTTTCAGGTTAGGTCTCTCAGAAGTGGCTTGAGAAACCGGTGAGCTAACGACAAGACGATCACACTGGTTATGACGGCAATCATCAGGTTCATGCAGAAGCCTTCGATGGCAACGCCTAGAGCAGTACCGGACGCTGGCGGGTGTTCTGTATCTGCGACGACCATGATGAAGATAGAAAGCCCAACAGCGAGCGAATAGGCAATGGCAGGGTGCACAGACGAAAACTGCAGAATCAAGGTGCACAAGAAGCCACAGAAAAGACCGACCAGATGGCCTCCGACGACACTTCTCGCCTTCGCCGTGGCGCTGTCCGGCCTCGCGAACACAATAAAGCCCGTCGCGCCTATTGAGGCGACGATCACGGGATGTTGCAGGGTGAAGACCAGGAGCGCTACGAATATCGCGACAGTAGCGAGCAGGCTCTGGAAGACATAGCTCTTCCAATGTGAGACGAATTCTTCATCTATGCCAGCAAATGGTCTTTTCATAGGCTACTAGAGAAGCACCCGATGGGCGGATAGGCGTCTAATTATAGCACAGTTGCAGCTAAGGGCAAATCTGGGTCATCCGCTGGGGCGGCACGACCAGATAGCCATCAAACGCCATTGCTATGAGTGCCAACACCCCAGCGAGGGTAAACGAAGCCGACGGGCCAAAGAACCGGCGGCCCTTTGACTGGGCTCAGGGCAGGCGTGGAAGCCGCCTCTGCTGAAGCGGAGGCCATCGGTTTTGCAGCAGAGCAGGCTCCCATGCCTGCGGAACTCCCATGCCCGACGATCTCAGTTTTCCAGCAGAACAAGCTCCCATGCCTGCGGAACCGGCGGCGTGGAAGCCGCCTCTAGATATGTTGCAGTGATTCCGTAGGGCGGGCATTGCCCGCCGCATTTCACATAATAGAATTGTGGGCGATGTCCACCCATAACGCGAACTAACTACTTTGGCATGGATCAAAACAAAAGAGATGCCCAGGCTACCACGCCGCATGCACCATAAGTACCGAACACGCAAATCTGAAACCAAACGAGGCTACCATAGTCAGAAGCCTCCTCAATCTCCCACAGTTGTTGCTCCCGAAGGATTTGTCGAGCTAATAGAGTTTCTAAAGGAGGTACCCGACAACCCTCTTCTATCCTAGCGGCTATTTCTGCGGTTGCTGCAATAGTTCGAAGTCCATAGCCCCGTTCATTGCCCAGTTGCTTCCCGGGCATCTCCCTGTTGGAAGCATACTCTCCATAGATAGCATCCCCCCCATATATGTTGATGACGACTCCGATCGGCACCGGGGCTTCCATGGCTTCCGGGACAGGCAGAAACGGATGTGTCTCGCAGGGAAGGATCGGCAAGGCAGGTTCAGGGACACTGATCGGCAGATATTCCTCCCAGGGAGGAATGGGCGGCCCATATCTCTCCCAGAGATCGAAGGGAACGTACGCCAAACAGGGAGCGAAGGGACGGTCCGCCAAATCGGCAAGTGCAGGGATATGGGTCGCTGTATCTCCATACCAATCTACAGTGACAACTGCGCTAGCGCCACTCAAACCTTGGACTTGAAAACCTGTCAATCTCGTTTGCAGTCCTCTCGGGTCCACATATCGCAATGGGCTCTGGTAAGCGTACTGATAAGGATTCAGACTCTCGGGATCGGCTGGCACTGGCCAGACTGGATCGCGGGTCAGGAAGCGGGCGGCGGCCGGGTCGTAGGTGCGGGCGCGCATGTCGTACAGGCCACCCACCGGCTCCCGGCGCACGCCGTAGCGCCCCACGTAGGTGAAGGGCTGGTCGCTGGCACCGGTGTGGCCCAGGAGGTTGCCGTAAGGGTCGTAAGCGTAGGCATCGGTCACGGCGCCCCCCTCGTCGGTCAGGAAGAGGGTGGAGCCCACGCGGTCGAAGTGGTAGAAACGCATCTCCCTGCTGGCGGGATCAATCGAGTAGAGCAGGCTCCCGCCGGGGGTGTAGACGTAGAAGCGTTTGTACTGGTTGGAGGTTCGAAGCTGGAAGTTGGAGGCTGGAGGCTGGACGTTGGAGGTTGGAGATTCGGACTCGGCGACGATGGGGGAGAGGCTCAGGGCGTAGTTGTGGTAGTAGGCAGTCGTCGTGCCATCCACTATGCGGGTTCGCAGGTCGCCCAGGCCGTTGTAGGTGAGTTGGACGTTGGAGGCTGGAGATTGGAGGTTGGAGGTCAGATTGATGGCAATGAGCCGGGATGCGCTGTCGTAGGTGAAAGTCTTGCCCGGCGCGGCCGTCTGGCGGCCGCGGGGGTCGTAGGCGTAGCCGGGACTGCTGATCTGGCCGGCGTCGTCGTAGGTCAGGCTCAGGTCTGGCACAGAGGGGACCGGGTCCAGAGGCAACGTGCAGAGCACCTGTGTCGGCTCTCCCTCGGCGTTGAGGGTGTACTGCTGATCAGCCACGGGCGGCCAGCCATCATCTGGCCCTACATCTTCGATACGAGTCATCCGACCAGCGCTGTCGTAGATGAAGTACGTGTCCACGGCGTTGGAGCGACTTATCACGGTCAGCCGGCCGTCGCCGTCGTAGGTGAAGGTCATCCAGGCCCCGGAGAGGTCATCCTCCACGCGGGTCAGCAGGCCCCTCTCGTCGTAGGTGTAGATGGCGGTCGCCAGGCCGTCGTAGGTCACCGTCTCGAGGCGGCGGCCACTGTCGTAGGTCGCACCGAAGGAGGCAGCGCCGTCCTGGCTATTGGTGACGTCGCCCCGCTCGTCGTAGGTGAGGGCCAGGTTGTCGGCCGTGAGCAGTCGCCCGGCGTCGTCGTAGGCGTAGTCCAGGGCGGGGCCGCCGGGGTAGGCAATCTGGGTCACCTGGTTGGCGTCGTCGTAGGTGATGGTTGCCGTGCCGAGGCCACCGGGATACGTGACCTGGGCGATGCGGCCGCGCGTGTCGTAAGTGTAGGTCCACTGGTTGCCCAGGGGATCGGTGCGAGAAGTACGGCGGCCCATGTCTGAGTAGCCAAAGTCCCAGTGTGCGCCCCGCGGGTCGGTGATGCGGGTCAGCCGGCCCAGGTCATTGCGGGTGTAGGTCGCCGCGCCGATGACGGGTTTGGTCACATCCACCAGCCGCCCGGCGTCGTCGTAGTCATAGTCCGTGGTGCGCTCCATCCGGTCGGCGAACGACGTCAGCCGGCCCAGCTCGTCGTAGGACAGGTTGGTCACCTGTCCTAGCGGGTCGGTGATGACGGTGGTGCGCCCCAGCTTGTCGGTCTGGAACTCGGTGGTGAAGCCCAGGGGCGTGGTGAAAGCAGTGGGCACGCCCTCGGCATCGTAGGCGGTGGTCCAGGTGTTGTCGAGTGGGTCGGTGACGCCGGTCAGCCAGCCGCGGGCGTTGTAGGCGTAGGCGGTGGTGTGGTCGTTGCGGTCGGTGACAGTCTTGAGCCGGCCCAGCTCATCGTAGGACAAGTTGCCAACTTGTCCCACAGGGTCGGTGATGGAGGCCACTCGGTCCATCAGGTCGTGGGCGTAGGTATAGGTCTGGTTCAGGGGATTGGCGGCCGTGTCCAGGTTGCCGTTGGCGTCGTACGTGAAGGTGCTCGTCTGGCCTAGCTCGTCGTTTACAGTCAGCAACTGGTCGTTGAGGTCGTAAGTGAAATCCACCGTAGAACCGCCCGGCCGCGTGATGGTCGAAAGGCGCTTGTAGGCATCGTACTGATAGGTGGTGACGCCAACGTCCGAGTCGGTGCTGGAGGCCAAAGTGCCATCAGCGTTGTAGGCATAGGTCTCCACGCCCCCTTCCGGGTTACTGGCGGTGAGAATCTGGCCCCGGTCGTTGTAGGCATAGGTCCAGGTGTTGCTCATCCCGTCGGTGTAGGTGATGACGTTGCCATAGTCGTTGTAGGCGAGGTCTCCGTGCATCCCGTCGGCATAGTCCACTCCAGTCAGGTCGTAGAAGGTGAAGGTGACGGTCTCAGCGTTGTCCGGATTGGTGAAGGTCTGGGTCTGGGCAATATATGTGTAGGTGGTGGTGTTCCCCTCAGCGTTGGTGTAGGAGGCGATCTTGCCCGATTCGTCGTGGTAGGCGATCTCGGTGACGTCCCCCAGCCGGTCGGTGATGGAGGCGCGGCGGCCTTGGGCGTCGTAGCCGAAGGTAGCAGTGTTCCCCATCTCGTCGGTCCATGCAGTGAGGAGCCGCTCGTCCTGATGGGTATGCTGGTAGGTGTTGCCCAGGGGGTCGGTGATAGTGGTCACGCCGCTGTCGTCGTCGAAGCTCAGGCTAGTGGTGTTGCCGTAGGCGTCGGCTTGGGAAACGGCCCGCCAGTTCCAGCCATCGGGAGCCTGCTCGTATGTCTGCGCGTAGGGGACGTTGCCCCGGGGCAGGATCTGACTGGCGATTACGTTGTTGTTCAGAGGGCCGGCGTAGGAGAAGGTGGTTTTCATTCCCAGAGCATCGGTCACACTTTTCAGGTGGACAGCCTGGACCTCTCCTGTGAAAACGTCATATTCAAACTGGATGGTCCGACCGGCATGGTCGGTGACGCTGGCTAAGTGGGGATAGTCTCCTAGAAAATCGAGGGAACGGCCCAGTCCGTCCTCGACGCGGGTCAGGAGGGCATGGAACTCCTGGACATCGTTGGTCAATACGAGGGCATTTCCGTTTCGATCCTCTATCCGAGTCAGGACCCCCACGTCTTGGAAAGCCACGGTCGCTTTCTCGAAGGTGTAGACCCGTTCGAGGATGGGGTCCATCATGTAGTAGTAGCCATCATCCTCTTCCAGTTGGTAGATGACCTCCTCATTGAGCACCTGCCATTCGCCATTCTTCTGGAAGACGACCAGGTTGCCCCCTGTGTATAGAACGGCGACAGTCGTATCATCCTCCCGCCACAGGGAGATATGATAGTTGTGGGTGAAGGCGTCGCCACCAAAGGGGTCGTTGTGAATACCGGGGACCTTCTCTATCCTGGAGACATAGTAGAGCGTGAACTGGATGGGCAGGGGGCCACCCAGGTCGAGAAGCGGCTTATCCAAATAATACTCCCCAACGGAGGTGGAGACAGGATCGTCGAGGTAACCTTTCCAGGGGGCGTCCCACCACGAAATAGGTTTCCACCACCACTGCTTGGGGCGCTTGCCCGGATAGGCATCCTCATCCATTCCTACTTGGGCTGGTGCATGGTCTTCCCTAACGGACGGTGAGGCGGCGCGGCCGTCCTGACCGGTGTTTTGAGCGCCGTAGATGCCGGTATCCTCCTCAGGAAACCCAGCATGTGCGGGCTTGGCCGTCGGCAACAGGCTGGCCAGGAGCAGACTCAGCATGACCAGCGCGTAAGTACAGTGTCGAGTCAGTCTGGTAGGCATTTCACTCCTCAGAATGGTGTGCCTCCCTCGGAGCGAGTTCTGTTTTCTAAACATGGCTAGCCTCCTCACTTATTCGCTTCTGCACAGAGGCCGGCTCTCGGAGGAAAGGTTGCGACCACACTAGAGGTCCCAAGCTTTCCATTTACAAGGCCAGGGTTCGAAGAAGTTGACGCGCTCGAGAGCGACCTCCCCTGATGATTCCGTGCACTGCGTTCGCAGCGTTTTACCCGTCGCCGCCCGCTGCGATGTCGCTGGCTCACTCCTCTGCCACAGCAGCGGCTCCCGTTGGTAGAAGAGCCATTTTGTTTTCGCATTGGGGTCTCCCCACATGTTTCTTGCTTCCTCCCCTCCTGCCTCTCGGGACGCCTGCTCCCCCGGAGCCTGGTCGGGAAAGATCTCGCTAGCGGAAGCCAAGCGGGGCTTTGCGTGCCCGCGGCAGAGTGGTGCGTAGACGACGACGGGTTCGCAGGACTCGATGACGGTAGAGTAGCGGCCCTCTGCAAGCTCGGCGTCGGGTAATGCGGGGACGTAGAAGCCTTCGAAGCCCTCAATGGCGAGGTAGTCGAAGTCGGCGAGGTTGACATTGCTGGGGCTCAGGAGGGAGTGAAGACTATAGGCCAGGAACCCGTACACCATCCCCGTCGGGTCTATGTATCGCAGGGGATTCTGGGCGGCGTACTGGTAGGCGTTCAGGCTCTGGGGGTCAGCCAGGTTCGGCCAGACCGGATCGCGAGTCAGGAAGCGGGCGCTGGCCGGGTCGTAGTACCTGGCGCGCATGTCGTACAACTCGCCCACCGGCTCCCGGCGCACGCCGTAGCGGCCCACGTAGGTGAAGGGCTGGTCGCTGGCGCCGGTGTGGCTCAGCAGCACCCCGTAGGGATCGTAGCCATAGGCGTCCCTCACCCCGCCCCCCCCGTCGGTCAGGAAGAGGGTCGAGCCGATGCGGTCGAAATGGTAGAAACGCACCTCCCCGCTGGCGGGATCAATCGAGTAGAGCAGGCTGCCGCTGGGGGTGTAGACGTAGAAGCGTTTGTAGCCCTCACCCCCCTGCACCCTCTCCCAACTCTGGGAGAGGGGGAGCACCTTTTCGGCGACGACGGGGGAGAGGCCCAGGGCGTAGTTGTGGTAGTAGGTGGTCGTCGTGCCGTTTGCCGTGCGGGTGCGTACGTCGTTCAGGCCGTTGTAGGTCAGGTGCACGGTGGCCGTGCCGTTGGTGGCCTGGATCAGCCGGCTGGCTCCGTCGTAGGTGAAGGCTCGCCCTGAGCCTTGTCCTGAGCCCAGTCGAAGGGCTGACGAAGGGTCTCCCGGCGCGGCTATCTGGCAGCCGCGGGCGTCGTAGGCGTAGCCAGGACTGCTGATCTGGCTCGCGTCATCGAAGGCCAGGCTGATAGCTTGTCCAGCAGGGGCTGGATCCAGCGGCAAGGTCCGCACAACCCCAATGACGTCTCCCTCGGCGTTGAGCGTGAACTGCTGATCAGCCACAGGCGGCCAGCCGTCTTCTGGCCCCACATCTTCGATACGGGTCACCCGACCAGCGCTGTCATAGGTGAAGTACGTGTCCACGGCGTTGGAGCGAGTGATGCCGGTCAGGCGACTGTCGTCGTCGTAGGTGAAGGTCATCCATGCCCCTGAGAGGTCGTCCTCCACACGGGTCAAGAGGTCCCGCTCATCGTAGGTGTAGGTCACGGTGGCTAGGCCGTCGTAGGTCGCGGTTTCCAACCGCCGTCCGTCGTCGTAGGTAGCCCCGAAGGAGGCAGCACCGTCCTGGCTATTGGTGACGTCGCCCCGCTGGTCGTAGGTCAGCGTCAAATTGCTCGCCGTCAACAGCCGCCCGGCGTCGTCGTAGGTATAGTCCAGGGTGGGGCCGCCGGGGCCTGTGCTGAGCCTAGTCGAAGCATAGGCCACCTGCGTGACCTGCCCCGCGTCGTCGTAGGTGAAGATGCTGGCGGTCGTGTCGGGGTACGCGACTTGGTCAAGCCGGCCCCGCGTGTCGTAGGCGTAGGTCCACTCGTTGCCCAGGGGATCAGTGAAGACAGCCGTGCGCCCCATGGGGGAATACCCGAAGTCCCAATGCTTGCCCCACTGATCGGTGATGCGGGTAGGCAACCCCAAATCGTTCCGGGTGTAGGTCGCCGTGCCGATGACGGGATGGGTGACGCCGGTCAGCCACCCGCCGTCGTCGTAGGCGTAGTTCGTGGTGCGGCCTTCCCGATTGGTGGCGGAGGTCAGTCGGCCCAGTTCGTCGTAGGACAAGTTGGCAACTTGTCCCACAGGGTCGGTGATGGCAGTGGTGCGGCCCAGTTTGTCGGTTTGGAAAGCAGTAGTGAAGCCCAGGGGCGTGGCAAAGGCGCTGGGTACTCCCTCGTCGTCGTAGGCGGTGGTCCAGGCGTTGCTCAGCGGGTCGGTGACGCCGGTGAGCCAGCCACGAGGGTCGTAAGTGTAGGTGGTGGTGTAGCCATTGCGGTTGGTGATGGAAGCCAGCCGACCCAACTCGTCGTAGGACAAGTTGGCAACTTGTCCTACAGTATCGGTGATGGAGGCAACCCGGTCCATCAGGTCATCGGCGTAAGTGACGGTCAGGCCAAGGGGATCAGTCGCCGTGGCCAGGTTGCCGTTGGCGTCGTAGGTGAAGGCCGTGGTACGGCTCAGTTCGTCGGTGACGCTCAGCAGCCGGTCGCTGAGGTCGTAAGTGAAATGAACGGTACTATCGTCTGGCCGGGTGATGGTGGAGAGCCGCTTGTAATCATCGTAGGCATAAGTGGTGATACCAACGTCCGAGTCGGTGCTGGAAGCCAGGGTGGCGTCGGCGTAGTAAGTGTAGGTGGTCACGCCGCCCTCCGGATTGGTGATGGTCAGGGGTTGGCCCCGTTCGTTGTAGGTTGTGGTCCAGGTGCTGCTCAGTTGATTGGTGTAGCTGACCACGTTGCCGCGGGCGTCGTAGGCGAATATCTCGTGGCTGTCATCAGGGTAGTCCACCTGGGTCAGGTTGTAGAAGGTGAAGGGGATGGCCTCGGCGTTGTCCGGGTTGGTGAAGGTCTGGGTCTGAGCAGTGTAGGTATAGGTGGTCGTGTTCCCCTCAGCGTCGGTGTAGGTGGCAATCTTGCCCGATTCGTCGTGGTAGGCCATCTCAGTGGTGTCTCCCAGACGGTCGGTGATGGACGTCCTCTGCCAGTCGTCGTTGTAGCCCACAGTGAACTGCTTGCCTGTCTCGTCGGTGACATCAAGAGGATAGCGTTCCCTCTCATGGTGAAACACCCTTTGGCTGCCGTCGGGATGGGTCACAGTGGTGATGATGTTTTCGTTGACATCCTCTGTGAAGCCAAGCGTGGTCTCGTTTCCATAGGCATCCTTCTGAGAATTAACCGCATCAACCCCATGAGGATTCTGGGTCCAGGTCTGGTCAATGTGGGAATTGCCCATAGGACGATTGATCTTCTGGAGAAGGTTGCAGTTGGTGTTGGCAGGGTCGTAGTGCTCCATCGTGGTAGTCTGTCCCATGGGGTCCGTGAAAGAGGCAACCACCTCCTCTTGCCTGCCTCGACAGGTCATCTGCTGATAGTTGATAACTACCGTCCTTCCATATCCATCAGACACGGTGCTGAGATGTCTATCCGCAATGTCGGCACTGTTGACGTAAGTAAGCTCAAGGGACCGTCCAAGACCATCTTCGATACGGGTGGGAAGGTTGTCGGCGTTGTAGGTGTAGGAAAGGCTGTTGTTGTTGCGGTCCAGGATGTAGACCACCTCCCCCACCCTTCTGATGTACTGGACGACCGGTGTCCCAAAGTCCCAACCAGCCCACCTGCTGCGGAAGATGTAGACCCGCTCGCGGATGGGGTCCATCAGGTAGTAATAATTCCCGATCCGTGTGATCTGATACTTCTCAGGGCCTAGGGCAACGAAGTTTCCTGTGCCATCGTCCCTGAGCACCAGGGTGTCGTTTGAGACAAAGACATTGATATAGGCCCGACTAGGGGCAACCGTCCTGTCCTCAAACTCCACGATACGGATGATGGTGTTGCTGGTAAGCGCCCCGGTCAGTAACCAGGGGGGAAACTGGGTGCGACCGTCATTGAAGGGGCTCTTGAACTGCAGGTCAGGACCATAGATGAGGATGAAGTCGAGGGGAATCAGCCCACCGAGGGACAATAACGGCCAGGTCTGGCGAAACTCACCTCCACCTGCCGAGATGGGGTCTTCGATGAAGAGCGTCCACCAGGAGGACATGAGCTCTTCTATCATGAGAGCAAGCCACCCGTCGGAGCCATTCTCTTTTGCCCCTGTATCGAAATGGTCCTCCCCGACGGACGACGAGACAAGATCGCTGCCCTGACCGCTGTTCTTAGCACCGTCGGTGCCGGTATCCGCCTCGGGAAACCCAGCATGGACGGGCCTGGCCGGCGACAGCAGCCCGGTCAGGAGTAGAGCCAGCATGACCAGCACGCAAATGCAGCGTCCAGTGGTTGTGGAAAGCATCTTGCTCCTCCTTGTTCCTAAACCTGAGGGTAGAGTAGGGTGCCGCCCAGCCCCCTCAGCGACCTTTCTGCTACCCCTTCGGCTAACCTCAGGGCAGGGCTCAGGGCAGGCCTTTGAACAGCATTGGCAAGTACACCTCCACCATCACTGTTGGCGTGGGTGTAGGCGTCGGCGCGGGGGTGCTGGTGGGCGTCGGGGTCGCCGTCGCCATCCCGTAGACCTCCCGCTGTAGCAGGTTGCCGGCCTCGTCGTAGGTGTAGGTGATGCCCTGGCCGTCGCCGTAGTCGGCCCCCACCAGTCGCCCAGCGTCGTCGTAGGCGTAGGTGATAGTGCGGCTGGAGGTTGGAGATTGGAGGCCTGCCCTGAGCCCAGTCGAAGGCTTGGAGGTTGGAGATTGGGTATTGGATATTGGCGATTGCTCCCCCGCCCCCCTGCTCCCCTGCACCTCCGCTCCCATGCTCACATTGGCTCCTGCCAGTCCGCCCCTCATCAGCAAGGCAACCGATAGCAGTAGCGCACTCACCAGGATGATGTGCAGCACCTTGGGTAGGTTCCGTTTTCCAAACATGGTTGTCCTCCTATTCTTGTTTCATACAGAGACACTTGGCCGCGGCGACCATAGGGCCATCAGCGCCGCTGCCACGAGAGCAAGCATCCCACCGAAGGCAAACGGCGCCGATGGGCCAAAGCCGTTCCATCCCCACGCCGGCACGCCCGACCACAACAGTCCGGCGATGAGCGAGGCCGGGAAGTCCAGGATGCCCAACACAGCGTTATACGTCCCGTAGGCCGTGCCCCGTAGCTCGGCTGGCACGATGTCGGCCACCATTGCCTTGGTCGTGCCGTAGGCCAGGCCGTAGTAGGCCCCATAAACAGCGTACAGCACCCACACGTGCCAGCCCGTCCCCGCCACTGCGAAACCGAAGTAAATCAGCGCGTAGATCAGCCAGCCGCCGATGATGAGCTTGCGCCGCCCGATGCGGTCGGACAGCGACCCGGCAGGAGTGGAGAGCAGGGTGTACACCAGATTGAAAGTGACGAGCATCCCCAACACCTGCACCACGTTCAGCCCCCGCTCACTGGCCCGCAGCACCAGGAACGCATCCGACGAGTTGCCCAGGTCGAAGATGCCGACGATGATCATGAAGATGGCGAAGGGTCGGCCCAGTCCGCGGAAGGAAACGGTCGGAGCCTTGCGCGCCTCTTTGACCGACACGTCCTGCGCGCCAATGGCCAGCGAGAGCACGGCCAGGAACGCCGGAATCAGGCTGATCAGCACCACCGTCTGAAAGGTAGCACGCCCCAGAACCATGTTGCTGCGCTGCGCCATCCACACTACGATCAGAGCGATGACCAGCCCTAGCATCGCCCCACCGGTGTCAGCAGCGCGGTGCAAGCCAAAGGCCAGCCCCCGGTGTCGCTCGTCAATGCTATCGGCCACCAGCGCGTCGCGGGGCGCGGTGCGCACACCCTTGCCCACCCGGTCGGCCCAGCGCACGCCGGCCACCACCACCCACGAGTTGGCGACGTAGAAGAACGGCTTGGCCAGCGACGAGAGGCCATACCCAGCTACGGCCAGCCACTTGCGGGCCCGTAGTTTGTCCGAAAGCCAGCCAGAGAACACCTTGAGCAGGCTGGCCGTGGCCTCGGCGATGCCCTCGATCAGGCCAATGACGTTGGTTTTCACCCCCAGCACGTTGGACAGAAACAGCGGCAGGATGTTGATCACCATCTCGCTGGAGATGTCCATGAAAAAGCTGGTCAGGCTGACGGCCCAGACGTTGCGGGGCAGCGAGCGCCAGTTCGATCTACGGTTGGCGGGTTTGGGGTTTCGAGTTTCGAGTTGCTTGTTGGTCATGGTATCCCCCTAGAGGTCTCCTCCATAAGTTCTTAGGGTAAAGCTAAGCTGCCACGAAGTCTTTGAGAGCATCGAGACGTTTCTTCAGATCTGCTGCCGTGAACTTCCAACTAAAGGGCTTGGCTGTTTCCTGATAATAATCCTGAAAGTCCAACAGTCGTTTCGTCAGAATCTCTGCACTCGCCACATCCATTGGTGTCAGCACCTTGCGCTGCACAATCGAGAAGTAGATCTCGATCTGGTTCAACCAACTGGAATGCGTCGGCAACGACACTGCTACCGCATTGGGGTACATCCCCTTCAGTCGTGCCGGGAAGGTGTTTGGATGGTGAGCGCAGCCACCATCTACGATCCAAAAGGTTCGGGCGGAGCTTTGATAAGGTTCTTGCGTCATGATCGAATCGACCAGTTGGTTGAACGTGGCGATGCAAGTGTTGGGAGCCACGCGGCCAAAGACCTGACCTCGGAAGACATCCCAGGCCGCGTGATAGGCCACGGTTCCCAACCGCTCGTACTCAAACTCGACTCGTTGCACGTAACCAGGAATCGCTGGCAGCCCAGGGTGACATCGTTTCAGAACTTGGATAGCCTTTTCATCGGACGACAGAAGGAACTCATTGGGCCCCAAGCGTTGGCCCTTCCAAAAGCCGGCGTACAAATCCAAGACAATGCAGGCTTTGTTGACAAAATCGGGGTCTCGCGGGAAGAGCCAGTAGGTATATTGCCACGGTTTCAGTACGTTTTCATCCAGAATACGCGCCAAGCTACCGTGACTGAGGCTTGCCAATCCTTCCTCTTTGATCACAATACGGTGCAAGTCAGAGATGGAAAAGCGGCTGAGGGGTTGCTCGTGCTCATGCAGGGTCTCGCACACCATAGCGACGACCAGCGCTCGCTCTCGAGCCCTATAGATGGGTGGGCGACCACTGCGGGGCAAATCCATCAGGGCTGCTACTGGACCTTCAGCTCGGCGATCCAGAAATCTCTTGCGCCAATTCAAGACGGTTTGTTCGCAGCAGCCCAACAACTTGGCGGTTTGAGCAATTGTTCTGCCCTCGCCAGCCCACAAGATGATCAGAGTGCGGATCACCAGCCGAGCATTCTTGCAGCCCTTCTTTTTGGCTTGGCGGAGTTCTTGCTTTTCCTTACCGCTGAGTTTGATTCCATATTTGTAAGGTGCACGTCTCATTCAACTGAGGCCTCCTTTCTCGTTTGGGCCCCAATTATACCCTAAGAACTTTTGGAACGCACATCTAGTATCTGCATAAGAAGAACCTTCCCGTCTTCACTAGCAAAAGTCATCCTTCGACAAGCTCAGGATGATTTCTAGCTAGACGCTACAGCGCGGAGCGCGTTTTGATGACTGCTTCGATTTCTAAAGACATTCCACCCGATACATGCCGAGCAGCCGCTCCATCCGACCTGCGCTGTCGGCCAGTCCGCCCGGCCGGTTGCGGGCCAGCCACAGCCGCCGATATTCGGCCACGATTCCCTGCAACTCGCTGGCCAGAGCCTGCCGCGTGTCCATTGCGATGGAGGCGATCTCGCCGCTCTCCGCCTGCAGGCGGGCAATTCCCAGGCGACAGGCGTGCCGTAGCAAAGCGGCTGCGTTGCGGAACTCGTCGGCGATCAGCTCCGCGTCTGGACGGGCCATGCGTGCCAGGGAGAGAGGAGCCATCTTTCGATCCACGTACTCCAGCGTTCGCTCCAGCCCCTCAACCGTCAGACCCGGCCAGTCGCCTTCTGTCACAGGCTGGTCGGGACGAAGTAGGAGCAAGGCCAGCAGGGAGGCGTTTGGGACAAGCAGGCCGGGCTCCTGATAGGCATTTCCCAAGTCGTAGGCCAGACGGCCCATCACACCGGCCGCGTCCTGAAAGGCGTGGAGATCGAGAGCCCGCGCCAGGTCGAGGTCTCGATTGGCCTGCGCTGCCCAACTCACCGCCGCACCGTAGGCGTAGCCCAGAAAGGAAACGGGCAAATGCTGCCAGTGCCCGTAGTCGCCCCAGTCGGTGATCAGGTAGCCGATAGCGCCGTGGGCCAGCCCGCTCTCGGCGGCGTTCCACAGATTGCCCAGCGCGTTGGCGGTGCGGCCGGCGATGGCGTTCCAACTGGAGGTGCCGGGGCAGACGTAGTAGGGCACACCCGCCTGGGCGAACTTCTGGCCGTTTTTGGCGAAGGGGTGATCGGCCTCGTAGCCCCATTCCAGAGCGACGACGCCTCTCGGCAGCTCAGGGATAAGATCAGGGTAGTGCAGGATGATGTCGCCCCAGAACTGCATCGTCCGCCCGTGCCGCTGCACCAAGCGGTGGACCTTCAGCAGGAACTCCAGATACACCCGACCCACGCCCCGCTCCTCGCAGGCGGCCCGACTCCTCCCCTGCCCCAGATCGAAGGTCTCGTCGCAGCCCACGTTGAATTGGCGGCTGCAGAAGTGGGGGAGGAGTTCATTGTACAGCTCGGCCAGCAGCTCCAGGGAGCCAGGCTCCAGCGGACACAGACTGAAGGGATCGTCGCCCCAGGGGCTCTGGAAGCCAGCGGGGGTCTCGGCCAGATGGCGATAGCGGGGATGCCTCAACCAGCGGTGCATGTGGCCGAAGGAGTTCTGATTGGGCACCAACTCGATGAAGCGTTGGCGGCAGGAGGCGTCCAGGGCCATGACCTGCTCGCCCGTCATGGGCGACGCCTGCTCCCACACTTCCCGATGGTTACGATAGGCGAAGGTGTGCTCGGTGTAGAGCTGAAGCTGGTTGATTCGCACCTCGGCCAGCAGATCCACCAGCGCGTACAGGGTCTGCATAGTAGGAACCTTGTCTCGACTCATGTCGAGCATCACGCCACGGTGGGGAAAGTCGGGCCAGTCCTCGATGCGCAGACAGGGCAGTTCCCCCGCGCCGACGCACTGGCGAGCGATTTGCCTCATCGTCATGGCAGCGTAGAGCGCGCCCGCCGCATCGTGGGCCACGATGTGGATGCCATCCGCACCGATGGTCAGGCGATACCCCTCGGGCCAGGGCACCTGCGCTGAGTCCACATGGATGATGGCCCCCAAGCGGCTCGCGTCATCGCCCGGAGCCGCCGTCAATTCCCATCGAGGCCCGACGGAGGCCAGCGCCTCCTGAAGGGTTTGTCCCGTGCGCAGCAAATCACCGGTGGGGTCCCCCTTCAGCCAGATGAAACGCTCAGGTTGGAGCCGGTGGCTTCCCCCCAAGCAGTGAAGACGTTGGGGCATAGGTAGCAGAATCAACTTGATGCTATCCTCCCCTCTGCACCAATAGCCCTGCCGTCAACCGTGGCCCGGCATGACAGGACAAAGTTGGGCCGATTTCCACCACCGGGACTCGGCCCTGAAACTCCATGCTTGCTCCCAGACGCTCAGCCCAAGCTTGTGCATCAAAAGGCCGGCGAGTGTGCGCAACCGCCAGGTGCTCAAACGGCTGGAACTCCTTCATCAGTTGTTCTACCCTCTTCAGAGCAGCAGGGAACGTCCGGGCCTGCCCGATCAGCTTTAGTTCCCCCTCGACAAAGCGGATGATGGGCTTCACTTGCAGGAACTGCATCACCTTTGACAAGATGGGGATAATGGCGTTCGCCCTGCCGCCCATCCTGAGGTATTCAATCGTATCCATCACCAGAAAGATTTCCGTCCGATCTCGCATTTGCTCTAACAGAGCCAGTACTTCGCTCAAGCTGGCACCCTCGCGGGCAGAACGCGCGGCAGCCAGGGCCATGAACCCAAGGCCTAGAGAACACAACCAGGAGTCGAAGACCCCCACCGCCCCGCCAAACTTCCGCGCCGCGACCGACGCACTGTTGAACGTGCCGCTGTGCTTGCTGGTCACCGTAGCGCAAACCACCTCGTTTCCCCCATCAACGAGGCTGGCGAAAACATTCTCAAAAGCCCCCGGTGAGGGCTGAGACGTTTGGGGGAAAAGCCCCTGCGCACGAGCAGCCTCCACCTTTGCCCAGAACTCCTCCCGGCTCAAGTCGGTTTCCAGGAACTCCTCGTTTCCGATGCGCACTACCAGCGGCACAACCACGATCCCCAGTTCTTCCAGCGCCTCCTGAGGCAGGTCACAAGTAGAATCGGTCACAATTCTTACCATTTATCCCCCTTTCTCAGCAATACTCTACCACCCTTTATCAAGCTTGCCGCGCCTCCCATCTCTCCGTGACTTCGGTTCAGGTTCTACGGTGTGGTTATGATCACTTCCATGGTGTAATCCGTCCCTCCTCCGACCGAGACAGCGTTAATGTAGTAGTCCTGCGTGGAAGGCAGCTCACCGCGCCAGTAGGACTCGCCGACGGGATGCCTCTTCAGGACAGTCCCGTCCGCCCCCAAGACGTCCAGGAGAACATCGTTGTTCGGCGATGTGATGAACACTTCCATCATCTGGCCTGCCAGGGCACGGAGCACGTAGTGCTCAACAGCGCCCTGCCCAATACTGCCCGTCACGGTCGCCGACGTCGCACCTGGCTCAAACTGGATGCGGGCTCTGATGATCACCTCCAGCGTGTAGTCCGTCTCCCCTCCGACCGAGACGGCGTTGATGAAGTAGTCCTGCGTGGAGGGCAACTCACCGCGCCAGTAGGGCTCGCCGACGGGATGCCTCTTCAAGACGGTCCCGTCCGCTCCCAAGACGTCCAGGAGAACATCGTTGTTCGGCGATGTGATGAACACTTCCATCA
>CAYMKL010000091.1:0-1659 GCA_964390805.1 uncultured Anaerolineae bacterium | reverse complement strand
GCCCAATACTGCCCGTCACGGTCGCCGACGTCGCACCTGGCTCAAACTGGATGCGCGTCGGCTCTGGCGTGGCGGTGGGGGTGGGCGGTTCGGGAGTCGGTGTCGCTGGTTCGGGGGTGGAAGTAGGCGGTTCAGGTGTCGGTGTCGGCGGCTCAGGGGTGGGGGTAGGCGGCGCGGGTGTCGGTGTCGGTAGCTCAGGAGTGGAAGTAGGCGGTTCAGGTGTCGGCGCCGGCACCGGCGTGGTAGCGGTAGCCGTTGGCGGGAGCGGCGTGGCCGTCGGTTCTGGCGTGGCCTCGGGGCCGCAGGCAGCCAGGATCAGGGCCGCGACGAGCAGCCCCAGGTAGAGAGAGCGTTTTGTGTTCATGTCACCTCCACAAGAAGAGCTCGTCGAGGTAAGCTTACGGCTCTTGCGGTCTTTGAGCCACTTGTGCAAGACCTGGTAGCCGCCGATCTGGAACTCCCAGACCTCTGGCTCGATTCCCTCGCACTACTGGGGACTGTCCGTCGAAGACTCTGCCCTGAATGCTCACCTATACACTTCACTGCGGTGGGCGATGAGGATCACGGTGACGGCCTGTTCGTCCTCGTCCACGCGGTACACCACGCGCCAGTCACCCACTCGATAACGCCAATGCCCAGCCAGTAGGCCTTTCAGTCGCTTGATGTTGCGATGCCTATGAGGATTGTGCCGCAGTTGGTCAAAGCAGCAGTTCAGCTTTCTGGCCAGCGGGTCATCGGCTGCCTGGTAGAATTTCTGCGCGTCGTGGGTTAGCCGAATCTCATACATCGCGGCGGATATCCTCAAAGCGCACGACGTCACCCCTATCGGCTTGCTCGACGGCGCGCCGCAAGGCCGCCTCAAAGCCGGGGATGCTCAGCAACTCGGCGGTGGCCTCATTTTCTTCGCGTTCTTGCAGGTACGCCAGAAAGTCATTGGCCACCAGTAGCCGCTCGGGCGACAGGCTGCGCAGATGGCGCTCGGCCTCGGTCAGTGTCGTGTTCACTGCTTGTTTTTCTCTCATCGCAATTACCTCCGTTTTGACTTTGTTATGAAGACAATGGCTGCGTCCTGGCGAATATCGAGGGTTTTCTCGTTTGGACCACCATCAACCCTAGTTCGGCATGGCAGGACAATGCCGCTTCGCTGTACTTTCACGACGATTCCCTGGCAGCGAAAAAGCCGCCCCGGCCCAAGGCTCTGCACCCAGGGGCCGGGGCTATTCTGTATTCTGACTTTCCAAGATGCTCATGCCGGTATTGGCTCCAGCACAAACCCGTCTGCATGTCTGAGAAATGCCTCGCCCGATAATCTAATGGCCTCTGCAATGGCATCTCTGGTAATACTGTTGTGACATTCCTCAATGATAGTTTCCCAAGCCAATCCCTCTGCGAGCATCTCCAGCACTTGCCAAACCATGATGCGCGTTCCGCGAAAGGTTGGCTTGCCATGACAAATCCTCGGGTCAGCGACAATGTATCGCCCTAACAATTGCACCTCTTTGTTTTTTCTCACCTCAATCACCTCACTGCATTCGATAGCGCAATCATTATACCCCAGTCCTTGGCTCTGGTCAAGAGGCGCTGCCCTCACCCTCCCCCCAACCCCCCTTTCAAGGGTAGGTTTTTAGGCCGCGACCGCCACTTGAGCCGTGACAGCCG
>CAYMKL010000090.1:0-29324 GCA_964390805.1 uncultured Anaerolineae bacterium | reverse complement strand
CACAAACCGGCTATTCTTTCAGCTTAACTCGACCCATTGCGGTCTACTGATATTGAGTA
Organism: uncultured Anaerolineae bacterium; assembly: GCA_964390805.1. Classification (GTDB taxonomy): domain Bacteria; phylum Chloroflexota; class Anaerolineae; order VGOG01; family VGOG01; genus CAYMKL01. The sequence continues at coordinate 29,265 of CAYMKL010000090.1, read as the reverse complement.
TCATGAACACCAACAAGGTGCAGTTCAACTCTCGCTGTGGGGCGATTCTTAGATGCCCCCCAGCTTGCTGGGGGGTAATTCACTTCGACTGGGCTCAGTACAAGCGACAGGCTCACCATGTAGCCCACGACGAAGCCTATCGAAGGATGCAGGTCCTACAAAGCCGCACCCTTCGACAAGCTCAGGGTGCTCCGGGGACTTCACCCCCTGGCCATCGCCCCTGCCGGGTGTACAAGAAAGGCCCTCCGAGTTTTGAGGAGGGCCTCTCTATTCACCATCGCACCAGGGGCAACCCGTGGTGGTTGCCCCTACTGGGGTGTCAAACACCCCAGGGTGTCGTAGCCAAAGACCATGTCACCACCCGTGTTGTTTGGGAAAGCAAGGTCAGTGATGTCCAGCCTGCCAGCCCTTGTCCAGAGCGCGCTCGCTAGGGCCGCGTCCAGCCAGGCGGGCTTGGAAAGTCAGGGGGTGAGAGAGGCGAGCCCGCCCGCACTTCCATTTCCAGCTCCACGATGATCTCGGGTTTGCTGTAGGGCTTGCGCGGCTTGATTTGGGATAGCTCGTCCTGGAAGGATCAAGGGGGTTTGTGTTCTTGCAAGGGTGGCATAGATATTGCTCCTTATTCGTTGTATTCTCAATTCGGTGTTGTGCTCCAGAACCGCGGATGCGCAGACGGTGTCCTGAGCCTGTCGAAGGAAAACCGCGGATAGCTGATGATGAGATGACGGGGGGAATCGTCGCTGACCTTGAACGATATTATTGTAGGACTTGCGAGCGCCGCACCCAGCAACGCAATACTAGCCCGCTGGCGGCCAGCACCAGCAGCGCCGCCGCGCCGCCGAAGCCCCAAAGGGTCTCTACCGAGCGAGCCGTGAAACCATCCAGCCTGACCACCGTTGGTCCAGGAACCTGGGGTGATAGACCTGATACCACATCCCCCGACCCAAAAGTTTCAATTTGCGAGGGAATGGTACGATTGGAGGTAATGCCTAATTCGCTAAGTAAGGCCCTTACCTCCGTAGTGCTATCCGCGGTAGCAGCCGAACCAGTACTCGAGGCCGCATTGCCGCAACCGCTTCCATCAGTCGCGTCTCTTAATTGAAAGCTGTTTTCCATTATTTCGAGGGCATAATCTGTCTTGAACCCGCCACCGCAGCAATCCGAACTGCCGTTACTCTGATTGTTATCCGTGTCCATGCAAATCAGTACTGTATCCAGTTCCATCCAATCAGAGGCTGCATAGGTGTCAAAGCGCCAGTAGAGATTGGTGCTGTCGTTGGTGAAATAGACGTCCGATATATCACCTCCGCCGCCACCTGAATCAGAAGGGTCTGTGACCAATTTTGCCTCCGCAGGCCAGTCGGCAGGGTCGCCGTCCACAGCGATGGTGGTCGCGTAGACCACGCCAGAGACCAGAAGAGCAAGCAGCAATCCTAATAACGTAACGAAACGTATTTTTGAACGCATGGCAAACCTTCTCTATGTGTTGTAGACGGTGCCATCCACCGCCTTTTCGCGAAACTTGAAACTCTTCCTATTGCTTACGACTGGGCAGGACTGACCTTAAAGGTAGTCAAGGTGCCCACTCCGGCCATCGGCGGCGGGGCAAACAAAAACGCCAGTCTCAGGCGCTCATGGAGCGCCTAATACTGGCGTTGCGTATAGTCATTGGTCAGGCGTGCAGAATCGCCGCCGCTTTTCAGGGCATGGCGGCGGGATGTGGGATGTCACCACTGGTTCCTTTGCAGGGTCAGTCTTCAACCCAGAGCTTCGATGTGAGTGGTAGCGGCCCAGATGTATCTCGACCAACCTTTTTCCGAGGCACGATTATTGTAGCATAAGACTGTAAACAATGCAAATCAGAACCGCTTCATACGGCCTGTTAATGATGAATTTTGACAGATTTGAGAATTTTGAGGTTGTCTACGTCCAATGCCTGCCGGGATGGGCGGTTCAGCAGATGGGCTGCATTCTGTTAACGAATGAGGCAACGAATAAACGAATGAGTTCTGACCGCAGCTCTCATTCGTTTATTCGTTTGGTATTCGTTGACGGAAGCTACCGGCTGTCCGCCACCCGCTCCAGTTGGGTGCTGAAGTCAATCTCGGCACATCACAATCTTTCCTCCACAAAACCCAAGACCTGACCTGCTAACTCTATGGCCTCTCTGGCCATCCCCTTGGTATATGACACACCAATCTCTGGATAGCGAGTGTCAATGTAATAATCCGTCAGAAGATCACAGGCTGCTTCCATCTGCCTGAAATCCTGGTCACAGTCAACGCATCGCGCCAGTAACCTGGGCAGGATGTGCGTACGGATCAACTCAACATGGCGCGAGAACAGGTAAGCCTTGAGAGCCTTCTCCACAGCCTGCTGACAGCGGCTCTTGCGCTTTACAGGTCTGGGTGTAGAACTGACCACCGAAATCATGTTGGGCGCACCGCAGGTCATCCTTCGCCTTCCCGAGCCAGATTGCGGCTAGCTCCTCGAACTCACCGGCGAGCATATACCACCTCCCCCTTCTCGATTTCCCTGAGGAAGATGCTCCCCTTTCTCAGCCGCTCCTCATACTCCTCTGGGGAGTAGACGTGCAACTCAATGTCCACTGGGTAAGCGTATTTGTATCGTGAGAGCAAGCGCCGCAATCGCTGTTTCTCTCGGACAGAACCACCTTCGAGATGCTTTAGGACGCAAAGATCAATGTCGCTGTCCTCACTGAGCGTACCCCACACAGAAGACCCAAAGCGAATGATCTTCTCAGGATCGGCGTTTTTGAGGATTTCTACGACCTTCCGCGTTTCCTCGTCGTAGAATCCCCTCAGTTTTTCATCTTTTTTCACCTTGACCTCCTTCCCCAAAACCAATGCCTGACTGCTCGCCTTACACCCCTAATGCTCTGCCCATCCCCCCGCTTTGGGTGCTATGAAGTATAGCATGAAAGTAGTGCATTTGCAAGTAAGTAACTGCACACTGCCGAGATAGCCCAAAGCGAGCCCGCAAGACCTCATGCAGGATTGCCTCGTCACTCGTTGCCCATCCCTCAGCCAATGCCCCCCAACTCCCTGCCCACCCTCTCAAAGGCCGCCAGCCCCTTGTCCAGGTCATCCCGGCTGTGGGCGGCGGTGTTCATAACGCGGATGCGGGCCTGCCCACGGGGCACGGTGGGGAAGCCCAGGGCCATGGCGAAGACCCCCTCCTGGAAAAGCCGCGCCGAAAACTGCTTGGCCAGCGGGGCCTCGCCCAGCATGACCGGCACGATGGGCGTCTCCGTCTTGCCGGTGTCGAAGCCCAGGTTCTGCATCTCCGCCTTGAAGTAGCGGGGGTTTTCCCGCTGTGTACGCCCTGTGCCTTCCACCAGTCCCTGTCGAAGCCCCTGCTGATGCCCTTGCTGAAGCCCCTGCTCAATGCCTTCCTGAATCCAATCTTCTATCAACAGAGCGACACCTTCGCCCAACGGGGCGAGACCTTGGCCTGGTTACGAGCGATGTTCCTCTTCACACAAAAGTTTGGTCGTGGGAGGATAATGTGGTATAATTCTGGTTGTTTCCACTGAGCGACCAGTTGTCCCACAAAGTGATCTACACCGAAAGGGGGAATATCCCATGAAAAAGCCACTTTGGGAGCCTTCCGAGGAACGCCAGAACCGGGCCAATATAGCCCGGTTTATCGGTGTTGTCAACGAAAAACACGACCTCGATATTGACTCCTACGCCCAACTGTGGAATTGGTCAATCGAGAACATACCGGATTTCTGGGCGACTATGTGGGAATTTGGGGAGATCAAGTCTTCGCGTGGATATGACGGGGTGGTTGATGACGCCGCTTCGCTAACGAGCAAGTTCCCCGGCGCCAGGTGGTTTCCCGGCGCGAGCTTGAATTTTGCCGAGAACCTGTTAAGACACAGAGACGACCACCTGGCTTTCATTTTCAGGGGGGAAACCCAGAAATCGGCCACCATGACCTATGGGGAACTCTACGACACGGTGGCGCGCCTGGCCCAATCGCTGCGGGAGATGGGTGTTGCTCCGGGAGACCGGGTGGTGGGTTACATGCCCAACCTGATGGAAACGGCCATCGCCATGCTGGCTGCGACCAGCATGGGCGCTACGTGGGCCTCCTGCGCTATGGACATCGGCCCCCGGGCAGCGCTGGACCGTCTCGGCCAGGTGGAGCCGAAGGTGCTCTTCGCTGCCGACGGTTACTTCTATAAGGGCAGGCTCTTCCATACCCTGGGAAACGCCGCGAAAGTGGCGAAAGAAATCCCCTCCCTGGAAAAGGTTATCGTGGTGTCTTATGTGACAGAGAAGGCCGACATTGGCCCCATGCCCAACGCCGTACATTACGAGGGATTCCTGGCCAGGGAAAAACAACCCACCATTCAATTCGAGCAACTGCCTTTTGACCATCCCGTGTACATCATGTTCTCCTCTGGGACCACGGGCAAGCCCAAATGTATGGTGCAGGGGGCTGGCGGCATTCTGATCAATCACCTGAAAGAGCTCCTGTTGCACACCGACTTGAAGCGCCAAGACAGGATCATGTACATAACGAGCTGCAGTTGGATGATGTGGAACTGGCTGCTGAGCTCCCTGGCGGTGGGGGCTACGGTGGTCCTGTACGACGGCAATCCGCTTTACCCTGATACAGGGGCGATGTGGAAACTCATTCAGGATGAAGGAATAACCGTTTTCGGCACCAGCGCAACTTACATCAATTACCTCCAAAAGCAGGGGGTGAAGCCTAGCCGGGATTACGACCTGTCTTCGCTGCAACAGATATCGCAAACCGGGTCTCCCCTTTCGGCGGAGGGCTTTGAGTACGTCTACCGAGAGATCAAGCAAGACCTGCATTTCAATTCCATCTCTGGCGGCACGGACATCAACGGCTGCTTCGCTGCGGGCAATCCCATCAGCCCGGTGTACGCCGGCGAGTTGCAGGGGCCAGCTCTGGCGATGAAGGTGCGGGCGTATAACGAAGAGGGCAACGCCATACTCGATCAGCAGGGCGAGCTCGTGTGCGAGGCGCCCTCCCCCTCCATGCCGCTTTATTTCTGGAACGATCCTGACGGCCAGAAGTACAGAAATGCCTACTTCACTTTCTATCCCGATGTGAATGTCTGGCGTCACGGGGATTACATCGTGATACACAGCGACACAGGCGGCATAACCTTCTATGGCCGTTCCGACGCCGTGTTGAAACCCGCTGGAGTGCGCATCGGTACGTCCGAGATATACAACGTGGTGGAAAGGCTGGCGGGGGTTGCGGACAGCCTGGCCATAGGGCAGAGTTGGCAGGGCGATCAGCGCATCATCCTGTTCGTGAAACCTGCCGCGGGCTTCTCTCTGACAGAGGAGTTGAAAAGCACGATCAAGAAAGCGCTGCGGGAAAATGCCTCGCCCCGGCACGTTCCGGCTCTGATCATAGAGGTGCCAGATGTTCCTTACACCTACAGCATGAAGAAGGTCGAAAGTGCTGTCACTAACATCGTCAATGGCAGGCCGGTGCTGAACAGGGACGCTTTGGTCAACCCGGAGTCGCTGGATTACTACGAACAGATTCTTCCTGAGCTACGAGGCTAGCTCTGGATGCAGTGGACGTCCACTGAGGAAAGGGGTTGGAATATGGTGTCCCCAAGCTATGATGATCTCCTGAGCCGGATACACGAGGCCGAGGTGGTGGGCCTATGCCGCGATCTGGTACGCTTTAAGAGCATCAACCCGCCCGGTGATGAGCTGGAGATCGCTGAGTACGTGGCCGGCGTCCTTCGCGAAGCGGGCCTGACCGTTGAGATGGTGCATCATACCCCGACTCGGGCCAGTGTGTTGGCCCGGCTGAAGGGCCCTTCCACTATCCCTTCGACAGCGCTCAGGGCAGGGCTCAGGACAAGCAGCGGCGATGTTCCGGCTCTCTTTTACACCGGCCATCTGGATGTTGTGCCGGTCGGGGCCGAGGAATGGCTACACGACCCCTTTGGGGGCGAGGTGATCGAGGGCAAGCTGTGGGGACGCGGCTCATCGGATATGAAAGGTGGCAACGCGGCCATGATCGCAGCGGCCAGGGTTCTGGCAGCGGCCAATCTCCCCCTGAAAGGCGATCTCATCCTGGCCTTTACGGCCGGCGAAGAGCACGACATGCTGGGCGCTGCTGAGATAGCCGCTCGGTCCGACCTGGCCCCTGTCCAGGCAGTGGTCGTCGCCGAGCCGAGTCACAACGGCGTCTACGTGGCTGAGAAGGGCGTTCTCTGGTTGAAGATCACCACATACGGCAAGACCGCCCATGGCGCCATGCCGCATCTCGGCCAGAACGCTATCATGATGATGACGGCGCTAATTGGCGAGCTAGAATCGCTGGTCGTTCCACATTATGAGGAGCATCCTCTGCTGGGCGGCTTCACGCGCAGCATTAACACCATCGTTGGCGGAGTAAAGATCAACGTGGTGCCTGACCGGTGCGAGGTGACGATAGACCAGCGCACCGTGCCTGGGCAGGACCACGGGGCCATTGTGAATCAGGTGGAGGAGCTCATCGCTGATCTGGGCCGGCGGCTGCCGGACTTTTGCGCCTCGTTTGAAGTGATCAACGACCGCATGCCAGTGGCGACCTCGCCGCAGGAAGCGGTCGTTCAGCGCTTTTGTGATGTGGTGGCCGAGGCTTCGTCCCGAGGCTCAGCCCGAGGGGTAGTTGGTACACGGCCTGTCCCTAAGGGAGTGAACTATTGCACCGACGCGGTCGAGTTTGCGCCGGCGCTCAGCGCCCCCATGATCATCTGTGGGCCAGGCGACGCCAGGCTGGCCCACCAGCCGAACGAATACGTGGAGGTAACAAAACTGGTTGAGGCTGCCAGGATATTTACCTTAGCTGCTGCCCGCTTGCTTACATGACCAGGGCTGGAAGACGTCGTGCAACGTGATGCCCTACGTTTTCTGCGAGGGAGGTCGCGAGAGGGGCAAGGCGCATAGTTGTCTTGCCCTCTTCGTTTTGTGGATCGCGATTTGAGTGAACTATGCCGCTTTGATAGCATTTTTCATGATGAGCACGATTTTGACAAGTCTATCGTTATGAGGTATCATTGAAACCGGAGTGGAGATGACTGTGGCCAGTGTTAGCATCAAAGGCACAAAAGATGGTTTGCTAGTGACCCTGGGCACAGGGGAGCTGGCGGGCCTCTTGGCTGAACTTGAGGAGCGACTGAGCGGCACAGCCTCATTCTTTGAGGGGGGATGGGTAGCCTTGGCGGTCGGTCAGCGGGAACTATCTATCGAGGAGATAGGTCACATTAAGGCCCTGCTAGCCCAAAACGAAGTCATCCTGGGGACGGTGATTAGCGAAGCACCCGTTACCAGGGCCGCGGCTCGCCATCTGGGTCTGGAGACGAAACGCAGCCCCCGTCTACCACTCGGACCAGACTGGGGAACCAAAGAGGAGTTCAGCGGAGGGATCTTGATTCGCTTCACCTTGCGCTCAGGGCAGGTCATCCGACATCCTGGCCACGTGGTGGTCATCGGCGATGTAAACGCCGGCGCCCAGGTCATCGCGGGAGGCGACATAGTCATCTGGGGTAGTCTCAGAGGTACGGTTCACGCCGGCGCCATAGGAGACGATCAGTCCATCGTATGTGCCCTGAATCTGGCTCCCACACAACTGCGCATTGGCGAACACATCGCCCGCCCGCCGGAGGATATACCACGGCCCAGAAATGCACCGGAGATGGCCTTCGTTCAGGAGGGTAGGATCATTGTTGAGGTGTGGAAGTCTGACCACTAGCATCAGTATACTCAGTCAGGAGATGAGATCATGCCAGCCAGGGTCATCACCATAACTTCGGGCAAGGGAGGGGTGGGCAAGACCACCGCTACCGCCAACCTCAGCGTAGCCTTGGCCCTCTTGGGCCAGCGCGTAGTGGCGATTGATGCCGACATCGGGCTGCGCAATCTGGATGTGGTGATGGGGCTGGAGAACCGCATCGTGTACGACATTGTGGATGTCGTCGAGGGTTATTGCCGCTTGCGTCAGGCCCTGATCAGGGACAAACGCGTCCCGGAACTGCACCTCTTGCCTGCCGCCCAGACTCGCGACAAAACCGCCGTCAGCCCTGAGGACATGATCCGGATCTGCAACCAGATGCGCAGCGATTTCGACTTCGTTATCATTGATTCGCCTGCCGGAATCGAACAGGGCTTCCGTAACGCCATCGCGCCGGCCGACAAGGTGCTCATCATCACCACACCTGAGGTCGCAGCCATCCGCGACGCCGACCGCATCCTCGGCCTGATCGAGGCCGAGGATAAAGGGCCTGCCAGCCTGATCATCAACCGCCTCAAGCCGGAGATGGTGCGTGCCGGCAACATGTTGAGCACAGGGGACGTCGTTGGGATTCTGGCCATAGACGTAATAGGAATTGTCCCCGAGGACAAGGCCATTATTGTCTCCGCTAACAAGGGGGTGCCGATTGTCTTGGATGATAAGGCTCCGTCTAGCCTTGCTTTCCACAATATCACCCGGCGTCTGCTGGGCCAGAAAGTTCCTTTCCTAGACATCAGAGAGAAGCCCAATCTCATTGAACGCTTTGTTGGCTTTATTCGCCAAGGTTAGGGGGTAGGCATGGGAATTCTAGACTGGTTATTCGGACGACGCAAACCCTCCAGTGGGGAGATCGCCAAGGAGCGTTTGCAATTGGTGCTGGCCTACGACCGGGGCAAGATCTCTGCGGAGCTTTTGCAAACCCTTAAGGATGAGCTCATCACCGTCATCTCTAAGCACGTTGAGATAGACCGCGAAGAGGTGGAGGTCACCTTCTCTCGGGGTAAGAGGCACAACCGGCTGATAGCCGACATCCCCCTCATCGGCGCTCTCCGGCAGAGAAAGTAGACAACCTTCCAGCCTCCAACTTCCAACTCAGGATTTTGATGACAGATGGACCGCAAGATATGGCGTAACTTCGACTTTGTGCTGCTGGCTGCCACTGTGCTCTTGATTGCCTTTGGCATAGCCATGGTTTACAGCGCTACCCTGGACACACCGGATCTGCAAGACCTGCCTCGCAGGCAGGCTACCTGGGGCCTGGTTGGCCTGGCCTTGATGCTATTGGTGGCAGCCATTGATTATCGCTTCCTTGAAAACCTGCAGAAGGCCCTTTATGCCCTGACTATCGCCTCTTTGCTCCTGGTTCTCTTTGTGGGGCAGGCAACTCATGGAGCGCAACGCTGGATCTCAGGCTCTTCCTTTCAGCCCTCGGAGTTGGCCAAGGTGCTGGTCATCGTCACCCTGGCTCAATTCCTGGCCCAGCGAGAGAAAGAGATAGGGCGTTTCCGCTATATCCTAGTTTCCATCATCTATGTAGCCGTACCTATGGGCTTGATCTATCAGCAGCCGCATTTAGGAACGGTGATTGTCCTGGCGGTTATCTGGCTGGTCATGGTCTTGATGGCCGGGATGCGCCTGCTGCATCTAGGCGTTTTCGGACTCATTGGACTTCTGACCACGCCCCTCATCTGGGTCTCACTCAAGGACTACATGCAGAAGAGACTCCTCCTGTTCATTAACCCAGTCCGGGATCCGGCTGCCAGGTACAACATTGACCAGGCCCTGATCAGCATTGGCTCCGGTGGGTGGCTGGGAAAGGGGTATGCCAGCGGCAGCCAGAGCCAATTGCATTTCTTGAGAGTGCGGCACACCGATTTCATTTTCTCCGTCATCGGTGAGGAGATGGGCTTTGTGGGGGCGTTGGTCTTGTTTGTCCTAATCGCTATTGTCCTATGGCGGATTATGAGAGCGGCCAGCCTGGCTCGTGACAGCTTTGGCCGCCTGATCGCTTGCGGCGTGGCTGCTCTGATCTTCTTTCAGAGTTTTGTGAACATCGGCATGAACCTGGGTCTGCTGCCGGTGATAGGCATCCCCCTGCCCTTCATCAGCTCCGGCGGCAGCTCCCTGATCACCCTTTTCATAGCCGAGGGGCTGGTGCAGAGCGTGGTGATGCGGCATAGAAAGATAGAATTTTAATTTCAAATCCAGCACCGACTTCCTGGCTGCCGACACCGTGGCCAGGATCATCATGGGCTTCGATCCCGACGAGGTTGGCTATCTTCACTACTGCAAGCTGGGTGGCCTGGGCACGGGCGACCTGAACGACATCGAAATCGTGGGCAACGCCACCATCAAGGAATGTCGGCAGCCCTTCAAGCCGCATCCTACCTACCAGGAGCAGTTGCAGTGGCGTCTGCCCTCGGAGGTACAGCGGACTTTGGGGTTAAACGGACGGTAGGGCAAGATGTCCGTTCAATCCTGTGGTCCGTTGTTCCTCTTTGTGGCCGGCGGCACAGCGGAGCTTCGAAGGGGGTACTTTGTATGATCAGTCAGGTTCAATTCGACCGTGTCTGCGCTTTCACCAGGAAATACCTGGAAGACACGGCGGCCGTTAGCAAACAGGAATGGCTGCGCCGTTTCCCCCGCGCGGCAGAGCACCGCTGGCAACACACCCTCAACGTGCTGCGCAACGCGGAGAGGATTCTGGCGGGCGAAGGGGCCGCCGATGACGTGGCCGACGTGGTGCGGGTGGCCGCCGTTTTGCACGACGTCTCCATGTTCATCTGCGACCACTCCATCCACGGCCGGGTCAGCGCGGACATCGCCAAGAAGTATCTCAGCGAACAGAACTATCCTGAGGAGTTCGCGGCTCGGGTAGCCCAGGCCATTGCCGAACACGGCACCGATTTTGGTCCCCTGTCGCCAGAGGAACAGGGAGCCCTCTTCTCCTGGGAGGGCAAGGTGGTGGTGGAGGCCGACATCCTGGACAAGCTGGGGGCTAGCGCCATTGCCAATGGTCTGCTGTACCTGGGCAAGCAGGACAAGCTGAGCCACGAGTGCCGCGTGGGCCTGGCAGAGGGTCCCGCCATGAAGCGAGCCGCTTTCTTCAAGGACTACCTGTGGACGGAGACGGCCAAGCGCCTGGCGGAAGAGCGGTTTGGGTTCTTTGTCCAGTTTCTGGAGCAGTTGGCGGAAGAGGTGGTTGAGTAGAGGAGGAGTGACTATGAGTGACCAATCAGCCCGATCCCAGCGTCCCTACTTCATATGGGACTACGACCTGACTGAAAAGGATGTGCACCGGATCCTAAGGGGCGACAACGAGGTCGAAAAGGCCTGGATGATCACCCGCATCCTGGAGTACGCCAAATGGGAGGACATCTGGCGCTACCTGACGGTGGACGATGTGCGGGAGAATTTTGAGCGGTTGAGGATGAAGCCCTACCAGCGCGACCTGTGGGCTTATGCTCTTGAGGTATGGTCAGATGACTAACGACATTCTTAGCACACTGCAAAAGAAATTCTTGCAAGCTTTCTTCGCTACCTCTATCGGTCAACGTTTCTTTTTGACCGGTGGATCGGCCCTGGCGGCCTTCCACCTCCAGCATCGCCTCAGCGATGACCTTGACCTCTTCACTCTGGACGACCAGGCCTTGGAAGCCTCGCTACGGCCGCTGGAAGTTATCGCCCTTGAGTTCGACTGCGAGTTAGAGCGCGCCCGTGTATCGCAATACTTTCAGCAGTGTTTTCTCAAACACCCTGCACAAAGTGTCTCCCTCAAGATAGACATGGTGCGTGATTTTGGCCCTCAGTATGGTGAACGGTTCATCCGCGAGGGCATCATCGTAGACTCGCTCGATAACATCGCTGCCAACAAGGTCATTGCCATCTTTGGCCGAGCCGACATCAAAGACTTCGTGGATCTGTACTTTGTCCTTCAGGCAGGCTACGACTTGGACCAACTGTTCGAGAGGGCCCGCGAGAAAGACCAGGGGCTTACCCGGTTCTATTTCGCCGGGATGCTGCGACAGATCAACCGACACACCGCTCTCCCCCACATGCTGAAGCCTCTGAAGCTTGAAACCTTGCAGATCTTCTACAACGAGTTGGCCCGTAACATCATGAGCAGATTGAGCCCAGAGCGATAAGCCACACTTGGAACATGAACGCCCGCTTACCGCCACATTGTCAACCGCCTGCGTGCCGCCGGAATCAAGGTCGTCATCCTCGATACCCACGGAGCGGTCAAGCCCCTCCCCCCTCAGTTAAGGCGGCGAATCGCCACTAACCTCAATGTCCAGACTGGACCCACCCTCGACTGAAATGACATGAGTGCCCGAAAGGGCATTAGAGGGTACAGTCAGGTTGGTGACGCATAGGTTGGCGTAGCAGGTAATCAAACCCGCTGGCTCACCATCGAGGAAAAGCTGGAAGTCTCGGGCTGACTCAAGCCAGAATTGGCCACACTCGTTATCCCAGTACAGATGTCCGCCCACACCCAGGATTTCGACCTCGTCTCCAGGCGCCACTCGATCAGGTTGGGCTTCACGTAATTCGGGCCAAATGAGTTCTGCTTCCTCGGCAGGGAATGTGTTTGGCCCTGTACAATCCCGTCGTTCTGGTGCGGTGGAAATCAGTGCCCGCCCGTCGCTCGTCTCCAGCCAAAGTTGGTTGCCGTGGATGCGATAGGCGGTCACGTCCCCCAAGAAGTTCAGGTAGCGCTGCTCTTGCTCCATGATGCCTGCTGGCCCGACACATGCCATCTCGGTGACGGCAATGCTCTCGAAGATCAAAGAAGACTCATCCAGGGCATAGTCGGTGCCGTAGGTGTTGCAGCCTGCTGAGCCTCTCACCGTGCCGTCCTCAAACGTGGCAGTGATCTCGGTCTCGGCCAATAGATCCAGGGCCATCAGCAGGGGCGTGGGCATCCCCTCGACCGTCTTTTCCTCAATGAAGGCGGTAAGCGCCCAAGTAGTCCCCTCCAGGTTGGCGACAGCATCCTCCGGCAGCGATTCGAAGACAAGCACCTCACCCCGCGCGGTCAGAATCTCCAGCTTCCTTTCGCCAAGATGGTAGTCGGTCGCCCATTCGAGACTGGTGGTGTACTCTCCTTCTTGTCTCATCAGCGCATCCTGCTCCAGACAGGCCATCTCCATCATTGCAAGCCAGCGGAACCCGATGTCGCCGCCGCTGGCCTCGTAGGTGGCAACGTAGCCTCTGCACCCTGCGTGTCCCATCACCTGGTACTCACTGTGAAAGGCGAGGGTGATGGTTGATTCCTCGATGAGGTTGCGGCCGTTCATCAAGACAAGCTGCCACGAAGTACCCAGGAGGTCGTCGGGGTTCATGGCGAATTCCTCTTTCCTCGCAAAAACCAGGGATGTTCTGCCCACAGCATCCTCGATCTCCAGGCGGTCATCCATCACCCGGTAGGCAACGGCGCTTGAGAGGGCCTCAACGTAGGCCGCTTCCTGCTGCATGACGCCCTCGGGCGATTGGCAGAGCTGCAAGGTCACAGCCAATTGGGGGATCGTCAGACTACCATCATCCGTCGCCACGTATTTGCCGCTATCGCGTCCGCCGCCATAGGCGTTGCAGCCCGCGAACCCGCTGAGAACCCCTTCGGCGAAGTTCAGGGTGATGTTAGCGTCTTCAATGAGGCCGTCGCCATTCAGCGAGATGAGCACCCACTTCGTGCCTTCGAGGGTGGTTACCTCATTGACGACTTCGCTCCTCTTCGCTCCTGGGCGTGGCTCGACAGGCTCAGCAGAGCCGCCGCACGCCGCGAGCACGGTCGCCAACACCAGCGCGATGAGCATACCAATCGTTCGTCTGCTGTGTAGCATGTCTCTTCTCCTTACGATAACCTCACTCCGAAACATTCCCTCTCCTCACTTCAAGGACGCCGGGAGCTTCCATGGGGTTCCCGAACTCGTTACGGCGGAGGTTCGAAGAAAGACACACCTGGTATCTGCACCATGATGGCATAAACCTGTCCGTTGGACCTGACGTAAACGGGCGCGGTAGGATTGTTGTTGACGACCTGCCAAGCGAAAGCCAGCGCCTCACCTTTGATGTAGCACCCATCACCAACCTGATCGAGGGTGATGCCCGCAGTGACATCGGGCCACTCCGGAGCATTCGCCTCATTCGGCCCCGGCGCAGCGGTGAGATAGCCCCTGGTCGGCACGTAATCGTGGCCTGCAGCGCCTGCACCACTGGTGAGAGACTCGCGTAGCTCATAGAAGGCGTCCGGCGCCCCACCGTGCTCGTATACTTCTTTGGACTGGCCGGCGAGACTCACGGAGAGATACACGGGGGGATGTGAGTAGCCTCCCAGCGTATAGTACTTGTCTTTCCAGTTGAAGAATCCTGCGTCCACAATTCGTTGCAGGAGAGCTTGCATCTGATCGGTCGTGAAATGGCCTTCCAACACACGGCGTCCGATACCCTCACGCTGCACCCAGATGATTCGGCCATCTCCCCACACCTGCACTTCGGGGATGTAATAGTTGCTGTTATAGGCGCCAGCGAGACCAGCAGTGGTATGGGGCGAATAGTAGCGAATGATGAGGGCAGTGGGGCTGAGGTCCCAGCGCGCTTCGACGGCCCGCGCTGTCAAGGTGAGTTGTATGCCTCGCTGTTCGCAGTACGCCCTGACTTCCTCAACCAAGTCATCGGGCGGCAGGGCCGTATTCGACACCCATCGGTCGGACCAGAAAACCTGCTCGCCACTTGGCAGTTGATCCAATCGGCCTTTCAGGGCTTCAAGTCCCCGAACGCGCACCTCTGGCGCCGCGATTTCATCGAAAGTCTTGACGCGATTCGTACCAACAACCAGGGCGAAGTACCAATCTTCACCCACTTGCCAACTGTACAGTTCATACCCTTTCATGGACCTAGTAGGAACCGTCGCTTTTGCGCCCTCAGAAGGTTGAAAGTGGATCGCTCCCTGGGAAGTACCGAGCCAAATGGAGCCATCAGGTGTGAAGGCCATAGCGTTGATCGTACCAGCATCATGATCCAACTGAACACTTTTCCATGCATCCCCATCGAAATAGGCAAGACCTTTGTCAGTTGTGGCCCACAGTACGTCATTCGGTGCTACGGAAAGATCGAAGATTTGATCAGATACCGGGTAGAACGTCCAAGATTGGCCATCGGTCCAGGATTGGCCGTCAAAGCAGGCCACCCCGCGCTCTGGGACAATGCCCCATACCCGACCATCAGAGGTCACCGCGTCCACCCTGAACGTGCCTGGGAACGAATCGGCGACCTGGTAGGTTGTCCAGCTTTTGCCATCAAAACGGGCCACGTAGTCTGAGCCCTGTAATCCCTCCCAACCATTCATCCAGATTGAACCGTCTGCAGCCGCCGCCAGGGAATGAACTTTCTTTTCGTGACTTGTCCGTGAGGGGCTGTCGAAGCGTTCCAGGCTGAAGCCGGTCGCGATCCAGGCTGCGCCATCCGGCGTGAAAGCGATGTCGAGGACGTTACCGTGGAGATCGTCGCAAGTGGCCAGGGCTTGCCACGCCTGATCACCTTCCGCCGCCTCGGCCCGGCTTGCCAGGCGCGCCACGCCACACCCGGCCCCGGCCCACAATGCGCCATCGGGCGCGACGGCCAACACGCGAACGTTGTCACTGATGGCGCCGCTTCGCTTACGGCCGTTGGTGTGGCTGACGTACTGCCAACTCTGTCCATCGAACCGGCTCAGACCGCCGCCAGCAGAGCGGAAAGCGTCATCGCCGAATCCAAACCAGGCCGCACCGTCGGATGTGACGGCCACTGTCGTCACCTGGCTCAAGGTGGGGCCGGTCCGCAGTGTGCGCCACCCGCCCGCCTGGTACACACTGAGGCCCCGGTCCGTGCCAGTGGCGATGGTGCCGTCCGCTGCCACAGCCACGGCAAAGACCTCGTCGTCAACCAGGCCATCGGCTGTGGTGGTGTAGGCCCAGGTGGTTCCGTCAAAGTGGGCCAGGCCAGCGCCATAGGCGTGATAGCCGCCGCAGGTGGCGATCCAAGGCAACTCGTTGGCGTCAAAAGCAATATCGCACACCCACTGGCCGCCTCCGGCCTCGTAGGCCACCTGCCAGGTTGCGTCGCTTCGCTTACAATCGAAGCGATAGACGTGATCGTAGCCGATGTGCAGCCAGGGCGCTCCGTCGGGCCCTATGGTAAGAAAGCGGGCATTGGGTAGAGGCAGGCCGTGTTCGGTCCCATAGGTCGTCCAGGTTTTCTGGCCTGGGTCGTAGCGACGCACCCCGCCCGCGTGGGTGCTGAACCAGACATCCCCGTCGGGAGTGACTGCTACGTACCAGACGACATCGCCAGCCAGTCCATCGGCCACGGTGTAGCTGGTCCAAGCTTCCCCATCGAAGTGGCTGGCGCCGTTTTGGGTACCTACCCACACTGAGCCGTCGGAGGCAGCGGTTACAGCGTAAACGATGTTGCTGATTAGTCCATCCATTTCCGTGTAGCTGGTCCAGTCTCTGCCATCGAAATGGCTCACGCCACCACCCCGCGTCGTCACCCAAAGCGTGCCATCAGGAGCGAAGGTGAGGTCAGTGACATCATCCAAGGCTAAGCCGTCGGCAGTGCTGTAGCGGGTGTGGGTATCGGTGGCCAGATCCCAACGCAAGACGCCGCTGCTGGTGCCTGCCCACAGAGACCCGTCCGGCGCAAAGGCCAGGCTGCGGATGTCGTTGAGGCTGGGATAGCTGTCCCAGTCCTCAGTATGTGTCTCCGTCGAAGAAACAGGAGGAGTAGGGGACTTCGTGACCTGGGTCGTCGGACTGGCCATGATAGGCGTGTCTGTTGGAGAGGGAGGAGAGGGGAAGCGAGTGACCCCCGTCGTCGGGCTGGCCACGATAGGCGTTGGCGCTGTCGCTTTGTCGGTACCACAGGCTACGAGGCCAAGCAGAACGAGCAGAGCGGCCCAGGCGGTGAATATGGAGGCAAAGGGATGCTTGTGTCGAGTATCGGGGATGTTCAACTGTCTTCTCTTCTAACGGAGGAGCGTCTTTCGTACACGCGCCCAAAGGCATCTCTGACCAGGGCCACGTTCTCGATCTCCTCACCTGCAAGCCCGCATGTAAGCGAAGCGGCGTCGTCCACGCGCACCTGGAAGGACACGGCGACGGACAGACCCTGAGGCACAGCGCCTGCCCACGTGATGCGGTTGGCAGTGGCATCGTAATGCGCGCCGCTGCTGACCGTGCCGCTGATGTACGTCGTATGGGCAGGGATGTCGTCGGTGAGCACGACGGAGGTGCCGGGATCCGCCCCGCCCAACTGGTCGTTCATCATCACGATGGTGTAGGTGATCACATCGTTGGGGGCGATGGTCTCTGGGTTGGCCATCTTGTGCACCATCAGAGTGGCCGTGACCTTGGTCGGTGTCGGCGTCGGCGTCGTTGTTGCGGGCATCACGGTGATCATGAGCGGCTCGGAGCTGCTGCCACCCCAGTAGGCCGGCCCAGGATAGCCCAGGTGCACCTCGAAGCTGGCGCTGGCGCTGAGCGTGGCATCGCCAGGTGCGACCGCCTGCAAGACGAATTCCGCCGCGTCAGACTCGCCGGGGGGAATCCCCACCAAATGCAGAATCGGCGCCGGGGGATTCGGTTCAAAGACAGGCGGCTCGCTCTCCGACTGCATATACAGCCGATACTGGGGCATCCCTAGATCAGCGCAGCCCACATTGGCCAGGGTCGCCGTCACCGTGACCACCTCGCCCACCTCCAACACGGCGGCCGTGGTAGCCAGCGTCATGGCGGCGGTATGCGTTTCACATGCGGCGCTGGGCACGAGCGGCAGAAAGACGCCAGTTGCCGGCATTGTATCCTGCGGCGTGATGGTCATGTCAGCATGGGGCGCAGAGATCGGCCCCGAAACGGAAAGTGAAGCCAGGGCGAAAAGCAAGGCGATTAGAACAGGTAGACCACGAACTCTCTCCTTCATGAGCTCTGCCCCTTCTCTAAAGTGGAACATCTTGATCTCCTTTCTCACTCAGTTCAAGCCCCATGATCCGGTAGGGCCTTGCTATACCAGGAAACAAAATCTCTTCAAGCAGAACGACCCAGCCCCGTTTGCGATACATCCAGTGGGCATTCGTATCGGCTGCCAACGTTGACAATACGGCTTTCCGATACGGCAGTCCGCCCAGCAGGTGATCGTGCAGCAAGCCACCGACCCCTTATCCCTGGACTTTGGGGGTGACTGCGATCTCAACCAACCGAAAACTGTTCGTCAGCCATTTCGTCAGTATCGAGGGTCGTACAGCCCTCGCTACCTCCTCGTGCCACAACTGCCGCGGCGTGTTTGCGTATCCGTAGGCGAAGCCAACGATTTGGTCGGTCTTGTCCTCCAAGGCCGCTACAAAGCGAAAGCCTTCTCTCTCCCCATGCCGTGGAAGGGACTGCGCAAAGTCCGCCACCTCGTCTTGCCCTTTGCGATAAGGAGGAGCGCTGAAGGCATCCCGATAGATCGTGACGATCTGATCCTGAGCCGCTTCTATCTGTTGGTTTGTCAGGGAACTGGAGATGATAATCATAGATGCAGTTGAACTCCAAAGCTGGCAATTTGCTCTTCATCTCTAGACGCTCAAAGGGCCAAAGAGGTTCCGCGCTAGCCTGTTTTGCCTGAGATAGTAGCATGTGGATGTTACGAGAGTATGGCAGCGATGCTACGGTTTCGAAACGAAGTGTCACCGTTCTGTAACACCACCTGGCAACTCACACGAATCGGTGCGCTTGGCCTGTGCCCTTCAACGAGAACCAGAAAGGTTGTCTGAGGCAGCCGTAATTATACTCCCAATTCTCCTTGTTTGTCTAGTGGGCATGAGGGAAACCCACTGGATTGCACCAGACGGGCTTGTATGCTATAATGGGGGTCAGGGAGAGGTCAAAGGAGAATCGCTATGATGGTCACGCACCATGATTTCGACCTTGTCGCTCTTATAGTGCTTCTTGTAGTACTTCCGCAGGTCATGCACTTTGTTGGTGGACACCAGACGGGACTCCACCCCCTGTTTCTGGGCGTAGACACAGACCGCATGCCAGCTCATGCCCGTGGGCTCCGTCATGAGGCGCAGCGGCTCGTTGGCCCCGTTCTTTCCTCGGGCTCGGTCGAAGAGACGGTCTAGATCCGCGGCACGGGTCTTGACTTTGAGATTGCGGCGCAGCACCTTACCGCTGGCGTCTCCCAAGGCGGCCTCGTGTTGCCCTCTGGTCGCCAAATCCAGTCCAATAGTTCGCATGGCAATTCTCCTTTCTGAGCGAATGAAATACACCATCGGGAGAGATCCTGGCTATTCCCCGCCGGTCCAGAGAGCGTATGTCCCAGGCTTGCACTTGATAAGGGGCCTCGTCGTGGGCGCTGCCGAACGGCCTCGCAGAGGTGCGATCCCCCATTTCCTTAATCGGGTCTCCTGGCGAGGGAGGCTAGCCATCTTATCCCAGAGGCAGCACCAGGCCCCTCAAGCGGATGGCGAGCTAGCTCTGTTCCTCCCAGGCTAATGATACACCCTCTGGCAGAGATTGCCAAACTCGATTCGATTGTCAAGGCAACACTGTTTAATATACAAGCGGATGGGTGGGGCGCGGTATCCGCTAGGCCGAAGGCCATCCGCTGACAGGAAGGGGACAACATGACCCTACGTGTTTTCAAATGCCCATACTGTGGCTACAGATTCCGGGCAGACCCGGAGAAACGATGGCAGGCCGGCAAAACGCAAATCACCAGGGGATTGCGAGCGTCTGAGCCGGCGCCAGCAGGACGCAAGCGTACCGTGGACCTCACCTGCCCCAACTGTGAGCAGGACTTCGAGGTCGAGGTGGAGGGGTGAGATGAGCGAGATACAGGAACGAGTGGCGCAGCAGGCCGGCCTGAGCGATGAGGAACTGCCCTTGGCCCCCGACCCGGCTCTGAAGTTCTGGAAGGATACAGCCAAGGGGTTGTTGGGCGAATCCATCAAGTCCATTGAGGAGACGGCCAAGCAACTCATCGGCGTGGCTGGCATCCTGGAAGGGCTCTACTTCCACGCCATCGCCTATTCGGACGTGCGAGGCCAGTTGGCGAGTGGCTGGACCGTGGCGCTGTACATGCTACCCCTGGCCCTGTGGCTGGTCAGCCTGGGCTTCGCCCTGCTGGTCTTTTTCCCCCGCACCTACCAGGCCAACATCAGCTCCTGGCACGAGAGCAAGGCCGCCTTCGACAGCATCGTGGCCTACAAGCACGCCATGCTCAAATGGGCGGGCTTGTTCCTGGCCCTGGGCGGGCTGGCCCTGTTTGTGGTGATGTGGGTATATTTGGGTGGGTGATGGGGTGGGAGTCTCCCTTTTTGGTGTTGGTGGCTTGGCTGCGGCCAAATATGACAACGAATTACCAGGATTGTGCCATATGGCACAACTATAGATACGGTAGCTTGCCTTTTGCGTATTTTTGAGTTACAATTTGCTTGGAGGGCAGCATGGCACACCGATCGGAGACCATGCTCTATCTGGAAAGAGCTTCCAATGCGTTGCAGCAAGCCGAAGACAACTTGAACCTGGACCACTACGATGTGGTCACTTCAAGGGCTTACTATGCCATTCACAAACACCGTGTCCATCCCCACGTCCGAGCTGCACTTCCGGTTTGCCCGCAGTAGCGGCCCGGGCGGGCAGCACGTCAACCGCTCCGCCACCCAGGTGGAGCTGTTGTTCGACGTGGCCAACTCGCCCAGCCTCGACGAGACGCAGCGGCAGCGGGTGCTCAGGAACCTGACGCCGCGCATTGACAAAGAGGGCGTTCTGCACCTGGTCTCGCAGGAGACCCGCAGCCAGCTCCGCGTACCCGATGCAGGGAAACTCATGGAGGAAACAATCTGATGGAAAAGCGACGCAAAGAATCTGTACCGAAGAAAATGCAGGCCAGGTACGACGAGATCGTTGGCCTGACCGATGCCTTCTGCCAGGCGCACCTGACCGACGAATACGCGCAACTCTGTCGAAAGCTGGCTGCCAAATTGAGCCGCAAGCGTCCCTCACCACTGGCAGGAGGGCGCAGCAAGAGCTGGGCGGCGGCGATCCTCTATACCATCGCCCGCGTCAACTTCTTGTTCGACAAGAGCCAGACCCCCCACATGCGCGCCGACGAACTGTGCCGCAAGATAGGGGTGAGCCAGGGGACCGCCAGCGCCAAATCAAAGCAGATCATGGACATGCTCGATATCTACCAGATGCATCCCGACTGGACCCTGCCCAGTCAGATGGATGAGAACCCGATGGCCTGGATGATCATGGTCAACGGGCTGATCGTGGATGTTCGCTCTATGCCACGCGCGATCCAGGAAGAGGCATTTCGCAAGGGGCTGATACCTTACATGCCGAACTGAAGACCAAAGGTTCTGGATCTCAGGAGGGCCAATGACTGAATATGACTACACTGTCCCGGTTTCGGGTCTCTTGACGCTGGGCGATTGCCGCGAAATGCGTATCTGGCCCAACTATCTGGCGCTGGGCATCGGCCCGGAGCACATCCCCGACCTGATCCGCATGGTCGAGGACGACGAACTGAATTCGGCCGATTCGGACAGCCTGGAGGTCTGGGCGCCCGCCCACGCCTGGCGCGCCCTGGGACAACTGCGGGCCGAGGCCGCGGTGGAACCGCTAACCCGGCTCTTGTACCGCATTGATGAATTCCAAGACGATTGGGTTGGGGAGGAAGTACCCGACGTCTTTGGTATGATCGGCTCTTCGGCTATCCCTGCCCTTACCGATTACCTGATGGAGCCTCTCCACGGGCTGTGGGCGCGGACGGCGGCAGCCCAGGGCTTGGCCGAAATCGGCAAGCGACATCCCGAAGCCAGGGACGACTGTGTGGCGGCGCTGACCCAGGTGCTGGAGGGGTTCGCCTACCATGATCCGACCCTGAACGGCCTTGTCATCTCCTATCTGGTGGACCTGAAGGGGAGCGAAGCAGCGCCTGTCATGGAAAGAGCCTTTGCAGCGGATTGTGTTGATATCTCGATCCTGGGCGACTGGGAAGATGCACAGATCGCGTTGGGGCTGTTGGTTGGGCGCCAGACGCCTGCACCTCAATACATCTGGATGCGCGATGTGCCAGGTTCGAGTTCCCAGCAGCTATCTCCACCTGCAATTGGTCAGCAATTGGGTCAGCAACGCCAGGTTGAGCGCCGTCGCAAGGTGAAACGCAAGACCAAGCGAAAACAGCAGAAAAAAGCCCGCAAGAGGCAGCGGAAACGAAAGTAGTCGAGCATGATCCGATTTATCGTCTCGCCAGAGCAACAGCCCGTTGAGCCAATACGCTAACAACCCCGCTCCGTTTCTGCAGTATCCCCTCCACGGTTATCAGAGGTGCATTGCGCAGGCAATGACGGAACCTTTGGTAAACACCTGGTCGTACGATGACATTGACCAGGCCGTGTTCGTCCTCAAGGGTGATGAAAACGTGTCCCTTGGCCGTGGGCGGCGCCTGTCTCACCACCACTAGCCCCGCCACCTTCACTTTCTCTTTATCCCTTCGGCTCTCTAGATCAAGGCTGCTGAGGATGCCCGTCTTCTTTAGCCTGGAGCGATATAAGGTCATCACATGGTCGCCTGTGGAAAGGCCCAGTATCCCGTACTCCAACCCCATCTCTTCGTCCCGGGAGAGAGGCGGAAGCTCGACGCCATCATTGGGCAAGACCAAGTCCAACTCCTCCTCGTGATAGCGCAGCTTCCCTAGCTCCCAGAGGAGCTTGCGGCGCGGGACCCTCCAGGCGTCCATAGCGCCGACCAGGATCAGGTTCTCGACCACCCTTCGCGGGAGCTTGGTGCGCCGGCAGAAGTCCGAAAGTCCCGTGAAGGCCCCCGCACTCCTCACTTTCTCTAGCCTGGCCAGGCTCGCCTCCCCCATGCCCGCCACGTATCGGAAGCCCAGCCGGATGGCGCCGTCCTCCACCATGCATCTGGCCTGGCTGCGGTTGACGTCCACGGGCAGGATGCGGATTCCGTGCCGTTTGGCGTCGTTCACCACTACGGCGGGGCTCCAGAAGCCCATGGGCTGGTTATTGAGGAGCGCTGTGCAGAAAGCCAGGGGGTGATAGCGCTTCAGCCAGGCCGACTGGTAAACGAGAACGGCGAAGCTGGCGGCGTGGCTCTTGGGGAAGGAATAGCCGCCGAAGGCCCTCAATTGCTCAAAGACCTGCTCGGCAATGGGCAACGACACGCCTCTGGCCTGCGCTCCTGCCAGGAATGCCTCCCTGAACCGTTCGATCTCTCGTGGGGCCTGCTTCTTGCCCATTGCCCGGCGCAGGAGCTCTGCCTGGCCTGGGGCAAAGCCGGCCAGGTCGCGGGCCACCTTCAGCACCTGCTCCTGGAAGATGATCACCCCCAGGGTCTCGGCCAGGGCTGGCTCCAGCAGGGGATGGAGGTAGGCGACAGGCTCATGCCCCTGACGGCGGCGAAGGTAGGGATGCACCATGTCCCCCTGAATAGGGCCGGGCCGCACCAGGGAGATCTCCACGATCAGGTCCTCGAAAGTGCAGGGCTTAAGCTGGGGCAGCATCTGAGCCTGGGCCCGCGACTCCACCTGGAAGACGCCGATGGTGTCGCCGCTGGTGATGAGCTCGTAGACGGCGGGATTGTCGAGAGGGAGGTGGTCCAGGTCGGGTCGCTCCCCCGTGGTCTCCTTTACGATTTTCACAGCCTCGGCGATGGCGGAGAGCATGCGCAGTCCCAGCAGGTCAATCTTGACCAGGCCGACGTCTTCCAGAGAGTCTTTGTCCCACTGGGTCACGACCCGGTCCGGCATGGTGGCTGGCTCGGTGGGCACCATCTCTACCAGAGGTGAGCCGGTGATGATCATCCCGCCGTTGTGGATGCCCAGGTGACGGGGTAAGCCATGGAGCAAGGGAGCCAGGGTGCAGAGGAGCGGAGGAACTGGCGGGCTCAGATCAAGTGATTTCGGATCGGTAATATCGCGATCTGCAGTCCGAAATCCGAAATCCGAAATGCCAAGGGCCTTGCCCACGTCCCGCATTGCACTGCGCGCCCTGAAAGTGACCAGGGTGCAGGCCATAGCCGTGTGCTCAGGGCCGTAGCGCTGATAGACGTACTGGATGACCTCCTCGCGGCGGTCGGCCTGGAAATCAATGTCTATGTCGGGAGTCATGGCCCGTTTACTTCGACTACGCTCAGTACAAGCGTCGGAGAGAAAGCGCTCGAAGACCAGGTCGTGGGCCAGGGGATCAATGGGGGTGATGCCCAACAGATAGGCCACCAGGGAGTTGGCCGCTGAGCCTCGGCCCTGGCAGCGGATGCCTTTCTGTCGGGCAAAGCGCACCATATCCCAGACGATGAGAAAGTAGTTGGCCAGGCCAGCCCGCTCAATCACGCCCAGCTCGTGGGTCAGCCGCTCCTGGAAGGCTGCTGGCTGCTGGCTGCTGGCTTGATGGCAGAGGCGACGGAGGTAGTGAATGGGACTCAAGCTCTCAGGGGTTGGAAAATCGGGCAAGTCCTGGACCCCGTAGCGCAACTCGAAGCGGCAGCGCTCGGCGATGCAGTGGGTGTTGGCCAGGGCTTCGGGGTAATCGGCGAAGAGGGTGGCCATCTCATCGGCCGATTTCAGGTAGTATTCGGAGTTGGGGCGGCGCAGGTGGGCCGACTCGTCCAGGGTGGTACGGTGTCGGATGCAGACCAGGATGTCCTGCAACCGGTGGCGGTCCCGTGCCTCGTAGTGGACGTTGTTGGTAGCCACGTATCCCACGCCCAGGTGGCCGGCCAGTTCGACCAGGTCGGCCACCAGTCCCTGGTCGTCGGGGAGGAGGTGATTCTGGAGCTCGACCCAGAAGCGATCACGACCGAAGATGCGGACGTACTTCTCGGCAGCCGCCAGTGCCTCTCTGGGGTGCCTGGACAGCAGATGGGCGGCAATCTCCCCCCTTCGACAGCCGGGTAAACAGATGAGGCCCTCAGCGTGGTCAGCCAGAGCCGCTATCGGGAGAGCTGCCCTGGCCTTGCCCGGCTCGGCGTGGTGGGCCAGGCTGATCAGACGGCACAGATTGGCCCAGCCCCTTGAGTTCTCGACCAACAGGAGCAGGTGGTAGCCGCCTTCGAGGGTCAGTTCAGCGCCGAGGATGGGTTTGATCTCTCGCTCCCTGGCTGCCTGGTAGAAGCGGACGGCGCCGTAGAGGGCATCGTGGTCGGTCAGGGCCAGGGCGTCCATGTCCAGGAAGGCAGCGCGGTCCAGAAGATCCTCTGGAGACGAGGCGCCATCAAGGAGCGAGAAGAAGCTGTGGCAGTGGAGTTCTGTGTATGCGGACATGGTTTCTTGACAGATTCCCCTGAGTGATTTATCCCCCTCTCAGTCGTAGAGACGCTGGAAGTACCAGTCGTCGGTCAGGAGATTTCGGTAGATGATCACCAGGAGACCGGTGTTGGTCTCCAGCTTGAAGTACTCCCGCCAAACCCGCAACCGCCACCACCCGGTATCCACCCTCCACCGCTTACTGATCCCCGTGACAAGATGGGCGCCGCCCTTCCACTCAAAGGAGTGGGGCGTTCCGTCCGCATCACTCGCCGCAGTGATGGGCTGCCCTTTGGGCCACAGCCTGGTCATTGAGGATCAACCTCCAGCAAGATGAACCGCCTCTCTGGCAGTCGAGCATGCCGATCTACGAGGGAGGCCCGGTAGAAACGGTCAGGGCTGTATTGGGCCATCAAGTCTCTCAGCATGCGGCGCAGCCTGGCCTCCTGCTCCACCCGGTTGAAGAAGCAGTGCCCTGAGCCTGTCGAAGGGAGATCCAGTTGCTTTCCCGTTTCAGGGACCATATCGCCCAGGACGATTTCCAGGCTCGCCACTCCGCATCGGTAGTCAATCCTCCTCAGGAGTTGTCTGAGGTTAAGGGTGATCTTCTCTCGGCTGAAGGTGGGCTGACTGAGGGTGGTGTTCTCTCCCTGGGCCGTGTCGTCCTCAAACTGGATGACCACTCGCAGCTCTCGGCACATGTGATGATTGGCCTGCAGCCTAGTCACCAGCTCCCCGGCCATCTCTCTCGTGACAGCCTCCAGGACGCTCAGGTTATCCACCGGATGGTCGAAGGCCCGCTGGCTGCCTGCCACCTCCCTCTTCCGGCGGGGGATTACCCTGCGGTTGTCTTGGCCCATAGCCAGCCGCCGGAGATGGCGCCCTTCCTTGCCGAACTGAGTTAGCACGGCGCTGGCGGGCAAGGCCGCCAGTTGGCCCAGGGTGTTGATGCCCAGCAGCTTGAGTCGCCGTATCACGTCCTCACCTGCGGGCAGGAGTTCCACCGGAAAGTCCTGCAGGAACTCCCGCTGGCTCTCTGGAGCGATGATTACGGTCCGTCCGGGATCCAGGTAGGAGGCGGCGACACGGGCGGTGAACTTACCTTCGGCCAGCCCGATGGCCGCCGACAGATGAACCTCCTCACAAACTGCCTGACCCATGTACTGAACGATCTCAGCGGCCTGTCCCTGTCTCAAATCCCCCATGTCCAGATAAGCGCTGCCCAGGCCGTCCGGCTCGACAAGCGGTGTCCTGAGCCTGCCGAAGGGATGGGTGAATCCTTCCAGGATTTCTAGTAGCTCCTGAAAGGCCTGGTCGTATCCTATTTCGGATGGAGGAATGAAGGCGGCCTCTGGACACAGGGCCTCGGCCTGGCGTAGGGATATGCCTCTTTTCACTCCCATCTCGGCTGCTTCACGGGAGCAAGCATACACTTTTCCCCTCTCGTGCAGAAAGTTCCCGATCACCAGGGGCATGTTGGCCAGGGAGGGATCATCTCGTCTCTCGACGGCGGCAGCGAAGTAGGGTACGATCACGCAAGCGATAGACATGGCTGGTTGGCTGATGGCTTAAGTACTGTTGCCGTTGACCACACCGTTGAAGGTGATCTCAATGGTGGCGCTTTTTCCGCTCGGGGCCAGCTTGTTTTTGATAACCGTAACCCTGGCCCGATACCCGCGGACATCCCGCCGCTTCTTGAGCCACCGTTCCTTCTCAATGAGCAGACGCACTGCGGCGTAGTGAGGGAGGGCGAACCCGCTGGGATAGTTATCCCTTGAAGTGGCGTCACCGAAGTATAACGGCGTTAGGAAGACCAAGGCACAGGGCGACTCTGCCAGGGCGCCGACCAACTGACGCAGAGCGGCGGACATGAGCTGTGGCCCGTGGGTTTCTCCCAGGAGTTGGGACACCGAATCAAAGACTAGCACCCCTATCCCTCCCCCAGCGATCATGGAAGTGGTGATCGCCAAAGCTTCCCTACCGTTGTGGGGGCGAACCAGGAGCAGCCTTTCCAGGGAAACATCGCAGCGAACGGCATAGTCGGGATCGAAGGTGTAGGATAGGTCCACGTATGCTGCCGTGTCCCTGTCCTTCTGGGCCTTGGCGATGAGTTTGAGAGCCAGGGTGGCCATTCCAGAAGTGGGGGCGCCCAGGATCTCAGTGACGCGACTGCGGGGGGTGCCGCCGATTCCCAGAGCCTGGTCTAGGGCCGGAAAGCTGGTGGGGATGTGAGGAATCTCAATCGTCGTGGCCGAAGCCTCCAGCTTACGGATGGCCTTCGCCCCCCACCGCTTCTGGATAGCCCTGACCGTCATCTCCAGCTTTCTTTGCTTCGCTTTGTTCTTTTTCGAGCCCAAGGCTGCCACCTTCCCCACTCCGGGTATTAGAACAAACGTTCGGCTATATTATAGTCGAACATCTGTTCTGTGTCAAAAAAGTACGAAGCGAGTGGATAGTAACCCCAGGAAGTACTGCGCTTGTCTTTCCCACAGAATTGAGGTACAATTTAAGTGGTGAGGAGAAGAAGGTTTGGATCGCGGAAACACGAAAAGACGAAGAACACGGAAAGGGCTTTTCCATGTTTTCCGTGCCTCCGTGATTCCAGGAGTTTTGTCACTAATGAACGAGAGCGTCGTGCGCATCACAGACACCGTGTCCATCCCCATGTCCGAACTTCACTTTCGGTTCACCCGCAGCAGCGGGCCTGGCGGGCAGCACGTCAATCGCTCCGCCACTCAGGTGGAGCTACTGTTCGATGTGGCCAACTCGCCCAGCCTTGACGAGACGCAGCGGCGACGGGTGCTCAGCAAGCTGAAATCGCGCATTGACAAAGAGGGCGTTCTGCACCTGGTCTCTCAGGAGACCCGTAGTCAGCTCCGCAACCGGGAAGAGGTGGTGGAACGCTTTCAAGAGCTGATGCGTGACGCGCTGCACGTTCCCAAAAAGCGGCGGCCCACCCGTCCCACACGGGCGGCGCGGGAGCGGCGGCTGGAGGAGAAGCGCCGTCGCAGCGAGACCAAGCGGGGCCGTCGCCCGGTGCCGCCCGACCCTTAGATCTTCGATTGCCGATTGCCGATTTTCGATTCGGAAATCGGCAATCGAAAACTTGTACTGAGCCCAGTCGAAGTATCGCAAATCGGAGAGGAGATCTAAATGAGCGAACAAACAACACCCATGGATCTTACGCCAGGTTCCCTCAAGACCTGGTTCCTGGAAATCAGAGGGCCGTTTCTGGCTCTGAGCGTGGTGCTGGCACCCATCGGAACGGCCATCGCCTGGCACGATGGGAGCTTCAATCTGGTGTACTTCTTGCTGGCCTGGGTAGGGGCCATCCTGGCGCACGTAGGCGTCAACGTGTTGAACGAGTACTTTGACTACCAGAGTGGGCTGGATTTTGAAACGCAGAAGACGCCCTTCAGCGGGGGAAGCGGCATCCTGACCGCCGGCCTGATCGAGCCGCGAAAGGCCTATCTGCTGGGAGTGGCCTGCCTCTTAATAGACGCGGTGATCGGAGCCTATTTCGTCATCGTGCAGGGCTGGGGTTTGCTGCCGGTGATGTTGCTGGGGGGGCTGTTCGCTTACTTCTACACGCCGTACCTCTCTCGCTGGCGGATCGGTGAAGTGGCGGCCGGTTTGGGGCTGGGATCGCTGGTGGTGCTGGGGGCGTACTTCGTGCAGACGGGGCAGTATACCTGGGAGGTGATCGTGGCCTCACTGGCTCCCGGCTTCCTCACCGCCAACCTCTTGCTCCTCAACGAGTTCCCAGATGTGGAAGCGGACATGAAGGTCGGGAGGCGTAACCTGGTGATGGCCCTGGGGAGGAGAAGAGCCGCCTGGCTGTACACCATCTTGTCGGTGTGCACCTACCTCAGCATTGTACTGGGAGTGATTTTCAAGCTCATGCCCTGGCCCGCGCTCATCGTTCTCCTGACGATACCCCTGGCGATGAAGGCGATTCAGGGCGCGCTGCAGCACTACGACGACATCCCGCAGCTCATCCCCGCCCTGGCAGCCAACGTGATGACCATCCTGGCCACCGATGCGCTGCTAACGGTGGGCTACGTGCTGGCAACGGTTCTGGGCGTCTGAGTTCCTCTGAGTTTTCCAGAAGTTCCCTCTACTTTAGTTTCCGGTAAATGTGACTAGACATTCGGTGAAAAATGTGGCAAAATA
>CAYMKL010000089.1:0-29855 GCA_964390805.1 uncultured Anaerolineae bacterium | reverse complement strand
TGGGCTGGCCCCCTGAAACCCTCAAGGAGCTTCTCCCAAGCGGGTAACGCTCCCGGCAGGGGAGACACTGATAGGGCACAATTTTGCTATCGCCCCTGGTGGCAAGGGAGCCAACCAGGCCGTGGCAGCAGCCCGCCTGGGAGCAGAGGTGGCCCTCATCTCCCGGGTGGGAGATGACGATTTCGGCACAAGGGCCGTCGAGGGGTATCAGCGGGACGGTATTGACGCCCGTTTCATAAAAGCAGACCCCTCCGCCCCTTCCGGGGTCGCCCTCATCGTCGTCGAAAAAGGCGGGGAGAACCGCATCATTGTGGTTCCGGGGGCTAACGGCAATCTATCGCCGCAGGATGTGAGGGCCGCCGAGGAGGTCATAGCTGAGGCGCAGGCGCTGCTGGTGCAACTGGAAATTCCCCTGGAGACCGTCGAAGAGGCTCTCGCACTAGGCGCAAAACATAACCTCATCACCATATTGAACCCCGCCCCGGCCAGGCCCGTATCTGACGCCATCCTCAAACACGTCCGCATTTTGACGCCAAACGAGGTAGAAGCAAGTGTTCTCACCGGGCTTTCCATCGACAGCCGCGAGGAGGCGGAAAACGCTGCCCGGATGTTGCTGGCCCAAGGGCCGGAGGTGGTCATCGTCACTCTGGGCGCGGAGGGAGCACTATTGGTGACTGAACAGGAGGCGACGCTGGTTCCTGGCTGCGCGGTAGAAGCGGTGGATACCACGGCGGCGGGGGATGCCTTCAACGGCGGCCTAGCCGTGGCCCTGGCCAGAGGGGATAGCCTGAGGGATGCGGTGCGCTATGGGTGTGCAGCGGGAGCCCTTTCCGTGACCAAACTGGGGGCTCAGCCGTCTCTGCCCGCTGTCGAAGAAGTGGAAAAGTTCCTTGCATTGATGGATACTCGCTAAGATACCCTTGCGTTTCTTCTGCCATTGACCTATTTCGGTCATCGCGACGTTGCTACTGAGCAACAGCTCTTTGATTGTCATGGTTCCTCTTTTTGCTTGCTGCGACGCCAGGCCATGGCCGCCATCACTTCCACGAAGAGCCGGGCGGCAAGATGCGAGCCGGTGCCCACGCGGTCGTCGTACTGCGGTCCCAGGCAACAGAGGTCAAAGCCCTTGATCTCGGCCGCCTGCCCGATGCGGCGCAGGGCAGAGATGATCTGCTTGGAGGTCAGCCCCGCCGGTTCTGGATACTTTTGGGCCGGGCAGTAGACGGGGTCCACCACGTCAATGTCCAACGATACGTAGACGCCGTCGGTGCCACCCAGGGCGCGCTCCAGGGCCGCGTCGGTCACGGCTTCGATGCCGTCTCGGTCCACGTCGGCTATGGTGAACACGGTGTGGCCCAGCGTCTTGGCGACTTCCACCTCGAAGGGGGCCTGGCGCAGGCCCCTCATCCCGATCTGGCAGAAGTTGCGCAGCTCGACGTTGGGCAAACGCAGTATCTGCGCCCATTGGGAGCCGGCAAAAAGGGGCGGATCCCAGCACAGGTCGTAGTGCGAATCGAAGTGGATCAGGCCCAGGCGTCCCGACATCGCCCCGGCCACGCCGCGGACCACCGGCAGGGTGATGGCGTGATCGCCGCCGCAGACCAGGGGCACTGCCCCGGCGGCCACGATCTCGCCCACGCGGGCCTGGCAGCGCTCGAAGGAGGTTGCGGGGTCGCCGGGGATGACGGGCACGTCGCCAGCGTCCACGGCGCGCAGGTGCTTGAAGATGTAGAAATCGGGGGCATACTCGACAAACAGGCCGTAGGCGTGATGGATGGAATAGTGGATGCTGTAGCGGCGCACGGCCTGCGGTGCTTTGTCGGCACCGGTGCGATAGTAGATGCTATCGGGGCCGGCGGGGGTGGCCAGGTCGGGCAGGTAGGTGTGGGGCGAATCAATCTTGATCCCCTCGTAGCCCATGCCCAGGAAGGCAACGTCGGCGCCGTCCAGGACTTCGGCGAGCTCAGTCGAGCCGTCGTCGGCCCTTCGACCGCGCTCAGGGCAGGGCTGGCGGGCATAGGGCAGCTCCATGAAAGTGGGCACGTCGCCGTAGAGGATGTCCTGCATGCGGCGATCCACGCGGACGGGGGCGATTTCGGCGGCGCGGCGGTAGGCGTCCTCCCAGATCTGCTTGTCCATCTTCCTCCTCACTGCTCGATGTTACGCCCTTTCGCCATCTACCACGCTGTCACGATGGGCAGGTCCCGCATCGTGACCAGGCCCGGCGCGGCCTGCTTCACTCGGCGGATGGCGTTGACGGCGATGGCGACCGTGGCGATGTCGCCGTTGGTTCCCTGGAGCTTGGCCTCCAGATCCGGTTTGCCGGTAATCTTGACGGTATCTCCCTCGTTTTCGGCGCCCAGGGCGGCGATGAAGGTGAGGGTCATGAATTCGCCATTGCCACTCTGCTCAGTGCAGGACTCGTCGGCGTAGGCCCGTGCTACCTGCTTGAGGCCCTTCACCCGGCCGGGCGACACCTCAAAGTGATCGGTCTTGACCAACTGCTCGGCCACCACCGCCTCGACGCCAGACTCGTAGCGGGCCAGCTTTTTGCCCAATGTGTGGAATACCATCCCCACGGATTCGGGCAGGCCCACGTGGCCCATGCGGCCGGCCGCCATCCTGGCATTGAAATCGTCCACCGTCATGCCGGAGCCGATCTTGGCCTGGAATGGCCCGCGCCGGGTGGAGGCATTGATGATGCGCGTCACGCTGATGCGATCCACTCTCTGGCAAATGGCCGTCAGGCTGAGGGGCAGCGAGTCCATGATGAAACCGGGGTTGACACCTGTGCCCAACACCGTTTTGCCGACGCGCCTGGCCACGGCGTCAATCTCGGCGGCCTCTTGGGGATGGGCCAGCCAGGGGAAGGACAGCTCCTCCGCCGTGGAGACGATGTCCAGACCTGCTTCCAGGATCTCGATGACTTGACTCCTGAACTGGTCAAAGTAAGAGCTGGTGGTGTGCAGCACAACGTCGGCATCGCCCTCTACCTGAGCCAGCTTTTCGGCCACGACAAAGCCCAGCGGACGTCCCAAGCCAATAGCTTCGCCTACGTCCTGGCCAACCTTGGACGGGGCAATGTCTACGCCCCCAACCAATTCCAGCCCCGCGCGCTCCACAACGTGGCGCGCCACCGCGCTTCCGATGGGACCAAGCCCGTACTGAATAACTCGAACAGTATCCGACATTTTTTGATAGCCTCCTGTATTGGATTTTGGACGGGCTCGGATAGGGGATCAGATCTGTCCGAGCTCTAGTCCTGTAGGTTAGATGGATTAGAGCACGCTTCCTGGGCGTGCCTTGGTATGGGTACTATTGTGAATCACCAGCTTGCCGTTGACGATAACGTGGGGAATGCCCACGGGGTACTGGTGCGGCGCCTCGTAGGTCGCCAGGTCGGCGACGGTGTCCGGGTTCAGAATCACCAGATCGGCCCGGTAGCCCTTCCTCACCAGCCCGCGATCCGCCCAACGCAGCTTTTGGGCCGGGAGACCGGTCATTTTCCTCACGGCTTCTTCCAACGAGATCACTCCTTGCTCGCGGACGTAGTGAGCCAGTACACGGGGGAAGGTGCCGTAGCTGCGAGGGTGGGGCAGCCCCTGGGACAACGGCCCCTCGGTAGCCAGGCCAGACCCGTCGGTGCCGATCATCATGGCCGGATGGCGTAGTGCCAGCTTGCGGTTCTCCTCCGACATGGTGAACGCAATCATGCTCATCCCCACCTCCGTCTCCAGCAGCGCGTCAAAGACCCATTCGTGAGGCGGCTTGTCGGCCTCTTCGGCCAGGTCGGCGATGGCGTGTCCCTCGTAGTCTCGGTTCTTGGGGCATCCGCTGATCAATATCTTGTCCCACTCGGTGGTGCGAAGACGGCCGCTAGACCGCATGTCGCTCACCATCTTGAATCGTGTCCCAGCATCGGCCAGGCGCTTCAGCGTGGCTTCCTTGCCCCCTTCGTGAGCCCAATCCGGCAGCAGGGAGGACAGGCCAGTGCTGCTTGCCGGGTAGGAGTACATGTCGGCCGTCACGTCCAGCCCTTCGGCCCGCGCCTGGTCAATCAGCTCCAGGGCACGAGGGGCTTTGCTCCAGTTGGCACGCCTGGCAGCCTTGAAATGGCTTATCTGCACCGCCGCGCCGGTCTCTCGCCCGATGTGAATGGCCTCGGCAATGGACTCCAGCAAGGTTTCGCTCTCGCCACGGATGTGGCTGAAGTAAAAGCCGTTCCGCTCGCCAGCCGGCTGGGTGAAGGCGATCAACTCCTCTGTGGAGGCATAGCAGCCAGGCGGGTAGATCAGGCCAGTGCTGACGCCAATCGCGCCGCTTTCCAGGGCTTTGACCACCTCGTTCTGCATCCTGGCCATCTGCTCCTCAGTCGGCGGATCGGCGACCAGGCCCATAACGCCCCACCGCACCATGCCCTGACCCACCAACGGCGCCACGTTGATCGAAGTGCCGATGTGCGTCAGATACTCAAGGTAACTGCCAAAGGCGGCCCACTTGTCCCAGGGCATGGGGACGTCTTCTCTTTCCAGTGTAGCGATGACCTGCTGGCGGGTGTCTTCCAGCAGAGGGGCCGGCGAAGCGCCGCACTGGCCGATGACGGCGGTGGTGATGCCCTGATGCACCAGACTATCCGCGGTGGGGTTAACGGGCAGAGTAAAATCAGTGTGCGAGTGCATGTCCACAAACCCCGGTGTCACCACGTGCCCAGAGGCGTCAATCACTGTCGCGGCCTGTGCGCCTTCCAGCACGCCCACCTCCGCGATTCGATCCCCATCAATCGCCACGTCGGCGCGATATCCAGGTGCGCCGGAACCGTCCACGACCGTGCCATTTTGAACCAGAATGTCTAGCATCTCTTCTTATCATCTCCTCTTCTTCTAGTAACTCGCTTTGACGCGACGCGCCACCCGGCGGCAGGCATCTCCCAGGAAATCCATGTCCGTCTCCCTGTGGGCGGCGGAAGCTGCGCCGTGGCCTTTGATTATGCACACGTCCTCTAGCAACAAGGCCAGTCCCAACACCGTCTGGCCGAGGACGACGTCACACACAGATGGATCGAACACCACGTCTGGTTTGTCCAGTTGAACGTCATCCTGGTAAGGAAAGTGTAGCGTGGCCACGGAACTGCCGGGCAGCGCCGCGTTGCCATAGCCCGTGCAGCGGGCGTAGATGCCTTCCGCAGAGAAGGCCACTTCCATCGTCCGGCGCATCTTCTCGCCCAATTCGGCCAGCCTGGGGTAGACCTGGGCCTCATGCTCAACCAGGTAGGTCATGATGGTCTTGGCGGCCAGGAGCGAGGCGGGGTGCGCAGAGTAGGTGCCTCCGGAGAACTTGACACGGCTGCCCTCCGCGTGTCCGACCAGGCCCATGATGTCTGCCCGGCCGGCCACGGCGGCCACCGGCATCCCGCCGCCGATGATCTTGCCAAAGGTGGCCAGGTCGGGCTGCACACCATACAGCGCACCGACATTCCCGGCGCGGAAACGAAAGCCGGAAATCACTTCATCAAGGATGAGAGCTGCTCCGTATTGGTTCGTCAACTGGCGAGCGGTTTGCAGGTATTCGAGCGCCGCCGGCATTGTGCCGCCCGCGCCCATGAACGGCTCGACGATGAAGCAGGCCACCTGGTCGCCGTACTGCCCGAAATGCTGACGCAACATGCCCGGGTCGTTGAAGCGGGTGACGATGACCTGGTCGGTCACGGCTGGGGGCAGACCTTCGCTCTCCACCTGCTGGAATCCGTCGTGAAAGCCTAGGCCTTTGAGCCCCCAGGGCTGCGCGCCATGCCAGCCGCCGCCCACTTTCATCACCATATCGCGACCGGTGAAGGCGCGGGAGAGTAGAATGGCGTACATGGTTGCCAGGGCGCCGCTGGTCGTAAAGCGCACCCGCTCGGCGCCGGTCTGCCGGCAGAGGATCTCGGCCGTCTCGGCCTGCAACTGGTCCACAAAGCCGGTCTGCAAGCCAAAGGCATCCTCGAAGGCGCGGGCCAGCGCGGATGTGACGATCTCGGGGTTGTGCCCCAGGATGTTGGCAAGATGTCCCTGCCAGAAATCCAGAATGTCGTGGCCGTCCTCGTCTTTGATCCAGGTGCCTTGGGCGGCAACGATGCGTGGCGGGAAGGGCTGGGTGAGCCGCAGCGTGTGGCTGCCGCCGTCCACCAGGTATTCCTTTGCCGTTTCGTTCGATGCTGCCGACTTCGGCGCATGCTGCCTGTACGCTTCCGCAAGCTCGGCCAGCAACGGAGTGTAATCTCTTTTCTTCACAAGCTTCCTCCTGTTGTGTCTATGCGTATTCACTCTCCTACTCCCGCTTGTAAGCCACCTGGCCGTCCACCAACACCAACTCGGCCACGGTGCGGTAGTCGAAGGGGTGCCCACTGAAGACGACGCCGCTACGTACATATGACGAAGCGGCCTCGTCGGTCTGAATGGCCACTTTGACGCCCGCCTTGGCCATCAGGCCAGGGTTCTTTGGCGTCATGTTCTTCAACTCGTACTTGACGCGAGAGAACAGAATCGGCCCATCGGTGACGGGGATTCCCTTTTCGGCCAGGATGTCGGCGATTTTGTAGCCCTCGGTGGCGTGCTCCAGGGTCAGATCCAGGTTGAACTCCTCGGCGATGCGGATGGCAGTGAGCATGTCGTCGGCTTGATGCGCATGAACGCGGGCCTTCATCTCGCGGCGCAGCACCTTGCCCAGTGCCTCCAGCTTCAGATCGCGCTCCGGCGGTTTGGGCTCTTCCGCTAAGCGACAGCCCTCGTCCTCCGCCTCGACTTTGGCTTGATAGTCAGCCAGGTCAGCCTCGTAGCGGCGCCACTTCTCCAGATAGTTCTGGGCGTCCACCAGGGCGGTCCGCAAGGCGGCTGCGTTGCCCATCCGTGTGGAAGGTGCTTTCTTCTGCTCGCCGTAGACCCGCTTGGGATTCTCTCCCAGGGCCATTTTCATGCCGGCTGGCTCCACCAGCACCATCTGCTCCACGCTCGGCTGGGGCGCGGTCTTGAGGCACACCCATTGCCCGCCGATGAGGTTGCCGCTGCCGGGACCGGTGAGCACCGTCGTCACGCCGGCGGCCACCAGTTCCTTGAAGGCCGGGTCTTCGGGATGCACCGCATCCAGCGCGCGCATGTGCGGCGTGATGGGACCGCTTCATCATGTGTACGTAGCGGCGTCATCTCGTTGCCGTCGGAACACTCCCAGCCGATGCCGTCGGGAAACAGTCCCACGTGGCAGTGAGCGTCAATCAGGCCGGGCATCACCACCTTGCCTGTGGCATCGTACACTTCAGCGCCTTCTGGGATCTCGACCTCCTCTCCTACCGCGACGATGCGCCCGTCCTCGACGAGCACCGTTCCGCGCTCCAACGTGCCTTGGGTGATGGTCATTACTTTGCCATTGGTAATGGCGATCATCAAGATTGTCCTCCTCTATTTGTGAGTGTTGAGGTGCCAGGCATTGCCGCTTCGCTTGCAGAAGTGCCTGTCACCTTGAATTTGATCCACGTAACGGGCAGCATCAGCAGCGCCGCCACCAGCGGTGCGTAGAATGGCACCTGCGGCGCAAACCGCTCCCAGAGCATCGCCCCGATGTACGGCGCTGGCAGTGAGATCAGGCCGATGCTGGTGGTGAACAGTCCGAAGGCTGTGCCGCGTAGATGCATGGGCACTACCTTGGAGATCAGTGCATTGTAGGCGGGGCCAATCAGCGCCTCGCCGGCGCCGAAGAGGGCCCACACCGCTGCGAACCCGACGAAGACGCGGCTTTGGAGAAACACAGCTATCGCCGCAGCAATGAGCGAAAAGCCAGCCACGATCCCTACCCGCTCGCCCTTCTTGTCCGACAGCCAGCCCGCCGGCGTCAGGAGCAGCATGGTGGCCAGGGCCGCAATGGACGATAGCCAACTGATTTCTACGTTCGAGAGGCCCATCAAGTTCTGCATGTACAGCGGCAGGAGTTGAAATGCCATGTTGAAGGTCACGTCGCGCACCCCGTCGGAGATGAAGATCCAGGTGACGATGCCTCCTGCCAGTACCAGCCCGCCCATCGCCACCAGACTGGCTTTCAAGTTCGTCAGGGAGGGCTTTTCCCGGGGTTCGCTTTCTCCGCGCTGCGCGCTGCGGGCCATGAGCAGTCGGATGCCCGTGGCTGTAGCATATAGCGCGCCGGCAGCTATGAACATGGCCCTGAAGCCCAGGTATTGTGACAGATAGCCGCCGATGGGCGGGCCGATGATGCCCACGACCATGAACAGGCTCTGAGACAGTCCGTAAACCCGGCCTCGGGTGGCTTCGGTAGATTCCTCGGCGACAAAGGCCATGTAGCTGGGCGCGACGAACGATCTCGCCAGGGCGTTCGTTACCGTTGCCATGAGCAGCCACTCCCAGGAAGGGGCGAAGACATACACGAAGTAACCGAGCAACCCGGCCGTGCTGCCGATAGCGATGGCCTGCAGCCGTCCCACAGAGTCCGACAGCCAACCGCCCAGAATCTGAAAAGCCAGCGGCGCGATGGCCCCCAGGGTGAAAAACAACCCGACCTGCCCCACGCCCGCGCCCAACTCCTGCAGGCATAACGGCAGCAGTGGCTGGTACATCTGCCCGGCGATGTTTGCCAGGATCATCGTGCCCATAAACAGCAGCAATCGCCGGGTCAGTAGCGGTGTTTTCTTTGTTTCCATGGAGCCTTCCGGGAGCCGACGGGCACGGTGTCCGTTCAGTTGACAGCGGGGGCTACTTTTCCGTGATAGTGACCTTCTCTATCACGTCGCCGACGGCGATGGACTGCACCACGTCCATCCCCTCGATCACGTGACCGAAGGCCGTGTATCCTCCGTCCAGGAAAGGTGTCGGGGCCAGAGTGATGTAGAACTGGCTGCCGCTGGAGGCACGGCTGGGGTTGACCTGGTCTGCTTTCCGGGCCATAGCGATAGCACCCTCAATGTGCGGCAACTGAATCTCGGCCGGTACGGTGTAGCCAGGGCCGCCAATGCCGGTGCCCAGCGGGTCGCCCCCCTGGATGACGAAGCCAGGCTCCACGCGGTGGAACGTCAGCTTGTCGTAGAAGCCCTGTCTCGCCAGGTAGACGAAGTTGTTTACGGTAAGTGGGGCGGCGCTGGCGTCGAGCTGGACGACGATGTCGCCCTTGGCCGTGGAGATGTTAGCTACGTAGCTCTTATTAGAGTCAATCTGCATCTCCGGCGGCTCGCTGTACATGTCGGCACGGTCGGCGGGATTGGCCGGCACGGCCGGTTCGGTCGGCCCGCAACCAACAGCCACCGCACTCAACAGGAGGGCCGCAGCGATGGCGTTGGTTCTCCACCACCCCTTGTTGGTTCGGTTGTTCTTTCTTGACATAACACTTCCTCCCTTAGTGTAAGTGTGATTTATCTATCGTTGCTACGACTTCGCGCCCAATGCAGCAACGTCAAATACGCGCCGAAGATGGTTGTCAACAACTGCAAGAATGGCGATATGAGTATCATCAAAACCAGCCAGCCTATGAAGCTTATCTTCGGATCATAGAGGATGAATGGATGCCCAAAACTCTGGAAGTCGGCGCTGGGATCGAAAAGCAGGACGATGGTCCTTCCCCAGATGGTGCTCATCACGACGAAGGTGAAGGCTGAGGTAATGATAGCCTGGGCGAGGGCTTTCCAAAGAACTTCCTTTACGTTTGCTGTAGCCATGGTCGCCCTCTTGGCGATGTACCATCCAACGAAGAATCCAAAAAGTATGCAGGCCAGCGGAACGCCCATCCCCAGTCCAACGCACACCAGATCAATGATGACGAAAATGGCAAAAGCGACTTTGGCATCCAGTCTAAGAACTCTATTCATTGTTCTCCTCCGGAACCCGCCCGTGGCTGAAGCCATCGGGCTCAGCATACAAAGGCCTATCGGCCTGTCAAACCCAGCCCCAACGCTTGTCCTGAGCCCGCCGAAGGGGGGCTTTGCAGATTGAGCCAGGGGCTTGAGCGGAGCGGAGCCCCTGGCGGACGCTGCTCACCGTTGGCTGGCCAGCCCACCCGCGATCTCCCCCCCGTCAATCACGAAGGTTTGGCCGGTGATGAAGCTGGCGTCGTCTGAGGCCAGGAATGCGAAGAGGGCGGCCACGTCTGACGGTCGGCCCAGTTTGCCTAGGGGCACTTTGGCCTCGAAGGCGCGCCGCATCGCCGGGGTGTATTCTGCTTCCTGCATCGGCGTCAGAATGAAGCCCGGACACACGGCGTTGACGCGCACCGTGGGGGCCAGTTCCAGCGCCATGGAGCGGGTCAACTCGATCACCCCTGCCTTGGAGGCGTTGTAGTCGGCGTAGTAAGGGTAGCCCATCAAGCCGTTGGTCGAACCCATGTTCAGGATAACGCCGCCGTCTCGGGCTAACATTCGCCGCGCTGCTTGCTGGGCCACGAAGAACACCCCGTCGAGATTGACCGCCATCACCTGTCGCCACTCCTGGGGGGAGATGTCCATGAAGCGGTGTCGGATGCTGATGCCGGCGTTGTTGACCAGCACGTCCAACCCGCCCAGCAGGTCGTCCAGTTCTTCAAAGCCCAGCGCGACGTCGTCGGGATCCGAAACATCGGCGTTGATGGCGCCACTCAGAGATGGCAGTTCGCGTTCGAGGTGCACGAGCGCCGCCTCGTCGCGGTCCAGCACGACGACGCGCGAACCCTCCTCCAGGAAACGCGCTGCCGTCGCCGCGCCGATGCCGCCCGCCCCGCCAGTGATCAACACTCGTTTGTCTTTCAGGCCACGCATAACTTCCCCCCTACCGTGCCAGCCCGAGGTATCGAATGTGGAATACGACCACCGCCAGCGCCACGTGCACGTTCAGCGATAGGCCCTTGCCCCACATGGGGATGAAGACGACGTCGTCACACAGAGCAAGGGTGGCGCGGGTGACACTGTGATCCTCGTGGCCGATAACCAGGCAGATCTTGGCAGGCCAGTCGGTCTCGTAATATGGGCTGGCTCCCTCGGTGATTTCCAGCGCAAAGACGCGATAGCCCTCGCTTTTAAGCTCTGCGATGGCTTCACTGGCCTCTTTCTCGTAGCGCCAGGGTACATTCCTGTGTTTGTTACGTCCCACCTTGACGATGGTTGGATTGGGTGGCGTGGGCGTGATGCCGGTCAAGATCAGCTCCTCGATCCGTGCTGCGTCGGCGATGCGGAAAACGGAGCCCACATTGACCGGGTATTCCACGTTTTCAAGAACCGCCGCGATATGGTGCTGGATCGGATGCTGCCGCCTGAAGTCGCGATGGAATCGTTTCAGCGGCGTGCCACGAAGTGCTCTCATATCCTTCCACTACTTGGAAACCTCCCCTCACCCCAGCCCTCTCCCCAAAGTGGAGAGGGAGCAAGTCCCCTCTCCCTCGCAGGGAGAGGGTTAGGGTGAGGGTGTACTACCCCGCCAGTCCGCCGCCGTCCACCACCAGGGCTGTGCCGGTGACGAAAGACGAGGCATCGCTGGCCAGATAAAGCGCGGCTTGAGCGATGTCCTCTGGCTGGCCGATGCGCTGCAATGGCCGATCCGCCGCCTCTGCCAGAAAGTGCTCGTCTGATTCGCCCAGTTGCCGCGCCTCGCCTCGCAGCATGGGCGTGTCGGTGTCGCCGGGGCAGATGCAGTTGACGCGGATGTTCCGTCCGGCGTGATCGAGGGCCATCGCCTTGGTCAGCAGCACCACGGCCCCTTTGGAAGCGCAGTACGCCGCCGCCTTACGCCCACCGACCAGGCCCCAGCCCG
The DNA here is from genome assembly GCA_964390805.1 of uncultured Anaerolineae bacterium. Taxonomy (GTDB): domain Bacteria; phylum Chloroflexota; class Anaerolineae; order VGOG01; family VGOG01; genus CAYMKL01. The sequence goes on along the minus strand of CAYMKL010000089.1, from coordinate 18,108 downwards.
ACGCCGTGTTGATGATCACTCCGCTGCCAGCCTGGGCCATGACGGGAATGGCATACTTGCTGAGCAAAAAGACGGACTTGACGTTCACCGCCATCACCCGATCCCACTCTTCCTCGCTGGTCTCCAGCACGGAAGCCCGTCGGATGATGCCGGCGTTGTTGAAGACGATGTCGAGGCTGCCCAGTTCCTCTACGGTCTGCCGCACGGCCCGCTGGCAATCGGCCGCCTGGCTCACGTCACAGCACAGGAAGATGGCCTGACCGCCTTCGTTCACAATCGTCTGCGCGACGGCCTGTCCGCCGGCCTCGTCCAGATCAACTACGGAGATCGCCGCACCTTCGCGGGCGAAGAGCAACGCCGTCGCCCGCCCGATGCCCGACGCGCCGCCGGTGATGAGAGCGACCTTGTCAGCAAGACGCATGGTGATTCGCCCTCTATTCCGACGGCCCGAACCGGACGGGATCGAACCTCTCTATGGGCACGGGGCTGCGCCCTTTGGCGATGAGATCCGCGATGATGCGGGTGCTGATGAGACTGAGCCCCATACCCTTGCGGTCATGCCCGGAAACCATGTACAGGCCCTTCCAATTCGGTATTGGGCCGATCAGGGGCAGCGAATCCCCGCAGCCTGGCCTCAAGCCGGAGATGTGGTCCGCCACCTGCGCGTCCTCCAGAGACGGAACCATCCGAAGGGCCGCGTTGATGATGGCCTCACGGCCCGCTGGCGTGGGGTGGTTCACGAAGCCGCTTTCCGGCTCGTAGGTGGTGCCTGCCAGGGTGACCCCATCGGCCTTGTGCACCAGGTACATGTCGCCATGGGATATACCGGCATGAAGTTGAGGATCGGGCGCCAGCAACTCCAGGATTTGGCCCCTCACCGGATAAACCGGGACCTTCAGTCCTATCCAGGCGGTAGCCTGCTGGCTCCAGGGCCCCATGGCCAGCACCACCCTCTCGGCGGCGATGATCTCACCCTGTCGCAGCTGCACTCCGGTGACCCGTCCGTCGCTGCTTTGCAGCCCCACGACCTCACCGTGCCGCAGTTCCATGCCCTGGCGTTCCGCAGCTTTGACCAGGGCCAGCACGAATCGGTAGGCCATCACCTGCGCCCCCTGAAGCGCCAGCCCACCCAGGGCATCCCGGTTCAGGCGGGGCTCCACGTCCCACAAAGCCTGCCCCTCCAGCCAGCGGGCGGACGGATCACGGCGTTTCAGGGCTGGCAACTGGGACTTCAGGCTCCCCGCCTCCTCCGCTGAGAAAGCAGGGAAGAGCGTCGGCTGCTCCCGGTAGCCGATGTCTATCCCCGATTCCTGCGGTAGAACGCGAGCCAGGTCCTGGTGCAGTTGGAAGCTCAGCCAAGCCAGCTCCGATAGCTGCTCGTTGTCCAGGGCCTTCCGCCAGAAGGCAGACGCCATGCCGGAGGCGCCGACGGCCATGGCCTCCTTTTCCAGTAGCAGAACCTTATAGCCCTCCTTGCTGAGCCAGTAGGCGGCGCTACACCCCATTACCCCCGCTCCCACGATCACTATATCCGGTTTTCCAGCCATGACTTCCTCCCCTGATCAGCGCCTGTTTACGCGCTAGACTGCTGATAAGCCCCCAGGGCTTTGGTATCAATCTGCCGTGCCGCCACCGTCCACCGCCAAGACCGCGCCAGTCACGAATGAGGCATCGTCCGAAGCCAGAAACAGAACCGCCTTGGCGATCTCATCCGGTCTGCCGATGCGTCCCATCGGGCGGTGAACAGCTTCGGCCAGATATGCCTCCCATGTCATCCCCCGCAGTCGAGAGTCCTCGGTGAGCATAGGTGTTTCCACATCTCCAGGACAGACACAGTTGACTCGAATGCCCTGTCGGCTGTGGTCAACGGCCATGGCCTTTGTCATCAGCACCACGCCTCCCTTGGCAGCGCAGTAGGCGGCCGCTTCGTTGCCTCCCACCAACCCCCAACCTGAGGCGTTGTTGACGATTACGCCGTTCCCCTGGGCGATCATTATCGGGAGGGCGAATTTGCACATCAAGTAGGTCCCCTTGAGATTGATGTCTATGGTCAGGTCCCATTCTTCTTCGGTGCTATCCGGCACGGTGTTGGGGTAGAAGACGCCGGCGTTGTTGAAAAGAATGTCCAACCGGCCAAAAGTCTGCACGGTCTCTTCCACGGCCCGACGGCAGGCGTCGGCAAATCGCACATCGGAGCGGATGAAGATGGCCGTGCCATTGGCCTGCTCAATCTCGTCCACCACCTCCTGACCGCGCGCTTCATTGCGGCCCGTGATGGCGACTTGGGCACCCTCTTGAGCAAACAGCAGCGCCGTGGCTCTACCGATGCCCGATGTTCCGCCAGTGATCAGAGCAACTTTGCTATCAAGACGCATTGAGACTTCTCCTTGTTCTAGTGTGCAACTCTGTAAATGATTCGTTCGTCATACCCGGTCACTACTTGGACGTAGCCGCCCAGCATCCTGTCTAGCTCCTGGTCGCCGGTATCTACCCGCAGAGGCCGACCACCCAGTGAATGAATCTTCCCGGTGGTGCTCACGACGACGATGTTCTCCCGTCCTACTTCTCTGATAGCCCCCGGACTGATCTGCTGATTTCCCCGGCCGAAGATGTAGCCCTGTCCACCGATGGGAGTGACGATGATCTTGGCTTTGTGCCCTTCAATGAGCTTCAGCAGTTGGGACTCGTTCACGTCGGCGGCGATCAGTTTCCCTTCGGCGACCACGTCCACGCCGATCAGCGTTTTGTCCAATCCCAATCTGGTGGTGATGGCTCTGGTGGTAGTGCCTGGGCCGATGACGTAGAGCCAGCCGTCCTCCATGTTGCTGACGACATCGGCGGCTATGGCCGCCATAGCCGCCTGTTCTCCAGGGCTGCTGGGCGTCTTAAGGCCCTGAAGCAGTCTTCTCTGGAAGGGCACCTTGAGGTAGCCGTACAGCCTGGCCGAAACGACGCCCAGCCGAACCGCTTCCTCGTCTATATCCATCACCTCGGCCTCTCGCAGGCGGGATACCCTTCCCCGCAGATACAGCGCCGCGAGATCTCCCGCGCTTCTGGGATTTGTGGCGAAGACCGCCGAATGGATCTTGACCCCCGCGGGAATGCCCAGCACCGGCAGGCTGTGGCCGATGGCGTTGTAGATGTCCCTGGCTGTGCCATCGCCACCGGCAAAGAGCAACAGATTCACGCTCAGCCGTAGCATTTCCTGAGCAGCCTCTACGGTGTCTTCTGGAGTCGTCTCGCCCGGTTTGATGGAGCCGATGACCGTGGGCTGAAAACCACATGCCCTGGCCGCGTCTTCTCCCATCTCGCCGGGGTAGGTGATGACCTCAAGATCGTCTACAGGCTTGATCCTTTCCAAGGCCTGGATCGCTCGATTCAGCGATTGGGGCACAGCGCCCAACTCCAGCGCCCTCCTCTGAATCTCCGCTCCATCGCTGCCCTTGAGGCCGACCCGCCCACCTATGCCCGCAATCGGGTTGACGATCAGACCTGACAGGTTTCTAATTCGACTCATCATCTCCCACCCGCCTGCAAAAACCTGTCAGGTCTCTTGGCTCACCTTCCTCCGATACGCTCTCCAGGTCACTGCCCACTGCGACGGGTCGTCCAGGGGGGCGTGGTCAATGGTGTGGATGGTGCTATTGTGAGGAGCCGTCTTGACCAACTCTGGATTCGTTCGCGCCTCGTGTGCCACGTGTTTCATGATGGCCACGTATTCGTCCAGGTCGTCCCTGCAAAACGACTCGGTGGGCTCGAGGGTGCAGGGCTCTGGAACGACGAACGGGTGGTGGCTGGTCCAATAATGCACGCCGAAGTCCGCCGCGCGAATGCCCAGTTCCTCAGAGTGAACGCCCGTCTCCTGCGCTAGCTCTTCCCAACTGTACCGAACCTGCTCGATACGTCGCTTGCCCCTGGCATACGGCGCGCTCAGGCCGGGGATCTCCAGCATCTTGTTGAGCAGATAGTTGTTGTTGAGCACAGCGATCTCGGCGACCTCCCGCAAGCCCTCTGCGCCGAGGCTCATGACCCAGGCATACGCTCTCAGGACGACGGGGACGTAGCCATAGAACGGCCGCAGCTTGCCGATGCTGTCGGGCCGGTCGTAGTCCAGGTAATACCTCTCGCCATCGTACTCGACCAATGGCACCGGCAGGAACCGGGCCAATTCCCCGGTCACGCCGCTGGCACCGCCCCCCGGCCCACCGCAGCCGTGGGGCGACGAGAAGGTCTTGTGCAGGTTGAAGTGGCACAGGTCGAAGCCAGCCTCCCTGGCCCGGGTGATACCCAGGATGCCGTTGGCGTTTGCCTGATCGTAGAAGCACAGGCCCCCGGCGTCGTGGACGACTCTCACAAACTCCTCGATCCTGGGATTGAAGATGCCCGTGTCCTCCGGGTTGGTGATCAGCAGCCCGGCAGTCCGTTCCGAAACCGCCGCTTTCAAAGCATCCACGTCGGGATAACCGTCCTCGTCCGGGTACAGGGTGATGACCTTGAAGCCGGCCGTCTGGGCGCAGGCCGCATTGGAGGGATGGGAGAAGATAGTGGTGATGACCTCGTCTCGCTGACCCGCCTCCCCCAGGGACTCGTGGTAGGCGCGGATGATCGAGGCGTTGGCGTAGATCGCTGCCGACCCCGCAGCGGGTTGCAGCGAAAACCGGTCCATGCCCGAGATCTCTTTGAGCATCTGCTCGAAACGGTACATGATCTCCAGGATGCCCTGCGCCGTTTCCTCGTTCTGCAGCGGGTGCAGCTCCGCCAGCTTGGGATGGCTGGCCAACTGTTCGTTGATCTTGGGGCTGTACTTCATGGTGCAGGTTCCCTGCCCGATCTCGACGTTCAGATCTGCTCCCAGGTTCTCCTGTGATAGCCTCACGTAGTGCCGCAGCACCTGGGGCTGAGAGAGTTCGGGTAGCTTGGGAGGCTGCTTGCGGCGCATGGATTCGGGCAGGTTTGCCAGAACGTCCCCGACCTCGTTCCTGATGCCATCCTCGACCTCAGGGACGAGGATGCCCCGCTGTCCTTCGCGGCTCAGCTCAAAGATGATGGGCTCATCCCACCTGGCCTGGTGAAATCGTCTCAGGTTTGGCTTTCCATTCGTGTATCTGTGCTTCGTAATGTCTTGTTGAACCATTTTACTTCACGACCTCCTTCAACGCGGCCACCAGCCGGTCAATGTCATCCTGGGTATGAACTTCGGTCACGCAGTAAAGCGCGCTGTTGCCCAGTTCCGGGAACTCCCCGGTCAAGTCCTTCCCGCCGTAGATTCCCCGCGCCAACAGAGCCTTGTTGATTTCCGCAGCGGTCTTGCCCGTGCCATCAAAGCTAACGACGAATTCCTTGAAATGGGGAGACTGGAAGAAAGGAGCTTTGACGCCCTCAATCTTGTCCATCTCCAGCATCGCGTAGCGCGACCTGGCCATGATGCCCTCGCCGATCTCCACCATGCCCTGGGGCCCCATGAGCGCGAGGTAAACACCGGCTGTGATGCCCCACAAAGCGGCCGCCGTGCCCACCCACTCCTTGCCCTCCTCGCGGATTGCAAAAGAGGTTCTCTCGTAGGCCACGTCGCCGAAGCCGTATTCGCCCGGAACGGACGTCGGGGCGATGCCGAACAGGCGGGAAGGATATTCCATCACGTACCTCTCCTCGTCGCGGGTGGCGATGAACCCAGCCTGGCCACCGCCAAATAGCATGTGCATCCCCAACGGCTGGATGTCGCCGCAGACGATGTCCGCGCCATAGTCAGCCGGCGGCGTCAGGACGCCCAGCGAGATCGGATCGGCTCCGACCACGCAGACCGCCCCGTGATCGTGAGCGATCTGGGAGATTTCTTCCCCGCGAGTCTCGATAAAGCCGAGGTAGGAGGGGTTCTCGAAGTAGACGGCAGCCGTCTCGTCGGAAATCTCGGCCTTAAGAGCAGCGAGGTCCAGTTGTCCCGTCTCGGAGTTATAGCCGATCAGCTTGATCTCTATCCTGGGCTTACAGTAGTCTCTAATCTTGGACAGCAGATCGGCGCTGACCGTTTTGGCTATCAGCACCTCGTGTCGGCCCGTCAGCCGGCAGGCCATGCGAAGCGACGTGGCACTGGCCTGAAACCCGTCGTACGTCGGGACGTTGACCACGTCCATGTTCAGGAGCTCGCCCATCATGCTGGCGTACTCAAAAAGCGCCTGAAACCGGCCGTGGTCGTCGTAAGGCTCGCCTGCGTAGGCGGTCAAGAACTCACCTCGCCGGTTCACCTCGTCGCACACGGCTGGCACGTGATGTTGATAGCATCCCGCTCCCAAGAAGCTAAGATACTCCCCGGCTGTCGTGTTTCTCGCCAGAATGCCCTCCACGTGCCTTTTCAAAGCGTATTCGGACAAGAGGGGTTCAGGCAGATTCATTTCTCCTCTGATCCGAAGGCTCTCCGGGACATCCTCGTAGAAGTCGTCGGCGCTCTCTGCTCCTACCTCTTTGAGCATCTGCGCCTTTATCGCGGGCACGGAGTTGGGGATATAGGGGTAGACAATCTTTCGTCCTTCGCTCATGCTTTGTTCCTCCATTCGTCTATCAGTGTCTCAGATACTCCCCTGGTTTTGTGGACATTGTACACCATCTTGATCTTTTTGACCAATTCTCGATTCGCCATCTCCCGCGCGCTGGCAGGCCGTCCGCGCCAGGCGTAGTAGCCACTGGGCGACACATCCAGCACCTTGCGCAAGCGGGACACGGGGAAGATCAGCTTCGCTCATAGGTAGCAGAGCGTTAAGTGGCTTGATAGAGAGGAGTTGTGTAATGTGGTTGTCTGAAAGAACTTAAAGGGAGGGCGACCAGGTGAAGCACTTGTGGGTTGCAGCTAGCAGAGGACATGCGTCGGCCTCAGGACCGGAGGACTTGGCTCCAACAATCATAAGCTTGCACAGCTTTCCGGGCGACCGGCGTTTCACGTAGGCGGTATGGTAGCGCCTGCGCCTTCCGAGTCCTGGCGAACCCTTCAAGCCCAGGTCATGCGCAAGACCACCGCCGACTTCGTCTTCGGAGGAGTCCCATGCAACAGCCGAAATCTCCGTCAGCCACCCGCTTCTTCATTGGCCAGGCGCCAGATAGCGATGGCGACGATGTCAGCTACGGCCTTGAGGCTATTGGCGTCTATCTTTTCAGGTGTGTCATGCTCTGAATGGTAATAGTAATCGTCCCACTTGTAGAACCAGGCCGCCGGCACGCCTGCCTCAAGGAATCTCGTTTCCTCCGAAGTCGTGGCAGCTATCATTCGCCCAACATGGTAACCCAATTCATCGGCCACGTTTTCGAGCATCTCTAATAGCCAAGGAGTAAACTCAATCGGCTCGGTGTCGTGCCACTGGCCCTTTTCGACAAGGTTCAACCTGCCCCCGGTGCCGAGCATATCCAGGTTGATGAGGGCCTTCATTTTCGGCAAACGCTCCTTGTGGGCCTGTACGAATTGCCAGGCGCCGGGAGAGGCTGATTCTTCTCCCGTGCTGCAAATGAATTCCACGCTTCGTTTGGGCCTGACCTTGCTGAGGACACGGGCCACCTCCAACTGACAGCCAATTCCGCTGCCATTGTCATTGGCCGCAGGGGGAATTGGGCTATCGCGGTGGCCTATCAGGGCAATGCGTTCCTCGGGCCACTGAGAACCTTCTATCACACCGCTGAGAATGGCGCTGTCCACGTCATAGATTTCAGAATCAATTTTGAGGTAGGTATTGGTCTTACCCTGGCCTATGTGATGCATCACGGTGAGGCCATCTAAGGCGGAGATGCAAACTGCGGGCACTTGTTGATCGGCAAAGCGATGTCTAATGTCAAGGTTGCCAGTCTCCATTGACATGCGGTTGGGCCATGGGAAGGGGTGGATGATGATCAATCCGACCGCGCCATGGATAGCTGCCCTCTTCGAGAACGGACCCAGCCAGAACCAGTCCCATCCGGTGGCAGCTTCATTGAGGACGACGATCTTTCCTCTGACATCTATTCCTTCGTAGTCCTTCTCACGCCCCTCGCCGACATAGACCATCTCGCCCTCGACGCCATCTGGGCAGCCTTCAGTGAAGTAGGGACTGACGGCCTCGAGCTTAGTGCCTGTGTCGGTAAGGACGAGCTCGACGCTCCTCTCCTCACAGGTTGGTACCCGAATGTTTGTCAGTTCGATCTTGAGGCCCAACCCTTCAAAGTGGTCCCGAGCGTAGCTGAGAGTTTTCTGATCCCCCTCGGTCCCAACGAACCGATCCCCGAACTCACAAATCCGCTCAATGTGCCTGAGGGCATTTCGTCCATGTATCTCCGATTGGATTTTTCGCTCTACTGGATCGTTCATCCTGGCAACCTCCTTCCCGATCATCAGCGCCTCTGCCTTCTACTTGGCTTGAAGTTCGGGCACGTCTTCTGCACAGCCATCAATCCAATCTGTAGAGACGGCGTGCATTCCCCGCCAGGATCAGCCCCGCGGCCTCTTGTGCTTCACCTCGTGACAACATGCCGCCATTGACCAGATCTTGGAGGGCCTGGGCCAGGGCAGCCTTACTTAGCTTTGCTCCCACGTAGTTGATCTCCGGCAAATTGAACCCATCGGAGCCGTACACGACCTTGGAGAGTGGTGCCATTTCCAGCATCTCCGCAAAGATACGCCGGGCGGCACTGGCGGCGAAGGGGATTCCTTCGGAGACGTCGCAGTACACCCTGGGTAGCACGTTGGCCATGTAGCCCGCTTCCGCATGGTAAGGGTAGCCGCTGTGAACCAACAACACCTTGCACGCTCGGAAGGTCGGGAAGCGCAGCAAATCCATCAGCAGGGCCGGGCGGCACTGGGTGAGGTTGATCTCATAGTCGCCTATGCCCGTGTGGATTTGCATGGGTACGTCGTACTCGATGCAAAGCTCCAACGCCCGACAGAGCAGATGATCCCGCAGCTTCTTCGTCGCCTGGCCGCCTATGCCGCGCCGGATGGCGTCCAGCGCTTGCAAGCCCTGATCCGGGGTGCGGCTAAGCGGTGAGATGTCCAGCCCTGTGCGGTAGGCGATGATTGACTTCAGACCACGGTAACCTTCGTGCTCGATGGCGTGGGCAATGGCATCATCGTAGCGCTGCCGAAACTCGTGCCATTCGATGTCTGCGTCCAGCAGCTCGGCGATGAGTGGCTCGATACGATAGATGGGAACGACCTCAACTGGCATGGCTTTGATGAACTGAGCTTTGTCCACCGATGGTTCTCTGGGATACCCAAAATCGGCCACCATCGCCGTGAGGTTGCAATCGTCGTACAGGCGCTTGACGTAGCCAGCATAATCCTGTACGGCCTTGTTTCGCTCCTCAACGACGGCGTCCAGGTCCGGCTCGCAGTTGAAGAAATCCGCCAATTGACGCACCAGATAGCGAAAGTAGACGATGTCGCGCCTGACCCTTTGCAGCTCGTCAATCAGGTCATCGTCTACCTCCACACCGCCCTCGGCCATGTATTCTGCTGAGCCACCCGGAAACGAGGCCAGGTCGGTGAACTGCTCAGGCGTCAACTCGCCCTGGTTCACGAAGGGATGACAGTGGACATCAACCACCGGCAATGCCGACGTGTCAACCACTAAACAGCCTCCAGATACATCTTGCGTTCCCATGGGTGGACGTGCAGGTCATAGGCCGCCAGTTCGGAACGCTTGACCTTGAGAAATTCGGAGAGGATCACCGGTCCCAATGCCTCTGCCATAACCCCGTCGGCTTCAAGGGCATCCAGGGCCTCGGGCAGCGTGCGTGGCAGGAACTCCAGGCCACGGGCGGCGGCTTCTTCCGCCGAGAGGTGACCCACATCGTCTTCGACCGGTGCTGGCGGCTCGATTTTGCTCTGGATGCCGTCCAGGCCGGCGGCCATCACAGCCGTCAGGAAGATGAACGGGTTGCTGGCGTTATCGCCTGAGCGGAATTCTATGCGTCGCCGACGCCCCATGCTCGGTATGCGCACCAACGCCGCCCGGTTGCCCACGCCCCAGCAAATGTGCGCTGGGGACCACGAGCCGGGAAGCAGTCGCTTGTAGGAATTCACGATGGGCGAGCCAGCGCCCGCCAGCGCGGGCGCGTGGGTTAGCAGTCCACCCAGAAAGTGCCGTCCCAGCGGCGACAGAGGTTCGTCGTCCGTCTCGCCCATACTCAGGTCGCGTTTACCTTCCGCGTCCCACACACTTGTGTGCAGGTGCAGGCCGTTGCCAGGCAAATGAGCATAAGGCTTGGGCATAAAACTGGCCACCCAACCGGCTTCGCGTGCCAGGGCACGGGCCACTTCTTTGAAGGTGAGATAGTCGTCAACCGCTTTGAGCGGCTCATCATAGCGGGTCGTGGCCTCGTATTGACCTGGGCCGTACTCTTTGCCCAACTGCTCCACCAGCACGCCCATGCTGTGCAGGCTGTCAATGATACGTTGCCACAGCGAATAGTGCCGGTCCAGTCCGGCCACAGTGAACATGCCGTCGGTATCGGCTGGCCGGTACTCACCGTCGCCCAGCGGCTCAAATAGAGTCAACTCACTCTCAAATCCGACCCGCACGCTCAACTCCTCCGCAGCATAGGCTTCCACCATGCGCTGCAACTGGGTACGCGGGCAAGCTTCCCAGGCCGAACCATCGTCGGCGCGCATGAAGGCGTGCATACGCGCCGTCGCATTGCGATACGGGATGGACGCATAGCTGCTTGGATCGGGAATGGCAAGAAAGTCGCCCGTTTCGGCGGTAAAGATCGAACCGGCTGCCATGTGGTCTTCCAGGTTGAAATCCAGGTCGGCCCGCGCAAAAACCACCCCTTTCTCAAAGATGCCTGCAAAGCGCTCTTTTGGGACTGTCTTGGTGCACGATCTTCCGCTGTAATCGTGAAAAATCACCCACAAATGCTGGATACCTTCACTCTCCAGACTGCTTAACACTTCTTGTGCGTCCATCATTGTCGCTCCTTTTCTCTTTGAATATCAGTAGATCCAAATTCTGAGCAGAGAGGGCTCCCACGCCCGCGGCCCGGCGGCATGGGAGCCGCCTCTGCTGGAAATCTTGGATCTACTGAATATGGAGATTACCACCCGGCATAGCGGGCGATTGCCTCGTCGCTCACCTTGCCCGCTTCGACGTCCGATAGAGCCTGGTCCAGAATAGCAACACCCTCGTCGGCTTCGGCTTCGGTCAGGATAAGGGGCGGCGTGATCTCCAGCACGTTGGAGAACATGCCAACGTAGAAAACCAGCAGGCCCAGCTCGAAGGCCCTGTAGGAAACCTTGGCCGTTTCTGTGGCAGCGGGCTCCTTGGTGTCCCGGTCCTTGACCAGTTCCACGCCCTGGATCATCCCCAGGCCTCGCACGTCGCCAATGAGGGGGTGTTTGCCCTGCAAATCGCGCAGCCTGTCATGCAGGTACGCACCGACCTTGCGCGCGTTCTCCACCAAGCCATCTTGTTCGATGGCCTCGATGGTGGCCAGTCCGGCCGCACAGCTCAAAGCATTCCCCGCAGCGGTGAACAACGCCAGGGAGAGGCCCACATCGAGAATCTCCTGGCGGGCGACTACGGCACTCAAGGGCAGACCACCGCCCAGCGACTTGCCGAGAACCACCACATCTGGAGTAACGCCGAAGTGTTGGAACGAGAACATCTCGCCCGTGCGCCCCATGCCGACCTTTACGTCGTCCACGACCAGGTAGATGTCGTGACGGCGACACACGTCCTCCAGCATCGGCAGGAAGTGGGGGGGCGGTACAATATCCCCGCCATCGCTCTGCACGGCTTCGATGATGATGCCAGCCACATCGTCGGGCGGGCATATCGTCTTGAAGATGTAGTCTTCGAGAAAGCGAATGGCTCTTTCAGCACAGTCGCCGACGTCGTCGCCGAAGGGGCAGCGGTACGGATTAGGATACGGCACCTTCACCACGTGACCGCCTCCGATGAACTGCGTCTGGGCGACATGGGCGGACATGGCCATAGAGGCAGCCGTTGAACCGTGATAGGCGCCGATGAAGGAGACCGTGCGGCGCTTGCCAGTTGCCAGGGGCAGAAGGCGTCCCACGGTTTCGGTGGCATCGGAACCACATAAGCCAAACCACGCTTTCTTGCGAAAGTCACCGGGTACAAGCTCAACCAGCTTCTCGGCAAGCCGCAGCGCTGGTTCATGCATGCCGGAAACGAGGCCGGCAAAGGTTGTGCGGTTAAGCTGTTCCATCACTGCCTGCTTTATTTGGGGGTGACTGTAGCCCGTATTGGCCAGGGCCCACCCCGCCGTGAAGTCAAGGTACTCCTTGCCCTCGACATCACGAAGCCGACACCCCTCGCCGCTTTCGGCAGCGAAGGGGAAGAAACGCAGCTTTATGGCGTCTGAAATGAGGTCGTCGTCCAATTCGTAGATCTGATTAACGGTGACACGTGTCATCAGTTATATTCCCCCTTTCCTGCCCTCATGCTGTAAAGACAGATTGGGAAGTATCAGTAGATGGAAGATTATTAGCAGAGGCGGCTCCCACGCCGCCGAAACGCGGGCGTGGGAGCCCGCTCTGCTTCAGAATTTCCATCTACTGAGTATCGCCGCTGAGCATCGCGATGTCGGCGGCCATTACACCCCTCCCCACTGCCTGGGTGAACAGATTGGGATGCCTTGAATTCATGCGCCGTGCTCAGTGGGGTTTGGAGTCCATGCGCGTCAAGCTAGCGCTCAAATCGGGCGGAAGCGCCGGCTGAGTAAGGCCTGGAACACAGTGGAAGGCCCGTATCGAAGCCAAGCGTCTTTACGGGACCCGCTCCTTTGGTTTCGATACGCTCTCCGCTGCGCTACGAGCTACTCAACCGGCGGTCGCTGGCCCTAGCTTGACGCGGATGGGTCTGGAGTCACCTCGGGTTGGACCTGCTTCCTGGGCCAACGGAGCTCTTGCCCGCCCGTGATGCCCGCTGGCCGGAGGATCAAGATCACGATCATCGCCGCAGACAGGAATACCTCGGTTAGGCCCGAACCCCTGAAGGGGAGGTCCGCCAGGTTGATGGCGTTCTCGATGCCGCGCAGGCCTTCAAAGATGACCGTGATGCCAACCGTGCCTACCACCGCCCCGCTGACGCTGCCTGTCCCGCCGATGATGAGCATCGTGACGATGAGGAAGGTCCGTGTCAGGTAGAAGGAGAGCGGCGAGAAGGAGATGATGAAGTGCGCCCACAGCGCCCCCGCCACTGCCGTCATGAACGCGCTGAGGATAAAGGCCGCCCACCGTACGATGACGATGTTGATGCCGATGCTGGCGGCGGCGTGCTCGTCTTCGCGCGAGGCACGCAGCTTCAGGCCAAGCGACGTCTCCCGGAACCAATAGGCAAGGATGACAAAGAAAATCCCCCAGGCGGCGCTCCCCCACAGGGTGGTGAAACGCTCGATGCCAAAGATCGTGCGGGCGCCGTTGGTCACCTCGTCCCAATTGATAAGCACTCTATGGATGATAACCAGCAAGGCAAACGTGGCGATTGGGGCCCCTCCCGAAAGGCGCATCAGCGGAAAGCCAACCACCGCCGCCACCAGCGTCGCAATCGCAGCCCCGACCAACAAGGCCGGGAGGAACGGCAATTGCACTTGCGCCAGCACCGGGTACAAGTTGGGCAGAGCGATGGCCTTCATCCGAGGAGTCATCGAAAACAGGATCGAGGCGTAAGCGGCAATTCCCATGAAGCCGATGTGAGCAAAGGACATCACGCCAGAATTGCCCATGAACACCTGGAGGCCCACCACCAGTGCCAGGTTGATGAACAAGACGATGGCGATGCGCTCCAGCAGTGCTCCTCCGAACAGGCTCACAACCAGGGCAATGAGAACGAGTGGGACGATAAGTATCACCAGCGTGGAATGGCGACGCATCCACTTAGTCAACTGCCATTCAGACTTCATCAGACTCGCTCCGCCGAGTACGTGCCCCGAATAAGGCCCTGGGGCCGGAAGAGGAGCACCAGTATCACAATGGCAAAGGTAAAAGCATCCCGGTAGTCCAGCAATCCCTGCGGCAACATGAGCTGAAGGCCGACGTTCACGAAGCCGAGCAAGTATCCCCCCACCACCGCCCCGGTCAGGCTCTCCATGCCGCCAATCACAGTGGCGACGAAGGCGATCAGCACCGGCGTAAGCCCGATAAAGGGCACCACCGACCCGATTCGCCCCACCCAGAACAACGACACCACCCCAGCCAGGAGGCCACTGATGGCAAAGGCTGTGGCGATGACCTGGTTGGCGCGAACGCCCAGCAGCCGGGTCATCACAAAGTCATCGGCGGCGGCCCGCAACGCGCTGCCCAGGATGGTGCGCCTGAGAAAGAGGGTGAGGATGGCCAGCGTAGCAAGGCTGATCACTAAGCTCACGATGTTACCTTTCGATATCAGCAACCCGCCCACCCTGATGTTTTCGATGAAGAAAGAGGGGGTTCGCACTGCCTTGGGGCGTGGCGATATGAAAAGCGTGGCAGCGTTCTGCAACAGGGCGCTGACCGCAAACGAGGTGATCAACATGGTGGTGGGGGAGGCATCGCGCACGGGACGGAAAGCCACTCGTTCCAGAAGCAGGCTGGTCACGAGCGCCATCAGGACGCTCAGCGCCGCCACAATGACCCACGGAAGCGGCCCCTCCCCGAACACCAGGAGCGAATAGCCACCCACCAGCACCAGCTCGCCGTAGGCAAAGTTGGTGAGCCTCAGGATGCCGTAGACTATGGCCAGCCCCAGCGCCATCAGCGCATATAGGCCGCCCAGGCTCACAGCGTTGATCAGGAACTGTAGAATCTGGTTCAATGTGTCCAAGGTTCTGTCTCCCTCGACAAGCAGCTAATTGGTGCGACCCAGGTACGCACTCACCACGTCCACGCGCTGGCGCAGTTCTTCAGCCGGACCCTCGAATTCAACCTGGCCCGTGTTCACCAGGTAGGCGCGGTCCGCGATCCCGAGGGTGCGTTCCACGTTCTGCTCCACCAGAAGGATGGTCACGCCTGTCTCGCGCAACTGCGCCACCAACTCGAACATCTCCGTGACCAGCATCGGCGCCAGGCCCAGCGAGGGTTCGTCCAGCATGAGCAGCGACGGGCGGGACATCAGCCCGCGCGCAATGGCGAGTTGCTGCTGCTCGCCGCCGGAGAGCGTTCCCCCCGGTTGTTTGAGGCGCTCGCCGAGAATCGGGAAGCGCGTGCACATCTCGTCAATGTCTCGCTGAATCTCTGCGCGGTCGGTGCGGATGGCCGCCCCTAGACGCAGGTTCTCCTCGACGGTAAGGCCGGGGAAGATGCGCCGCCCTTCGGGGACCAGCGCGATGCCCTGGCGGACGATGTCCTCCGGCGAGTGGCCGACGATGGACTGGCCCTCAAGGGTGATAGTCCCCTGCGTTGGTTTGAGCACACCGGCGATGGTCATCAGGGTGGTGGTTTTCCCCGCACCGTTGACCCCGATCAACCCTACCATCTCGCCCTGGTTGACGCGAAGCGATACGCCGCGCAGGGCGGCGATAGCGCCATATCTGACGTGCACGTTCTCAAGCTCTAGCATGGGTACTCTCCTGGGCGGGGACCCCTAGGTAGGCCTCGATCACTGCGGGGTTTCTGTGCACCTCATCAGGCGTGCCCTCGCCAATCGTCTGTCCATAGTTCAGCACGTGCAGGCGGTCGCATAGCCGCATGATGAGACGCATATCATGGTCAACGATCATCATACCGCAGTTGGTCTGCTGTGGGATGGGGGCTAACGTCTGCAGCAGATCGTCGCTCTCGGCCTCGTTCAGTCCGGCAGCAGGCTCATCCAGCAGCAGGAAGCTGGGGTTCGTTGCCAGCGCGCGTGCAATCTCCACGCGGCGTTCCTGGCCGTAGGGCAGCGCTCCCGCCGGCAGGTCGGCCAGTTGCGTCGCTCCCAGGCTCTTCAGCAGTTCGTGGGCCTGTTGTCGAGCCTGCCGGCGCGGCAGCCCTGCGCTCACCGCCGCGACCTCGACGTTCTCAAAGACAGTGAGCCCTAAGAAAAGCTTAAGTGTCTGGAAAGTGCGCGCCAGGCCAAGGCCAGCGATCTTGTGCGGTGGCCAACGGGTGATGTCAACGTCGCCCACCCGTACCCGACCCTCGGTGGGCTTCAGGAAGCCGGTCACGACGTTGATGAGTGTGGTTTTGCCGGAGCCGTTGGGGCCGATCAGGCCGAGAATCTCCCCTCGTTCCAGCGTTAGGCTTACAGAATCGAGGGCCCGCAACCCGACAAAGTTTTTGGTTAGACCCTCAATGACCAGAGTTGCAGCCCTTGCGTCCCCGTTAGAAGGTGAGGACATAGCGCCTCCGTCTCGGAAAGGTTCCTTGTGGGGCGCTCAGGCCCCACAAGGAACTCGTTTCTACGATGCTCGCCCTACAACGTGACTCTGCGTGAAACGGGGGCAAATCCGACCCGATGGCTACTAAGGGGCGTCCTCGCCCTGCTTTGTGCGGCCTGGACCCGCCAAGCCGGGGCGAGGACGCCCCTCTGTAGCAGGTGGAAGAGGAAGGTCACGTTGTAGTACTAGTGTGTGTTGGCCTAGGGCGCAGGCGGTGACTCAGGGGCGATCCAACCGGCGAAGGAGGGTTTGGCGCCTTGCACTTCCACGATAGCGACCTCTTTCAGCGGCTGGTGTCCTTCCCCCGCGCTGGTCCAGTTCAGTTTGCCGCTCAACAGATCGAATTCCGTCTCTTCCATGGCCTTGGCCAGTGCTGCGCCGTCGGTGGTGCCGGCCTTCTCGATGGCCTCGACGAGCACCTTCACGGTGTCCCAGCCCGGAAGAATGAATGAAGTGTCCGGCGGCTTGCCGTACTCTTCTTCGTAGGCTTTGATGAAGCTCGCCATGCCGCCGCCCGCTTCGGGGCCCAGGAAGCCATGCGTGGCGAAGTAGATGTTGTTGCCCAGGTCCGGCCCTAGGACCTTGAAGAACTCGGTCGTGTCGTAGGCGTCGCCGCCCATGATCGACGTCTCGATGCCTGCGGCGCGCACCTGGCGGACGATGGTGCCCAGGCCGGGCATGTAGGACGAGATGAACAGCCCATCGGGCTCCTCGGGCAACCCCTGCAAGCGCTGAATCTGCGCCGAGAAATCCTGGTCTTCCTGCAGGAAGGTGTCCTCGCCGAAGACTTTGCCGCCCAGTGCCTCAAAGTGCTCGATGAAGTACCGGCTCAGCGACAGGCTGTAGTCTATACTGGTGTCGGTCACCGCGTAGGCCGTCCGCCAGCCCAGCTCTTTGTAGGTGTATTCGGCGGCGCCAGCACTCATGATGTTGTTCCACATCACCGCGGTGAACTGCTTGTCACCCAGCGCTTCCGATCCGTAGAGGGGCGACGAGGCGCAGGTCGAGACGCCAACCAGGCCCGCCTTCTGGGCCTCTTGGCTGGCCGGGCCGCCGATGTCGAAGTCGCACGGTGCGATGATGACGTCGGCCCCCTGATCAATGAGCTGAAGGGCGGCGTTCCCCACGGTCGCAGGGTCGGTCTTGCCATCCAGCTCGATGAGCTCTAACTCGCGGCCCAGAACACCGCCCGCCGCGTTTACCTCTTTGATCTTCAGCAATGCCCCACTGCGCGGCGGCTGGTCGTAGTCGGCCATCCAGCCTGTAGCGTTGAACACGGCGCCAATGGTGATGGGCTTCTTTGCTTCCGGCGTGGGTGTCGCTGCCGGGGCGCAGCCAACCAGGACTACGCTGAGAACTATCACCAGGGTGATAGCATAAGAAACAATCGTTCTAATCTTCCTTGACATGTTTCTCCTCCTTTTCAGATGACTATCTAAACCGCGAATAGAAATATCTTGACTAACTCTACAACGTGACTATGCCTGAAACTGGGCCAAAAGCCACCCCAAGGGCTACTAAGGGGCGTCCTCGCCCCGCTTTGTGCGGCCCGGACCCGCCACGACGGGGCGCGGACGCCCCTCTGTAGCAGGTGGAAGAGGAAAGTCGCGTCGTAGTGCTAAGTCAGCCTGTTTTCAAAGCAGGCCTTGGGACATGCTACGGTGATCTTTTCATAAGCACCTCCCTTCTGACAACTATGCCCCCGGTTACAATCCGGATGGATAGACTGGGGACCCAAGATAGAAGTTTCCCGATTCGCGGGTAGCTGACCAGTTGCGGTAATGTCGCTTTTGT
>CAYMKL010000088.1:0-30150 GCA_964390805.1 uncultured Anaerolineae bacterium | reverse complement strand
TTCCCATATCTGTCAAGTTGGTAAAGATCTTCCCACGAAAGTAGGCTTGAGCGTCGTCTATTTCCACCCTTCACAGCAACGAACCGATTATACTATGGAGGAGGCAAAAGGTCAACAAACCCAGAGTTGAGAACCTGCTTCGTAGATCCGAGAACGGAGAAGGCTGGCTAACATCCGCTCATTGCTAATCTTTCTTATCTGGCCAGAGCCTGCGACTGCCACATATCGGGTTCTTAACGAACGGAATCTACTACATGTAGTAATCATTGTGGGAGATGTCTGGTAATCTGCGGTGACGATTCCGCATAGTTGCCTTAAAAAGGATAATGCGCTATAATATATCCCTCTGTGGCTTGCTTCCTTCGACGAAACTCTTCTTATTCACCCTCACCCTTTTTCTGCAATGCCGTTGCCGCCTGAAGCTCATGGGGAGTATCTCTGTAGCCGGATAGGAAAAAGCAATGACTGCAAGCATTTTGCTCGTCGAAAAAGCCAATTCCTCGATAGACTGGGTTCTTCCAAGCCTGGAGAAAAAGAAATACGAGGTATCGCTGGCTCGCAGTGAACAAGAAGCCCTCCAACGAGCAGCTTCCGAGATGCCCGATTTAATCATATTGAACGCCACATTTCCCAAGGTAGATGGGCGAGAAATCTGCCAAGCCTTGCACAAGGAAGTCGCCGAGATCCCCATTATCTTGATCTTGCCCGAGGCCGAAACAGACGAGGATGTGATGGGAGCCACTTTTATCCTGACGCCTCCTTTCACCTCTCGGAAGTTGTTCGATCGTATCAGGAGCATCTTGATGAGCGATGAGGGGAAGATCCTGCAAGCGGGAGGATTAACTCTGAGCTTGGGGACGCGCCGCGTCAACAATGGAAGCAAAGAGCGGAGGTTGAATCCCAAGGAATTCGAACTGCTAAAAGTTTTTATGCGCAGCCCAGGGCGAGTCCTGAGTCGCAAGCTCTTGATGAAAAAAGTCTGGAAAACCGATTACGTAGGTGACACCAGAACTCTAGATGTCCATATCCATTGGCTGCGGGGGAAGATAGAGGAAGACCCAAAATTCCCGGTGTATTTGCGCACGGTGCGCAAGGTGGGCTATCGCTTCGACATACCAGGGGAAACAAACGAAGAACCCGAACGCGAAACGTAAAACGAACCGCTTCCAAAGGACTTGCCAGTCCAGCGAGCCAGGGCCGCCTGAACATGCCCTGGCTTGTTTGCTTAAGAGTCTCTTTCATGCTACAATACTCACTGATCACTGGTACTTGGAGTTAGGGAATGGCTCAAGATAAGCTCATCGTGCAAGGCGCGCGAGAGCACAATCTCAAGAATATAACGGTTGAGATGCCCCGCAACAAGCTCGTTGTCATCACCGGCATCTCAGGGTCGGGCAAGTCGAGCCTGGCCTTCGATACCATCTTCGCCGAGGGCCAGCGCCGCTACGTAGAGTCCCTGTCGGCCTACGCTCGCCAGTTCCTGGGCCAGATGGAGAAGCCCGACGTGGATCAAATCGAGGGCCTCTCCCCGGCCATCAGCATTGACCAGCGAGGGGCCAGTCACAATCCCCGCTCCACTGTGGGCACGGTGACTGAGATCTACGATTACTTGCGCCTCCTCTACGCCCGAATCGGAGTGCCCCACTGCCATCAGTGCGGCCGAGAGATCGCCCGGCAGACAGCAGAACAGATGGTGGATGCCATCATGAACCTGCCGGAGGGCAGCCGCATCATGATCCTGGCTCCCCTGATCAAGGACCGCAAGGGCCACCACCGGGGAATCTTCGAGGACGTGCGCAAGGCGGGCTACGTACGGGTACGAGTGGACGGGGAAGTGCGGGAGGTGGACGAGGAGATCGAGCTAGACCGCTACAAGATGCATACCATCGAGGTGG
This sequence comes from uncultured Anaerolineae bacterium, assembly GCA_964390805.1. Classification (GTDB taxonomy): domain Bacteria; phylum Chloroflexota; class Anaerolineae; order VGOG01; family VGOG01; genus CAYMKL01. The sequence continues at coordinate 28,255 of CAYMKL010000088.1, read as the reverse complement.
TGGTTGATCGGCTGGTCGTTCCTAACACATCGGAGCTTGGTAGATTGGGAACTGGTAAATTGGTAGATTCGGAAACCCGTAAACCCGTAAATTCGGACCCTGGTCCACGAGTTTACGATGATACGAATTTACGACTCCACCAATCTACCAATCTACCAGACGACCTGGTTGACTTCCGCTCCCGTCTGTCCGACTCGGTAGAGACGGCGCTGCAACTGGGCGAGGGGGTAGTTATCGTCCACAACCTCTCTGCCGAACCTCCGGCCGACCTGCTCTTCTCCGAGCACTTCGCCTGCATCCATTGTGGGGTCAGTTTGGCGGAGATCGAGCCCCGCACCTTTTCTTTCAACAGCCCCCACGGGGCCTGCCCGGAGTGCCAGGGGTTGGGCACGAAGCTGGCTATTGACCCCGACCTGGTCGTCCCCAATCCCGACCTCTCCCTGCACGATGGGGCTATCCAGCCCTGGCAGAGCAGCGGGAAAGATGACGGCTACTATACTCAACTTCTGCAAGCGGTGGCCGAGCATTACAATATCCCTGTGGATGTGCCGGTGCGGGAGCTTTCCCAGGGCCAGTTGCACGTTATCCTCCACGGCAGCGGGCAGGAGCGCATCCCGGTGCACTATCGCAATCGGGAGGGGCGGCGCTGGCAGTACGAGACCACCTTCGAGGGGGTGATCCCCAACCTGTGGCGGCGCTACAATGAGACCACCTCGGACTACGTGCAATACAAGATCTCCGGCTACATGACCCACAATCCCTGCACGGCCTGCCAGGGGAAGCGATTGCGCCCCGAAGCCCTGGCCATCACCGTGGCGGGCAGGAACGTCACTGAAGTGACGGTGATGTCGGTGGCCGAGGCCAAGCGGTTCTTCGAGGAACTGCCCGACCATCTCACCGAACGCCAGCGGATCATCGGCCAGAGGATTCTCAAAGAGATCAAGGCGCGCCTGAGCTTTATGGAGAACGTGGGCCTGGACTATCTGACCCTGAACCGTACGGCGGTGAGCCTCTCGGGCGGAGAGGCCCAGCGCATCCGCCTGGCCACCCAGATCGGCTCCCAGTTGATGGGTGTGCTCTATATCCTGGACGAGCCCTCCATCGGGCTGCACCAGCGGGACAACGCCCGCCTCATCCACACCCTGGAGGAGATGCGTGATCTGGGCAACACGGTTCTGATCGTAGAGCACGACGAAGCCGCTATCCGCGCCGCCGATTTCATCGTTGATCTGGGGCCTGGGGCCGGCGAGCACGGTGGGGAGGTGGTGGTCACCGGAACGCTGGAGGATGTCATGGCCTGCCCGCGCTCCATCACCGGCGACTACCTGGCTGGCCGACAGCGCATCCCCATCCCCGAACATCGCCGAGACGGCAACGGTAAGGAGATCGTCATCAAAGGGGCAGTGGAGCACAACCTGAAAGGCATAGATGTGCGCATCCCCCTGGGGCAATTCGTCTGCATCACCGGGGTTTCAGGCTCCGGCAAGAGCACCCTGTTGGTGGAGATACTTTACAGGCGATTGGCCCAGGTGTTGCAACACAGTCGGGAGAAACCCGGCCGCCACGCTGCGGTGCTGGGGGTGGAGCACGTTGATAAGGCCATCAATATTGATCAGTCTCCCATCGGCCGCACGCCCCGCTCCAACCCAGCCACCTACACCAACGTCCTCACCTACATTCGTGAGCTCTTCACCGAACTGCCAGAGTCCAAGGTGCGGGGATATGCGCCGGGGCGCTTTTCCTTCAACGTCAAGGGGGGGCGGTGCGAGGCCTGTCAGGGACAGGGGAACATCAAGATCGAGATGCAGTTCTTGCCTGACATCTACATCGCTTGCGATATCTGCAAAGGAAAGCGTTACAACCGCGAGACTTTGCAGGTGCGCTACAAGGGGAAGAACATCGCCGACGTGCTGGACATGACCGTCGAGGAGGCCATGGCGTTCTTCGGCAGCATCCCCAAGATCAAGCGCAAGCTCAAAACTCTTTACGACGTGGGTTTGGGTTACATCAAGCTGGGCCAGCCGGCGCCCACTTTGTCGGGGGGTGAGGCCCAGCGGGTGAAGCTATCGAGGGAGCTTTCCAAGAGGGCCACCGGTCGCACCCTCTACGTGCTGGACGAGCCCAGCGTGGGGCTTCACGCCGCCGACGTGGACAAGCTGATCAAAGTGCTCAACCTGCTGGTGGACGCTGGCAACACCGTCGTCATCATCGAGCACCAGCCGGACATCCTCAAAGTGGCCGACTGGATCATTGATCTAGGCCCTGAGGGCGGCGACGCCGGCGGCGAGATCGTGGCCGAAGGTACACCGGAGCAGGTGGCGGAGGTGGAGGAGTCGTACACGGGGCAGTTGTTGAAGCGAGTTCTCAACGAGAAAGATCTTAAGCATTAACACCAGGAGGTGAGTGCGATGACATTGGCAAGCCGAGTAATGGAAAGGTACCCTCTCCGAATTGAGGCGGATAAACTCCGTAGGGCCTTGACAGACATCGAAATGCAAGCTCGAACGTATGAAGACATTATCAGGGAATTTGAGAACGAGCATGGATGTGATTTGGAAACTTTCGAGCGGAGGATGCAAAGCGGAGAACTACCCGAACATCCCTCTTGGGAGACCTCAATAGAGTGGGGTGTGGCCACTGACGAACTAGAGAAGCTGCGAGTGATGAAAGAGGCGTTGGGATGGACCCTCAACTTCTTGGGTTAGAGCCTCTTTTCGAAAGAGAGAGCATCTACGTCATATCGTCGAGAAGATTGCCTACCAAAATCAGGTTTACCTTGGAGGGTGGCTATCAGTTCGACCTTTTCTATCGCTCAAAGACCGGCGGCTACTCTTATACCTTATTCAAGGGTGGGCAAAGAATCATTGGTTGGGACAATGCCCCTCACTATAGAGAATTAGACAACTTTCCCCACCATTTCCATTCCGCAGACGGCAAGGTTGCCCCTTCTTCGCTGACCAACTTTCCGGCTAGGGACGTCGTTCTCGTAGCTCGTGAAGTCAATGGATTTCTTGAAAAGCAGTTGAAGAAGAAGTAAGCTCCTCCCCAGCCTGCCTGCGGAGAGGGGGAGGCAAGGAGGGATAAAACATGCAAATGACCATCAACAAATCGCAACTGGAGCTCGTCGAAGGCGACATCACGAAGCAGGACACCGAGGCCATCGTCAACGCGGCTAATCCGAGCCTGCTGGGCGGGGGCGGCGTGGATGGAGCCATCCACCAGGCAGCGGGGGCACAGCTCCTGGAGGAGTGCCGTACTCTAGGCGGCTGCCAGACCGGCGACGCCAAGATCACCAAGGGCTATCGGCTCAAGGCCAAGCACGTCATCCATACTGTGGGACCGGTCTACCACCGCGAAGGCCAGCGAGCGGCGGAACTTCTGACCAGCGCCTACCGCCGCAGCCTGGAGGTGGCTTCGGAGAACAACGTCCGTTCAGTCTCCTTCCCCTCCATCAGCACCGGCGCCTACAGCTACCCGATGGACGAAGCCGCCCCCCTGGCTCTGCAGACGGCCATCAGCTACCTCGAATCTCACACCGACATTGAGCTAGTGCGCTTCGTCCTCTTCGGCCAGCGCGCCTATCAGGTCTACGAGAGGGCGCTCAAAGAGATCATGGCAGAAAACTGAGAATCGAGATCATCTGCGGCCTGCCACTGGCGGGCATCGCCCAGGTCGCAGTCCAGGTGTATGAGGGAGTAGAGGAGGTGGATTATGGATGCGGCAATAGCTTACGAAGAGCAAATTGTTAGCACAGTGAGGAGACTGCCATTTCATAAGAGGTTGGAAGTACTGCGAATCGTCCAACGCATGGAAAGGGAGGTGGTAGAGGAAGAGTCCAGGCTACAACTGCCTCAATTCATGCAGAACATGATCGCAGCGGGAACGCTAGAATTGTCAGACCTTGCTAGCTACATGAAAACTGACCCTTCCGGGCCCCAGGTCAGGCTCGAAGAATTCAGACGCCGCTTGCGTGAGAAAGGGGTCCCAGTCCCAATAGAGGAATACATCCGCGAGGAGCGAGATAAATAATGTCACAACGTCTCTACGATGTCATCGTCGTCGGTGCTGGACCGGCGGGGATTTTCACCGCTTTGGAGTTGTCGAAATGCAAAGGGTTGGATATCCTGATCCTGGAAAAAGGGCCGGACATTGAGAAGCGACACTGCCCGTCCCGCGAGCTGGGCACGGGCTGCGCCCATTGCAACCCCTGTATGCTCCTCTGCGGTTGGGGAGGAGGCGGGGCCTTCTCAGATGGCAAGCTCACCCTCTCGCCAGCGGTGGGTGGACACCTGGCGGAATTGCTGAGTAATGAGAAAGCCAGCACGCTGATTGAGGAGGTAGACAGAACTTTCGTCGAATTCGGCACGATTGGGCCTGTTTACGGCACCAACGACGACGAGGTAGAGCGACTCGAGAAACGGGCGGCTTTGGCTGGGCTAAGGCTTATCTCCGTCCCCATCCGCCACATGGGCACGGAGCGGAGCAGCGAGATCCTGACCGCCATGCGAGACGAGCTATCAGGGCGTGGGGTGGAGATCAGAACTAGAACTAGGGTTTCCGAAATCCTGACCGAGAACTCGCGGGCCGTGGGGGTGGAGACGGTCAAGGGAGAGATCATCAAAGGGAAGTATGTGGTGGTGGCTCCTGGCCGGGAGGGAGCATCTTGGCTAAAGGGAGTGGCCAAGCAGTTGAAGCTCTCCCTCAGCCGCAACCCCGTTGACCTGGGAGTGCGGGTGGAGCTGCCAGCCGGGGTGCTGGCTCCCATCACCGATATAGTTTACGAGCCCAAGCTGCACTACTACTCCAGGGCTTTCGACGACAAGGTGCGCACCTTCTGCGTGTGTCCCTACGGTGAGGTAGTGACCGAGTACGCCGACGAGGTGATGACCGTCAACGGCCACAGCTATGCCACCCGAAGGACCGAGAATACCAACTTTGCCATCCTGGTGAGCAAGACCTTCACCGAGCCCTTTAAGGAGCCCATCGCTTACGGTAAGTACATCGCCAGTCTGGCCAACCTGCTGGGCGACGGTGTCATCGTGCAGAGGCTGGGCGACTTGCAGCAGGGGCGGCGCTCGACGCCTGAGCGGCTGGCCCGCAGCCTCGTCACCCCTACTCTGAGAGATGCCACCCCTGGCGACCTGAACCTGGTGTTGCCCTATCGCTACGTGGCGAACATCCTGGAAATGTTGGAGGCCCTGGACAAGTTAGCTCCCGGCGTCAACTCGCGCCATACCCTCCTCTACGGCGTGGAGGTCAAGTTCTACTCGTCCAGGCTTGAGCTGAGCAAGTCCCTGGAGACCGAGGTGGAGAATCTCTTCGCCGCCGGCGATGGAGCAGGCGTGACCCGGGGCCTGGTGCAGGCCTCAGCCTCCGGCCTGCTGGTGGCACGGGAGATTCTGGCCAGGGGGTGAATCGAGCATACGTCGGGGGGTGGATGTAGTACAAGTAACCAAAACGGGGCGGGCCGAAGAATCGGTCCGCCCCGTTGCAGCAATTAGAACGATGTCACCAGCCAGGGGCTCTGTGCAACAAGTTCAAGCTTCACGAACATGTCTTCCCCCAGTGCACCACGACGGTCATGATGTCCAGGATGGTGATGATCCCATCCCGGATTAGGTCGTACTGGGCCTCGTAGTTGGGCGTGTTCGGGTCATTGTCCGGGTCCGGGTTCTCCGCTGTCAGGCGCCAGCGAGCGGCAACGGCCATGACGTCCCCGATGTCCACGCCGACCGGCGGTTGAAAATCGGGGCAGGCCACCACCAGCTTGCACCGGGAGAACTCCGAGGTGTTGTCCTCAGGATCGGTTGCCGTGGCGCTCACGAAGTGGCCTGTCGGCACTACGTTGGCAAAGGTAACGGTGAAGTTCACATCACCGCCGCCGTCGGTAGTCACATCCAGTGGGCCGAGGAAGGTCTCCCCCTCACCATGATCCGACGGATCGCATGTGCTGTTGGCGAAGAATTCCAAGCGGAAGGTCGTGTCCGGTGTGCTGTTTAGCGTACCCTTGATAGTGATCGTGCCGGTGATGGCTGAAGTCAACACGGGGAAGTTCTGCAGGTTGTTCATCCCCATGTCGCCATCGCCGGCGTCGTTGGGTGTGACGTCATCATCCTCCAGGTCGACCCCCAAACCCGCGTTCGAGAAGATGGCGTTGCCTTGCACGACGTTCCCCGTCACGCCGCCGTCAATCGCTACGCCACTCGCGCCGTTGCCTGAGATCCTGTTGCCCTCCCTTGGGTTCGGTCCCCCGATCTGATTACCGGGCGCGTCGTAGATGTACACGCCATCGCTACCATTACCCAGGGTCTGAGTGCCAGTGACGTCGGTGCCGATGAAGTTGCCCTGCACCACGTTCCCCGTAGCGTCAGTGAAGCTGATCTCCACGCCATCATCGTCGTTGCCTGAAATCGTGTTGCCCTCCCCTGGATTCGCCCCCCCGATCTGATTGTCGGGCGCATCATCAATGAGCACACCATCGCCAGCGTTACTTACCTCCTGGGTGCCGGTGACGTCGGTGCCGATGAGGTTTCCTTGCACTACGTTCCCTGTCGCGCCACCGAAGCTGATATCCACGCCGTCGTCATCATTGCCTGAGATGAGGTTGCGCTCCTCTGGATTCGCCCCCCCGATCTGATTGTCCGGCACGTCGTCTATGAGTACACCATCGCCAGCGTTGCCGAGGTCCTGAGTGCCGGTGACGTCAGTGCCGATGAAGTTGCCTGAGATGACGTTGCCACCATTGGTGTCCAGCACAATTCCAGCGTCGCTGAAGCGATTAATCACCAGACCTTTCACTGTGCTGTTCCCAGCGCCAATTGTCAGGCCAGATATGCCTGCGCCTACGTTGCTCCCATCCAACTCGATCATCAGCACGGTGTTCAAGCCTTGGCCAGCGGGATGGGTATTGCGACTCGACCCAGGTTGGGTGTAGCCGTCCATGACTACCGGCCCCATGATGGCCGGCAGGGTGGTTGTGGGCTGGATGGTGTGCGGCCCCAGACCAGGGATGTTGAAGGCAATCGTGTCTAGCCCTGGATTAGCATTGGCGAGATTGATCGCTTCTCGCAGGGTACAGTGGGTGGCGTCACATGCACCATCATCGGTGTCGGCCGTAGAGTTGACGGTGAAGACGGCGGCCTGGGCCGCGTTGTGAAGGGCCCAAAGCGCCACCAGGATCAACAGTGCTGAAAGGGAGATTCTCAGTCTCATTACAAGATTCCCTTGGCCAACCATTCGTGTCAACTTAAGCTCTGAGCCTGCCGAAGGGACGGGCCTTTGAGCCTTAAGTTGACACTAATGGTTAGCCATACAGCTCAGTCAGAACGCACTATCCAGACTTAGTTCCACCTTCTCGCCGATACGTACCTGCTCTCCGATAAAGGCGCCCGTCGCTTCCGTCTTCGACTTCAGCCACACCCTCCCGTTGGGAGCGTAGATGTTGGCCAGCAGGGTGTTCTTAGTGCCGATCTTGACCACAGTGTGGCTGCTCCCTTCGTCATCATCTGTTATGCTGTAGTCGATACCTTCTATGTAGAGGGCGGCGTCACGGGCGACATCGTCCTCATCATCGTCACGACCGCTGCCTTCGACGTAGATGATGATATCGGACGCTTGCAGATCCGACGTTGAGGGATCGGGGCCCAGGTAGGTCCTGGAACCCGTCTCCATCTCGTCCTGCACCCGCACCTCCGATGGGCCCTGGAAGAGTACTTTGGCCCGCACTCCAATGTCCAAAGTGGAGACGTGGTAGATGCCGCCGGTGAGGATCAGGGTCGCCTTGTTCCCCACAGTGATCTTATGATAATGACCCGGCTCTAGCGTGAGTGACTTACCCTGCTTAACGACAACGTCTTCGTCGCCCGGAGTAATGTCCGGCAGAGCCGGCAAGGTCAGCACTGGCAGGTCAAGCGGCGTGTGCTCATCGCCCAGGATGGTGCCTTTGCTGTTGACAAGCTCATTGTAGTGGACGTCGTAGACCGTTGAGCCCTTACGCAGCCAAATCGTATCCCCAACCACCTTGGAGCCGTCCGGCATTTCGACGTGCTCACCGACTCTGACCTCCACCAACCTGTCTCGATTCTTGTCCCTGGCTAAGGAGCGGTCATCGTCGTCGTCATCGTCATCACCATTGTCTGGAAGGCTGAGATTGGCACCGACGTTCCCACTGATGACTTTGCTTTTACTGCGAAGCCGGGTGAACTCGACGCTGAAAGCGACGAAGTCCCCCAGCTCAAATTCGCCAGCGGCCGGGGTGACCGTGATGGTCACCACAGCCACGTTGGAGTCCACTGTGCCGTCGTTGGCCGTGTAGGTGAAGGAGTCATCCCCATTGAAGCCTGGGTTTGGCGTGTAAGTGATGGTGTTGTCGGGGTTGACTGTGACCGCGCCATTGCTGGGCTGCGTCACGTTGGTGACCGATAGACTATCGCCATCCACATCGCCGTCGTTGGCCAGCACATCCATCGTGACGGGCGTGTCCTCGTCCGTCGTGGCCGTGTCGTCATTCGCCACCGGCGCATCGTTCACGCAGGTGACGGTGACGCTGACCGTAGCAGAGTCCGTGCCGCCATTGCCATCGTTGGCGGCGTAGGTGAAGCTGTCCGGCCCGCAGTATTCCAGATTCGGCGAATACAGGACGCCTGCGCCGTTGTTGGTGGTCGCCATGCCGTGGCCCGGCAGGGTGACGGAGTCCACGCTGAGAGCGTCGTCCTCCACATCAGTGTCGTTGCCCAGCACGTCAATGAAGGCGACACTGTCCTCGTTCACGTCGGCACTGTCGTCGTTGGCCACCGGCGCGTCGTTCACGCAGGTGATGGTGACATTCACCGTGGCCGTGTCCGTGCCACCCTTGCTGTCGGAGATGGTGTAGGTGAAGGTGTCCTGACCGCAGAAGTCAGGATCTGGCTCGTAGGTGATCGTGTCATCGAGGTTGATCGTGGCGGTGCCGTTCGGTGGGTCGGAGACCTCAGTTACGGTCAGCGGATCATCGTCAGAATCGCTGTCGTTGGCCAGCACAGCGACGGTGACGGGGCTGTCCTCATCCGTCTCAGCGCTGTCGTCCTCTGCCACCGGGGCGTCATTCACGCACTCAACGGAGACGCTCACCGTGGCCGTGTCCGTGCCGTCGTTGCCGTCGTTCGCCGTGTAGGTGAAGGTGTCATCACCACAGTAGTCCGCTGCGGGCGCGTAGCTGAACGAGCCGTCAGTGTTCATGGAGACGCTACCGCCGTTGGCGCTTGTGCCATCGTAGCTGCTGACACTCAGCGAGTGGGCTTCGGGGTCTGTGTCGTTGCCCAGCACGCCTGGCATGGCCACATTCAACGTGGTATCCTCGACGCCGCTGTAGGCATCATCCACGGCATCGGGCGGGTCGTTGACGCAGGCCACCTCGACGGTGACTGTGGCACTGTCGGTGCCGTCGTTGCTGTCGGAGATGGTGTAGGTGAAGGTGTCCTGACCGCAGAAGTCAGGATCTGGCTCGTAGGTGATCGTGTCATCGAGGTTGATCGTGGCGGTGCCGTTCGGTGGGTCGGAGACCTCAGTTACGGTCAGCGGATCATCGTCAGAATCGCTGTCGTTGGCCAGCACAGCGACGGTGACGGGGCTGTCCTCATCCGTCTCAGCGCTGTCGTCCTCTGCCACCGGGGCGTCATTCACGCACTCAACGGAGACGCTCACTGTGGCCGTGTCCGTGCCGTCGTTGCCATCGCTGGCCGTGTAGGTGAAGCTGTCGTCACCGCAGTAGTCCGCCGCAGGCGCGTAGCTAACGTCTGTGGTGTTGTTGGTCACCGTGCCGTTGCTCGGCTGGGTGACGGAGTCCACGCTGAGAGTGTCCTCGTCCACATCGGTGTCGTTGCCCAGCACGTTGATGGTGACAGGGGTGTCCTCGTCCGTCTCGGCGCTGTCGTCGTTGGCGACGGGTGGGTCATTGACCGGCGTGACGGTGATATTCACCATGGCGGTGGCACACTCTGACGGGCTGCCGTCGTCGCACACCTCGTAGGTGAAGCTGTCGCTGGTGGTCTCGCTCCCATCGTGGGTGTAGCTGAAGGTGCCGTCGTCGTTGAGCGTCAGGCTGCCATGGCTCGGACTACTAACCGGCGTGGTGGTCACCGTCAGATTGTCGTTCTCCGGATCGCTGTCGTTGGCCAGCACACTAGTCTCAGCCGAGTCCAGCTCCGTGACTGTGCCGCCCTCGGCTACCGTGGCACCGTCGTCCACTGCCACGGGCGGATCGTTGCTGGGTGGCGCGCCCTCTTTGACGAGCAGGTCGAACGGGCCTTCCAAGGTAATGTTGCCAGCCAAATCGGTGGCCTCCACACGGAGCACGTACTCGCCGGCGTCCCGACTGTCGAAGTCCGGCGCGTACTCCCAGTTGCTCCCATTCCAGCTCACCGCGTCCCGGTAAGAGGTAGCATCGGGGGCGTAGACGATGACTTCCAGGTTGTCCACATCGCAGCCATCACCGGCGGAGCCCTCCAACACCACGGGATCGCTGGGGTCCTGCTGCCACACCTCCGTCAGCACCTGGGTGACGTCCACCGATGGCGGCACGTTGTCCACAGTGACCGTGACCCAGCCGCTAACCGTCAAGTTGCCGGCGGTGTCGGCGGCGCGGGCCCGCACGGTATGCGCCACGCAGTCCTCCACCGGCAGATGCCAGGTGTAGTTCCAGTTCTGAGTGCCACTCGCATCGGGCGAGTACACCTGGCCGGACTTCCAGGCGGCGGTCTCGTCGTCGAATTGCACTTCCACCTGGGCCACGTCCCCCTCGACGTCGGAGGTCGTGCCGCCCAGGTTGTCAGAGATGCCGGTGACGTATTGTGGTGGAACGACGGTCACGGTAGGCGCGTTGGTGTCCACATCGAAGATCGCCACATCTTCGCCCCCGGTCACGCCGCAGGCGTCGGCGGCCCTGGCGCGGACTTCCACGGTAATGGCCTCCGTTGGCACGGTGATGGTCGCCGCCCAGTTCATGGTGCCGGTAGCCTGACTCCACGTGCTGCCGCCGTCCACGCTGACTTCGACGCTGTCCACTCCGCTGCCCGTGCCATCGTCGGCGGTGCCGAACACAGTCTGCGGGCCGGTGCCGATCATCTGCCCTGGGGTCGTGGCAATCTGCACTGTGGGCGCCTGGCTATCCACTTTGTGGCTGAGGCCCACCTGACCCAGGCTAATGCCCATCTCCTCCAAGAAGGCGTCGAACAGCCTTAGATCACCGAAGACGCCTACCGTGGAGATCCCGCTGAGATCGGTGTCCAGCCGCCCAGTGATAGTGATGGTATGCGAAGCATCGGTCTCTATGGAGGGGACGAGCAGCATCCACGTGTCGCCCGCCGGATCCGGATCAGGGCTTTCGTCAGCGGCTCCCTCCTCGGATTCGAAGCTCATTCCAGGACTGGCGGATAGGTCCAGCGCCATCAGCAGCTCGGCGATGACTTCGTTCTCCAGGTTATTCAAAGTGATCACGTACTCCAGTTCGCCGCCCGGACACCAGGCGCCATTGGGTGCCTGCGGGCTGCTCACTGAGACCAGCGCATCCAGGCTCACGGGCTGGCCCTCGCTGGGATCGGTGATGTCGCCGGTAAGCCAATCCCACACCCACAGGTAGGATTCAGAGCACAGCTCTTCGAGAGAGTTGGTGGTGGGGAAGATGGCCCAGGGCTCGCCTTCATCATCCACGGCAAAGGAGATCAACCCCAGCTCATAGGCAGAGACAGACGACATATCCAGCTCCATGCGGATTTCAGTGTCGCCGCTGTCTCCCTGGGCAAACTCCCAGTCAGTTCCCCCCGTGTCTGTCCAAGCGACGCCATCCCATTCCCAAAGTGTGCCCTCGGTGGGGCTGGTTATGTGGATGGCGTAGTCAGCCTCGAAGGGCAATGCCAGGCACCCGGTCACGTCGGTCACGAGCTGAGTGGTGCCGAGGGTTTGCGCGTTCAGATAGATCCACAGGTCGCCGTCCAGCTCCCACCAAGCCCCGCTCCAGCCCATGAAGAGGTTGTTGCCATCCCAGGTGACGAACTGGCGCTGTGGGCCTAGCCAGTCTAGCACTGATGCCGGGCTGAAGTCATCCATGAGCTCGAAGATGCCCCACTCCCAACCGAAGTCGTGCCACTCTTCCACGGCCAGGTCTAAGTCTATCTGGCCATCTACCACGATGGTTTGGACCTTGTCTTGGAGCTCTGTGGTCAAGTCCAAGAAGGTGCCCACGTGCCAGGGCCCGTAGTGGCGGACAAACTGGTTGCCGACCAGGTCCTCAACCGCCAGGTGGACGTACCAGTCGCCAGCTCCAGACAGAGAACGAATGGTCGTGGTCAGCACCCCCAGGTTGTCGGTGGGCAAGGTGTCGGTCATCTGATCCACAGCGATCAGGGTTGTAGCGACACCGCTGCCATCCACGGGCGGGCGCCAGGTGATTCGGAGGTTCATAGGCATGTCCAGGTGCGTGCCCGGCGGTGCGTCCTTCTCCAGCGGGGGGAAAATCGCGATGGCCTTGAACTCCGTGACGTCGGGCCCATTGGGGGGCACGTTGTCTATGGAGAAGGTCCGCGCCTGCATGGTGGAATTGCCGGCCTGATCTCGGGCGCGCACCCAGGCCGGATAGCTGATGTACTCCTCACCCTCGGGCGCTTCCCAGGTCAATTCCCAATTGGCGCCGTCCACAGTGGCCGGCTGCCAGGTGAACCCGCCGTCCAGGCTGACCTCTACCGCCGCGACGCCTGTTCCTCCGAAGTTATCCGCTACCGTGCCTGAGAACTCTACCACGCTGGTGAACCAGCCGCCCTCGGTTGGCGAAAGGATGGTCAAGATCGGTGCTGTGCCGTCTGTGCCGGCTGAGCCAGACACGGTGAAGTTCACGGAGCTGCTCTGCCCCTCGTTGCCGGCTCGATCCGTAGCCACAGCAAAGGCGCTGTGGGACCCGGCGCCCAGATTGACCCAGGCGCGGAAGGTGCGCGGTTGCTGGCTCTCCTCATCCCACGGATCGGCCGCCCACTCTGCCTGCACCTCATTGCCGTCCACCTTGAAGTAGAAGTCCGCGACGCTGAAGGCACCGGCGGCGTAGTCGTACACTTCCGCTCGTAACTCGAGTGGTGAGCTTACGAACGACCCGTTGGCCGGTGACGTCCAGGCGACGACGGGCAGGGTGCTGTCGGTCACGAATGCGCCATCGTACCAATCCTGCTCGTCCCCCTCCTCATTCGTCGCCACGTCTGCCGCGCGGCTGTAGAAGCGATAGAGGCTTTGCTGGGTGGGCACGTAGCTGGTCTGCCAGTAGGTCAGCGTCTCGTCCGGCGAGTCCAGTGTGACCACCGTCCAGCTCGAAGGCAGGGTATCGGCGACCGCGCTATCGGGGTCGCTAACCTGGCTGAAGCCGACCTCGACCTGGGTCACTCCGGAGTTGCCCGTAGCGGAGGAGACGTCCTCCCGTCCCAGGAACACGGTGGCGGGCGTGGCCGTCAGCTCGTGGTAGCCCAAGTCGGCGCGCTCACCGCCGCCGGGCAGAACCTCGGCGTAGGGCGAGGCAGCGTCCCGGGCCTGGGAAGCAGGCTCCAGGTGATAATAGGTACCGTACTCAAAGCATGGGTTGCTGTACCGCAGGTCGCCTGGCCCCTCCGACAGGCCAGTATTGGCGTCGTCTCGATAATCTACCTTGTTGCGGTGCAGGTTGTAGCCGTTGAAGATCTGCCCAAAGTCCAGCGTGTGCAAGCCATAGAAATGTCCCTCGTAGAAGTTGTCACATCCGGACTGCCTGTAGTTAAGCGCCCCGCTGAAGATGTTGTTTTCAACGGCCACCCAGGTCCCCACTCCGGAGATGGAGACGCCGTTGTCTCTCTGCTCCACGGGCCAACTATAACCGCGATCGCCAGTGTGGGAGATGAAGGTGTTGAACGTCACCACTCCGGTGGCCCGGCCACTGAAGGCCACGGCCGACTCGGTGCTGGTTCTGTTCCACGTTTCGATGACGTTGCGGGTGATGAGGATGTTGTTGGCGGCGCCGGTGACGTTGATGGCGGTGGTGTTCGTGTAAGCCCGTATGGCGAAGCCGGTGATCTCGGACTCTACCACCCCGTCGAAGGTGACCACAGCTTCATTGATGGCATGGGCGTCAATGACCGTCTCCTCTGGGCCAGCGCCCATCAGTCGTACATAGCTGGGGACGGTGATGACCTCGGTGTAAGTGCCGGCGGCGATGCCGACGGTGTAGCGCAGCCCCTTCAGGTCGTGGATGTTGTCGTCGGCCTTGTCCAGAGCGTCCTGGATGTTGGCGAAGGCGTCCACGCCCCAGGACAACCCGTCGTTGACGCAGGTGGGGCAGTAATCGTCGTCCACGTACAGCCCGGCCCGATTCTGGTCAATGTAGCCGATGTCCACCCGCGCGCCGGCCCCCGGAGGCGGTGGATCGCCGGGGTCGCCAGCGTCAATCACGGGCGATCCATCCAGGGTGTGGTAATCGTGAGATGGGTCGCCTGGATTCACGAACAGGGGATCCAGGAACAGCTCGCCAGCCCCTGGGTCGTTCGGGCTGAGGTCGGCCGTGTTGCTCCAGTACAGGTTGTACTTGTGCAACTTCTGAGTGGCGCACCCATCGTAGGTCAGACCGGTACCGCTGTGATGGGCGAAGATGGTGTTGCGCACGTCCACGGGCGCGCAATCGCTGGCAACCGCTCCGTTGACGTTATAGACGATGGTGTTGTTGACCACCTCCAGCGCGGTATCGCCGCCCGTTGTGCTGATGGCGGTGTCCGTGCCTCGGATGATGTTCTGCTTCGCGACGACGTATTGGGTGCCGTCTTCCACGCTCAGACCATCCACGCCGCTGCCGGCGCCATTTAGGGTTAGCATCATCAGCTTCGTACCCACCACACCCTCGGCGCGAACCAACGGATCCGTGCTGCCGGCCTCCGGTTCCAGGATAACCAGGTCAGCGCTGTCGCCGACGACCTCCACGCCGCTGATCAGGTACAAGTTCTCCTGATAGGTGCCGGGGCGGATCAGGACGCGGTTGGCACTACTAGCGATGGCATCCTGAAGGCTGGTGAACTCTTCGCTGCCATCCCCGGCGACGATGGCGTCGGGTCGGTAGGTGTGGTAGCCGCCGTCCAGCTTGGTGCCCGTGCCCACGCGGTACACATCGCGGTTCAGATCCAGCACCCGCGCGTCGTCGTGGGTGATTTCCGCGCTGCCGTCGAGGACCGGCTCTGGCGACCAAGCTATGCCGCTGCGCCCGATCCAGGTGTTGTCCGCCCCGCCGACCACGAAGTCGTCGGGCCAGACCACCAGGTCGGCCAGGTTGATCCAGGTAGAAGCGGACGCTGTCTCCGGTGCGATGACCGCCACGTGGTCCAGGGTGAGCTTCTCCGGGTAGATGGCGACCGGATCGTAGCTCCACAACACTTGGCCACCGCCGGGGACGCCGTACACGTTCTGGCCGATGCGCACCAGCCCGCCGCCCAGGTTGACGACGCTGCTTGTGTTCTGCAAGTCTTCCCACTGGTCGGCGTGGATGTGGTAGCGGAGGAAGTCCGTGCCATTGCCGCCAGCCAGGACGTAGAGCCAATCCCGTCCGTCCCAGATCACCTCACCGCCCACGCCGACGACCGGCCCCCACGCCGGAATCGCCGCCCGCGTGTCCCACGTGTCTTCGGCGGGATCGTAGCGGTAGAGATCGCGGCTGTCGCCGCCAGCCAGAGCGAACAGATGGTCACCAGTCCAGGCCTGTCCTGAGCCTGGTCGAAGGGCCAGCCCGCCGCCAGCGCCCAGGCCGCCCGGCATGGGGGCTTTCTTGGCCCAGGTATCGCTGCTGATAGTATATTGATACAACTCACTCGATCCGCTGCCGGGAACGGCGTACAGGAGACCGTTCTCATCGCTGACGATGGAAGCACCCGCCCCCACGAAGTCGGGGAGAATGGATCGGGCGTGCCAGGCGCCGTCGTACTCGTAGAACGCCTGCTCACTCAGCCCGACCCACTGCCCTCCATCCCAGTGGGCAAAGCGGAAGGCCGCGTCATCCCCTGCCAGGGTGAACGTACCGGCGATGTAGGTGTGGCCGCCACTGTGAACGATGGCACGCACGCTGTCGTTGACGCCATCACCCAGGGAATGCCAGGCGCCTCCCCCACCGGGGAAGTTGTCGTAGTAAGCCACTCGGTCAATGGCAGTCCCCCCCACTTGCGTGAAATCGCCGCCGATGTAGAGGTGATTCCCAGCAACTTCCAGTGCCCGCACTGGCGGAGAGTTGGTCTTCAGGTAGCTAGGCACCGACCAGTCTCCGTCAGGCTCCAGGATAGCCAGGTTCCTGGCCCGCCCACCACCACCACACCATCCACGGCCCTCATCGTCCTCTTGACACCAGAGACTGTAGAAGTCGCCGCCGACCACGATGTTGTCCCCAACGACCTCAAGGGCGTAGACGTGCCCTGTCTCGTTTATGTTGTAGTCCTGCAGCTTGGAGGCGTTCCCGGCGCTGCCCCACCATACTCTGGCCAGATTGGCCTCGTCACTGACGTAGCATTTCGGGCTGTAGTAGGAACTCTCCACTCCATCGAAGTGCCCTCCCACAATAAGGCGGTCGTCCTTTTTCACCAGAGCCGAAACGTGGCTGCCTCGAATCCCGTTACAGTTGGCTCGCTTGGCCCCCGCCAGCTTCCAGGTGCCGCTCTGGCGCTTGGCGAGTTTGTGCGCCGGGATACCACCGATGTCATTGAAACTACCGCCGACCCAGACGTCACTCCCAGACACGGCTATGGCGTACACCGCGCCTCCTCCTGAGATGTCGCCCCAGTTCTGCCAGTCGGGGAAGGGATCTGTCAGGGGCAGGTAGCGGAGACCGAAGGCGCCGCCGGCGTAGATCTGGTCGCTGTCAACCTCGAGGGCGTAGACGGCGCCGTCGGGGACCCAACCATCGTAGCGGAACACCGCCTGCCACCCGCTGCCATTCCATTGGGCGATGTACGGTGTCTCCACATCGCCGGCGTGCTGGAAATCACCGCCGACGTAGACCTCGTTGGCGCTGACGTAGGCGATGTCGTAAACCGGGCCGTCGAAGCCGCTGGACGGATCCTGCCGCAAAGCCCACAGGTGCCCGCTTTCGTCAGCGGTGACGTCGGCGTGGAGGCCTGACGGCGCCTCGGCCAGGGATCTCCAGACGTCGGTGCCGGGATTGTAGATGTCCATCTGCCCGCTGTCGTCCACGAAGTAGATCTCGTCGCTGTCGGCGAAGATGCCGCCGTCCGCGCTGGTGGCGGTGCGGCTGTCCGTCGAGACGGTGCTCCAACTGGCGTCCATCGCCGAATCCGGAGCGCCGTAGAGTTCAATGTGGTTTCCCGCTCCCGCCAGGGTGCAGCGGGTGAGGCGCGCCGTGCTGACGCGGTCCATGGCCAGGGCATTGGAGGTGAAGTCGTAGATCAATAGATATTGGATATTGGTTACTAGAGATTGGTTATCGTAGCCTCCGACGCCGGCGTTGGCCAGGTATACGGCGTCGCTGGCATTGCGGATGGTGAGATTGTTCAGCGTGACCCCGGTGGCGTTTTGGATGGTGACGGCGACACCGCCACCCCCATCCACGAAGACCGCGTCGGGGTGCTCGCCGGAGATGGTCAAGTCGTTCACGCCGCCCACGGTGAAACCGGTATAGGCGCCCGGCTCCACGTTGATGGTATCGCCGTCGTTGGCTGCCGTCACTGCGTCCTGAATGCTGACGAAGTCGGCCCCGCCGTCGTCATCCACAGTGTGGGTGACGCCCTGCAAGGCCATAACGCGTTGGGAAACCCCTGGCGTCTTCTTGCTCGCCGCCAGCGGCAGCGCGGACGGGTCAACGTGGGACGTCTGACCGTAGCTCAGCACGCCCATCGCCCCCATGCCCAGCGTACCCGGCACCAGCAGCAAGTCGGAGGAGCCGTCGCTGTTAAGGTCGGCGCCGGCGGCGTGGAGAGTGGAAGCGGCCGCCCGCACATCGGTCAGGGTCGCTTTGACCTCGGAGGTGTCTTTGCCCAGGATCAGGTAGGCATTGTCCTCGGCGTTGCCCACAAGGATATCCGCCAGGCCGTCGTCGTCCACGTCGCCAGGGGCGGCCAGGAAGCCAGACGCCGCTGGCGTGAAGCTGAGAGCTTGCGTCGTCCAATTTCGGTTCGTTTCGCCAAAGACCAACTTGGGCTGGTCCCCATCGGCGTAGATGAAGTCAGTCAGAGAGTCGCCATTCACGTCGCCCAGCGCGGCTACTTCCGGCCGGGTTTCTACGCTACCGAAAGTCGCGATGGCGTCGCTCAGTTCTAGGGACTCCCCGGCGTAGGTGGCGAAGAAACCCTGCCCTTCAAACAGGTAGACTGTGGTATCATCAACGACCACGAACTCGTCGTATTGGTCGCCATCCATGTCGCCCACACCGCTCAGGCGCGCGCCGGCGGCGGCGATGACGGCAGCAGCCTTGTCGGCCAGCGGCACGGTTTCCCACCACGCCCCAGCCTCGCCCAACAGCAGGTAGGCTTTGCCCCCCGCACCGGCGGTGCCGATGAGCAGGTCGTCGAGGCCGTCGCCGTTCACGTCGCCGGCTGCTGTCAGACCTGACAGGTCTTGGAGACCTGTCAGGTCTATCGCGGACCAGTAGGGGTAGTTCGGCTCATCCAAAGTCACGTCACGCCCTAGCGGGTTGGGCTGACCGAAGACCAGGAAAACGCGGTCGTTGGCCGCATCGCCGATCAGCAGGTCGGCGAAGCCATCACCGTTCACGTCACCGGCCGCGGCCACTTCATCCCCGATTCCCGCGCCGGCCTTTCCGACGAAGGAGGTGAGGCTGTCGGCCAGAACCTCGGCGTCCGTCGGCGTTGGCCAGCCGCCGGCGCGCCCGTAGACGACCGTCACCTGTCCCGCCCCAGCTTCGGCAGCCGGCAGCCCGATGGCCAGGTCGGCCAGGCGGTCGCTGTTGGTGTCGCCCAGCCAGGCCACGCTGACGCCGTCGTCGTCATCGGTGACGGAAGACAGCTCCAGCCAGATGGTGGCGTCGTCCAGGCCGTCCAAATCGCCCACCAACTCCGCCGGGCGAGAAGGTTGCGGCACCCGGCCGGCGTCGTTGGCCACGCCGTAGAAGTCCAGTTGCTGGTTGGCCTGGAAGTGGGGCGGCGTGTCTTGCAAGTAAGTGCGGTCGGTCAACTCAGAGGCCGGCGGCACGACGTCCACGATGATGGTGCGCCGCAGCGTTTCGCTCACGTTCCCTGCCTGGTCAATGGCGCGCACATCTACGATATGCTCTCCCTGCGCCGATGCCTGGCTCGACAGTACCCAGTCCGTGCTCCATTCAGCGTAGGTCAAGTTGGCAACTTGACCTACCTCGCGCCAGGGCCGGCCATCGGTGCTGACCTGCACCCGCGTGAGCCCGGTCAGGTTGTCGCTGGCATCACCCGTGAGGGTGATGCTGATGACGTCGCTGCTCTGGGTGGTCACCACCTGGCCGTCTACCAGATCCAGAGTGACTTGCGGCGGGGTGTTGTCTACCGTCACGTTCACCGTGCTGGACGAGGCCTCGTGATCCAGATAGTCACGGGCGTGGGCTTGCAGGATGTATTGGCCGTCGGCTGGCAGCTCCCAGGTATAGGCCCAGGGGCTGGTGCCTTCAGCTTCTACTCGCCCTTGGATGGGCAGCTCTACCTCCACTGTGGTGACCCAACTGGTTTCGTCGCTGGACGATCCGCCGATGACGTAGTGGCTGATGCCGCCGCCCAACAGGACGCCGTCGGTCGGCGCGACGATGGCCACCTCGGGGTCCTCCAGGTCCACGATGACCCTGATCTGGTCGGTGATGTCCTGCTCTACCTCGCCGACCTGGAAAGGCAGGTTGACGGTGACTTCGTCAGAGGTTGAGACGGTGAGATTGGCGACGGTGGCGGTGACGGTCGTGTTGACGATCTGATGCTCCAGCAACGCGTGTTGGCCGGCAAAGGACCACTCTAGTCCATCGCATGAAGCCGCCGCCTGGGTGGGAGGATTGCGGTCGCCGCTCATGGTGGCTTCGTACTGGCGATTGGTAAGGAAGTCGGGCAGGCACAGCGTCAGCACTGAGGTGATGGGACGTGGATCAGTGTTGTCCAGCGTCAGGTGCATCGTCACCGTGTTGTCCAACGTCACGTAGGCGCCAACCGCGCCGCTCGGGCTTCCGGACAACGGGTCGGCCTCCAGGGTGAGGTGGGGTGAGTCGTTGTAGGCGTAGGGGCTGGCAGCCGCGCTGCGCTCGCTTCGATCGTTCAGCCCATCGCCGTCACTGTCGGCGTCCAGTGGGTCGGAGAAGACCCACGCGGTTCTGGTCGGCAGGGTTACGGCCCATCCGCCCGCCCAGTCGCCTACAGTCGGGTGAAAGACCTCGTCACCATCTGTCAGGCCATCGTCGTCGGAGTCCTCGCTCTTGATCTCGGTGCCGATGCGGTACTCCAATCCGTCGGACAGGCCATCGCCGTCGGAGTCGGCCCTGGTCGGGTTGGTTCCCAAATCGTATTCGAGTTTGTCCGACAGGCCATCGTCGTCGGTGTCCCAGTCGTTGTAAAGGGTACCCAGGCTGCCCTCTTCGTCATCGGACAAGCCGTCACCGTCGAGGTCCGGGTTGTTGATGTCGCCCCAGTTCCACAGGTCGTGGACGTTGTCCGGCAGCACATCCAGGTAGAAGTCCATCGGTTGCCAATTGCCTTTATACTCCAGATCGGCCGGCAGGTGCGTCCACTGGGTCTTCCGCTTGCATATCCCCAGGGTACACTCCTGGTAGTAGGTCTTGGCTTCGACCGATGACTTGGCAGTCAGTTTGAGGTTGCGCTGCACGGTATCCAACTGCCACTCAACGGCGACCTCGTTGCGGCAAGTCTTATCCCACCACCACCACCTAGTGCTACATTCTTTACGGCCATTCTTGTTGACCCACGGAACCCCTGTGTTTACTCCGTGATAGGAGGCGTCAACCCAACTGTCCTCTACGTCCTCCTCTTCTGCTTCGGACTCTCCCTTGATTTTGCCAACGAACTCGGCGCTGATCCGGAAGCGGTTGCCCACGATCAGGCCCAGCTCCTCATCCAGCAAGGCGGTGTCGAAGTCCACGAAGTCCATCCTGCCCAGCTTGGTGAGCACATCCACGTTGTAGAAGAGTCCGGCAATCTTTTTGGTCAGCCAGTCCATGAAGCTGAAGCCCTCCCCGGTGATAAGCCAGGTGAGAGCAAAGCAGATCAGGTCTAGCAAACCCAGGACAAACACCACAATGGCACCAATGGGATTCAGACTGATAGCGAACAGAAGGGCGGTCATGACGGTCGCCACCGACGCGTAGGCCGCGGCAAACTTGACCGCCGGGGAGTCCCAGTCCCAGCCCGTGCCGGCGGCACTAACGAAAAACATAGTCCAGATGAGGGCAACTGCAAGAATGGCGCCTGCCAGACCCAGCTTCCTGGCGCCCGCTCCCGCATTCTTGGAGGCGCTAATCCCCATCTTTCCCGTCCAACTGCCAGTCGCCTTGGCGAATCGAACAGCTTGAAAGGTTGTCCTCATGGCAAAGCAGGTCTTCACGGTTTGCAGTACAGCCGTTCCTGCCTGAATCCAGGCAGGGGAAATGAAACCGTTCGTATTCCCACCGGTGTCCAGCTCGCGCTCGTACGTGTATGACTGCGCTGGATTGTCACCGATCCTCAGCCCGCCGCCTGGCTGTCCCAACTGGGTCGCCTCGATCAGGTACGCGGGCAGGGTGTTCTGATCGTGGTTCAGCGTGTCAAATACATCCTCGTCCGACCGGCTATCGGACGCGAGGGGCTGACCATCCATGCTGATGATGCGTGTCTGGCCCACAAACCAAGCGGTGTAGAACATGTTGAGAAGAAGCGCCAAGTCCTCTTCTGTCAGATCCGGATAGTCGGCCCGCAAATCGGCCACGATGTCCGACAGCTCATCCTCGTAGCGCCCTTGCATCACCTCCAGCGTCTCTTGCAGGTCCAGCGATACCCAGGTTCCATCCTCGTGCTTGTAGGTGTTGCTCTTCAATCCGCGCATGGTGGTCATGGAGACGTTGTTCAGGTTGAGGTTGAATTCGGCCTGCGGCTGGAACTGCCCCTGATCATCCAGGCCATACAACCCCGACTCGCTCTCGGTGGCGATCACTAGTGAGGGGTAGCCGTCGGTGGGGTAACCGTTGACATCCAGGAAGCTGCGGATGCGCGTCTGCAGGTCAGCCACGCCCTCGTCCGAATGTCCGTAGGGGGTGACGGGCAGGTCCATGGTGACCAGGGTTGAGGTGACCCCCCAGGTTTGCTCCAAAGGGGTATTTGGGTTGGTGAACCGGGTTTCGAGGGAGTCCTGCCCAGTCTCTGCTCGCAGGGCCGGCTTCTGGTGGGTCAGGAAGGTGCTGCCCAGGCCAAAGAGCAGGTTGAAGATCCAGCGGTCTTCCTCGGGAGACTCCGTGGTGCCCAGGATCGCGGCCTCAAAACTCCCGCTCTTGGTGATCTGCAATCCAGTGACGCGGAAGGATTCCTCCAGGTACGAATGGAGAGGAATGACGGACGTCTCGACCTCTTCACCGACTTGCTGGTCTACGCTCATCTGCACCATCCAGACCAGTTCAACTTTCTCCCAGCGGATGTCGGCCAACTGATCTGGCCGGTAAGCCATCATGGCCGAAAAGGCCACGATTCGCCCCCCATCGCTGACTGGCATGGGGGTCACGTAGAGGACATAGCCATCATCTTCCTCAAACACGGTGACGCCCCCATTCCGCACCAGGTCTCTGTCGGGCGCCCGATTGGTGTGGATTCTGAACACGGGAATCAAGCGGATGTCCTCGGTTGATCCGTCCAGGTCTTGAAGCTGACCAAGCTCGTCATCAGGCCAGTCCAGATAGCCGGTGCTGTAGCGCAGATGGCTCATGTCCTCCGGCTGCAACTGCATCTCGACGTACAGATAGCCGTCGAAATCGCCGCCCTGGATACTTAGGGAGAAGTTGTCACTGTAAGTGGTGCGGGCGTAGGGGGACAGGTCAATACCATCCGGCACCTCGTCGCCGTCGTTGTCCTCGTCCCACAGGTTGGGCACGCCGTCGCCATCGGGGTCCCAGTCATCGGCCACGTCCAGGTCAGGCGCAGCGCCGACCGGGTATGGCCACTCGGCGAAGTCCGTCAATCCGTCCTGGTTGGAGTCATGGGTAAAGGGATTGCTCGTCCAATGCCGACCGCCATAATCAAAGCCATCAATCTCCAGGGTATCGGTGATGGTGTCGCGGTCGCTGTCCTCGTGATAGGGGTCGGTGCCCAGGCAGTTTTCGTCGGCGTCACTCAGGCCGTCGTTGTCGGCATCTTCGGTGGTGCTGCCCTTGCCGCAGTAGAGGTCGGGCGTTGACTCGGAGGATGAAGGGGAGCCTGATGCGTAAAACGTGAAACGTGAAGCGTTATCCCTACTGCGTACTGCAGGTTGCGTGTCACTGGAAGCTGATGACGGCTCACTGCTCACTGATAACGTGCCAAACTCGTTTGGCCCATCACTGATCCCCAGCGCTTCGACGATGGATTGGGTGGAATCGGCGGCCTCGGCCTGGCGAGCGAAGAAACGGGCGACGCCGTTTGCTTGTAGTAGGGGCATGACCACCATGCTGACGCTGACCGTGACCGCGATCAGCCCGTAAAGCCGCTGGCGGCGACGCCATCCGATGAGGCCAAACGATAGGGTCATAGCTAACAATAGAAAGAGGACGTCGGTCTGAGACATGTGCAGTTCGGCCAGATCACGGAATGGGGGTAGTCGGCCAATGGTACCTAAAATGCCGCCCGCCTGTCCCGACGCCGCAGCCAGGTCACCTGCCTTCCCAAAATTATAATCCACCACCAGGTGCACCTGCGCGTCGTATTCCTCGTTCACCTCAGGCATGTTCAGGTACACCACCTGGCGCAAGGGCAGGCCACGAGCGTCTACCCACAGCTCGCCACGACCGGTCGTGCGCTGCAGCAGGGGGGAGGGCGACAGGGTGACGTTGTGCGGCAAGGGCTGGCCGCCTATGGTCGCGCCCTTTTCAAATTGCGACTGCGTCTGATCGCGGACGTGCTCAGCGAAACGAGCGCCGCTGATGTCGTAGACGTAGTGCGTGATGCGTGATGCGTGATCCGAACCTTCAGCGGACGACTGATCACTGACTCGCACGTTCTCAGCGGCGGCCAGGTAGCCCAGGTAGTCGGCGGTGGGGGAGGAGAGGCCAGCGGGGTTCTCCACCGGGACTTGCTCGCCGCCCACAAGCATGTAGGTCTCGGTTCCGTCTTGGATGACCTCCACAGGTGACGCGCCGAAGCCGCCCCCCTCAAAGCGGAGCTTCAGACGGGCGTAGTCGGGCAAGGTGACCTCGCCCTCCAGCCGCCAGTCTGCCCGCTGGTTGGTCTCGCCGATCATACTGGGGAGCGGGCGGGGGATGAGGGTTTGCTCGGCGTCAGCGGTGAAGCCGTAGGCGCCGGCCTGCTGGGCGCGCTGCCAGGCGGCCCGCAGCTCATCCTCCGCTGACGACGTGTCCAGCGCGGGCAGCCCTCCGACGACAGCGATCTGAGCGAGTAGTGCTGCGAGGGCAAATATTACGATGCCCAATACCATAGCTGCGCGTTTGAGAGATGATGTGTGTTTCATGCTATGCCTCCTTTTTTGTCCTCTTCGCCCGTCCGGGCTTCCAGGAAAGTGAACAGAGCCTCCACGTTGGCGAATAGCCGTCGCTCGCCTGTGGGGATGCTCTCCAGCGAAACCCGCCAGGGGACACTCTTGCTGTCACGCCATAGACGCAAGAGGTACGACATGTAGTCCTGCTGCTTTCTGGTCATATCTGTGAAGGCCATCTTTCCTCCGCCATTGCGGTGATTTGGTAGACCACTCCACTATTATACCCACCTACCGTTACCAAAACGTTACCAAAACACAACCGGCCTGCTTTTTCCCAGAACCAGGTCGAGTAAATGGACAATCACCAGACACCGAAAGTTGCCAATTGTCGCCTTCTACGCTATAATCATTCCCATTGTACTTGGAGGAAATTCAAAGTGGCACATCTCTCACTATCGCTTCTGGGACCCTTTCAGGTCACGCTGAACGGGAACCCAGTCGCCGGTTTCAGATCCGACAAGGAACGAGCCCTACTAGCCTACCTAGCCATCGAAGCCAACACACCCCACCGCAGGGCGTCCCTGGTCGGGCTGCTGTGGCCCGACTGCACCGAGTCCGCAGCCCGCAACAATCTGCGCCAGGCGTTGTTCAGGTTGCGCAAGGCGATCGAAGATCGCACGCCATCAGGCGACCCGCACGCTTCCCCCCCCTTCCTGCTGACCACCCGTACAAGCATCCAATTCAACCCGGCCAGCGACTACTGGCTGGACGTGGCCGCGTTCACCGCGCTCCTATCCGCCTGCGAAGCGCACCGCCACCACCGCCTGGAGACTTGCCAGCCTTGCCTGAAGCGCCTGCAACAGGCCATTGAGCTGTACCGCGGAGACTTCCTGAAGGATTTTTTCCTGGCCGATAGCGCAGCCTTTGAAGAGTGGGCGATGGTCACGCGAGAGCAGCTTCACCTTCGAGCACTGGAGGCGCTTCGTATCCTGGCCGACTACCACGAAGGGTGCGGAGTGTACGACCACGCGCAGCAGTTTGCCCTGCGACAGGTGGAACTGATGCCCTGGCGAGAGGCAGCCCACCGGCAATTGATGCGCGTGCTGGCGCTGCGTGGAGAGCGCAGTGCAGCCCTGGCGCAGTACGAGACCTGTCGGCGGCTGCTGGCCGAGGAGCTGGGCGTCGAGCCTGAAGCCGAAACCCTGGCCCTGGTGGAGCAGATTCGCGCCGGCGCCCTGGTGGACATGCGGCCCCGGATTCCAATCACACAACTTCCGTCGCCGGCCACACCGTTCGTCGGGCGGGAAGCGGAGCGCAAGCGCCTCAGCGAGTACCTGGCAAGCCAGGATCAGCGGCTGATTACGGTGTACGGTCTCGGCGGTAGCGGCAAGACGCGCCTGGCGCTGGAGGTTGCTGCCGAGCAGGCCCCTCTCTGGCCCGATGGCGTGTGGTTCGTCCCCCTGGCCGAGGTGCCCGCAGCAGACGGACTGGTGGACGCGCTGGCAGCCGCCCTGAACCTCAGGGCAGAGGGCGCCCCTCCCAAGCCGCAGCAACTGATTGACTTCTTGCGGGCCAAGGAGTCACTGCTGATTCTGGACAGCTTTGAGCACCTGACAGTCGGCACCCCCTTGCTCCGGGACATTGTGCGCTGGGCGCCACAGGTCAGGATCCTGCTCACCTCCCGCGCCCGCCTTGGGCTGCAAGGGGAGTGGGCCATGCAACTGGGAGGACTGGATGTGCCACCCCCACCCCCTCTCGCCCCCTCAGAGGGGGTGGGGGCGAGGGAGGGGGTGGACATCGAAAGCTACAGCGCCGTGCAGCTCTTCGTGCAGAGCGCGCGCCGGGTGGTCCCCGACTTCACCCTGTCGCCAGCGAACCTGCCCCACGTCGTCCGCATCTGCCACCTGGTCGTCGGGCTGCCCCTGGGCATCGAGCTGGCGGCGGCCTGGGTGCGTCTGTTTCCCTGCCGGCAGATCGCCGACGAGATCGCACGAAGCCCAGACTTTCTCCACAACCCAGGGGGAAATCCCTCCGGACGACAGCACAGCCTGCGCGCGACCTTCGAGTATTCCTACACCTTGCTCTCTGACACAGGGCAGTCCCTGTTCCGCAAGCTATCCGTCTTCCACGGTGGGTTCACGGTGGAAGCTGCCTGGCAGATCGCTGATGCCACCCCGTCCGGCCTGGCTTCCCTGTTGGACAAATCTCTGCTCCAGACCTCCCCTTCCGGGCGATTGGACGTGCACCTCACTTTGCGGGACTATGCAGCGGAGAAGCTGGCCGAGAGCCCCCGGGAAGAGGAAGCAATACGAGAAGGACACGGCTGCTTCTACCTGGCATTTCTCCGGGAAAGAGAGGAGGCGATCAGGGGGGAACACCAGAAAGAGGTGTTGGACGAGATCGGGCTGGAGATTGGGAACGTGCGGGCGGCGTGGCGCTGGGCGGCGGCCCAGGCCCGGGTGAGCGAGATTGACGCCAGCATGCCAGGCCTGTCCCGCTTTTACATACAGACGAGCCTGCTTCGAGAAGGAGAGACCACATTTGGAGACGCGGCCGACCGGTTGCTGGCCTTCGCCACGGAGGATGGCGAGACGCGGCGTGTGGCCGGTCAATTGCGCCTCAAGCAGGCCAGCTTTTTGTTCCGCCGGGGACGGTACCCGCAGTTGGTTCAGGCGGCCCAGGCCGCCATCGAGCTGGCGCAGACAGCCCAGGATGCAGTGAGCGAGGCCTATGGCACCTTCTACCGGGGGGCGGCGCTCTGGAGCCAGGGGGAGTACGAGCCGGCCAGGACCCAACTGGAGCGGGCCCGCTCCCTGGCTCGGGCGGCGAGGGGCGACGCAGCGCCAGGGGAGGGGCGAACAGCGGCGAAGGTGGAGGGAAGATGCTTGAACCTGCTAGCGGGCGTCTGCTGGAACCAGGGTCGCCACGCAGAGGCCAAAACCTACTTGGAACAGATGCTGCCCATTTTCACCCGCCTCGGCGACCAGATAAGCAAGGCAGCCGCGCTCGGCAACCTCGGCATCCTCGCTTCGGATCGGGGAGACTATGCCGAGGCCAAGACCCGTTACGAGCAATCGTTGCGCATCCACCAGGAGGTTGGTCATCCGGAGGGCCAGAGCACAGGCCATGTCAACCTGGGTGAGCTCTACCTGTCCCTGGGCGCTTACGCGGAGGCCGAAGCGCATTTGCAGCAGGCGCTGGACATCAACCGGGAGATCGGCGCGGGGCAGCGCGAGGCCATGGTGCTGACCTATCTCGGTCTGCTCTCCCATTACCTGGGTGAGGATGAACCTGCCCGAGAATACAGCCAGCAGGCGCTCAAGCTGGCGCAAGAGGTCGGCGACCGTCGCCGGCAGGGGATGGCGTGGATGATGCTGGGGCATGCCTTGCTGGGGTTGGAGCGGCTGGAGGAAGCGGTGGAGGCCTACCGGGAGTCGGTCACCCTGCGGCGCGAGATGGGCTGGCACAACGTGGCCATGGAGCCCCTGGCCGGCCTGGCTGGCGTTGCCCTGGCCCAGGGTCACTACGAACAAGCCCAGATGCACGTCGAAGAAATACTGAGTCATTTGGAGACCGGCACCCGTTCGGCAGGCTCAGGGCATGGGCTAGATGGCACTATCAATCCCTTCCAGGTGTACCTGACCTGCTACCAGGTCCTGCG
>CAYMKL010000087.1:0-30534 GCA_964390805.1 uncultured Anaerolineae bacterium | reverse complement strand
AGTTAGGGATGTTTGCCCTATCTTACCACGATTTGGCAAAATTGCCTACCCGTAATTGATGGAAAGTTAGCGGAAAGTATAGATAACAAGATATTGGGTATTGGATATTAGCTGTTTGGAGGAGGTAGACCAATGCCTGCTACTGTGATCGTCGGCACCCAGTGGGGTGACGAGGGAAAAGGGAAGATAACCGATTTACTGGCCGCCGAGGCTCACATCGTGGCCCGCTACAACGGGGGCGACAACGCTGGCCATACACTGACCGTGGGTGGGGACAGATTCGCCCTGCACCTGGTGCCCTCAGGGATTCTATGTCCCCACACCACTTGCATCATCGGCAACGGGGTGGTGGTTAACCCCAAGACGTTGAGCCGGGAAATCGCAGAGCTGGCCAGGCGGGGCGTTGACGTCTCGCCTGAGCGGCTCAAGCTGAGCGCCAGGGCCCATTTGATCATGCCCTACGATGTCGCTCTGGACGGCGCTGCTGAGGCGTCGCTGGGCGAGGGGAAGATCGGCACCACCAAGCGGGGCATCGGCCCCACCTATGGCGACAAAGCGGCCAGGGCCGGCCTGCGTTCCTGGGACATGCTCGACGAGGCAGCTTTCGTGGAGAAAGTACGCGCTGCGGTGGAGACCAAGAACGCCCTTCTGGAGCGTATCTACCACCAGCCGCCGCTCAATCCCCACGAGGTGGTGGAGGAGTACGCGGATTATGCTGTCCGACTAGCTCCCTACGTGGCCGATACCTCGCCTATCCTCCATGAAGCTTTGAGAGCGGGAAAGAGGGTGCTCTGCGAGGGGGCGCAGGGCACGCTACTCGATCTCGACCACGGAACCTACCCTTTCGTGACCAGCTCCTCGCCCATCGCCGGGGGTGCGCTCACCGGACTGGGCTTCGGCCCCCGGCACATCGAGCGCATCGTCGGGGTGGTCAAGGCCTTCCAGACGCGGGTGGGAGCCGGCCCCATGCCCACCGAGTTGCTCGACGAGGTGGGCGACCGCCTGCGGGGGACAGGAGCGCATCCCTGGGACGAGTACGGTACCACCACCGGCCGCCCCCGGCGCTGCGGCTGGCTGGATGGGGTGACCTTGCGCTACGCCGCCCAAATCAACGGGCTGACGGAGATCGCCATAACCAAGCTGGACATCTTGACTGGCCTGGAGATTATCAAAATCTGCGATGCCTACGATTATCGCGGGCGACGTCCTGAGCTTGTCGAAGGGGAGCGACTGGAGAGCTTCCCGGCTAGCGCGGAGGTGCTAGCCGAATGTCGGCCCATTTACGAGGAGTGGCCTGGCTGGAGCGAGGACATCAGGGGCGCGAAATCCTTATCCGATTTACCCAAGGCAGCCCTGGACTACGTGCGGCGGATCGAGGAGCTAGCCGACGCACCTGCGGCCTTTGTTTCCGTTGGCCCAGGGCGTGAGGAGACCATAATACATCAAACGTAAAACGTGAAACGTAAACGTGATGAGTGGAGGTGAGAGTATGGCCGAAGTGGTTAGAGCCCCAAGGGGTACGGAACTCAGTTGCAAAGGCTGGGGGCAGGAAGCGGCCATGCGCATGCTGATGAACAACCTGGATCCCGAGGTGGCCGGCGATCCGGAGAAGCTCATCGTCTACGGCGGGCGAGGCAAGGCGGCCCGCAACTGGGAGTGCTTCGAGGCGATCATCGAAACGCTGAAGCAGCTCGAGGACGACGAGACGCTGTTGGTGCAGTCCGGGAAGCCGGTTGGCGTCTTCAAGACTCACCGCGACGCCCCTCGTGTCTTCCTGGCGAACTCCAATCTGGTCCCCGCCTGGGCCACCCAGGAGGTCTTCGACGAGCTGGAACGCCAGGGGTTGATCATGTACGGCCAGATGACGGCCGGAAGCTGGATCTACATCGGCACGCAGGGCATCCTGCAGGGGACTTACGAGACCCTGGGAGCTGCCGCCCGCGCCGAGGGCTGGCCCAGTCTCAAGGGCAAGTTCGTCCTCACCGCCGGCCTGGGAGAGATGGGTGGGGCGCAGCCCCTGGCCATCACCATGAACGAGGGGGTGGGCCTGGTCGTCGAGGTAGACCCGGCCCGCGCCCAGCGCCGTCTGGACACCCGCTACGTGGACGTGGTGGTGGATACGCTGGAAGAAGCCATGACCCTGGTCGAGGAGGCTCTCGATAAAGAGGAGCCCAGGTCCATCGGCCTCATCGCCAACGCCGCCGACGTCTACCCTGAGTTGGTCGTCCGCGGTGTCGTCCCCGATGTGGTCACCGACCAGACCCCGGCCCACGACCCTCTAAGCTACGTCCCCACGGGCCTCACTCTGGAAGAGGCCGAGGATCTCAGAGAGAGGGATCCGGCGGAGTACGCCAGCCGGGCCATGGAATCCATGGCCGCGCACGTCCAGGCCATGCTGGAATTCCAGAAGAAGGGCGCGGTGGTCTTCGACTACGGGAACAACCTGCGCCAGCGGGCCTACGATGCCGGGGTGAAGGACGCCTTCAACTTCACCGGCTTTGTCCCGGCCTACATCAGGCCCCTCTTCTGCGAGGGGAAGGGCCCCTTTCGCTGGCTAGCTCTCTCCGGCGACCCTGAGGACATCTACACCACCGATGAGGCCATCTTGCAGCTCTTCCCGGAGGACGAGCATCTGGCCCGTTGGATTCGCCTGGCGCAGGAGCAGGTGGCGTTCCAGGGCCTCCCGGCCCGTATCTGTTGGCTGGGCTATGGCGAGCGGGCCACAGCGGGGTTGGCCTTCAACGACCTGGTGACCCGTGGTGAGGTAAGAGCGCCCATCGTCATCGGGCGCGATCACCTGGATGGCGGCTCAGTGGCTTCGCCCCGGCGGGAGACCGAGGGGATGCGGGACGGCTCCGACGCCATCGCCGACTGGCCGTTGCTCAACGCTTTGCTCAACGCCGTCTGTGGGGCCACCTGGGTTTCGATCCACCACGGCGGCGGGGTGGGCATCGGCTACTCCATCCACGCCGGCCAGGTCATCGTCGCCGATGGCACGGCCGAGGCAGCGGCGCGACTGGAGCGAGTGCTCACCGCCGATCCTTGGTCAGCCATCATCCGCCATGTGGATGCTGGCTACGAGAGAGCCATTGAGGTGGCTAAAGAACACGGGATCAAAATCCCGATGATGGCAGCGGATGAATAACGGATAAACGAGAGCCACGAGTTATTGACTTCTTGTGGATAGCGATGTATAATCAGTTACACACTAAACTGTGTAGCGGAGGTGATTAGAGTGCCTACAAAGGCTACAACCTTCAAGGTCATTCAGGTATCCATGCCCCAGTCTCTACTGGAGGCAGTGACGCGCCACGCCAAGGCGCAGCAGAAGAGCCGCGCCGCCTTCATCCGCCGCGCCCTGGAACGCTATCTGGCGGAGCTCCGCGAGCAGGAGATGGACGAAGCCTACATCCAGGGATATCGGCGGATACCAGAAGAGATACAGGTGGCTGAAGTTAATGCCATTTTAGCGGCTGAGGTCGTTCCCCAGGAGGAGTGGTGATGCGTAGTGGCGAAATCTGGTGGGCCGATCTGCCTCTCCCTGTCGGTCGTCGTCCCGTTCTGATCCTGACGCGCAACCGGGCCATAGATGTACGCAACGCGGTCACGGTGGCCTTGATAACCCGCACTATCCGTGATATCGCCGTGGAAGTCCGCCTGGACAAAAGAGACGGGATGCCAATGCCCTGCGTGGTCAATGTGGACTCCATCAACACTTACGCCAAGGCACGCCTCACCGAGCGCATCACCATATTGAGCGGTGAGAAGATGGCCCAGGTGGAGGCAGCCATCCGCTATGCCCTGGGGATGCGAGACAGGTAGGTGAAGCTTTGAACGACACTTCTGCTCCTCAGCCATTTTCGCCGCCGTTCGACTCACTAGAAGGAGTCCAGGCTGGCGGGCCAGCCGGGGCCATCCCGTTCGTCTACGGCCATCCTGACCCCGACCTCTTGCCGGTGGAGAGGATCATGGCTGCCACCGAGCGAGCGCTGCGGGCGCGGGGCCGGCTGGCCCTGCAATACGGCCCCGAACAGGGGTATGGCCCCCTGCTCGACTATCTGATCGGCAAGGTCGAGCGGGACGAAGGGCTGCGCATCGCCCGGGCCAACATCATGCTCTGCGCTGGTACGGCCCAGGGGCTGGACACGGCAGCCCGCCTCTTCACCCGCCCCGGCGACGTGGTGCTGGTGGAGGCCCCCACCTACCACGAGGCCATCGCCACTCTGCGCGACCACCCCTTAGAACTGCGACAGGTACCGATGGACGACCACGGGCTGTTAGTCGAGGCCCTGGCCGAGCGGTTGGAGGCACTGAGCCGGGCCGGTCGGCGGGTCGCCTTCCTCTACGCCATCCCCACCTTCCAGAACCCGGCTGGCATCACCCTGACGGCGGAACGCAGGGAAGCACTGGTGGAGCTGGCCGCTGAGCGGGAGCTGCTCCTGGTGGAGGACGACGTCTACCGTGACCTCTGTTTCGAGGGGCGAGTGCCTCCCTCTCTGTTTGAGCTGGCAGAGGGGCAGGGGGTGATCCGGCTGGGGAGCTTTTCCAAAACCCTGGCCGCCGGGCTGCGGCTGGGTTGGATCATGGCCGAGCCGGAGGCGATCCGGCGGATCGTTGGCAGTGGGCTGAAGGGGAACGAGGGGGGAGCCAATCCCTTCGTGGCCCACGTGGTGGCCGCCTTCTGCCAGGAAGGGTGGCTAGAGCCGCACATCGCCCAGTTGGTGGCTCGCTACCGCACCCGGCGGGACGCGCTGCTGGGGGCCCTGGAGCAGGAGATGCCCGATGGTGTGCGCTGGACTCACCCAGGCGGTGGCTTCTTCCTGTGGCTGACCCTGCCCGAGCCATTGGAGGCCGAGGCTGTGCTGACTGCATCCAGAGAGCGGGGAGTCCTCTTCGCGCCGGGTGTGCGCTTCTTCGCCGAGGCGTCGGAGGGAGGCGGCCGGCGCAACCTCCGTCTCCCCTTCAGCTTCCTCTCCGAAGCCCAGATGGCGGAGGGAGTGAGAGTATTGGCAGAGGTGATCAGGGAACAGAGGGCCAGGCCCGACCATCTGACCACCTGACTACCAAACCATCAAACCAAAAAAGGAGATAAACGAATGTTGAGGGCACGATGGAGCGGCTACGAGATTGACTCCTCGGAGGCCGCGTACGAGGTGAAGGTGAAGAAGCCGGAGGAAATGGGCACCCTGGTCAGGGGGCTTCTGACTTCAGGCTACTTCGTCCGCTCCTATTACCTGCTGTTCGAGGAGCCGATGGAACGTCTGCGGGATTTCATCAAGGAGCGCGGCGACCCGAAGGATAGATTGGCAGCCAAGGCTCTGGAGTACCTGGACAAGCAGATCGCCAAGTTCGATCCTGAGGACTACCGTGCTTCTCGCATTGGCGTGCGGGCTATCCAGGCCATCCTCAACTATGTGGGCGCGCACCGCCAGGAGCTCCTCAATGCCCAGATCTTTCGCCTGGAGCTCACTGAAGATCAGGAGGAGTATTGGGAGGACGTCGGATCAGACTTCGAGTTCGAGTCAGGGCAGTGGATTGACGAGACCGTCTTCTACTCTGAGACCGAGATCCCGTTTGACGGGGTGGTCCTCTGCCTGGGTTGCTCCCTCGTTGGGCTGAACAAGCTGGAACCCGGGGATCAGAGGAAGGCCAAAGCCGCCGTGCGCCGGACGGACATCATGATCCAGGAAGAGGAAGGCGGGCCGCGAGTGGGAGGCCGAGGTTTGGACGAGATGGACATGTTCTTCTCTTCCATGTTCGGTCCCCGTGATCCCTGGGAGAGTTACAACCGCCCTCAGACGCTCACTCTGCGCGTGCGCCTGAACCCCGACGCTACCTTCGTCGTCACCGGCCGCTGGATGGACGACGGCCAGTTCGCCTACGGCTACTATGACTACGTGCTAGGTCGGGCCGCCAAGAAGGTGGGGGCCAAGATTGACCTGCACATGATCTACTGAGGGATGTTCACTCTTTCCCCCGCTACTGTGCTGCGGCCGGAACCCCAGGGCGCGCTGATGTTCCAGCAGGAGACAGCGGAGACGGTCCTGCTCGACCTGGAGGGGCTGGATGCTCTCTACTTCCTGCTGAAGGGCGAACTGCGCGATTATCCTGTCTTCTTCGTCGGCTACCTGCTGGAGAAGAGGTTCATCGTTCATGGCTTGCCCGATGGCGCACTTGACAGGCGGCGTCCTGATGGTTCGACAGGCTCACCACGAAGGCTTGTCGAAGGGGTGGAGGCGGTGCGCAACGCCGCCCCGGCGACCGCTGCCCCGCTCCGGTCCCTGGCGGTGCCGGAGACCATCCACTTCTCAGTCACCGGCCGCTGCGACCAGGCCTGCGCGGGCTGCTTCTACTCCGCCCGGCCCGGCTCCGATATCGAAGCGAGAGACGCACCCTTCTCCCTCTTCGAGAAGGTCGTGGCTGAGGCGGGAAAGGCCGGCGTTTTTCAGATGGCCCTGGGCGGCGGCGAGCCCCTGCTGCATCCCCGTATTGTGGAGATGATCCGCCTGGCCCGCGAGCACGGCATCGTTCCCAACATCACCACCAACGGCAACTGCCTAAATCGAGAGATGGCTGCCGCCCTCAAGGAAGCAGGGCTGGGTCAGGTGCAGATCTCCCTCAACGGTGTCACCGATGATACCAACCGCAAGACCCGGCCCAACTTCCAGGCGACCATGGCCGCCATCGAGGCTTGTCGCCAAGCTGGCTTGCCATGGGGCCCCAACTTTCTGGTGACCCGCAGCAACCTGACCGAGTTGGAGCCGGTGATAGAGCTGGGGCGACGCCTGGGAGCCGCCTCGGTCAACATCCTGCGCCCCAAGCCGCCAACCACCGAAAGCGACTGGCTGGAACGGGAATCCCTGACCGCCACAGAATATCGCTACGTGCAACGAATCCTTCGCCGAATGACCGGCGACCAAGGACCAAGGACCAAGGACCATCCGACAAAACTGACCCTCGACGCTTCTCTCACTTTTCTCCTCACCGATCATCCTTCTGAGGAGCTCTACCGTGCCGGCGTCTGGGGTTGCTCGGCTGCCCGCAAGTTCGTCACCATCACCCAGGACGGGACGGTGTTGCCCTGTAGCCACGTGCGCTGGTCCGACGTGGGAGAGGGCGATTTCATGAGAGCCTGGTGGGAGTCGGAGGTCTTCGCCCGCTTTCGGGCTCAGGAGGATAGGATGCGGGGTCCCTGCCGCGCCTGTTCTTACTTGGAACTGTGCAAGGGCTGCCGGGCGGTGGTCATGGCCTTCGGCGGCGACTTCACCAACAGCGATCCGCACTGTCCAAAAACGAATCCTCCCGCAGGTTCATAACCCACGGGAGGGTGAAGATAGTCGTCTCGTCCTGTCCGTTCAGGCTTGATGTTGGCTCACACCAACCCCATAAGCTCCAAGAACTCGCTGATAGAGATGACATGGACGCCGTGAAACTCGGTGATGCCGGCGTCCTGGAAATGCTGCTTGTTGTTCGTGACCAGATAGTCTGCTTGCCAGAGGGAGATAAGCCGTGCCGTCAGGCCCGAGGTCTTGAGCAGGGCAGCGACGAAGACGTTGGTATCAAAGACTGCCCTGATTGGCATCCCTGTTCATCGTTCGGGCTTGCACTCTTGCAACAGCCTGGGTGATCTGGTCCTCGATGTTCTCTGAGGTTATCCCACTGGCCAGCAGGTCGGCGCGCATGGTCGCGGAGAGGGTATCCAACTCGCGGCTCCAGGCGTCATTCTCGGGCCTGGAGCGCTCTTCCATCCACCCAATGAGAAGGTTGGAGAGGACGCGGTATCTTCTGCCCACACGGAAAGCAGGCAGACCCTCTTCTTCGATCAGGCGGTAAATGGTGCCCCGAGTGCAGCGCAGCATCTCGGCCACTTCTTCGACGGTCAACACTCGTTCTGCAACTGTTTCGGCCATGATCATCACCTATACCAAGATTATAATACCGATCCAGTAGGTTGTCAAAAACCTGCCTTATGCCAGTGGGAAAGTTGAGAACTGATGACGTATTTGAGCGAGGTTTCCAATGCTCCAAGTTGACCTTCTCATCCACAACGCCACCCAACTCCTCACCCTCACCGCCGATGGCCCCAAGCGCGGGGCGGCGATGGGGGAGTTGGGCATCATCGAAAACGGGGCGGTGGCCGTCAAGGACGGCCTCATCGCCCTGGTAGGGCCGACGTCGGAGGTGCGGGGGCAGGTCACGGCCGCCGAGGAGATAGACGCCTCGGGCAGAGTGGTGACGCCGGGATTCGTTGACCCCCACACCCACCTGGTCTTCGCCGGCGACCGGGCGGGGGAGTTCGAGCAGCGAGTCAAAGGGGCCACCTACTTGGAAATCATGGCCGACGGCGGGGGGATCATGTCCACCGTGCGAGCCACTCGTGCGGCGAGCGTGGAGCAACTAGTGGAGGAGAGCCGGGCGCGGCTAGATCGGATGCTGGCCCACGGCACCACCACCGCCGAGGCCAAGACCGGCTACGGCCTGGATACTGAGAACGAGCTAAAGATGTTGGAGGTCATCCATCGCCTGGACATAGAATACCCCGTGGACCTGGTCCCCACTTTCCTGGGCGCCCACGCGATACCAGAGGAGTACAAAGGCCGAGCAGACCAGTATGTGGCACTGGTCGTCGAGGAGATGCTGCCAGCGACCAAATCGCAAATTGCAAACTGCAAATCGCAAATCTTCTGCGACGTTTTCTGCGACGAGGGGGCCTTCACCCTGGAGCAGTCGCGGCGAGTGCTGGAGGCAGCGCAAGCCCTGGGCTTCGGGCTGAAGATGCACGCGGACGAGTTCAAGCCACTGGGGGGCACGAGACTGGCGGTAGAGCTGGGAGCGGTATCGGCCGACCACCTGGTCTGCACCCCCGACGAGGAGATCGAGTTGCTGGTGGGGTCGAACACCGTCGCCGTTGCTTTGCCGGGCACGCCCTTCGGGCTGGGGCACCACGAATACACCCCCGCCCGGCGGATCATTGACTCCGGCGGAGCTTTGGCCCTGGCCACCGACCTCAACCCCGGCACTTGCTGGTGCGAGTCTATGCAACTGATCATCGCCCTGGCTTGCCGCTTCATGAGAATGACCCCTGCCGAGGCTATCGTCGCTGCTACCATCAACGCTGCCCACGCCGTCGGGTTGGGCCATCAGGTGGGGAGTTTGGAGGTCGGCAAGAAGGCCGACCTCCTCGTCCTGGAGGTTCCCCATTATGATCATCTGCCCTATCGCTTCGGTGTCAATCTAGTGGACAGGGTGATAAAGGGCGGCGGGTTGCTCTCTACTTGACGAAATCACCAAAGTCAACTACAATGACACACAGTTTAGGGCATGGTTCATGCAGAGAAATCGGCTTGGCAAATGGCTACCTGTTTGAACGAGTGACCTACGTAATGTGTAAAACGTGAAAACGTTGAGGAGATGAGTGCAAAGTGTTTGAGAATCTGACAGATAAGCTGCAAAATGTGTTCGGCAAACTGGCCAGGCGGGGCAAGCTCTCCGAGGGCGACGTAGACGCCGCCATGCGCGAGGTGCGACTGGCTCTCCTGGAGGCCGACGTAAACTACAAAGTGGTCAAGGACTTCGTGGCCAGGGTGCGCGAGCGGGCTGTCGGCACTGAGGTAATGAGGACCCTCACGCCAGGCCAGCAGGTGGTCAAGATCGTCAACGAGGAGTTGATCAAGACCCTGGGCGAGCCCAGCAAGCTCGACTTATCGGGCGCGCCGCCTCACGTCATCATGTTGGTGGGCCTTCAGGGATCGGGCAAGACGACCACGGCGGCCAAGCTGGCCCTGAGGCTGCGCAAGTCCGGGCATCGCCCCCTCCTGGTGGCCGCCGACCCCCGCCGGCCAGCGGCAGTGACTCAGTTGGAGGTGCTGGGCAAGCAGTTGGACATCCCCGTCTATCAAGAAGGCACTAAAGTGCCCCCACCGAAGGTTTGCGCCAACGCTGTCCGTCGGGCCGAAGAGTCCGCCCGTAGCATCGTCATCCTAGACACCGGCGGTCGGCTGCACATTGACGAGGAACTGATGCGGGAGCTGACCGAGATCAAGAAGAAGGTCTCGCCTCAGGAAATACTGCTGGTGGCCGATTCCATGACCGGCCAGGACGCCGTAAGAGCGGCTGGCGACTTCAACCAGCGGGTGGGCTTGACGGGCCTGATCCTGACCAAGGCCGATGGCGACGCTCGCGGCGGAGCGGCCATCTCCATCCGATCGGTGACCGGCGTGCCCATCAAATTCCTGGGCGTGGGCGAGAAGACCGAT
Source organism: uncultured Anaerolineae bacterium (assembly GCA_964390805.1). Lineage (GTDB taxonomy): Bacteria > Chloroflexota > Anaerolineae > VGOG01 > VGOG01 > CAYMKL01. Next base: position 20,278 of record CAYMKL010000087.1, on the reverse strand, counting down.
GCCCTGGAGCCTTTCCATCCCGATCGCCTGGCCTCGCGCATCCTGGGCATGGGCGATGTCCTCAGCCTGATCGAGAAGGCGGAGGCGACCCTGGACGAGGAGCAGGCCCTGGCTGTGGGTAGAAAGCTGGCTAAGGGCGAATTCGACCTGGAGGACTTTCGGCAGCAACTGCGCGAGGTCAAGAAGATGGGGCCCCTGAGTCAGATATTGGACATGATTCCCGGCTTTTCCCAGGCCAACCAGCAGGTGTCGCCGGAGGTCACGGATCAGCAGATGAAGCGGATCGAGGCTATGATCAACTCCATGACCCTGGAGGAGCGGCGCAATCCCAAGATCATCAACGCCAGCCGCAAGCGGCGCATCGCGCGGGGCTCTGGCACCACCGTCCAGGAGATCAACCAACTCCTGGGCCAATTCCGCCAGATGCAGCGTATGATGAAGCAACTCACCAGCGGGCGGGGGCCGCTTTCGATGTTAAGGCAGTTGGGTGGCTGAGATGAATAACGATAAGGCTATTCAAGTACAGGATCTACACAAGAACTTCGAGGATGTCCGCGCTGTGCAGGGCGTCAGCTTCGACGTCCGGGCGGGCGAGATCTTCAGCCTGCTGGGGCCTAACGGGGCCGGCAAGAGCACCATCATCTCCATGCTTGCCTGCCTGTTGGAGCCAACCCAGGGAGACGCGCTGGTGATGGGTCACTCCATCCTGCGCCAGCCGATGGCGGTCAAAGCGACCATCGGTGTCATCCCGCAAGAGGTCGCCCTCTACGAGGACCTCTCCGCCCGCGAGAACCTCAACTTCTGGGGCAAGATGTACGGCCTGCGCGGCGCCGCGCTTCGCCAGCGGGTGGACGAGGTGCTGGAAGTCATCGGCCTGACCGAACGCCAGAAGGGACGGGTGGGCAAGTTCTCCGGTGGCATGAAGCGACGGCTGAACATCGGCATCGCCCTGCTACACCGCCCCCAGGTCATCATCATGGACGAGCCGACAGTGGGCATTGATCCCCAGAGCCGGCGCAACATCCTGGACAACGTCAAAGAACTCAACCAGCAGGGGATGACCGTCCTCTACACCACCCACTACATGGAAGAGGCCCAGGAGCTCTCCGACCGCATCGCCGTTATGGACCAGGGCAAGGTGATCGCCCACGGCACGCACGACGAGCTGGTCAAGATCGTGGGCGAGTTGGATCGGATTGACCTGACCATCAACGCCGAGTCGGAGCGGGTGCTGGAGCGGTGGCGGGCGACCGAGGGGGTGCACCAGGTCACGGCCCAGGATGGAATGTTGACGCTGTTGGTAGGCGACAGCAACGTCGTCCTGCCACGCCTGTTCGAGTCGGCCACCCAGGCGGGTGTGCGCATCACGTCAGTGGAGATCCAGGAGCCCAACCTGGAGGCAGTGTTTCTGCACCTGACAGGCCGGGCATTGCGAGACTGAAACGCGAAACGTAATGAGTAAAACGTAATTCGTAATCACGTTTTACGCTTTACGTTTTACTCGCCAAGAGATGATCAATGAAAGTATTAGACATTGCTCTCAAGGACATGCTCCGATCCCTCCGCAGCGGGTTCGCGCTGGGGATGATGTTCGTCGCGCCGCTGCTGATCACCGGCATCATCTACGCTGCTTTCGGGGGGCTGGGGGGCGACGGCGGCTTCGACCTGCCGGTGACGCGAGTTCAGGTCGTCAACCTGGATCAACCTGGGCCGCAGCTCAGCTTCTCTTTCGGGCAAATGCTGGTCGGGTTCCTCCAAGACGAGAGACTGGCGAATCTCCTGCAGGTGACGGAGGCGACCGACGAGGCCGATGCCCGCGAGGCGGTGGACAGCCAGGACGCCGGGGTAGCAATCATCATCCCGCCCAATTTCAGCACCGCCGCGTTGGCGCCGGACGGTAGAGCCTCGATCACGCTGTATCAAGACCCCACCCTGACGCTGGGGCCAAGCATCGTCAAGGGGATAGTCAGCCAGTTTGTGGATGGCTTTGCTGGCACCAAGATTGCCTCCGGCGTCGTAGCCGACCAACTGGGCCAGCGGGGGGTGACGATTGATGCCAGCCTGATGCAGGACATCGCCATGCAGTACGGAGCCTGGGCCGAATCGCTGGGCCAGAGTTGGGACAAGGAGGCGCCCCCGGTCCTCGACATCCAGCCTCCACCGACCGAAGCCGGGCCTGCCAGCCAGGGCGCGGGGATGATGGGGCCGATCATGGCGGGCATGGTGATCTTCTTCGCCTTTTTCACCGGCGCCAGCACGGCCGAGACGATCATCCTTGAGGACGAAGGCGGAACCCTGGCGCGGCTCTTCACCACTCCCACATCGCGAGCGGCCATCCTGGGCGGCAAGTTCGCTGCCAGCTTCATGACGCTCATCGTCCAGGTGGTCGTACTGATGCTGGCTTCGGCCATCATCTTCCGCATCCACTGGGGCGAGCCTCTATCTACGGCGTTGGTGGCGTTGGGACTGGTTGTCGCTGCGGCGGGACTGGGCGTGTTTATCATGTCCTTCCTCAAGAGCACACGCCAGGCCGGGCCGGTGATGGGCACGGTACTGACTCTGAGCGGCATGGTGGGCGGACTGTTTACCACCGGCTTTCAGAACTTGCCAGCCACTTACGAGACCATCAACCTGCTTACGCCGCACGGTTGGGTACTGCGTGGATGGAAGCTGGTGCTGGCGGGCGGCGGCGTGAGCGACGTACTCTTGCCGGCCCTCGTCACAGTGGGGATGGGCATCGTTTTCTTTGCCATCGGCGCCCTTGTCTTCCGCAGACGGTTTGCGTAGGACAAGTTGGCAACTTGTCCCACAGGAGACGTCTCGTGCGCATAATTGATCTGGCCCTCAAAGACCTGTTGCAGATCGTTCGAGATAGGAAATCGGCGCTCTTTCTGGTGGTGATGCCCATTCTCTTCACCCTCTTCTTTGGCACCATCTTTGGCTCCAGCGCGGAAGGCGACCCCGGCCTGCCCGTGGGATTTGTGAGCCATGACGAGAGCGATGCCCTCAGCACCAGCCTGTACACTCTGCTAGAGGCATCAGACGCCATCCGACCGGTCGTTTTGGAAGGGGATGATGCGGATAGCGCGGCCGACTCAGTGAGTGATGGCGATTTGGCAGGCGCGGTGATCGTGCCGGCCGGCTTCGGCGAGCGTGTCCTCGCGGACGAGGGACCCCGTCTGACGGTCGTCGTTGATCAGAACACGCCGGCCGGGCAGACGGCCAGTAGCGCAGTCCAGGCGGCTGCGAACCGTCTGGTGGGCGCAGTCGAGGCCGCCCGACTCAGCGCGGAAGCGTTTGAAGCCCGGAAGGGATTCGAGAGCGAGGCAGCCCGTCGGGCCTACCTGGACGAGGCGCTGGCGCTGGCCAGTGAGGCCTGGCTCCAGCCGCCTCTCACCGTCGCGGTCGAGCAGACTTCGGCGAGCTCAGTCGAGCCGTCGGGGGCGTCGGCTGAGAAGGGGGAGGAGATATTGCCGAACGTCTATACCCAGTCGTCGCCGGGGATGATCGTCCAGTTCGTCGTCTTCGGGCTGAATACGTCGGCGATGGTGCTGGTGCTGGAGCGCAGATCCAGGACGCTGCAACGTCTGCTGACGACGCCTATCACCCGAACGCAGGTGATTGCCGGCCACGTGCTGGCTATGTTTATCGTTGTCTTCCTCCAGCAGGTGTTGTACGTCGCTTTCGGCCAACTGGCCTTCGGCGTGGACTACATGCGGGAGCCGCTGGCCATCCTGCTGGTGATGGTGGCGCTGGCGCTGTGGGTCTCCAGCCTGGGGCTGCTCATCGGCGCGACCTGTAGGGGCGAAGAGCAGGTCATGATGTGGGCCCTCATCGCCATGTTCGTCTTCTCGGCCATGGGCGGCGCCTGGTTCCCGCTCGATGTCACGGGCAAGACATTCGCAACCATCGGTCACTTCATGCCCACTGCCTGGGCGATGGATGGCTTCCAGAACATCATCCTGCGTGGCCTGGGGCTGAGTTCGGTGCTGCTTCCGGTGGGCATCCTGCTCGCCTACGCCGTGGCGTTTTTTGCACTGGCGGTGTGGCGGTTCAGGTTTGAATAGTCATAACGAGTCTACTGCTGCTCGCAAATGTAGATGTGGTGATCCTGAATGAGAACTTGCAGATAGTGGATTTGGGGGATTATTCGCGGGAAATTGCCAAACTATTGAAGAAAGGATAAAATAGTGAGATGGTAGATATAGTTAGAGCGTCTGACGTTGAGCCGGTGGAGATGGTGCCGGGCGTGTGGCGGCGCACCCTCTCCTGGGGTACGCGATTGATGGTCGTGCACGTAACTCTCGAGGAGGGAGCGGTTGTTCCAGCCCATCGGCATCCCCACGAGCAAATTACCTACATCGTCGAAGGGGAGCTGTCCATGGATGTAGAGGGTCGGACCTATGTCCTCGTGGCGGGGGATAGTCTGCTGTTCCCAGCCGATGTGGAGCACGGGGCCACCGCTCTCAAGCGCACCCTTGTTGTTGATACCTTCTCCCCACCGAGGGAGGAGTACAAGTAGCTGATAGAAAACACCAAACCGAAAGGAGTTCAAAAAGAAATGGTAAAGATCAGACTACGTCGTATGGGCAAGAAGAAGCAGCCCAGCTACCGGGTGGTAGTCACCGATTCCCGAGCGCCGCGCGACGGGCGCTTCATCGAGATTATCGGGTTCTACAACCCACGTACGAACCCGCCCACTGTTCAGATAAAAGAGGATAGAGCCCTTTACTGGCTATCGCAGGGAGCTCAGCCTACTGATGCAGTGGCCAGGTTGTTGAAAAACCGGGGCACCCTCGACCGTTTGGCGCGCTTGAAGGAGGGGGAGAACCTGGAATCTCTGCTGGCGGAGGCGGCTGTGGAGGAATTCTTGGCCGAGGAGGTCGTTCCATTGGAAGAGGAATTGCTGGAGGAGGAGGGAGAAGCTCCAGTGGAAGAAGAAGCGCCGGCGGAGGAAGTTGCGCCCACTGAGGTCGAAATCGCTGAGGAGGCGCCTATAGCTGATTAGGGAGTAGTACCTTCTGAGGAAGAGCTCGAAGAACCGCCCCTTGAGGAGGCAATCGAAGAGACCACAGGCGAACAAGCTGACCTGCAATATCACAAGCAATTAAGGAGGGCGATCCAATGAAGGAGCTGATCGAGTATATCGCAAAATCGCTGGTGGATGACCCGTCACAAGTCCGGGTGGACGAGATCGAGGGCACTACTTCCGTTGTTCTTGAGTTGCACGTAGCTCCGGAGGACATGGGGCGGATCATCGGCAAGAAGGGGCGGGTGGCCAACGCCATGCGCACCCTGGTAAGGGTAGTCGCTGCTAAGCAGGGCAAGCGCGTTACCCTGGAGATCATCTAATGGCGATCAAGGCGGGGGCTCCATCGCGTGTCCCCGCCCCTCTTTCGGGTCGCAGTGGGATGGCGTCAAAACCTGGCAGGGGAGATAACAGGGCCGAGCCTCGTTACCTGGTTATCGGTCGGGTAGCAAAGCCCTGGGGGATACGAGGCGAAGTGAAGGTGGAGATCATGACCGACTTCCCAGATCGCTTCTCCCTGTTACGAAGGGTATACCTGGGGCCGGAGGCTGTGCCTTTCGCCCTGGAGGGCTTCCGCCTGCACAAAGGGGCGGCTCTCCTCAAACTGGAAGGTTGCCGTGATCGGACCACGGTCGAGAAACTGCGAGGCCAATTGGTACAGATTTTAATTGAGGAGGCTGTGCCACTGGAACAGGACGAGTACTACGAGCACCAAATCGTTGGCCTTGCTGTTTGGACGGCGGGAGGTGAATACCTGGGCACGGTGGACGAAGTCATCTCCACAGGATCCAACGACGTCTACCTGGTGCGGGGCGAGGGGCGAGAGTTGCTGATCCCAGCCATTGAGGACGTGGTGCTGGAGATCAACCTGGCCCAGGGTCGGCTGGTGGTGGAGCTGATGGAGGGATTGATTTAGGAGGTTTCGGTGGCCGAGGTCACTTCGACTAAGCTCAGTGCAAGCAAGTATTGGGTTGGCTTTAGCAGCGTTCATGGGATAGGGCCGATGAAGTTCAGGGCCTTGCTCAATCACTTCGGCGATTTGGAAGAGGCTTGGCACGCCGACGCCCGTGAGCTGAAAGAGGCCGGGTTGGATCAGCGTGCCCTGGGCAACTTCATGACCACGCGCACTACCATCTCGCTTGAGAGGGAAATGGAGAAGATCGAGCGCCAGGGGGCGAGGGTGTTCACCTGGGACGATCCCGCCTACCCACCTCGCTTGCTGAACATCTACAACCCACCGCCGGTGCTCTACGTCAAGGGCAAGATCCTGGGTGAGGATCAGTGGGCGGTGGCTGTGGTCGGAACCCGAGGGGCCACGGTCTACGGGAAGGAGGCAGCACGACGGTTGGCTGGCGGTCTGGCTCGCAATGGGCTCACCATCGTCAGCGGCCTGGCCCGGGGGATAGACGGCGAAGCCCACCGAGCTGCTCTGGACGCTGGTGGGCGTACGATAGCTGTCTTGGGCTCTGGCGTGGATGTCATTTATCCGGCGGAGAGCCGCAAGTTGGCTCAGGCTGTCATCGAGCGAGGGGCTTTGGTGAGCGAGTACGCCTTGGGCACCCGGCCAGAGGCGGGCAATTTTCCCCCACGCAACCGCATCATCAGCGGGCTGTCCCTGGGAGTGGTCATCGTCGAGGCAGGGGAGAGGAGCGGGGCACTGATTACGGCTGACTTTGCCCTTGAGCAGGGGCGGGAGGTCTTCGCCGTGCCCGGAAACATCTTCCGCAAGAAAAGCATGGGGACCAACAAGCTCATCCAGCAGGGGGCCAAACCGGTGCTCTCGGTAGAGGACATCCTGGAGGAGCTCAACCTGACCATGGTCAGTCAGCAGGCCGAGGTGCGGGCCGTCGTCCCAGAGAACGAGACGGAGGCCGCTTTGCTGGAGTACATCACCGCCGACCCGGTCCACGTGGACGAAATCGGGCAGAAAAGCGGCCTGCCCATCGCCCAGGTTTCCAGCACCCTGGCTTTGATGGAGCTCAAGGGCATGGTGCGCCAGGTGGGAGGGATGAACTACGTGCTATCCAGAGAGAGCCGAGTGGAGTACGTAGTGGACTGAGGGATGCGGATTTCCGATTTTCGATTGCCGATTTCCAAATCGGCAATCGGCAGTCGAAAATCAGTCGAAGGGGGTTGAAGTTGTACGCCGTGATCATGGCCGGGGGGGGCGGCACCCGCCTTTGGCCTCGCAGTCGAGAGTCTTGCCCAAAGCAGTTATTGGGCCTCCTGTCCGAGAGGACGATGCTGCAAGAAGCCCGTCACCGCATCATGCCTCTCGTCTCTGACGAAAGAATCTTTGTGGTCACCAACGAGACCTACACCGACGTTGTCCGCCAGCAGATCCCGCAGGTGCCAGCGGCCAACATCATCGGCGAGTTGGAGGGGCACGGTACAGCGCCCTGCATCGGCTTATCCGCTCTGTACCTCAGGAGGCTAGACCCTGAGGCGGTGATGGCAGTCCTCACGGCCGATCACTACATCGAAAAAGCAGACGAGCTGCGGCGCGCGCTGGGGGCGGCGGCACAGGTGGCGGAGGATGGTCACCTGGTAACTCTGGGCATCAAGCCAAGTCGCCCAGCAACGGGCTACGGCTACATACACCGAAGTGAGAAACTAGGTGAAGTCAGCGGGCACGAGGTGTACCGGGTCGAAAAGTTCACCGAGAAGCCCGACCTGTCCACGGCCCAGGCTTTCATGGAGAGCGGCCGGTACTACTGGAACAGCGGCATGTTCATCTGGAAGGTTTCGACCATCTTGCGGGAGTTCGAGAAGCTCATGCCGCAGTTCTACGCCCAGTTGATGGAAATAGATGCCGCTCTGGGCACAGCGGAGGAGCGAGCCGTGCTGGAGCGGGTTTGGCCCCAGGTGGAAAACGAGACCATTGACTACGGCATCATGGAGCGGGCCGAGGACGTGGCCGTCATCCCGGTGGACATCGGCTGGAGCGACGTGGGGGATTGGACGGCATTGTCCGAACTCCTCCCCACCGACGCGGAGGGCAACGTCGTCGTCGGCCAGCATATTGGGTTGGACACCACGGGCTGTCTAATCCACGGCTCCCGTCGTCTGGTGGCCACCATTGGCTTGGAGGACATGATCGTTGTGGATACTGAGGACGCCCTTCTAGTCTGCCCCAGAGAGCGGGCTCAAGAGGTGAGGGATTTGGTGGAGAGACTAAGGGAGAGCAGCAGGGGAGAGTACCTGTGATTAGCTTGGCTGATGAACGTGCTGATGAAGAGTTGAGACGCTTGGTTAACCTAGAGGCTCTTCCCTGCGAGTTAGGGCCAGTAGGAATGGTGCGTTTCTTGCAGCACTTTGAGACTGGCCGGGGCGATTACTCCGTAGAGCGACATCTTTGGCTTGAGGAGTTCGATGTGCAAACTCTGGCCGATAAGATCCAGCAACGACGTAAAGAGGTGTAGGCTCTGAGTAGCTCGCTTTATCGCAAGATTGAAAGAGAAAGAACAGAACTGCGGATGAGCATACCAAGATGATTACGGAAGCCCATACGGATTTTGACATAACTTCAGAGGAGGAAACGTAAGAAAGAATCATGACCGATAACTTGATCGTTGCTTATTGCGTGAAGTGCAAAACAAAACGGGAGATACAAAACCCACAGCCGGTATACACCGAGAACAGGCGGCCGGGGACGCGAGGGAAATGCCCCGTCTGCGGGGCAAACATGTTCCGTATGGGTGAAACTCTTGCCCACGCCGAAATCCCCAAACCAGCCCCGCCCAAAAAAGACGGCAAGTTGGTCATCGTGGAATCGCCAGCCAAGGCCCGTACCGTCGGCAGGTTCCTGGGCAACCCCTATCGCGTCAGGGCCTCCATCGGCCACGTGCGGGATCTACTCAGGTCGCGCCTCAGTGTGGACGTGGAGAATGACTTCGAGCCCTCTTACCGCGTACCCAATGAGAAGAAGGAGGTAGTCAAAGAACTGCAAGAGGAGGTCAAGAGGGCTGGCGAGGTCTACCTGGCCACAGACCCCGACCGCGAGGGGGAAGCTATCGCCTGGCACCTCATGAAGGCGGCCAGAATCACCAAAGAGCAGGCCCGGCGGGTGGTTTTTCACGAGATCACTCGTGACGCCATTGATGAGGCATTCTCTCACCCCAGCAATATCAACATGAAGTTGGTTAACGCCCAACAAGCCCGGCGTATCCTGGACCGCCTGGTGGGCTATAAAATCAGCCCGCTTCTCTGGGAGAACGTGCGCAACCGCACCACGGCCGGACGGGTGCAATCGGTGGCTCTGCGCCTCATCGTCGAGCGGGAGCGGGAGATCGATGCCTTTGTGCCAGTGGAATACTGGTCTATTGATGCGGAACTGGCCAAGCGGGAGGAAAAGCGCCGCGGTTTCACCGCCAAGTTGCACCGCATTCGCGGCGAGGCGGTGGATCTCAAGAGCGAGGAAGATACCCAGAAGATCGTAGCTGATCTGGAGAAGGCGACCTATGTCATAACCAAGGTGCGCAAAGGTAAGCGGCGGCGAAACCCCTCGCCACCTTACACCACCAGCACCATGCAACAGGAGGCCTCCCGACGGTTGGGCTTCACCGCCAAGCGCACCATGGCGGTTGCCCAGCAGCTTTACCAGGGGGTGGAGATCGGTGCTGAGGACTTGGTGGGCCTCATTACCTATATGCGCACCGATAGCGTCAACGTGGCTGAGGCTGCTCAGGAGGAAGCTCGCGCTTATATCGCTGAGAGATATGGCGATAAGTACAGGCCGGCCAAACCTCGCCGCTACAAAACCAAAGCCAAGGGCGCGCAAGAGGCCCACGAGGCCATCCGTCCTACATCGGTGCATCGCGAGCCTAAGGCGATAAAAAAGTATCTCACGCGCGACCAGTACCGCCTCTACGATCTCATCTGGAAGCGCTTCTTGGCCAGCCAGATGTCCTCGGCTATCTTCGACACCATTTCCGTAGACATAGTAGCAGATGGCAAATTGCAGATAGCCGATGCCGTTTCCACTTCCAAGAGCGAGTCAACGATGGTCACGAGCGATCAGCTATCAGCCATAAGCCAGAAACCAGATTATCTCTTCCGTGCTGCTGGATCCAGCATCCGATTCCGGGGCTTCCTTGCTGTCTATGAGGAGGCCAAGGACGAAGATGAAGCTCCTGAAGAGAGCGAAGGCAAGATCCTGCCGCCACTCTCCAAGGGTGAGGTTTTGGACCTCCTGCGACTTCTGCCTGAGCAGCACTTCACCAAGCCACCGCCACGCTACAGCGAGGCCACCCTGATCAGAACCCTGGAGGAGTATGGCATCGGCCGGCCCAGCACATACGCGTCTACCATCTCTGTCATCCAAACCAGAGGCTACGTGGACCGTGAGGACCGACGCCTGACCCCCACTGAGATAGGCTTCATCGTCAACGATCTGTTAGTGAAGCACTTCCCAGACATCATCAACGTGGATTTCACCGCCCGTATGGAGGCGGAGCTGGACCTCATCGCCTCAGGTGAGCGCGAGTGGGTGCCAATGTTGCAGGAATTCTACGGCCCCTTCGATGAAATGGTGAAACGGGCCAAGCTCACCATGGAAAAGGTGGACCTCGGCCCGCAAGAAACTGGCGAGATGTGTGAGAAGTGTGGCCATCCCATGGTGGTCAAGTTTGGCCGCTACGGCAGGTTCATCGCCTGCAGCAATTACCCAGAGTGCCGCAACACCAAGTCCTACCAGATCAAGGTCGGTGTGGCTTGCCCGGAGTGCGGCGGTGATATGGTGGAAAAGCGGACGCGCAGGGGACGGGTCTTCTACGGCTGCTCCAGCTATCCTGAGTGCGAATTCGGCACCTGGAACCACCCCCTACCCCAGCCCTGCCCCAACTGCGGCGGCCTCTTGACTGCTGCTGGCAAGGATAGAGCCAAGTGTGTTATGTGTGAGGAGGTGGTGGGGTTGGGGGAGCTTGAGGGAGAAGGGGAAGAGGAGGAGAGATGACGAAGAAAGAGGGCATGCGATGGCTATGACAGATACGATCAGCCGTCACGTCTGGCAGGTGGCTGAGCTGGTGCGGCGGCTCGATCGAGATGAGATTCGAGAACTGGTCCGTCTGGTGCCTCGATTTCAAAGGGGGGTCACTGGAGAACAGAGCGGCCTGGTGCGGTGGGCCCGCGAGCAGATGGCCCAATACACAGACGAAGCCCGCCTTATGCGAGGGGAGGATGTTTTCGTCGGCGATATGACGGTGGAAGCATACTTCGCCCTTCCGGAGGCAGAGCGAGAACGCATCTGGGATGAGTTGTATGCTGCAGCCATTGAGGGTGCTCGTGAACACGAGGTGAAGCCAGGTGCCATCGTTTCTGTTCGATAAGAGTGCTGCGCGCCGGGATGGTGAAGTTAGAAGATTTGAACGTTCGTGAGTCCCAGACTTCGGCGAGCTCAGTCGAGCCGTCGAACGAGGGGGAAGGAAAGGAGAAATAACACAAATGGAGACTATCCAAATACAGGTGTCCTCAGACTTGGCGCGGAGGTTACGCCCATACCAGAGAGAGCTGCCCCACATCCTGGAGTGGGGGCTGCGTCACGTAGAGAGAGAAACCGAGGTAGAATCTCCCTCTGCTCCAACTCGGGCACATGTGATCGCCGCATTGCGCTCGACAGGGATTCTTGTTGAGTTGGACCCGACCATTGCCGCACGGTATCGGGCCAGCTTGGATCAGCAGGGGCGTATTCCCGTTCGAGTGGAAGGCAAGCCACTCAGCGAAATGATCATTGAGGAGCGCGATCAGCAATGGGCCAACAACCAGTGACCGCCACATTCTATCTGGACAGCAGCGCGCTGGTCAAGAGGTACGCTGTCGAGACTGGCACCGGGTGGGTACAGGCGTTGTGCAGCCAACCCAATCACGTCATCGCCGTAGCACTCATCGGCCTCGTCGAGGTTGCAGCGGCTGTAGGCAGCAAACTCCGAGGCAAGATCATAGATCGGGCCACAGGCGATGCAATCCTGACCAGTCTCAAAGCCGAAACTGCAACCCAGTATTCACTGCTAGATGTAGATCAGTACGTAGTGGACGAAGCTATTGAACTGACCACTCGCCGCAAACTACGCGGCTACGATGCCGTTCACCTGGCCTGCGCCTTGCGTCTCAACCGGGTGCTTGTGGAAAATGGCCTCCATCCACTCACCCTCGTCGCGGCAGACAATGACCTCCTGAGAGCGGCTCAAGATGAGAGCTTGGAGACCGAGAACCCCAACCTCTACCCATAGGCGCCATGGACGAACACCTGAACAAGTTCATCACCTACCTAATAGCCGAGAGAAACGCCTCTCCTTACACCATCAAGAACTACCGCCACGAGATTGGGCAGTTCCTTGACTTTCTGAAAGAGCAGGAGGTTGATTCCTGGGATGAGGTGGATCGCTACGTCCTGCGTCGGTATCTGGCGTGGCTGCAAGCCGAGGGCTACGTCAAAGCCAGTGTAACCCGCAGGATCTCGGAGCTACGTTCCTTTTGCCGCTACCTTGTGCGGGAAGGCATACTGGACGCGAATCCCATCAGGGTCATCTCCTCGCCCAAGGTTCCCAAGCGCCTGCCCGATTATCTGGCCCCGCACCAGGTCGAGGCACTGTTGGCGGCTCCAGACGCGACGGTTCCCCAAGGCCAGCGCGACCGTGCGATCCTGGAGGTGCTCTATGCCTCAGGAGTGAGGGTCAGCGAGCTGGTGAGCCTCAATTTGAGCAACGTGGACCTCCGCTACGGCCAGATTCGGGTTTGGGGCAAAGGGGGCAAGGAGAGGCTGGCCCTGTTGGGCGGGCCAGCGTGCAGAGCCCTGACGCGCTACGTTGAGGACGGGCGATCAAAACTGATCAAAGAGAACAGGGCAACCAACGCTCTTTTTTTGAACCGCCTGGGCAGTCGCCTCTCGACGCGCAGCGTGAGCAACATCCTGGACAAATATGCCAAGCTGGCCGGATTGGAGAGGCGCGTCACGCCCCACGTCATGCGGCATACCTTCGCCACCCACCTTTTGGACGGCGGTGCCGATCTGCGGACGGTTCAGGAACTCTTGGGCCACGCCAATCTCTCCACTACCCAAATCTACACCCACGTCTCCCAGGCCCGGGTGAGGGAGGTGTACCGAAAGGCGCACCCCAGGGCAAAGGAGCAAGGGGGGAGGGGAGCAGAGGAGCAAGGGAGCAGGCCTGACCATCTGACCAATAGAACTGAGGAGGTTATGAATGAGACTAACGAAACTACGTGAGGCCTTAACAACCGAGGGCCTGGACGCCATCCTGATCACCCAGTCGGAGAACCGTCGCTATGTCAGTGGCTTCACTGGCTCAGCCGGAGTGCTCCTGATCTCTCACGAGCAAGCAGTTCTGGCCACCGATTTCCGCTACTACGAACAGGTCGAGAAGCAGGCTCCTGACTTCCAGTTGGCAGAGGTTAAGGACGAGTTCAAGACCGTCCTTCCCGAGCTGGTCCAGCAATTGGGGGCCAAGAGGGTCGGCTTCGAGAGTGATCATCTCACGGTTGATCAGCACCGGGAGTGGCAGGAGGTCGCCGAGGGCGCCGTTTCCACTTCCAAGTTCGAGCTGGTGCCCACCAAGGAGCTGGTGACAAGGATGCGCGCTGTCAAGGACGAGGACGAGCTGAGCAAGATCAAGAAAGCCATCGTCTTAGCTGACGAAGCCTTAGCCCACATCGCGGGCTTCATCGAGCCGGGCATGACAGAGAGAGAGGTGGCCTGGGATCTGGAGGTTTTCATGCGTACCCACGGCGCGGAGAAGCTGGCATTCGACATCATCGTTGGCTCAGGGCCCAACGGGGCCATGCCCCATGCCACCGTCTCCGAGCGAGTGATTCAGGTCGGGGAGCCGATTGTGATTGACATGGGGGCGATGGTGGGTGGCTACAACTCCGATCTGACTCGCACAATCTGTGCGGGCAGGCCGGACGATAAGCTCAAGGAGATTTACGACATCGTCCTGGAGGCCCAGTTGGCTGCCGAGCGGAGCATCCGACCTGGGATGCAGGGCAAGCAAGCCGACGACATAGCCCGTCAAGTCATTGAGGAAGCAGGCTATGGTGAGAATTACGGCCACGGATTGGGGCACGGCGTGGGTCTGGCTGTGCACGAGAAGCCTGGGGTTGGTCGCCTATCCGAAGGCGTCTTGGAGCCGGGCATGGTCTTCACCGTCGAGCCTGGCATCTATCTGCCGGGCTGGGGCGGTGTGCGCATTGAGGACATCGTTGTCCTGAGGGAGGATGGGGTAGAGGTGCTCACCCAGGCCAGTAAGTAACTCAGTAAACAGTGATCAGTGGTCAGTGATCGGTGGCCACACTTGTCGAAAAAGGCAACTTGTGATAGAATTATCATCGAAATGGGGGCAATCGCTGCCTGAGCCGCTGGAGGATGACGCGCAACTTCGGGGAAGTTGCGCCTCCTCCAGCTAGAAATGGGAGGTGAGGGGAGATGAATGAGATCATGGAAAGAATAGGACGCGAAACTCTCAGCGGGTTCGTGATAGGGCTCGTCGTGGGGCTGATCATCGGCCTGCCCATTTTGGGCTGGTGGGTGTTCCCGGTACAGTGGTATGATGCCGACCCCTTCGACTTGCGCCAGTCATACAAAGAGGCTTACATCAATATGCTGGCCGATTCCTACACCCTAAACACCAACGTGGCGCTGGCCAGACAGCGGGTCGAGGGTTGGGATCCAGAGGACCTGGGACAGGTCATGGGCCAGCTCAAAGCCAAAGCCAGCGACGGGGCGCAGGTTCAGCGTCTGGATAAGCTGGCGGCGGCATTGGGGGTGCGGGCAGAGGTGGTGACTCCTGAGCCTGTCGCGCAGGCGACGACGGCAAGTACACTGCTGCGGCGTCTGTTGCCCATTATCGGCATTGTCCTGGCGGCAGTCCTGGTGATCGCTGGGGTGATCGTGGGCACGTCGGTCTTGCGGGGGCGCCGCCCAGAGGAACCGGCAAGGCCGGGCAAACGGCTTTCTCCAGAGTGGAAAGCGGACAAGCCAGAGGGAGCCGGGGAGGTACTGGGTCGCTTCGTAGCCAGCTACACCATAGGTCAGGACAGCTATGACCAGTCTTTCAGCATCGAGTCGCCCACCAGCGAATTCCTGGGTGAGTGCGGCGTGGGCATCTCCGACATAGTGGATGCAGGGCCGCCTGCCAGTGTCACCGCGTTTGAAGTCTGGCTGTTCGACAAGAACGACATCCGCACCGTCACCAAGGTGTTGATGAGTAGGTATGCTTACCACGAAGATGCTTTGCGAGCCAAGCTGGCTCCTAAGGGGGAGGCCGTCCTGGTTGAGCCCGGCAAGATCGTCGTCCTGGAGACGGCCTCCTTGCGGGTGAAAGCCGAGATAAGCGAGATGGGTTATGACGAAGAGGCCATACCTCCCCAGACCTATTTCACCAAGCTCATGGTCAGTCTGACGCCCAGCCTCAAAGCTCCCCCAGGAGAACCTGGGGAGACCATCCCTCTGACCGCGTAAGTCTCAGACAATAAGATTGGGTTCTCTCGGAAAAGCTGTCTGTTCGGTATTGTGGTGGACACCTCAACGGCTCGGCTGAACTCGCTGAGGTCTAAGTCTGCCGAAATCTAGCGTCCACCACGAGCTTGCAAAATGGACCGCTATGACCTTCCGAGAGATCTCGGGTACCCAAAGGGGGTGTCGAGTTCATGGGGTGCTAACCCGGCCCTGAATTGAAAGAGGAGTAGCGTGGAAAAGTTGAGAAAGTTAGAAGGGCGGGGTAAACTAAGTGCAGCTAGGAGATACCTGAATTTCATTGGTAGATATGTGACCCGGAAGAAAATCTTGAATGTTTGTCTAATTGAGTTTGAGAAATTCCTGAAGCGGCCCTGTGTCCGGGGAAAACCATATGTATTAGTTTTAGAGTCAACTAATCTTTGCAATTTGCGATGCCCAGGCTGCCTAACGGGGATTGGTAAAAACCCCGTTCCCGAAGGCCAGATGACCTTTGGTGAGTTTAAGAGTATCATTGATGATGTGGGCGATTATCTCATCTTGGCCAAGTTGGACGGCGTGGGTGAGCCATTGATCAACAGGGATATATACAAGATGACAAGTCATGCTCATGGGCGTGGCGTAGGAACGACCTTCAGCACGAACTTCTTGCTATTTTCTGAGGAAGATGCGGAAAGGTTAATCAAGGCGGGGTTGGATCACTTAACCATAGCAGTGGATGGGGTGACACAGGCAACATATGCGAAATACCGCGTTGGTGGTGAGCTAGCGAAGGTGCTACATAACGTGAAGGTATTGTTGAAAAAAAGGGAGGAATTAGGAGTCTCCCATCCCATAGTTGAATTGCAATTCATCATCTTTGATCACAATGAGCATGAGCTTCCACAAATAGAGGAGCTTGCTTTAGAATTGGGTGTAGACAGATTATATATCCAAGAATCAATAGCGGGGCGGCTAAGGGCGAGGAAGCCAAATTCAGGAAGAACGAAAGCGTGCTATTGGTTGTGGAACGTGATCAGCATCAACTGGAATGGTGATTACAAATCGTGCTCTCGAGGATTTATCAGCCGCTTTTCCCTGGGGAACACTCGATACCAAAGTCCCGAAGAGGTATGGAACAACCAAAGTTACAGAATGCTCCGTGCCCTATCAGCTAGAGGCGAACGTCCTTGTGCCAATGCTATTGAGCGTATCGCCCCAGATTATTGCTGCTCCAAGTCTATGTTATGACTGCCCTGAAAACAGGCGGTCAAGAGAAAATGGGTACTATCATGGGAATCACTGTCAACACTAGCTGTGTTCCTGCCTCCAGCCGTTCTCCAGCCCTGCCTCGTCGAACGCGTTCAGAGCCTCCTCGTACTCCTGGGTGGTGATCTTGCGACCCAGGATGGGGTGGCCCACGGCCTTATGAGCGGGGAAGTACTGATCCATCAGGCTGACGTGGACGCGGCGTGATAAGTTCTCGGCCAGCCAACGCAGCACCTCTGGCGTGCCTGCCAGTCCGTCGGGTAAGACCATGTGGCGGACGATGAGGCCGCGCCGTGCGATGCCTTCGTCGTCCAGAACCAACTCCCCGCCCACCTGGCGGTACATCTCTTTGAGGGCGGCGTGGTTGGCCTCTACATAACGGACGAAGCCCGACAGGCGGCGGGCGGTTTCGTCGTCGGCGTACTTGGCGTCGGGCAGGTAGATGTCCACCACACCTTCGAGGAGCTCCAGCACCTCCACCGTCTCGTAGCCGCTGGTGTTGTAGACCAGGGGGAGGCGGAGGCCCGTCTCAATGGCGTAGGGGAGAGCGGCCATGATCTGGGGCACGAAGTGGGTCGGTGTGACCAAGTTGATGTTGTGGCAGCCCTTGCGTTGCAGCTCCAGCATCATCTCCGTCAGGCGTTCAACGGAGACCTCGTTGCCCACCCCCAGTTGGCTGATAGGGTAGTTCTGGCAAAAGAGGCAGCGGCCGGTGCAACTGGAGAAGAAGATCGTGCCTGAGCCGCGGGTTCCACTGATGGGCGGCTCCTCCCAGGGATGCACGTTCCAACTGGCCACTTTGGGCTTCGCCCCCACCTGACAAAAACCTTGCTTCTCCCGAAGGCGATTCACCTCGCACTCCCGCGGGCAGAGGCGGCAATCCTCCAAACAAGCATAAGCCCGCTCAATGCGGCGGGCCAGTTCACCAGTACAGTATAGGTTGATGTAGCTGGGAAGTATCTCTTCGCTTCTCACAGTTGCATTACGACTAGGACATGTTTTCTCCGTAGAGGTAGTCGTCATGATTCTCGGCTCCATCTTCGAGGCCGCTAGAACACATGCCGATGATTCGGTACAGAGGGTGACTTTTTAGCTCTTCCTGGCTAAGCTCCTTCTCCTCTCCCAATGCAATCTCTGCTTCTTCGCGCAGTTCCTCAGGTGGACAAATCTGTGTTGTTCTCATCGCTTCATATCTCCAGTGGTTTCCCTGATGGGTGTTGCTAGATGGCTGTTTAGCGGATATGACAACGAATTTAAGGGATTCACCGAATTCGCGATGCCAGATTTGGTAAATCCTCGAAATTCGATGTCATATTCCACCTCCACTAACGCCCCAATTTCCTCACCCTCTCCCACTCCGGCACGTCCTCTTCCATGTCCGACAGCTCGCGGCGCAGGTCGTAGATCTGGTCGCGCAGGAGGGCCGCCTTCTCGAACTCCAGCGCCTGAGCGGCGGCCTTCATCTGCCTCTCTAGCTCCTTGATCAAACGGGCCAGCTCCTGCTTGGGTATCTCGGCGGCCACTCGGTACTCGGCCCGTTCTTCAGCTACAGCGCGCACCCGGTCGGTCAGGTCGCGCACTTCCTTGACGATGCTCCTGGGCTCGATGTCGTGCTCCTCGTTGTAGGCCGTCTGGATGCTGCGCCGACGATTGGTTTCATCAATGGCTCGCTTCATAGAATCGGTGAGCCCATCGGCGTACATGATCACCTGACCGTTGACGTGGCGGGCCGCCCGTCCGATGGTCTGGATGAGGGCCTGGTCGCTTCTCAGGAAGCCCTCCTTGTCGGCATCGAGGATCGCTACCAGTGACACCTCGGGCAGGTCCAGCCCCTCCCTGAGCAGGTTGATCCCCACCACTACGTCGTAGACGCCCAGGCGCAGGTCTCGCAGTATCTCCACTCGCTCCAGGGTCTGGATCTCCGAGTGCAGGTAGTGCACCTTGATCCCCATCTCGGCCAGATAATCGGCCAGGTCCTCGGCCATACGCTTGGTGAGGGTGGTCACCAGCGCCCGCTCGCTCCGCTCTAACCGCTGGTTGATCTGGTGGATCAGGTCGTCTATCTGGCCCTTGATCGGCTTGACGGTGACCTCAGGATCCACCAGGCCGGTGGGGCGGATGATCTGCTGTACCACCTGGGCCGAGTGTTCCAGCTCGTAAGCCCTCGGCGTGGCCGAGGTGTAGATGACCTGGTTGACCCTCTTTTCGAACTCCTCGAAGTTCAGAGGGCGGTTATCCAGCGCGCTGGGCAGCCGGAAGCCGAATTCCACCAGGGTATTCTTGCGGGAGGCGTCGCCGTGGTACATGCCCCGCACCTGGGGAATGGTCATGTGCGACTCGTCAACGAAGAGCAGGAAGTCGTCGGGGAAGTAGTCCAGCAGGGTCCAGGGCGGACTGCCGGGCGCGCGCTGGGAGAGGTGGCGGGAGTAGTTCTCGATGCCGGCGCAGTAGCCGACCTCGCGCAGCATCTCCAGGTCGTACTTGGTACGCTGCTGCAGCCGTTGAACTTCTAAGAGTTTCCCTTGGGCCTTAAGCTCTGCCAGTCGCTCATCCAGTTCTACCTCGATGTCCCGCAGGGCCAGAGTCAGCTTCTCCTGGGGGGTGATGAAGTGCTTGGCCGGGTAGATGGCGATCTCCGGGTGAGCCGTCAGCACTTCGCCGGTCAGAGGCTCGATCTCGGTGATGCGGTCTATCTCGTCGCCCCAGAACTCCACGCGGTAGGCCAGATCATCGTAAGCAGGGAAGATCTCCAGGGTGTCGCCCCGCACCCGAAAGCGGCCGCGGGCGAAGTCCATGTCGTTGCGCTCGTAGTGGATGTCCACCAGATGCCGCAGCACCTTGTCTCGCCTGCGCACCTGCCCCTGGTGCAGGCTGACCACCACCTTGCCATACTCTTCGGGGTCGCCGATGCCGTAGATGCAGGAGACCGAGGCCACGATGACCACGTCACGGCGGGAGAAGAGGGACGAGGTGGCCGCCAATCGCAGACGGTCAATTTCCTCGTTGATGGAGGCGTCCTTCTCGATGTAGAGGTCGTGGCGGGGCATGTAGGCCTCGGGCTGGTAGTAGTCGTAATAGCTGACGAAGTACTCCACCGCATTGCGGGGGAAGAACTCCTTGAACTCGGCGTAGAGCTGGGCGGCGAGGGTTTTGTTATGGCACATCACCAGGGTTGGGCGCTGCACCTGCTCAATGATCTGGGCCATGACGTAGGTCTTCCCGGTGCCGGTGGCCCCCAGCAGGGTCTGATGCTTGTAGCCCTGGTGGAGCCCTTCCACTAGCTCCTCGATAGCTGTGGGCTGGTCGCCCGTGGGTTGGAAATCTGATACAAGTTTGAAATCTGGCATCTCTCATCCTCCAGGAGAATTATACTTGACTTGGCGATCTTTGTCCAGCCCACGCCATGCCCTTCAAACCAAAAGGTTCTGGCGAACCGTCCGCCAGAACCTTCTGCCTTGTGCTCTGTTTTGAGGTATGGATTCCTAGTACTCTGTCAAGGCTCAATTGATGGGTAGAGACGCTTGAGTTTGACACGA
>CAYMKL010000086.1:0-31314 GCA_964390805.1 uncultured Anaerolineae bacterium | reverse complement strand
CACCAGATAGCAACTTTCAGATTTGTTAATGTACTATGATGTGCAGAAGTCATGTTACCCCCTTTTTGGCAGTTCTACTTCCTCTCCTCCCCCTCTTGAGTGACACCTTGTTGGCCTGACGACAGCGGGGACACTCCACCACGTAGTGGCGGGGCGGAGGGGTCTCAGCCTCCGCGAAACTCTCGGCGATGGCTTCCTCGGCGAGGGGGGACTTTCAACTCCCCCTCCGTCTCCCTAACCTTGGGAGAGGGAGGGGGCTGGGGGGAGGGAGAGGGCAAAACTTTGACAGAGCCTGCAAACTGTGGTAGTATCAGTACCTAGGGCGGGCTTGCGCCCGCACTCCAGCTTACCAGGAGGATGGATGATGTCTGAATCGAAGCGAGTCCTGGCCATTGATGCCGGGGCTGGAACTCAGGACATTCTGTTGTACGATAGCGACAAAACCATGGAGAACTGCGTCAAGATGGTACTCCCTTCCCAGACGACTATCGTGGCGGGCAGGGTTCGGAAAGCCACTGCCCGGGGGGAGGACGTTTTCTTGACGGGCAATTTGATGGGCGGTGGGCCTTGCGTCAGTGCCCTCAAGAAGCACCTGAGGGCAGGGCTGGCCGTCTATGCCACGCCGCTGGCAGCCAAGACCATTCGCGACAACCCTCGTGAGGTGGAGGCCCTGGGCGTGCAGATCGTGGAGGAGGCGCCGACTGAGGCACTGACCATTCGCACGGGCGACGTTGATCTCGCTGCCCTGAGTCGCGCCCTGGCCCTTTTCGACGTAGAGCTGCCCCGGCGCTACGCCATCGCGGTGCAGGATCACGGCGAGACCCTGGAGGGAAGCCAACGCCGCCTTCGCTTTCAGCAATGGGAGCGGTTTGTGGAGCAGGGAGGTGACATAATCGAACTGGCCTATCTGGAGGTGCCGCCTCATCTCACCAGGATGAGGGCTGTCCAGGCCGAAGTGCCGGGCGCGATGCTGATGGACACCGGCTCGGCGGCGATTTGGGGCACGCTTTGCGATGGGAACGTGGCTGTTCATCAAGAGGATGGCCTCATCGTCGTCAACGTGGGCAACCAGCACACGATAGCTTTTTTGCTCAGAGGTGAGAGGGTGTGGGGCCTCTTTGAGCATCACACTGTGCTCATGAACCCTGATAAGTTGGCCGCTTACATTGGCTCTTTGCGGGAAGGGACTCTATCCAACGACGAGGTCCATGGCGACAATGGTCACGGGGCCTACGTCCATCCCGATTACCCCGGCGGTGGAACCTTCCGATTTGTGGCCGTAACTGGGCCCAATCGAGGGATGGCGGCCAGCCTGGGTTACTACATGGCCGTGCCCCACGGCGACATGATGATGACAGGATCCTTCGGCCTGGTGGCCGCCGCGCGTCGTCTGGGGCTGGTTGGGTAGAGTGTCATTACTGTACTCAGGTACGAGATAGATTTCGTCCGCAGGCCCGATGACAAACAGAGCAAACTCTGGTATAATGTGAGTGAGAGAGGAGGGCACAAAAAATGCAAACCAAAACCTTCAAACCCAATTCCAAGTACCTGAGCAAGTTACGCCTGAATATCACACTTGTGGCCTTGTTGATCCTGGCCGGCGGCATTTTGCTCGGCTGGCTGATGAGCTTTGACCGGAAGATAGGCGCAAGTGGTTTCTGGATTGTCGTCATCGTCACCGCCATCGTTGACGCCGTTTGGTGGGCGCCGGCCATGCTCCTGACCGGACCCTACTATCGCAGCCTGAGCTACGAGATTCAGGACGACGAGGTGATCGTGCATGTGGGCATCTTGACTAAATCGGTCAAGCACGTGCCCTATCGCACCGTGACCAACCTCACCGTCAAACGGGACATTCTTGATCGCTGGCTCTTTGGCCTGGGCACGCTGAACATCCAGACGGCCGGGATGAGCGGCCAAACCGGCGCCGAAGAGAGGCTGGTGGGCCTGCCCAATGTTCAAGAGGTCTACGAAATGGTGGTCACGGAGCTGCGGCGTTTCCGGGGGGGTATGGCCCCGACGGCCGCCGAAGTGGAGGGCGCACCGGCTGTGGTTTCGGCCGACGCCTTGAGCGCGATTTTGGCTGAAGTGCGAGCCATTCGGCAATCGCTGGAGAAAGATGAGCACCCCAGGAGCCTCTGATGCGGAGCAATTCCCGTCTAAGTATGAGCCTAAGACACAAGCTAATCCTGGCCCACGTGGCAGTGACCCTGGCGTCAGTCCTCATCGCTGAATGGATTGTCTTGACCCTGACCGCTGCCCAGCCTGGCGAGGGAAGCTGCGTTGCGCTAACTGCCGTTGTCGCTGCGCTGGCAGGATCGCTGCTGGGCGCATGGGCCAGCCGTCCTATCGTCCATCGCGTGGGGCACGCCCTCGAAATCACTCAGGGCTGGCTGCGCGGCAATCTCTCGCTGCGCATCGCCGACCCCGTCAGCGATGACCTGGGCCTGCTGGCCAGGCAGCTCGACCTCCTGGCCGAGCACCTCGAACAAGACGAGCAAGACCTGGACGAGCTGCGGGAGCGCAACACTCGCCTCACCGATCAGGTGCGCGCCCTGGCGGTGGTCGAAGAACGCAATCGCCTGGCCCGCGAGCTGCACGACAGCGTCAAGCAGCACCTCTTCAGCCTGGCGATGACGGCCAGCGCCATCCGCGCCCGTTTCGACACGCTGCCGGATGTGCCGTCCGAACTCGACGAGATGGTACGTGAGGTGGAGACCACGGCCCAGGCCGCCCAGCACGAAATGACCCGTCTGATCAAGGACTTGCGCCCCGGTTCACTCCAGGAGCAGGGGCTGGCGGACGCGCTCAACGATTTCACCCTGCTCTTCGGTGCGCGGGAGCACATCCTGATCTACCTGGAAGTGCAGGGCAACGACGCGCTCTTGCCTCCATCCGTGTCCGAGGCCCTCTACCGCGTGGCGCAGGAGGCCCTGCACAACGTGGCCCGACATGCCAGGGCGACCCGGGTGGACGTGCACCTGCGCTGCATTCCTGAGCACGTGGCGCTGACCATCCGCGACAACGGCGTCGGGTTCGACACCAGCCAGCCCCGTCGTGGGCTGGGACTGGCGAACATGCAGGAGCGCATGATGACCGTCGGTGGGGCGCTGACCGTCGTCAGTCAAACCGGCAGCGGCGCCACGGTGCTGGCCGAAGTCGCACTGCCCCACCCTTTGGGTACGATGGATTTTGGGGAGATCACCGGCGTGGACAGGAAGCGCCCCAGTCCGACGATTGAGAACTGGGCCTGGCTGGGTCAGAGGCTGGTCATCCCGGTGGGGCAAACCTGGCCCTGGCTCCCCGCCGACCAGGTGCGCCTGCGGCGGCCGCTGGTGGAGCCTGACGAGGAATCGCTGATGGTCAGGAGGGATGCCGGCTTCCTGGGCCTCAAGAGAGACTATGTCTTCCAGTTGGGCCAGCATCGCACGCCGTTGGTCCAGGTGGAACACAGCAGGTCGGGATACGAGTGGGAGTCTGGCGGCGCATCGTGGGCGCTACGCCGCATCCGTGGCCTGAGCGGCAGGATGGTGCTGACTCGCAACGGGCAACCCCTGGCAGCCATGCAGTATCAGGGCCGACTGCTGAACACCTGGAGCGAGATCGTCTACGACGGGCGAGGCTATCGTCTGTCCTACGTCAAGGGCCAGCCGGGCCGCTGCGTTCTCGTGGACGAGGTCGGCGACGAGTTACTCTTCGTTGAGGACGGCGGCTCGCCCCAGATTGAGATGCGTCGTGCGCTGCCGCTGCCTCTGCTGGTGATGGTGACCATGCGTATCGTGGACGAGGTGGCTTCGAGCGGGACCCCGGTGAAAGCGGTTGAAAAACAGGAGGGAGAAAATGGTAGCTCATAAGACCTTTTCCAGTACCCACCTTTTGAACTTTGCTGGACGAACAGCGTTAGAAAAGCGGGAGAAGCTCAGACAACAGGCCGAAGAGTTTATCGCCAACAGCAGGATCAATGAAGAAGACGTCATCAACATTACCGAGTCGGGGGACGAGTACGTGTCCTCAGTCACAGTTTGGTATCGAAGGCGATAGTTCACATAAACTAGAAAGGAGAGAGCCATGAGACACATTAGAGGACCCATTTACACGCTGAAGCCTCATGAGCGGGGCATCAAGGAAACCCTGGGCAAGTATACCGGGCTTGTTCTCCCCGGATTGGGGTTTCAGGTGCCAATCGTCCACCTCACCCGTGTCCGCGATATCCGCGAGCACACCATGGACATCCCCCCCCAGGCGGTCATTACCAAAGACAACGTCGAGATCATGGTAGATGGCGTCATGTGGGTGCGCCCCGCTTCCGACGAGGAGTCCATCAAAAAGACCTTCTACAACATTGACGATTGGAAGCAGGCGGTGATACGACTGGCCATGACCAACCTGCGCCAGGAGTTCGGCGATCTGACGCTGGACGAGAGCCTGGTGGCGCGCGAAAGGATCGCCCACAACTTGCAGGCCGTTCTCAACGCCTTCGCTGAGGAATGGGGGCTGTTGGTGAGCAAGGTGGAGATCATGCTCATTGACCCGCCCGACGACATCAAGCGGGCCATGCACAAGCAGAAGACGGCCGAGCAAGAGCGGCGATCCATGCGTCTGCTGGCCACCGGCGAGTTCGAGGCCGCCGAGCAGCAAAAGCTGGCCATCATCCAGCGCGCCGAGGGCGAGCGGGAGGCGGCCATCAAAGTTGCCGAGGGCAAGGCCGAGGCCATCCGCTTGGTTAACGAATCCGCCGATCAGTATTTCCGGGGTAACGCCCAGGCGTTGAAGCAGATGGAGATGACCGAGACGGCCCTGCGCGACAATGCCAAAATCGTCATCACCGAGGAAGGCATCAGCCCGACCCTCTTGTTGGGCAGCCTGCCGGTCTCGGTGAGTCAGTCTGAGTAAGCGTGAAACGTGAAGCGTAAAACGCAACCGGGTTGTCCACACGTTTTACGTTTTACGCATTACGCCTCGTTTCACGTTGAGCAAAGGCAGACCGATGTCAAACACAGACTCCAACACCCAACGGATCACCGTCTTCGTAGTGGATGACCACGATGTGGTGCGCAAGGGGCTGCGCTACTTCCTGAGCACCCACCCGGAAATCGCCATCGTGGGCGAGGCAGGCGATGCTCAGAGCGCTGTAGAGGGGGTGGCCGAGCACGTGCCCGACGTGGTGCTGATGGACCTGGTGCTGCCCTTGCAGCCGGGGACGGAGCCCGTGGATCAAGGGGGTGTGCAGGCCACTCGCCTCATCCGTCAGATAAGCCCGCACACCCAGGTGGTGGTGCTAACTAGCTTTGCCCAGGACGAGCTGATCTTCTCCGCCATCAAGGCCGGCGCGCTCTCGTACCTGCTCAAGGACGCCGACGGGGAGATGGTGCTGGACGCCATTCACGCTGCCGGTCGGGGGGAAGCCAGCTTGCACCCCCGCATCGCCCAACGGTTGATGGACGAGGTCACCGCACCTGCGCGGGGTCGCGACCCCACCGCCGGGCTAACGGCGCGCGAGATGGAGGTGCTCCGGCTCATCGCCCAGGGCCTCACCAACGCCGAGATCGCCGCCGAACTGGTCATCACCGAGCGCACAGTGAAGGCCCACGTCAGCAACCTGCTGGGGAAGTTGCACCTCTCCGACCGCACTCAGGCGGCGATCTACGCCTGGCGAGAGGGGTTAATGAAGTAGTAGAAGGAGGTATTGAGATGGCTTTTGGTGGTGCTGCGGCTGCCGCTGCCGCAAAACGTCGGCGAATGATGCTCGCTGAGGAGGAGGAAGGCATGGCCAAGTATAGACAGGACGACCTGAGCAATGACTGGGAGTTCAAAATCGTCAGATCTGAGTCTGGTGCCTTTCGCAAACCGGAGGTTCTACGAAAGCTGATCGAAGAAGAAGCCCGAGCCGGCTGGGTAATGCTGGAGAAGTTTGATGACAGAAGGGTACGTTTCAAGCGCCAGCGTAGCGCTCGTACCAGAGACGCCCTTCTACCGCCTGGGGTTGATCCCTACCGCACGCGATACGGCAGCCCCTCTGCTCAGTACGCAATACTGGCAACCATGGTGCTGGGGCTGGTGGCTGCGGGTCTCGGAGTTCTTGTCTTCTTTAGGGCGGATGGTATCGAGGCGCCGGTCGGATGGACTGCTGTGGGGATAATACCTTTTATGCTCATATTGATTGGGGTCTTGTTGATCGTCAAGCTGAGATTGAGGTAGGCCCCATACAGTCTGATCATCCTGCAAAAGCAAGACGCAGCGGTTGTGGCTGCGACCACAGTCGCCGTGGTAGGCTGAAGCCGCCATTCGACAACCACAAGCTGGCTATGAGCTGCTAGGCGTCGTCGTGGGGGTCAGGGTCGGCGTTGGAATCAGCGTTATCCTCGGGAGCGGAGTGGGCGTGGGTGTAGGTTGCTGTGGCTGGGGGATCACTGTCAGGATCAGGCTCAGGATCATACTTGCGACTACCACCAAACCCAGTACACTGAAGACAATCTGCTGTCTTTTGCTTCGCGAACGTCTCATCAGTTTTCCTCCGCAGGTAATTATACTATCTTTCGTCTATCTGTGCCAGTCAAGATGAAACCCTCTGACATCAGTCTCCCCAGTGAATGGGAACGGATCAACCCCGAATCTCTCGAAGGCACTATCATAGTGATCGGGGAGTCGGACACCGGCAAGACCACCTTCGCCCGCTATCTATTCCTCGCACTCTGTCGCTGTCACACCTGCCCTGAGCAAGGTCGAAGGGGTCGGGTCGCTTTTCTGGATTGCGACGTGGGGCAGAGCACTCTTGGCTTGCCCACGACTCTGAATCTGGCCCTCTCCGGCAGCGAGCCATCGGCGTTTCCCCCTCAGGGGGGCACCTACTCCTACTTCGTGGGTTCAACGTCCCCCAAAGGGCACATGCTGCCCGCTGTCATCGGGGCGCGCAAGCTCCAGGAAAAGGCTCAGGAACTAGGCGCAGAGGCCATCGTGGTGGATACCACCGGGCTGGTGAGTCGCGAGGCGGGAGGCGGGGCGCTGAAGCAGTGGAAGATCGAGCTTCTGGAACCTTCGGTGTTGGTGGGCCTGGCGAGGGGGCCGGAGCTGGAGCACATCCTCTGGCCGTGGCGATGGGACAAACGGGTGCGGGTGTACGATCTGCCGGTGTCCGGGTACGTGAACGAGAAGTCCAGGACGAAACGGATCACCCACAGAGAGAAGAAGTTCCTGCGCTATTTCTGGAAGGCACAGACCCTGGCGGTGCCCTTCAGACAGGTCGTCGTGTTCGGTGTCGAGATGATGGCTGGAGGCAGGCTGCTGGCCTTTCAAGACGATGAGGGCTTTGCCATAGCCCTGGGCGTCGCCAGGGCCTACGATAGAAAGAGTCGGGAGTTGGCTATCATCACTCCCCTGTCCAGCCTGGAAGGGGTCAGTAGCGTTCGCTTTGGCTCGCTGAGGCTCGATCCGGTGACGGGGCAGGAGTTGGGGAAATAATTTGTCATTCATTGCGAGTTTATCCATGGCGGGTGGCCGCCACTCAGGATGTAAGAAACATACACAGTTTCTTAGTAGCGGAGCAAAGCAATCTCCAAGGCGTAATTGCTGTCAACGGTGGAGATTGCTTCATCGCTCCGGTCCTCGCAATGACGCTTCCTCACCCAACTTCAGGGAGATGACTCTGGAGATGCTGTCCTCGCCCATGGATACGCCGTAGATGGTGTCGGCTGCCTCGACGGTTCCCCGGTTGTGGGTGATGACGATGAACTGGGTGCGCTCCGATAGCTCTTGCAGCGCCTCCCGGAAGCGGCCGACGTTGGTTTCGTCCAGGGTGGCGTCCACTTCGTCCAGGAAGCAGAAGGGGGTGGGGCTGATCTTCAGGATGGCGAAGATCAGGGCCACTGCTGTCAGTGCCCTCTCCCCTCCTGAGAGCAGGGCCAGCCTTTGCTCCCGTCGCCCCGGCGGCCGCGCCACGATGTCAACCCCCGTCTCCATCAAATCGCTGGGCTCCGTCAGGATAAGCTCAGCCGCACCTCCGCTGAACAATGACGTGAAATACCCCTT
This sequence comes from uncultured Anaerolineae bacterium, assembly GCA_964390805.1. Lineage (GTDB taxonomy): Bacteria > Chloroflexota > Anaerolineae > VGOG01 > VGOG01 > CAYMKL01. The sequence continues at coordinate 23,289 of CAYMKL010000086.1, read as the reverse complement.
GAACTCCTTGTGCACGGCCTCAAACGTCTCCCTGAAATCCATCTTCATCAGTTCGTCCAGCTCCCCGATCACCTGGCGCAGATCCCCGGCTGCCTCTTCCAGGTCTCCGGCCTGAGCCGTGAGGAATCTATAGCGCTCCATAGCCTCCTCGTATTCCGCCGGAGCATTGGGGTTGACGGGCCCGATCTGCTTGACCTGCGCCCTCAGTTGTCCGATCTCCTCTTCCAGTCCGGGCGGCGGCTCCTCGCTGGCGGACAGCCGGGAGACATGGTCGTCGGTCTCCATCTCCACCGGGCTTGTCCTGAGCGCCGCTTCGCTAACGGCCGAAGGGCCCAGGTCATTCTCGATCTGGTGCAATAGGCTGGTCAACTCGTCTTTGCGGCGCTCCACCTTCAGCATTGCCTGGCCCTGTAGGCTCTCGTACTCGCGGAGCAGGGGGCGGAGGCGGGCCTCTGTCTTCTCCAGCTCAACTTGCTCGTTCTCCAAAGCGGCCAGCTCCGCCTCGGCTGGCTCGACGAGCTGGGCCACGACCTGAACTTGATGCATCTGTTCCCTGGAGCCAAGTTGCAGGTCTTCAATACGGACGATCAGCTCCCGACCTTCTGCCGTCAATTGCTCTTCTTTCTCCTTCTTGACTGATACCTGCTCATCCGAGCGGATCAAACCGGCTTTCAAGTCCTGCAGAACAGCACTCTGGTCCTCACGGGCTTGCTCAGCCACAGCTATGGCGGTCCTCAGTTCGGCCAGCCTGTCCTCAAGCTCCTCGACGCTCAGAGCGTCCAATTGCGCCTTCAATGCCAGGATCTGCTGTTGAGTTCGGGTCTCCTCCTCTTTCAGACCTGCCAACTCCTCGGTAAGCAGCGATTCTTTCTCGTCCAAAGCGCTTATCTCGGCCTTCAGTTGATTCTCTATGGCTCGCCGCCATCCCATCTCCTGGTCCAGGAGTTCGGCCTGTCGTTCTTGGGAGGCTAGTTCCTCTAGCCTGGTTCCCTCTCTTGCTTTGACCTCCCCCGCCGTCTTCTCCAGGGTCGCCAGCTTCGCCAGCAAACGGCGTTGGTTGGCTTCCTCGGCCTGACATTTGCTCTCCAAATCGGAGCGGAGTTCCTGGAACTCGGCCAGGTGTTGTGGCAACTCGCGCCACTCTCGTTCGCGGGCCAGGATCCCTCCGCCTCGGCCTCGCGTCGGCCCACCGGTGATAGCTCCGTGGGAGCCGATCACCTCACCGGTCAGGGCCGCGATTTGGAGTGGTCTGGCGGGGCTGTTTCGAGCCAACAGCCGCAGGGCGGTCTCAAAATCGCGGACGATGATGGTGCTTCCTAGCAGGTAGTGCCCCACCTTGGCTAACCTCTGCTCGAATTCCACCAGGTCAACGGCTGGGCCGATAATACCCTCGCCCCTCCCTCTTTCCCCCCCCGTTGGGGGGGGATGAAGGGGGGGGAGCTCGGCAGCCATGATTCTGTCCAGCGGCAGGAAGGTGGCTCGCCCCCCTCTGGTTTGCTTCAGGAACTGGATGGCTGCCCCGGCATCGTCCAGGGTTTCCACCACGATGTCGTGCAGATGCGGGCCCAAGGCGGCCTCAATGGCCGTTTCCAACTCGGCCGGCACCCGTATCAATCTGGCCACCGGGCCAACGATGCCTCCCAGCCGGCCGTCCCCGGCTGCCTGGAGCACCGTATCCGCGCCAGCGGAGTAGCCTGACTCCTCATGCCTCATTCGCTCCAGCAAATCGTAGCGAGCTTGCAGTCCAGTCTCCTCTTGCCTGATCTTGGACAGGGCAGTCTGCAATTGAGCCTGGCGTTCTCGCGATGCCTGGCTCTCTTGCTCTATCTCTTGCCTTCGAAGAGCCAATGAATCGGCCTCGGCTCCAATGGCCTCCAGCTCGTCTTTGAGGGCCTCGATTTGCTCTCGCAGAGAGGTCATCTTGGCTTGATGTTCGGCCAGGGCCTTGCGGTGACCTTCCACCTCCTGGCCCAGCTCCTCCCGTCGCTCGGAGAGTTGGGTCAAGCGGTTGCGCCGGTCGGCCGCTTCGGTGGCCAACTGGAAGGCCCGGTCTTGTACCTTGGTCAGTTTCCCCTGGACGGCCTGTCGCTCCTTCTTGCGGGCCTGCAATTGCCTCTGGGCCTCTGGCAGATGAATCAGTCGCTTTTGAAGCTGCGCTTCGGCTCGGTTTAGTTCTTCCTGGGCCTCTGCCACCCTTTCCAGTTGGGCCAGTCGGTTGGCCTCCAAGGATGCGATTTCCTGGGCGATGTCCTCGCTCTGTTGATTGAGGAGCCGCAGCCGTTCCTCGCTAACGGCCAGTTCCCGCTTTTTCTCCTCTGCCTGGGATTGCAGGTCGGCTCCCATCAGGTGCCAGTCGCTGAGCTTCTGCCGTAATCGGCCCTGCTGGGCTCTCAGTTCGACCTTCCGTAGCTCCAGTTCCCCCAGCTCGGCCTCGTGCTCCCGCGATAGCTCCTGCCGCTCCGTGGCCTGGGCCTCGGCCTGCCTCAGGGCTGCTTGTGCTCTTTGCCACCGGTGGGTATACCAGATTAGCAGAAGGTCCTCCAGTTGTTGGGATAGTTCTTGGTAGTGCTGCGCGCGCTCGGCTTGTTTCTCCAGGCGCGTAAGTCGGGGGGCGATCTCGTTGATGAGGTCGTTGACCCTGAGGATGTTATCCCTGGTTTGCTCTAGCTTGCTGATGGTCTCGGTGCGCTTGGCTCGGTGGATGCTGATGCCGGCTGCATCTTCGAATATGGCTCGTCGCTCGTCGGGCCGCAGTGACAGGACTGTGTCTACCAGGCCCTGGCCGATGACGTTGTAGGTTCGGCGGCCCAGGCCACCTTTGTTCAAAAGCTCGGTGATGTCTTTGAGTCTGACCCGACTGCCGTTTAGGAGGTATTCATTCTCGCCTGAGCGGTAGGCGCGGCGACTGATGGTTATCTCGCTGTAGTCCATGGGCAGCCAACCATTGCTGTTGTCCAGGGTGATGGAGGCCTGAGCCATGCCCTGGCGGGAGCGCCTTTCGCTGCCCCAGAAGATCATGTCCTCGGTGCGCTTGGCCCTGAGTGCGCTGTAGCTCCGCTCGCCCAGCACCCAACGTACGGCGTCGGCGATGTTCGACTTGCCGCTGCCGTTGGGCCCCACGATGGCCGTGACTCCATCTTCGAAGGCGAACTCCGTTTTGGCAGCAAAGGTCTTGTAGCCCTGTAATTCCAGTCGCTTGAGGCGCAATCTGGTTCTCCCTGTTTCACTTTGATTCACAGTAAATTATACAGCTTATTGGAATCGGTGTCAACCGGAGCCCTTAGGGTTTCGAAAACTCTAAGGGTCTTAGCTTCTGCAGGGCTGCTTTAGCGGCTTCCTGCTCGGCAACTTGCTTGTTGTGCCCGGTACCTTGACCATAAGCCTTGCCGCCGATGAGCACCTCGATGGTGAACTCTTTGGCGTGGTCGGGTCCCCGCTCGGCTACGGTATGGTAGATGGGCGTTAACTGAAGCTCGCCCTGGGTCAGTTCTTGCAGCATGCTCTTGGCGTCCTTGTACAGTTCTTCATCGAGGATGCGGCCGATCTCAGGCTCGATGCACCTCAGGACAAAATCCTCGACAGCCTGAAGTCCCTGATCGAGGAGGATTGCTCCCACCAGTGCCTCGAAGGTAGCGCAGAGGATGGCCTGGCGCTCTCGCCCGCCACTCTCTGCCTCGCCGTGACTCAGCAGCAGGTACTCGCCCAGGTTCAGAGCCGCAGCAAAGCGGGCCAACGTCTCACCCTTGACCAGGGCAGCGCGCAGGCTCGTCATCCCCCCTTCTGCTATCTCCGGGAAACGGTTGTAGAGGTACTTGGCCGTGAGGAAGTCAAGCACCGCGTCTCCCAGGAACTCCAGTCGCTCGTTGTCGGACAGCGGATGGTCGGGGTTCTCGTTCAAATAGGAGCGGTGGGTGAGAGCCCGCTGCAAGACTGACTTGTCGTTGAAAGTAATTTCTAGTGTTTTCTCTAATTGTAGCAAATCGGGCATGCCATTTCATTCAGGTTAGACCGTATTCCGTATTCCGTTACGCAATACGCACCACGTCTTTCGGCTTCATCGGCAGTTCTGCTTACTCGTACGCTTTGAGCACGATGCTGGCATTGTGCCCTCCGAAGCCGAAGGAGTTGGAGAGGGCTACCTTGACATCAGCCGGGCGAGCTACGTTGGGCACATAGTCCAGATCGCACTCAGGGTCGGGATACTCGTAGTTGATGGTGGGGTGGATGATACCTTCCTGGATGGTCTTGACGCAGACTACGGCTTCCAGGGCGCCAGCTGCGCCCATGAGGTGGCCGGTCATGGACTTGCTGGAGCTGATGGGAACCTGGTAGGCGTAGTCGCCGAAAACGGCCTTGAATGCCTTGGTCTCGATCATGTCGTTGAGAATCGTGGAGGTTCCGTGGGCGTTGATGTAATCCACCTCCGTTGGCTCCAGGCCAGCTTTCTCTAAGGCCCTCTTCATGGCCTTGGCGGCACCGCTTCCATCCTCGGCCGGCGCGCTGATGTGAAAGGCGTCGGAGGTAGCCCCATAGCCAACCATTTCAGCCAATGGCTCTGCCCCACGGCTCAGGGCGTACTCCAGGCTCTCCAGGATCAGGACGCCTGCACCTTCCCCGAAGACGAAGCCATCGCGTTGAGCGTCGAAGGGGCGGCTGGCTCGCTCTGGATCGCCGTTGCGCCGCGAGAGCGCGCCCGTGCGGTGGAAGGCGGCCATCCCGAGGGGCACGAACGGGGACTCGCTGCCCCCGGCAATGACGGCCACGGCGTCGCCTCGGCGGATGAGTTCGAAGGCTTCGCCGATGACGTTGCTGCCAGTGGCGCAGGCCGAGACGATGCAGAAGTTGGGCCCTGCCGCGCCGAAGGTGATAGCTACCTGCCCCGCTGCCATGTTGGCGATCATCATGGGGCCGGTCAAAGGACTGACCCGCATGGGGCCCTTCGTGAAGAGATCATAATAGCCCTTGTCCATGGTCGGGAGCCCGCCTATCCCAGAACCGATAATCACGCCCACGTCGTCGGCGTTGCTCTCATCAATGGTGAGCCCTGCTTGCTCCATCGCCTGGGCCGTGGAAGCGACGGCGAATTGAATGTAACGATCCAGACGCCGGGCGTCCTTGCGGTCCATGTAATCTTCTGGGTCGAAGTCCTTGACCTCGCAGGCGATCTGGGTCAAGAAGGGCGAAGGGTCGAAATGGGTGAGGGGCCCCGCCCCCGATTTGCCTGCCAAAAGATTCCGCCAGGTGGTCTCCACATCGAGACCCACGGGGTTGATGGTCCCCATCCCCGTGATTACTACTCGATTGCGCGCAAGCATTTGCGTTATCTTGTGCATCTTAATCTCCTTGTCAGCAGTTACTCTTTGCTTAACCCTTGAGGCCGCTTCCTGTCAGGGGTACGACGGTTATTTCGTCAGGTCTGATGAGACCGCGCAACTGCTGCAGCGCGGCGATGGCCACTGCTGAGGTTGGCTCGACATAAAGCCCACACAGGGCCAATTCGTCGCGGGCACGCAGCGTTGCATCGTCGCTCATGGCCAGTGCAGCGCCGCCCGTCTCCCGCACCGCTGCTAAAATCTGGCGTCCTCGCACGGGCTTGGCAGAGCTGATGCCCTCAGCGATGGTCTCTTTCTTCTCGATGGGGAAGGCATCGCCTAGCCCGCGTTGGTAAGCTTCGTACAGGGGAGCGCAGGGCACAGCCTGGACAGCGAAGAGACGGGGCGGCTTTTCGATCAGGCCGGCTGCCAGCAGATCCTTGAAGCCACGATAGGCTCCCAGCAGCAGGTTTCCCTGGCCGACGGGCAGAACAACGTTGTCGGGAGCTCGATAGTTCAGTTGCTCCCAAATCTCATAGGCGACGGTCTTCAGCCCCTCCAACGGAAAGGGGTTGTAGTTGTGGCTGGCGTAGTAAGTGCCCTGGACGGCTGCTTCCTGAACGACCTGAGCCGTTCTCTCACGTGTCCCCTCTACTTTCACCAGCTTGGCGCCATAGATGGAGATCTGGGCGAGCTTGTTTGGTGAGGCGTAGGCCGGGACGTATATCTCGGCCTCTATTCCGGCTTGGGCGGCGTAGGCGGCCAGGCTGGCTCCCGCATTGCCTGATGAGTCCTCCACCACTCTCTTCACTCCCAGCCCTCTCAGCACGTTGATCAATACGGCTGTACCCCGGTCTTTGAAAGACCCCGTGGGAGCCAGGAACTCCAGTTTGCAGTGGATCCTGGCGTCATAGACCTGGGTTTCAACCAAAGGAGTGAGCCCCTCACCCAGGGAGATGATGCCACCAGAGGTGGCGTCTTCGTACTTCACCGGCAGCATGGCCCGATAACGCCACAGGCTGAAATCGCTCGTCTCGATCTTGTCCTGGGCGAAGTCAGGGATGCCTACCAGCTCAAACACGTCACCGCAATCGCAGCGCCATTGGTGAGTATCTTGGGGATAGGTGCGTTGACAATATAAGCAGCGCAGGTTCATTAGCTTTGCTCCTACATCTAGAGAACACCTGTCTCTTTCAAGTACTTCTCAATTTTCTTAAGAAGACCAGGGCCTCTTCCCAATCCATCCACTCATCTTCCTCCGCTATTGAGGCTCTCCCCCTCAAATCGTGGGTGTATTCCTCAAAAGTCATCCCATGCTTTGCTTCAAAAGCCTTCGCTTGCTCTTCGTAAATGGCGATTTGCCGATCTATGTGGTCTGAGAGAAGATTCTGGAGAAGCTCGTCATAACTTTTGAATATCCCTTCTCGCACAAGGGGCGCGAAAAGCCTATCGGCATGTTCAAGGATTGGGGTGGCACTCTTTGTTATAGACATCTACAAACCTTCTCCACTCGCTCGGTGTCGGGCTTGTCACCCACGTCTACCATGCGGGCTCGTCCTTTTTCGTCCAGGTGCGTTAGCTCCATGCTGAATTCTCCTGAGCGAGATTATACCACAAGTACACTTTTAACTCAAGAATAGTAACACCATTCGCGTCGTCTGGTTGCGCCAACTTTGTCATAATCGCCTCTTTGTAGTATAATATCGCTGGAGGTAAACTGGGTCATGTTTGGTCGTTCGAAAAAGATAAAGGACAGTTTGACGCGCACCCGCCAGTCTTTTTTCGGGCGGGTCGCTGGTCTGTTTGGGGCCAACGAGATCACCGAGGCGCTGTGGGAGGAGCTGGAGGAGCTCCTGATCCAGGCCGACGTCGGAGTGAACACAACTGTCGAGCTTGTGGAAAGGTTGCGAGAGCGCGTCGCCAGAGAGCGAGCGCGTGACGCCAGAGCCGTGGAGGGGATGCTGAAAGAGGAGCTCATAACTATTTTGGATAGCAGGCCCCCCCTGCGCGTCAATGAGCCGCGCTTGCTCACGGTCGTCCTGGTGGTGGGGGCCAATGGTTCGGGCAAGACCACCAGCATTGCCAAGCTGGCGCATTATCACCAGGAGCAGGGCAGAAAGGTCATCCTCGGCGCGGCCGATACCTTTCGAGCGGCGGCCATTGATCAACTCAAGATCTGGGGCCAGCGAGCCGGCTGCGATGTCATCGCTCATCAGCCGGGGGCCGATCCTGGGGCTGTGGTCTACGACGCCATCCGGGCCGCTCGATCTCGTGGCGCGGCCATACTCATCGTGGACACGGCTGGCCGCCTGCACACCAAGTACAACCTGATGCAGGAGCTCAAGAAGGTGCGAGGCGTGGCGGCCAAGCAAGTCCACGACGCGCCCCATGAAACTCTCCTGGTGCTGGATGCCACCACTGGACAGAATGCCCTCGCCCAGGCCAGTCACTTCAAGGACGACGTGGAGGTAACGGGCATATTCTTAGCCAAGCTGGACGGCACAGCCAAAGGCGGTGTTGTCTTCGCCATTGCCAGGGAACTGGGCCTGCCCATCCGCTTCGTGGGCACCGGCGAGGGTATGGGGGACATGGTTGAGTTCGACGCTCAGGTCTTTGTGGAGGGGCTGTTCGGTGAGTAGACAATGAGGCAACGAGGGATGAAGCAATGAGGCAACAAGGGATGAGGTAACGGGTTACTCGTTAACTTGGTACTCGTGTCCGAGAGAATTCGGGAGGTGAGCAGCTATGGAAGAACTTGGGAGCAAGCTAAACGAGTTGAAAAGACGCATCGAGCAGATGAAGGAGCGTCTTTGACTTGGTCAGTAAAGAACAGCAGATAACGCGGTTGGAGCGGCAGGCGGCCAAGCCCGACTTCTGGGAGCATCCGGATGAAGCCCAGGCCGTGATGCGGAGGCTGTCCTTCCTTAGTGAGGAGGTAGAGACCTGGACGGGGCTGACAGGGCAGGTGGCCGATGCTCAGGTTCTTCTCGATTTGGCCATCGCTGACGAGGACGAGGCCATGGCCGGCGACATAGCCGGCGAAGTGGAGATCATTGAGGCTGAGTTGGAGCGCCTGGAGTTCTGGCTGCTCTTCTCCGGCCCCCACGACAAGGGCGACGCCATCCTGGCCATCCACGCCGGGGCGGGTGGCACCGAAGCCCAGGATTGGGCGGAGATGCTGCTCAGGATGTACCTGCGTTGGGCCGAGGGACGCGACTACAAGACTAACGTCCTGGATAGCATGTCGGGGGAGGAAGCGGGCCTGAAGAGGGCTATCGTCAGTATTGAAGGAGATCACGCCTATGGCTATCTGAAGGCAGAAAAAGGCGTCCACCGCCTGGTGCGTCTCTCCCCTTTTGACGCTGCCCACCGGCGGCACACTTCCTTTGCCCTGATAGAGGTCTGGCCCGACATCGGAGAGCAGATCGAAGTGGACATAAACCCCGATGACTTGCGCATTGACACCTTCCGTTCCAGTGGGCCGGGCGGGCAGCACATGCAGAAGACCAGCTCGGCAGTGCGCATTACCCACTTGCCCACAGGGATCATTGTCTCTTGCCAGAACGAGCGCTCGCAGGCTCAGAATCGGGAATCGGCCATGAAGATCCTGCGAGTCCGTCTGTTCGATCTTGAGCAAGAGAAGCAGGAGGCGGAACAGGCGCGCCTCAAAGGCAAGCACATCGAGGCTGGCTGGGGCAATCAGATCCGTTCCTACGTGCTGCATCCCTACAAAATGGTCAAGGATTTGCGTACTGGCTACGAAACGGGCAACGCCGAAGCGGTCCTTGACGGGGGCTTGGATGGCTTCATAGAAACCTACCTGCGGTCAATAGTGGGCGGCGGAAACCCTCGCTTAGGGGCGATTTGACAATTTCGGCTGAAAGGCGTATAATTATTGCGTATAAAATGACCGTAGCGAGGGTCTCCGCCATGGTCTCAGAGCGATGGGAGTTGCGATCTCAGTCGCTCTTTTTGCGCTTATGGAGACCAGAGGTACTGATTAGTGACTGAGAACGTCGAAGAACTGTTCACCCGATTTGAAGAGCACCTGGCGCGGTCGGCTCTGGCGTCAACAACCATCGTGAACTACCTGGCCGACTTGAGAACCTTTGCTCGTTGGCACGCTGGTGTCAAGGGGGAGGCATCTTACCTGTTGGAGTTGACGCCCGACGACATCCGGGAATATCGCCGCCACACGCAGACCAACGAGGGGTGGACCCCTGCCACGATCAATCGGCGGTTGCAGGCTGTTCGTAAATTCTACAGCTTTGCCATGGAAACTGGCCTAACGGAGAGCAATCCTGCATCCGGGGTGCAGTTGATTCCCAAATCCGGGCCAGATCGGCCTCGAGCCTTGGATCCTGAGGAGGTCACCAACCTGCTTCAGGCGATACAAGCGGGGCGGCCCAGCCTGGTCAAGCGTGACTATGCCATCGTCCAATTGTTACTTCAAACGGGGGTCAAGCTGGGAGAGTTGACGAGATTGCGCTTGTCCGATGTCCGACTGCAGGGCAATGGAGAGGGTGTGCTATTGGTGGGGGAAGGCAACGGCAATAACTGCCGCCGGGTCCCCCTCAATTCCCTGGCCTGTGCCGCCTTGAGGGACTATCTGCGGATCAGACCTCCCTCGACGAGTACCGAAAACCTCTTCCTCAGTCAGGAGGGCAACTGCATTTCCAAACGCACGGTGCAGCGGTTGATACGTGTCTACACCCAGGCTGCTGGCCTGGAGGATGTATCGGCCCACGTCCTGCGGCATACCTTTGCGGTGTCCACATTGGCGAGCACGGGGGATATTTCGCTCGTATCGCGCTTGTTGGGCCATCGCTGCATGGAGACTACTGCGAAATATCTAATATCCAATGTCTAATATCCAATATCCAACATCCAATCAGGAGGAGACATCTTGGAGGTAAAAGACTTCAGCGCCTTGCGCATTAGCCTGGCTTCGCCGGATGAGATGCGTTCCTGGTCCTATGGCGAGGTGACCAAGCCAGAAACCATCAACTACCGCCGGCTGAGGCCCGAGAAGGACGGCCTGTTCTGTGAGGCTATCTTCGGGCCTACCAGGGATTGGCAATGCTACTGCGGCAAGTACAAAAACGTACGCTACAAGGGCATCGTCTGCGATAAATGTGGGGTGGAAGTAACCCGCTCTTCGGTCAGGCGGGAGCGCATGGGGCACATCGAACTGGCGGCTCCGGTGGCCCACGTCTGGTATACGCGGCGCGTGCCCAGCTACATGGGGATGCTGGTGAACATTTCGCGACGTGACCTGGATCGCGTCCTCTACTTCGCTCAGTACATCATCACTGGGATAGATGAAGAGGCGCGACAGAAGGCTTTGCATCGTCTCGAAGAGGAATTGGCTCAGGAACAGAGTCGCTTGGAGAAAGAAACCCAAGCTCAGATTGATGAGCTGGAGCGGGAAGTGGCTGAGAAAGTCGCGGAACTGGAGGAGGGCCGGCAGGCCACTCATCAGGCCCTGGAGGAGAAGTTAGCCGCAGCCACTGAAGGGATCGTAAAAGAGGCTCAGACCTTACAGATGAAGATAGAGACCCGTCAGGGAAAGGCAGTGCGAAGCGATAGCCCTCCTCTGATCTTCTCGCCCACGGAGGAGACCGTCGTCGAAGCAGGCGAGGTGATAGGCCGAGAGCATTTGGTTCTCCTGAATAGGGTCGTACAAGAGGAGTTGAGCCAGATCGAGGGCCAGATCAGAGTCGAGCAGGATCGGGTCAGAATCTCGGTGGAAGCCGATATCGAGAGCCTGCGCCATGCTTTGGAGGAGGAGATCAAGACCCTGCAGCCCAAGTTGACTCAAGAGATAGAGGCTCTGAGGCGAGAGGCCGATGATGATCGCACAGAGCTAATGGAGGATCTGGCCCAGATGAAGCTACTGGACGAGGCCCAATACCGAGCTCTGAAGGCCAAATGGGGCCAGGTTTTCAAGTCTGGCATGGGAGCCGAAGCTTTCTATGAGATCCTGCAGGCAATGGATTTGGACGTTATGGCCAAGGAGTTGTGGGTCGAGGTTCGTACCTCCCGTTCAAAACAGCGGCGCAAGACGGCGGTCAAGAGGCTGCAGGTGGTGGAGGCCCTGCGAAAATCGAGCAACCGGCCCGAGTGGATGATCTGGACCGTACTGCCGGTCATTCCTCCGGAGCTTAGGCCCATGGTCCAGTTGGACGGAGGCCGCTTCGCTACCAGTGACTTGAACGACCTCTATCGGAGGGTCATCAACCGCAATAACCGCCTCAAGCGTCTCTTGGAATTGGGAGCGCCTGACGTCATTGTGCGCAATGAGAAGCGCATGCTCCAGGAAGCGGTGGATTCCCTCATTGATAACAGCTATCGAGGCAAGGCCATGTCGCGACGTGGCCAGAGGGAATTGAAATCCCTCTCGGACATGCTCAAGGGCAAGAAAGGGCGCTTCCGCCGCAATCTCCTGGGTAAGCGCGTGGACTACTCAGGCCGCTCGGTTATCATCACCGGTCCGGAGCTGAAACTGCACCAGTGCGGCCTGCCCAGAAGCATGGCACTGGAGCTCTACCGTCCTTTTGTGATCGGCAAGCTAGTTAAATACAACTACGCCAATAACGTCAAGGGGGCCAGGCGGCTCATTGAGCGGGAGCGCCCCGAGGTCTGGGAGGTGCTGGAAGAGGTGGTCAAGGAGCAGCCAGTATTGCTCAACCGCGCTCCTACCCTGCACCGCCTGGGCGTTCAGGCCTTCGAGCCTGTCTTGGTGGATAGCAAGGCTATCCATCTCCATCCTTTGGTTTGTGCTGCCTTTAACGCTGACTTCGATGGCGACCAGATGGCTGTGCACGTGCCGCTATCCAAGGTCGCCGTAGAAGAGACCCGAAAGCTCATGCTATCCACGCAGAACCTGCTCAAGCCAGCCAGTGGTGAGCCCATTGTAGGCCCCACCAAGGACATGGTTATGGGGTGCTATTATCTGACCATGGAAGAGGACGGCTGCCGTGGTGAGGGCAAAGTCTTCACCGATCTCAATGAGGTCTCTTTGGCTTACGATCTGGGCAGGGTTGACCTGCATGCCAAGATCAAGGTTCTGTACGTACGAGAGCGGCGCACGGCCAGGAAGCACCCTATCGAGACTACGGTCGGGCGAGCCATTTTCAATCGGATCCTGCCTGGTGAACTGCGTTTCATGAACGAGGTTTTGGACAAGGGGCGCGTCAAGGATTTGGTGGCCAAGTGCTATCAAAAGCTCGGACTGGAGGCGACTGCCGATTTGGTGGACAGGATCAAGGCCATCGGATTTGAGTATGCCACTCGCTCGGGTGTAACGATTGCTATCTCTGACCTGACTGTGCCTGAATCCAAAAGCACAATCGTGGAACAGGCGTCCGCGCAGGTCAGGGAGGTGGAGCGTCAGTATCGTCGGGGCCTCTTGACCGAGGATGAACAGTATTCTAAGACCATCGAACTATGGACCAGGGCCACCGATGACGTGACCGAGGCCGTGGCCCAGTCGCTTGATCCCAGTGGTTCCATTCAGATGATGGCCCAGTCGGGTGCCACCAAAGGCGGGTTTCAGCCCATCCGGCAGCTCGCAGGGATGCGTGGCTTGATGGCCGATCCAGCAGGGCGGATCATCGCCTTGCCCATCCTTTCCAACTTCCGAGAGGGCCTGTCAACACTGGAATACTTCATCTCCACCCACGGGGCGCGCAAGGGTTTGGCCGATACTGCCCTGCGCACTGCCGACGCTGGCTACCTCACCCGGCGGCTGGTGGATGCGGCTCAGGACGCGATCGTCAACGCCGTGGACTGTGGTACCAGAAGCGGGATATGGATCAGGAAATCGGACGATGTGGCTGGCCAGACCTTGGGGGAGCGAATCCTGGGCCGGGTTGCAGCGGGGCCAATCGCTGACCGGGACACGGGCGAGATCATAGTCTTGGCCGGGGAGATGATCGGGGAGGAAGAGGTGGAAGCCATCGAGTCGGCTGACCTCGAGGAGGTCTATGTGCGCTCGCCTATGACCTGCCGGCTCAGGTTAGGACTCTGTGCCAAGTGTTACGGGCGGGACCTGGGCCGTGGGAAGCTGGTTGAAGCGGGGGCCGCAGTGGGCATCGTGGCTGCTCAATCCATTGGTGAGCCGGGCACCCAGCTTACTTTGCGCACCTTCCACACCGGCGGAGTGGCCGAAGGTGGGGACATCACCCACGGCTTGCCACGAGTGGAGGAGCTTTTTGAGGCTCGCAAGAACCCCAAAGGCGAAGCCCTAATGACCGACATTGACGGAATGGTGGAAATCCGCCGTGTGGAGGGGGTACGCTACATCAGAATCATCAATAGTGAGATCACCCGCGACCAGTACGACGTCAAGCGTGGCTGGAAGATCCTGGTCGAGGATGGCGACCAGATTGCCGATGGTGAGCCCATTGCCAGCCGTGGCGAGAAAAAGCAGACTGCCAGGAGGGGTGGACGGATCTCGCGGGAGGAACGCCACATTACCGTAATCCACGAGAGGCGAGAGGAACGGGAATATGAAGTGCCCTCAGCGTCACGGCTGACTGTGAGTGAGAGCGAACGGGTGAAGGCTGGTGATCCGTTGACGGAAGGATCCAAGAACCCTCATCGCATCTTGCGCATCCTGGGACGGGAGGATACTCAGCTCTACTTGCTCAAGGAGATCCAGAAAGTTTACCGTTCTCAGGGGGTTAACATCAACGACAAGCACTTCGAGACAATTGTCAGCAAGATGCTGAGTAAGGTGCAGATAACCTCCTCGGGTGATACCGAGATGCTGCCAGGGGAGCTTGTGAACCGCTTGACCTTCGCCGAGGCCAATACCAAAGTGGCGGCCGAAGGTGGCCGCCAGGCTACGGCTCAACCGATCTTGTTGGGTATCAGCAAGACCGCTCTCAATACCGACAGCTTCCTTTCGGCAGCCTCCTTCCAACACACCATCAGGGTTCTGGCTGGTGCGGCCATCGAGGGCCGTCAAGACGATCTCTTTGGCCTCAAAGAGAATGTCATCCTCGGCAAGCTGATCCCGGCGGGAACGGGTTTTCGGGGCCAGCCTGGACACGAGGACGAACTCCTTACTTCGGAGACCTTTGAGGATGTGGGGTTAGCGTTGTTTAGGGGGGCGGACGCTAGGGAACCGGCCTTCCTGCAAGTGGAGGAAGATGCCGAAGATCTGGCTGTCCTGCAAGTGGAGGAAGACGCCGAAGATCCGGCCATCTTGCAGGTGGAGCCAGCCGAGTTGCTCCTGGTGGCCAGCTAATCAGGGTAGGACCACTAAAAGAGAAGGCGGTGATCGAGTTTGATTCGGTCACCGCCCTTTTTGCTTGGAACAACGGACTGGCAGGATTCAGCGGACTAGTCACGTGGGGGCGTAGATGCTTACCTGGTTAGGCGTTGAAGGAATCCGTAAATCCTGCGCATCCGCGTTCTGAGACATCTGTTTGACAAAAGCCTGAAAATGGAATATAGTAGGGGCATAGTTTGTCCTGCCAGGAGGTCAAATCCTAGTTTGACATAGTCAAGGAGGCGAAATGCAGTTTACAGACAAGATGCTCACTTGCGAGCAGTGTGGGTCTCAGTTCGTGTTCACTGTCACCGAGCAGCGGGGAATGGCCGAACGAGGCGCCGAGTTGTTCGAGCCCAAGTTTTGTCCTCGCTGCCGTGATGTCGAAGAGCCCGGAGTTAAGCTCATTGGAAGGGTGAAGTGGTTCGAAGCCCACAAGGGTTGGGGCTTTATTACCAAGGCCAACGGTGAGGACATTTTCGTTCACCGCACCGGCGTCGAGGGCTACGGTATTCTGCAAGAAGGGCAGCGGGTGGAGTTCCGGATCGAACAAACCCCCAAAGGGGCCGCAGCGGTCGAGGTTGTCCCTCTGCCGATGGACGAGTGAGAGCAACGGATTGGCAGGGTTTAACGGATGTTGCGCACTAAGATCGTTTGCACCATCGGGCCGGCCAGCCGTGCTCCTGAGATGCTGCGGGAGCTGATGCTGGCCGGCATGGACGTGGCCCGCCTGAACTTCTCCCACGGCAGCCAAGCCTATCACGGTGAGAACATCGAGCGCATCCGCGCCGTGGCTGCCGAGGTGGGAAAACCCATAGCCATCCTGACCGACCTGCAGGGGCCTAAGCTGCGGGTCGGGGAGATGGGAGGTGAGGGTGTCCCTTTGGTTTCTGGGAAGAAGGTCGTCCTGACTACGCGGCCCATTGTGGGTCACGACGGAGAGGTGCCAGTCCAATACGCCGAACTTCCCCGAGACGTGGAACCCGGCGACCGCATCCTCATTGACGATGGGCTGCTGGAGCTGGAGGTGCTTTTCACTGGGGAGACGGACATCGCCTGTCGGGTGATCACAGGCGGCTTGCTCCAGACCAACAAGGGGATGAACCTGCCTCGCGCCTCTCACGCCATTCCTGCCATCACCGATAAGGACCGCCAGGATTTGCGCTTCGTGTTGGAGCAGCAAGTGGACTGGGTTGCCCTCTCCTTCGTGCGCAACCCGGGCGAGGTGCGGGGGCTGAAGGAGATGATCCAGGAGCTCAGTTCGGCAAGGTCGTGGAGGTTTCCCGCGACCGTCGCCGATTCCCCTGTGCCCGTGGTGGCCAAGATTGAGAAACCGAAGGCGGTGGACAGCATTGATGGGATCATTGAGGTGGCCGACGCGATCATGGTGGCTCGCGGTGACCTGGGGATCGAGACCTCGCCGGAGGCTGTGCCCATCGTGCAGAAGATGATCATCGCCAAATGCAACGCCTCAGGCAAGCCGGTGATCACCGCCACCCAGATGTTGGACTCGATGATGCGCAATCCGCGGCCCACTAGGGCTGAGGCCAGCGACGTGGCCAATGCCATTCTTGACGGCACCGATGCCATCATGCTCTCTGGCGAGACGGCGGTGGGCAAGTATCCCCTTGAAGCTTTGCGGACGATGGTTAGGATTGCCCAGGAGGCTGAGCGAAGCGGGCTTGACAGTGCGGCCAGTCCCCGCTCGGCCCTTGGCCCAGTGACCTCCATTGCCGACGCCGTTAGCCATGCCACCTATGAGACGGCCTGTGATCTGGGGGCGGCGGCAATCATCACCCCAACCCTCTCAGGCCACACCGCCCGGGTCATATCCAAATATCGTCCCTACTCTCCCATAATCGCCGTTACGCCCAGCCCTGTGGTTCAGCGCCAGTTGGCCCTCTATTGGGGGGCTCGTGCGCTGCTCTCCGAGCGCACGGAGAGCACTGATGAAACGATCTCTGGTGCGGTCAGGGCTGCTCGAGAGCATGGGCTGGTAGAACAGGGCGACGTGGTGGTTATCACCGCTGGAGCGGCGGGCAGCGGCCCCGGCACGACAGACATCATGAAGGTGCAAGTCGTCTAGTTCCTTGTTTGACAGCTTTTCCACCTTGTGCTAAAATCAGCTTCTGTACGAAGTACACCGTGCCCCTGTAGCTCAATTGGACAGAGCGTCTGACTTCGAATCAGCAGGTTGCAGGTTCGAGTCCTGCCAGGGGTACCAGGAATCCACCTCGAATGGGTGGATTTTTGCTTTTCGGGGCAATGGGTGCTTTTCCTCCAATGTGCAATGACTTCTGGCGAAAGTTTTAAGGAACAAGCTGCTCTCAGGGATTGACAAAGCCCTCTTTGTTTGATACACTATGCTGAGAGAGTGGTTAGGTTAGCCTAAAAGTTCGATGGAGGAAGTCACCTGCGCCCTGTGCTGGTAGACCAAACCTGATGAAACGGCTAAACCGTTCAGCTATCCTGCAACTGCTCAGGGAACAGGGCCCTCTCTCTAGGACCAACATCGCCAGAGTCCTGTATCTAAGCCCATCCACCGTAACGAGGATAGTAAGTGAGTTGATGGAAAAGGAGTAAAAAAGATGAGCGATCTCGAGGCAGCCGTCATCGGAACGGGTTTCATTGGCCCAGCCCACGTAGAAGCGTTGCGCCGCCTGGGTATTGAGGTGGTGGGCATCGCCGGGTCCAGCCCGGAGCGGGCTCGCCCCAAAGCCGAGGAGCTCAATATCCAAAAGGTTTATGAGGACTGGCGTGATCTGGTGGCCGATCCGTCGGTCAACGTAGTCCACATCACCACCCCAAATTACCTGCACTATCCCATGGCCAAAGCCGCTATCGAAGCCGGCAAGCACGTCGTGTGCGAGAAGCCCCTGGCCATGAACTCCCACGAATCCGCTGATCTCCTGCGGTTAGCGGAGGAGGCAGGCGTTGTCCACGCGGTGAACTATAACATCCGCTTTTACCCCATTTGTCAGGAATCCCACGCGCGGGCGATGCGTGGTGACCTGGGTGACGTGTACATCGTTCGTGGCTCCTACCTTCAGGACTGGCTCTTCTACGACACCGATTGGAACTGGCGGCTGGAGCCTGAGCTGGGGGGCAGCCTGCGCGCCGTGGCTGACATCGGCACCCACTGGCTGGACCTGGCCAGTTTCATCACCGGCCTGCGCGTCCAGGCAGTCCTGGCCGATTTCTGCACCTTCATCCCTGTCCGCAAGAAGCCAGCCAGGCCCATTGATACCTTCGCCGGCAAGGAGCTGCAACCAGAGGATTACATCGAGCAGCCCATCTACACCGAGGACTACGCCACGGTGCTCCTGGCCTACGAGAACGGGGCCAGAGGAGTGATGACCGTCTCACAAGTGTGCGCTGGGCGCAAGAACCGCCTGGCCTTCGAGATTGATGGGTCGAAATCGTCACTGGCCTGGGACTCCGAGCGACCCAACGAGCTGTGGATCGGCCGCCGTGACGGGCCGAATGAGGTGCTAATGAAGGATCCCTCATTGCTGACCCCCCAGGCTCATCAATTCGCTGGCTATCCTGGTGGACATAGCGAGGGCTTCCCCGACACATTCAAGCAACTCTATCATGCGGTGTATCGTTACATCCGGGCTGGCGATCTCTCCGCCCCGCCAGGCTTCCCGACCTTCGCCGACGGCCACGAAGAGATCCTCCTCTGCGAGGCCATTGAGCGCAGTGCACGGGAACATAAGTGGGTAGAGGTAGATCGTTAGAATACGCAACACGCAATACGCAACAGGAGGATACGACAATGAAAATCGGCGTTATGACCGCGGCCTTTCCGAATCTGTCTCTGCAGGAACTGGCCACGTGGGCTTCGGACAGCGGGTTCGAGATGCTGGAAATAGCCTGCTGGCCGTCCGGCGAAGGGAAAGACCGCAAGTACGGCGGAGTCGCCCACATTGACGTGGACTCGTTGACTCCAACCAAGGCATGGGAAATCAACGGCATGTTGGCCAGGAAGGGCTTGGAAATCTCCTCCCTGGGCTACTATCCCAACCCTCTCCATCCCGACCTCGAACACCGGGAACACGTTATCGCCCACCTGAAGAAAGTCATCATTGGCGCCGAGATGCTCGGCGTGGACATCGTGGGCACCTTCGTGGGGCGGAGCTGGAACCTGGGAGGAGGCCTTCCCGCGCTCAGCGGGCGCGACTGGAACCAGGACCTGGAGCACAACTTCGAGGAGTTCATGAAGGTGTGGCCGGGGCTCGTCGAGTTCGCAGCCGAGCACAACGTGAGGATCGCCATCGAGAACTGCCCCATGCTCTGGGCCGATACCTGGCCGGGTGGGTCCAACCTGCCTCACTCGCCTGCCCTTGTCCAGCGCATGTTCGAGGCCGTGCCCGACGGCAACTTCGGCCTCAACTTCGACCCCTCGCATCTGGTCTGGCAGCAGATTGACTACGTCCGCTTCGTCTACGACTTCGGTGACCGCATCTTCCACGTGCACGCCAAAGACATGGCCATAGACGAGGAGATGTTCTACCAGGATGGCATCCTGGGCTGTGGCTTCCGTTGGCAGATACCGCGCCTGCCGGGACAGGGTCTGGTGGACTGGCAGGAGCTCGTGGCGGCCCTCTACGATGTGGGGTATGACTTTGTGCTCAGCATCGAGCACGAGGATGCGAACTGGGAGGCCACCGAAGAGCTGATCAAGCGCGGGTTCCTGCTGGCCAAGAAGACGCTGGAGTTGTACGTTATCTGAAAAGAGCCTGGCCAAGATTCGTAGAGGATTTTGCTAGAACGTCTATTGACAGAGCCTGTTTTCTGTGATATACTTTCGATGGTCGTGCGGCAGCAACGGGGTTCTTTGTTAACAGAGATTCGAGTATGGGAGGTACTGCATTGACTGAAGAGACAGAACGGGCCATGGTCATCACCGCCCATCCAGACGATGCAGAGTTCACTGCGGCTGGCACCGTGGCCAGGTGGACTCGGGAAGGCAAAACTGTCATCTACGTGATTTGCACTGACGGCAGCCGGGGCAGCAATGACCCCAAGGTCAGGCCGGAGCACATGGTCGCCATTCGAAGAGCTGAGCAAGATGCGGCCGCCAAGGTTCTTGGAGTGGAGGAGATCGTCTATCTGGACTACGAGGACGGCTCCCTTGAGCCCACCCTGGCCCTACGGCGAGACCTAACCCGAGCCATCTGCCGCTACCGGCCAGACATCGTCGTTTGTCCAGACCCCACCGTCCGCTACTACGGCGACAATTATCTGAACCACCCTGACCACCGCGCCGCTGGTGATGCTGCCCTGGATGCCGTCTTCCCTTCGGCCCGCACCCGCTACATCTTCCCGGAACTCCTGGCCGAAGGATTAGAGCCCCACAAAGTGCGAGAGGTCTATATCCGAGGAGCTCTTTCACCGAACCTCTGGGTGGACATAAGCGACACCATCGAGCTGAAGATCGCAGCCCTCAGGGAGCACGTAAGTCAGGTGGGTCGCGTTAAGGGTTGGGAGGAAAGGGTCCGAGCCCGCGCTCAGCAGGCGGCGGAGGGGCAGGATATAGCCTACGCCGAGTCTTTCAGGCGCATCGTCTTGAGGTGAGATCGGTGGAGTAACACATGCGACCTGTGAAAATCGTCTTCATCGGTGCGGGCAGTAGCTCATTCGGGCCGTCCCAGATCCAGGACTTCGTGCTGGAGCCGGTCCTCAGAGGCAGTAGGGTGGTGCTGGTGGACACCAACGCCGAGGCCCTCGACCTGATGACGCGCTTCACCCAGCGTCTCAACCAGGCCCTGGATGCCGGCCTCACCATCGAGGCCACCACTGACCGCCGGCAGGCCCTGCCCGAGGCCGACTTCATCATCACCTCGGTGGCCGTGGCCCGCATGGCAACGTGGAAAAAGGACTTCGAAATCCCCCTCAAGTACGGCGTCCAGCACGTCCTGGGCGAGAACGGAGGCCCCGGCGGGCTACTGCACACACTGCGCAACGTCCCCCTGCTTCTTGGCATCGCCCGCGACATAGAAACGCTCTGCCCCAGGTCCCTGCTCATCAACTTCACCAATCCCGAAAGCCGCATCTGTCTGGCCCTCGACCGCTACACCGACGTCGCCTACACTGGATTGTGCCACGGCCTGCGGATGGGGCTGGAGATGATCAGCCACATCACCGGCATTGAGCTTGCCGACTTGCAGGGTAAGGCGGCGGGCCTGAACCACTTTTGCTGGTTCCTGGACATCCGCCGCCAGAGCACGGGCGAGGACGTCTATCCACTGTTGCGGGAGCGCGAGCCGCACTATGAACCGTCGGGCCCCTACCAGGAGTCCCACAGCCTCTGTCGCGGTCTGTTCCGCACCTTTGGCCTCTTCCCCTACGCTGGCGACGACCACACCGGCGAATATCTACCCTACGCCCACGAGTTCTGCGGCACCGAGGGGCCTCCGTGGGATCGCTGGGAGATTAACTCCAGCGGCTTCGCCAGACGGATACGGGAGGTCGCCGATGGGACGCGCCCGGTGCCGGCGGTGTGGGATCATGCCCCAACCCCTGAGGACTACGAACCTCAGAACATTGATCACCTGGGCCTCTTCCCTTCAGGAGAATACGCAGTGTCTATCATCACAGGGATGGCCGACAACCGCGACAACTACATTCCCGCCCTCAACATCCGAAACGACGGCTGCATCGAGAACCTGCCCGACTGGGCCGTGGTCGAGGTGCCGGGCATTGCCTCGGCTGACGGACTCCGCGGGCTGCACATGGGTGCGCTACCCGATGCGTGCGTTGCTCCCCTGCTCACCCAGGTTTACGTGCAAAGCCTGGCTGTTGACGCGGCGGTGAAAGGCTCGCGGGAACTGGCCTTGCAAGCCCTGCTGGTTGATCCAGTCATCCAATCCTGGGAAGCCGCCGAAAAGACGTTGGACGAACTGTTGGAGGTTCACGCTAAGTATTTGCCGCAATTCACCTGACATAAGAAAGGAGGAAGTTATATATGCACGTATAGCCAATATCTACTACCCAATATCCAATATCTAACCAAAGGAGGAATCCAAATGTACAAGAACCGAATATTCATCGCGACACTGGTACTGGCATTGATCCTGGGAGGGAGCGTGGTCAGTGGGGCCCCGCCGGCCCAGGAGGAGCAGACTTACACTGTCAAGCTGGGGGACAATCTCTGGACCCTGGCGGAGAAGTACCTGGGCAGCGGCCCGGCCTATTGGGCCATCGTGGGCGCCAGCAACGCCAAGTATGAGCAGGATGCCAGCTTCGCCTTCATCGCGAACCCCAACCTGATCCACCCCGGCTGGAAGCTCCTCATCCCCAGCGCCGAGGACGCGGATGCCTACATCGGCCTCGCCAAGCCTTCTCCCGCCACTCTGCTCTGGGCTTTCTGGGGCAGCCCGGCGGAGGCGGAAACCCATGGGGCGGTGGCAGACGTCTTCATGGCCGAGTATCCCCATATCACCATCGGGACCATGGTCGAGCCGTGGGGCGACTACTTCACCAAAGTACAGACCCTCTGGGCCAGCGGCGACCCGTCGGTCATTCCCGACGTGCTCTTCCTGTGGCCCACGCCTCGCTACGCCGCCGATGGTGTGCTGGAAAACCTCCAGCCCTGGATCGAGAAGAGCGGCTACGATCTGGACGACTACTGGCCGGCTCTGCTGGAATCGGCCATGTATGAAGGGGACGTCTACGGCTTCCCGCGAGACATCGGCCTGGAGGTGCTCTACTACAACAAGGACATCTTCGACGAGGTTGGCGTGGAGTATCCCACCGATGCGTGGACCTGGGATGACCTGCTGGCGGCCGCCGAGCAGTTGACCGTGGTGGAGGCCAGCGGTCGGGTGGCTCGCTACGCCCTGGGCATGGAGGGCGGCAAGTATGCGTTGTGGATCGGCCAGAACCGGGGCAGCATTCTGGACGACATGCGCAACCCGTCCAAATGCACCTTGACCGAACCGGCAGCCATGGCGGGCGTCAAGTTCTTCGCCGACATGATGAACAACAACCACGCCATGCGTGACGCCAACCTCAGCCAGTCCGGCGGCGACGCCGGCGTCTTCCAGGCCGGCCAGGTGGCCATGATCATCCAGAATTCCAGCCGGGTGTCGGCCTTCAATGCCGCCGACATGAACTACGACGTGGCTGTGGTGCCCATCCCCGACGGTGGCCAGCGGTCGGCCGCCGCTGGCGGCGCAGCGTGGGTGATGAGCAGCGGCAGTGGCAGCAAGGAGGCGGCCTGGACCTTCCTGAGCTGGCTGCAAAGCACCGACGGCGGCCAGAAGCTCTACACCGCCTCCGGGGAGATCTTCCCGGCCCTGCGGTCCACCGCTCGCTCTGAAGCCTTCCTCGGGCAGGATCTGCCGCCGGCTAATCGCCAGGCCTTCCTCACCGAGGGCGAGAACGCCAAGGTGGGCAGCTTCGGCTACTTCCCCGAGTGGGGCGAACTGGATGGCTCCATTATCGGCCCAGGCATGCAGAGCATCTGGGCGGGAGAGGCCACTCCCGAAGAAGCCCTGCCAGAGCTCTGCGCGGCAATAGATGCTTTCTTGGCAGAGAATGGCTACCCGAAGTAGACCAATGGCAGCAAGTGGTGCATTCTCCCTCCCTCTGAGGGAGGGGCAAGGGGAGGGTGGGCTTTCTGTGTCCTAGAATCCACCCCCTCCCGGCCTCCCCCTGCCAGGGAGATCGGAAGAGCGTCGCGCACCGTGA